>CAZFGT010000005.1:0-96766 GCA_964518505.1 uncultured Anaerolineaceae bacterium | reverse complement strand
GGGTCGGCCAGGCTGCGCAGCATCTCGTCGGCGTCCATGCCCGTCGCCTCGCCGATGTCCTCCCACCCCCCGTCGATCAAGGCGAGGCCGGTCACTGTGGACGGCCGAAGCGCCGCCGCGGTGCCGGCCACCATGGCGCCGAAGCCGTGGCCGGCGACCACCACCGGCCGCCCGTCACCGTCGGGTCCCATGCCCATGGCGGTCACCACGGTCAGCACGTCGTACGCCAGCGACTCCAGGTCGTAGCCAGTACGCGGGGACTCGGAGAGGCCGTGACCGCGCAGGTCCGGGGCGACGACTCGCGTCTGGCCCGTGAGCCGGCGGGCGATCGGCGCCCAGGTCCACCCGGTGGCCGAAAGGCCGTGGACCAGCACGAGGGCCGGCAGGTCGGCCTCTGGCGGGCCGCCCCAGTCCAGGACATTCAGCCGGTCCCCGGTGTCGACGGTCACGATGAAGGTCTCGGGGATCGCCGTGAGGGTCGTCTCCAGCGCTCGGTCGTGGGTCGGGGTCACGCCGCATAGGATAGGCAGGGCCGTCGGCCCGGCTGTCCAGCGGCTCCAGGAGGCTCCGTCCCGGCCCATGCCCATCCGTCGCCGCGGCTCCCAGGCGCGACGCCATCCCGACCGACGGGCGGCCGGCGCATGGATGCCGGCGTCAGGGCTGGACGACGCGCCACTCGACCCGTTCGAGCGTGCCGTCGAGGCGGCCATCGACGGTCTGGCGCCGCCGCTCCGCCGGCTCCTTGACCGTGTCGCCATCGTCATCGCCGACGAGCCGACCCGCGAGGAACGCCGTGACCAGCACCTGGCCGCCAACGAGACCCTGTACGGCCTGTATGAGGGCACGCCGCTCGTGGCCTGGGGCGCGGACGAGGTGCCCTTCCCCAACAAGATCACGCTCTACCGTGTCCCGCTGGAAACCGACTACCCGGACCCGCACGAGCTGGCGGCCCAGGTGCGGCGGACCCTCCAGCACGAGCTGGCCCACCACGTGGGCTTCGACGAAGGCCGGATGGACGACCTCGGCCTCGACTGACCGGGCGGGCGGTGACAGGCGGCACTGACCCGACGGACGACCAAGGTACGGCTCGACGAGGTGCCCGCCCGCCGCCACAGTGCCGCCGACGGACGGTCCGGACGTCGACTCGTCGCGGATCGCACCTTCCGGCCTCATCGCGTCGACCTCTTGTCGACCGGTCTCCAGGCGGGCCGTCCGTCGCCACCCCTCAGGGCAGGGGCGCCGCCAGCGAAAGCATGTCGGGCAGACGGGCGAGGTCGACGTTCCCGCCCGAAGCGACGACACAGACCGTGTCGCCATCGCGCACCGGGATGCGGCCCGTGAGGAGGGCGCCCAGGGCCGCCGCGCCGGCAGGTTCCAGCAGCTGCTTCATGCGCTCCAGGGCGAAGGCCATGCCGGCCGCGATCGTGGCCTCGTCGAGCAGGATCACGTCCTCCACGAAGCGGGCGATGATCGGGATGGTCCACTCGCCCGCGAACGGAGCGCCGAGTCCATCGGCGATCGAGACGGGCTGGATCGTCACCGGGTGGCCGGCCGCGAGGCCCAGCGTCACCGCGTTGCTGCGTTCCGGTTCGACGCCGTAGATGCGGACAGCCGGGCGTCGCCGCTTGAGGGCCGAGGCGACCCCGCTGATGAGCCCGCCGCCGCCGATGCCGACCACGACCACATCGACCTCCGGGAGCTGGTCGGCGATCTCCAGGCCGACCGTTCCCTGGCCGGCGATGACGAGGGGGTCGTCGAACGGCGGCAGGTAGGTCAGGCCGCGCTCGCGCTCGATCGCGTGCATCCGTTCGAGGCTTTCGCCGACGTGCTCGCCGAACAGCACGACCTCCGCGCCGTACGCCGCCGCGGCCGCGGCCTTGGAGCGGGATGCACCCTCGGGCATCACGACCGTGCTGGCCACGCCGGCACGCGCAGCCGCGAGCGCCACCGCCTGGGCGTGGTTCCCGGCCGACAGGGCGATCACGCCGCGGCGCCGCTCGTCGACGGTGAGGGCGGCGACCCGGTTGGTCGCGCCGCGCGGCTTGAAGGAGCCGGTGAGCTGCAGATGCTCGGCCTTGATGAAGACCCTGGGCTCGTCCAGGTTCGTGCCGGCCAGGGCGCGGCCGGCCGGGCCGCCTGCCCCGGGCCTGGTCCCCGTCGCGCGCGACACGATCGCCGCCGCGGTGCGCGAAGCGAGCATGGGCGTCAGGTGGACCTTGCCGCGGAGGAGGGCCGCCGCCGCCTCGATGTCGGCCAGCGTGACGTCGTGGGTCGTCCGGTCGGCCATCGCGACCAGTATCGCAGGCCGATGGTCCGGGCCTCGCGGGACGACCGGGCGAGTTGACGCGGCGAGCGGTTGCCCGCAGCCTGCGGGACGTGCCCGCCGGTCGCCAGCGCACCATGCTCCGCCGCCTCTTGAGCCTGCTGGCCGCCGCGGCCGTCCTTGCCCCGATCGGGCTGAGGGCCGCCCCGCCGGTGGCGGCGACGACCCCGGGACTGCCCGCCCTGCCGACGGGCTGGCCCCTCACCGACCTGGCCCTGGGGCTGGCCGACGCACCGGGCGGGGCCGCCAGCCTCCAGTCGGTGGCGCCCTTCCAGCTGCGCTACCAGTACCTCGCCGGTGGCGTCAATACCGGCGAGGGCTGGCAGACGTGGAACACCAACGGGACCTTCGTCTCGATGTACGTCAGCGAGTCGGCGGCGCACGGCATCGTGCCCGTCTTCAGCTACTACATGCTGCGCCAGTCCAAGCCGGGCAACGCCCAGGGCGAGTACACCGGCGACCTGGGCAACCTCAAGAACACCGCCACGATGACCGCCTTCTGGAAGGATATGCGGGCCTTCATGCAGCGGGCCGATGCGTCCACGCCGGTCGTGCTCCAGGTCGAACCGGACATGTGGGGCTATGCCGAGCAGTCCACCGGCACCAAGGACGACGCCACGCTCGTGCCCGTGCAGGTCTCGACCACCGGGCTCGCCGAGCTGGCGGGCCTGCCCAACACCCTGGCCGGCTTCGCCCAGGCGGTCGTCCGGCTGCGCGATCGCTACGCGCCGAACGTGCTGATCGGCTACCACCTGTCGTGGTGGGGCACCAACCAGGATCCCTTCTCCGGCTCGAGCACCTGGACGGGCGCTCAGATCGACGCCCTGGCGGCCCGCTCGACCGCCTTCTACCGCTCGCTCGGCACCGCTTTCGACGTGTCCTTCACCGAGTTCTCCGATCGTGACGCCGCGTTCAAGCAGGCCATCTACGGGGACGGCGGGGCATCCTGGTGGGACGCGGCGGACTTCGCCAACCACGTGCGCTACCTCGGAGACTTCTCGACGGCCACTCGGCTGCGCCTGATCTCCTGGCAGATCCCCGAGGGCAACACCGTCATGGCCGCCATGGACGACACCTGGGGCCACTATCAGGACAACCGGCCGGAGTGGCTCCTGGGCGCCTCATCGGCGGCCCACCTCGCGGCCTACGCCAACGCGGGTGTCATCGCCTTCCTCTTCGGCGGTGGCGCCGGGGGCACGACCTGTGCCTGCGACGCCGACGGGGATGGGGTGACGAACCCGGCGCCCATCAACGGCAACACGACCGCGTCCTACAGCGCCGACGATGACGGCGGCTACCTCAAGCACCAGGCAGCGGCCTACTACAGCGGCGGGGCGCTGGCCCTCCCGGCGGGCGTGACTCGCCTGACCACGACCCGCCTGTCCGGCCCCGACCGGTATGCCACGGCGGCGGCGGTCAGCGCGGCGACCTTCGCGCCGGACGTGCCGGTGGTCTACATCGCGAGTGGCCTCGCCTTCCCCGACGCGCTCTCCGCCGCACCCGCGGCCGCGACCCAGGGTGGCCCCGTCCTCCTGGTGTCGACCTCGGCCATCCCGCCGCCCACGGCGGCCGAGCTCACACGGCTCCATCCGCAGCGGATCGCGGTCCTGGGCAGCCTCGGGGCGATCTCACAGGCGGTCCGGGATCAGCTCCGGACGTACACGACCGGCGCCCTGACGCCGCTGGCCGGGGCGGATCGATACGCCACGGCGGCGGCCGTGAGTGCGGCCGTGTTCCCGGGCGGCGGCGCGGTGCCGCTCGTGTTCGTGGCCAGCGGCGCGGCGTTCCCCGACGCCCTGGCGGTCGCCGCCGTGGCGGGCCACCTCCATGTGCCGGTCCTGCTGACGTCGCCCACCAGCCTGCCGGCCAGCACACGGGCCGAGCTCCTGCGGCTGGCGCCGCCCCTGGTCGTGGTGCCCGGCGGCACGTCGAGCGTGTCGACCGCGGTGGCCGATCAGATCCACGCCCTCCTGGGCGTGCCGGTGACCCGGCTGGCCGGCGCGAACCGCTACGCCACGGCCGCCGCCGTCAGCGCCTGGGCGTTCCCCGGCGGTGCCCCGAGCGCCTTCCTGGCGGCCGGGACGGCCTTCCCCGACGCGCTCTCGGGCGCCGTCGCGGCCGGCCTCGCGGGCGTGCCCATGATCCTGACCAACCCCGACGCCGTGCCGGCCGAGACCCTCGCCGAGGTGCGCCGCCTCGCGCCCGCGGCCATCACGGTGCTTGGCGGCGCCTCATCCGTGTCGTCTGGCGTGGCCCGGCTGCTGGACACGCCATAGGTCGACCGACGGTGCCGCCCGACCCACGGCGCCGGGTCGTCCATCTGTGTAGGATGCGGGCGCGGCCGACCTGGGTGGCCGCCACCAGCCGGCGGATCGCCGGCGACCAGGCCAGCAGGGGTTGAACATGCCCGGGTTCACGCCGTTCACCAACAACTACCGTGATCTCTCCGATGAGAACGGCTACCAGTTCGAGTTCGTCTGCGACATCTGCGGCAGCGGGTATCGGAGCGAGTTCCAGCGCTCGGCCATAGGCAGTGCCAGCTCCCTGCTCGGTGGCGCGAGCCAGTTGATCGGCGGCCTGTGGGGCGCCTCGAGCGCCACGCGTGGGGCCAAGGACTTCATGGACCGTGGCGCTCGCGACGAGGCGCTCAAGAAGGCGGCCAACGAGATCATGCCGCTCTTCAAGCGCTGCCCCCGCGACAGCAAGTGGGTCGACGAGACGTGCTGGAACGAGGACCGTGGCCTGTGCGTCGATGACGCCCCCAAGCTGGCCGCCGAGATGGAAGCCGAGCGCGCCTCGGTCGAGCGCAGCCAGATGCAGCAGGCCATGCAGAACCAGCAGGTCTTCTCCGGCGACCTGGCGGCCCGGTCCACCGTGTGCACCAACTGCGGCAAGCCGGTCGGCTCGGAGAAGTTCTGCTCGAACTGCGGCACGCCCACCGGCCAGGCGAAATGTGCCTCGTGCGGTCAGGACCTCGCGACCGGTGTTCGCTTCTGCGGCAACTGCGGCAAGCCGGTCGCCGCGTAGCGATCAGACGCCCGGCGCGAGCGTCCCGCAGACGGTACAGAACCGGGCCCCGACCGGCAGCGGCGCGCCACAACCGGAACACGTCGGGGTGGGGGTCGGAGCGGCCGCACCCGGCGCGGCCACGGCGGGAGGTGCGGTCGATGGCGCCGCGCTTGCCGTGGTGCCGGGCTCAGCCGTCGCCCCCGCCGCGGGCTTGAGCGACGTCCCGCACGCCGGACAGCTGATCCACGCGGGGTCGTCGATGACGCGGCGGCAGGCGGGGCAGCGGCCCGGTGCGAACGGGTCGGCCGCGCCGCAGTAGGGGCACGCGGCGACATCGCGTTCGATCCACTTGCCGCAGTGGGGACAGGGGTGTTTGAAGGTCGGCATCGTGCTCCTCTGGCTCAGGCGGTCGGGGGCGGTCGGTCGGGCTCGGCTGGATGGGTCCCCCCGTCGGCCGGGGCCCTATCGCCATCGGCGCCATCGTCCTCGCCGCCGGCGGCCAGGACGGCTGCCTCCTGCGCCGCGCGACCGGGCCACTCGGCGGCTTCGTCCCGGGCCGTCGTGTGCCACGCGACCAGATCATCGAGCGCCGCAGTCCAGGTGGCGTCGTCGGTGTGGACCAGGCGCGCCACGAAGCGCCGTCTGGCTTCGGCCAGGCTGGGCAGCGCGGCCAGGGCGAGCCGGTACCGCAGGTAGCGAGCGGCCGCCAGCTGGTCGGCGGGCAGGGCCATGGGCTCGCGCAGGAAGCGGGCGTCGATGAGCGCCGCCGAGATGGCGCTCACGGCGGCGTCCAGCGCTGGGTCGCCGACCGAGGGTGGCCGCCCGTCGTAGGTGGCGCGTGGAGCGACGCGGAAGCAGTACGTCGCGTGGGCGCCCTCGCTGACCAGCTCCAGGGCCACCAGGTTGCCCGGCAGCGCGACGAGGAACCATGCCTTTCGCTCGGTGCCTCCCGGCTTGGTGGGGGCCATGGCGAACCAGGTCACCGGCGCCGGCCCGCCCCGAGCGCGCAGCGTGCGGTAGCTGGCGGCGAAGGTCGGCTCGGACAGGACGGCTGTTTCGAGCAGGCCCGCGTCCTCCCCCAGGTCGCCCCATGGCGCGGGCCGCCCATCCACGAGTCGCTGCCCGAGGTGCGTGCGCGTCGCGAACGGGGCATCGGGCAGGAGGCCGGCCACGAGCGTCGATGCGTCGATGGACGCGCCGTCGCGCAGGGCCGTCACGTCCGCCGCGTGGCGGACGACTGCCGCCCCCAGGCCGAGCAACTCGAGGATCGGTGCCGCCCCGGCTGGTTCGGTCGCGTCTCCGACCGAGATCCGCACGCTGCCCGTGGCGAGATCGCCTTCCACCGACCCGATATCGGCGCGACGGACGTGATGCAGCGGGCGCCGCTCATCGAACGGCAGCAACTCGAGGGCCCAGGGCTGGATGGCGAGCAGGCCCACGCCGTGCTCGTCGCCGCGGCGATACTCGATCGCTGGCAGCGGATCGTCCGGCAGCTGCACGAGGCGATCGGACAGGCGCTGCCGGGCACGCCGCTGGCGCAGTTCCCCGATCACGGTGCCCAGGCGGTCGCCGAACTGCTCCAGGATGACCCGCACGGCGCCCGGTCCGTCGCCCAACTGAAGCAGCGCGGCTCCGGGCTGCACGGCGATCGCGGCCAGGTCACGGTAGGCCGCGGACAGGGGAGCCGAGGACGACAGGCTGACGGTGAACCCGGCTTGGTCGAGCGTGAGCCGAACCGGTCCAGCGGTGCTCAGACCACCGGCCGCGAGCAGGCGCCCCTGGCCATCCAGCGCCATCGGCTTGGCATCGGGCATGGCCGCATCCTAGGTCACCGGGGCACCCGCCGCCGCGCCACCCGTCCATCAGTCCATCTACCAACCGGGGTGGTGTTAGGCCATGGATCCGCGCTTCGCGACGGTCGCTGAGCGCCGCTGGATCGCCTTCGAGCCCGGTCCCACGCTCAAGCCAGGTCGCGGTGACCGCGATCGGCGGTGAGCGCCGCGTCGATCCTGCTCCAGTACCACCCGGGTTGGTAGGTGACCACACCGGCAGCCGGGGACGGGCCGCCCGGCGCCGGGACCTGCCCAGATCTGACTCCGGGGCACGCTAGAGCAGTTCCTGGCGCGGATCGACCGCCCCGAACGCTCCTGGTGTGCGATCAAGCCCGGATCCACGCTCGATCCGGCGCGGGTCGGCCCTCCCCAGGCGCGCGCGGCCGCCCGGATCCGGCTCTAACGTGCCCCGGAGTCACAGGTGACCACCTTGGTGCGGTCGGCGTGCTCGGCCGGGCGCGGCGCGCCTCCCGCGAACCACTTGCGCGATTGCGCAAATAGTGAGAGACTCACGGCATGACCGTCACGACCGTTTCCTCCGAGCTTGATCGCACGCACTCCGCGGCGGTCGCCCGGGCCCTGGCGGATCCCAAACGGCTGTGTGTCCTCGAGACGCTGGCCGCAGGGGAGCGGTCGGTCAGCGACCTGTCGCGTGACGTCGCCTGCCAGGTGCCGAACATGAGTCAGCACCTGACGGTCCTCCGCAATGCCGGTCTCGTCGTGTCGCGACGGGACGGCAACAACGTCTTCTACCGCCTCGCCGACCCCCGCGTCCTCGAGGCCTATCGACTCATCCAGGCGATCGCTCGCTAGAGAAAGGAACTGGCCAGATGGCCGAGATCAAGCACGCCACGGACGCGAACTTCGAAGAACTGGTGCTGCATAACGACAAGCCCGTGGTGGTCGATTTCTGGGCCACCTGGTGCGGACCCTGCCGCCTCGTCGCCCCCGAGATGGAGAAGCTGGCCGCGAAGTACGAGGGCAAGGTCGACGTCGTCAAGGTCGACGTGGACGCCAACCCCCAGCTGTCGCAGGCCTTCAACATCCTCTCCATCCCCACCATCGCCTACTTCAAGCCCGGCGAGCAGCCCAAGGGCATCGTCGGCTTCCGCCCGCTCGACCAGATGGAGCAGGCCTTCAACCTGACCGAGTTCGCCACCACCGAGGCCTGACCGGCGCCGGCTCGGCCGGCCTCATACCCCCCATCCCGACGCCCCGACCGCCCGGCCGGGGCGTCTTCGTGGCCGGGTGCGGGATCCGGGTCAGTCGGTGGCGTGGCGCCAGGCGAAGTCGAACCAGGCGGTGAGGCGGTCCAGGGCGAACCGGTCGAGGCTCGGCGGGGTGAAGGTGACCCACTCCGGCCCTCGGTCGGAGGGACCCACGTCGGGCGTCCGGACGGCGGCCGAGGCGATGTCCGGCCGCAGGCGGAACTCGGCCGAGGCGTCGGACGCGACGGCGAACGGCTTGCCCTCGCGGAGGTACTCGACCGTGCCGCCCAGGTCGTGCTGCTCCACCGCCTGGGGATCGGCCGTGGCCTGCTCGTCGGCCAGGCTGCTGAGCAGGGCGGCGAGCTCGCTCATGCTCCGCCGGCGGGGTGAGCCAGGATCGCCGCCAGTTCGGCGGCGTGGTCCTGGTAGTGCTCGGTGCTGTCGCCGAGGAACGTGGAGAGACGCTGCGGGTTCTTGAGCCAGCGCGTCTCCGGCACGACCGTCAGATACCCGCGCAGCTCGCCCGCCACGGTCCTGAAGCGGCTGCGGACCTCGTCGAGCGGCAGGGCTCGCCATTCCGCCAGGGAGGCCGCGTTGAAGCCGTGGGGGTCGGCCGCCCAGGCCGCCTCCACCCGGTCGCGCGTGGGGCTGGCGTCGTTCACGGCCAGCTCCTTGGCCGTCGCCAGGAGGTATTCCTGCCCGGACACGAGGTGGCCCATGAGGTCACGCGCGCTCCAGCCGTGGCAGGGCCCCGCGGGGTCGGTCGGTGCCTCCAGCTGCGCGTCGCTCAGATCGGCCAGTGCCTCGAAGGGCGCCCAGGCATCGCGCTCCTCCTCCAGGAAATCCAGGGCGTCGCGGTACATGGACTCAGACCGCCACGGGTTCGCGGTACTCGCCGAAGACGCCGCGGAACACGCCGCACATCTCGCCCAGCGTGGCGTACGCCGCCGCGCAGTCGATCAGCGCCGGCATCACGTTGGCCTCGGACGACTCGGGCCGGGCGGCCAGGTCGCGCAGCCGGGCCAGCGTCGCCCCCACCCGCTCGGGATCGCGCTCGCGCCGCGTCCGGGCGAGGCGTGCCAGATGGGCGTCACGCGACGCCTCGGAGACCTCCAGCAGCGGGATGGCCAGCACCTCGTCCGGGTCGGCATAGGCGTTGACGCCCACGACCTGGCGTTCGCCGGCGTCGAACTCGCGCTGGTAGCGGTACGCGGCGTCGGCGATCTCACGCTGCGGGTAGCCATTGGCGATGGCCGCCACCATGCCGCCCAGGCGGTCGATCTCGTCGAGGTAGCGCCACACGGCCCGCTCGGTCTCGTTGGTCAGCGCCTCCACGAACCATGAGCCGCCCAGCGGGTCGACCGTGTTGGCCACGCCCGTCTCGGCGGCGATGACCTGCTGCTGGCGCAGGGCCAGCAGGGCGGCCTGGGCGGAGGGCACGGCCCACGCCTCGTCATACGCATCGGTGTGCAGCGACTGCGTGCCCCCCAGCACCGCCGCGAGGGCCTGGATGGCGACCCGGGTCAGATTGTTGAGCGGCTGTTGTGCAGTGAGCGATACGCCGGCCGTCTGGGTGTGGAAGCGCATCCACGACGAGCGCTCGTTCTCCGCTCCGTAGCGCTCCGTGATGAGCTTCCACCAGATGCGCCGGGCGGCGCGGAACTTGGCGATCTCCTCGAAGAAGTCGCTGTGGCTGTTGAAGAAGAACGACAGGCGCGGCGCGAAGTCGTCGATGCGCAGGCCCCGGGCCAGGGCCGCCTCCACGTAGGCCATCCCGTCGGCGATGGTGAAGGCCAGCTCCTGCACGGCCGTCGAGCCGGCCTCGCGGATGTGATACCCGCTGATCGAGATGGTGTTCCAGCGCGGCAGCTCACGCGTTCCGAACTCGATCGTGTCGGTGACCAGGCGCAGCGACGGCGCGGGCGGGAAGAGGAACTCCTTCTGGGCCACGAACTCCTTGAGGATGTCGTTCTGGAGCGTGCCCTCCAGGGCCGCGCGGGGCACGCCGGCCTTCTCCGCCGCGGCGATGTACATGGCCCAGATCGGCGCGGCGGGGCTGTTGATGGTCATCGACGTGCTGATGCGGTCGAGCGGCAGGCCCGCCAGCAGGACCTCCATGTCGGCCAGCGAGCTGACCGCCACGCCGCACGTGCCGAACTCGCCCTGCGCCTCCGGGTCGTCCGTGTCGTAGCCGTACAGCGTCGGCATGTCGTAGGCGATCGAGAGGCCCGTCTGGCCCGCGTCCAGGAGCTGGCGGAACCGGGCGTTGGTGTCCTCGGCGGCGCCGAAGCCGGCGAACATGCGCATCGTCCACAGGCGCGTCCGATAGCCGCCGGCATGGACGCCACGCGTGAAGGGCGGCGCACCCGGCCGGCCGATGTCGCGGGCGAGCTCGAAGTCGTCCCAGCGGCCCACGGGGAGCTTCCGTCCCTGGTGGTCGACGAGGGTCGGTCCGCCCCCGCCGCTGCCCGGCCCGGCGAGGTCGGCGGCGTCGTACAGGGCGTTCACCTCGACGTCGCTGATGGTGCTGAAGCGCGTTCGGCGCCCGGGCGCCGGGGGACGGTCCACGGGGCGACTCTAGCACGGCCCTCGCACGCCCCCGGCATCGGTCCAGGGCGTCCGCGGCCACGCCCACGACGCCCCAGAAGGGCCCCGACTGAGCGTGGTGGTGGTGTATCCGAGGGTCAGGTCTGGTGGCCTGTGGTAGGGTGGCGACGTGCCCTCCGCCCCCGGGCGCCTCCCTGTGAGGCGGCCCGAGAGGGCCGCGCGCATGAGTCCGGCCCGACGCCATCGGGCCTTCATGCTGGCTGCGGTCCTCGCCATCGTCTGCGCGTTGGTCCCCGATCCGGTGACCGTGGCGCGTACGCCGACCGCGTACGTGCCGCTTGATGACGCCCTCTTCACGCCGGTCGCCGACCTGGGCCTCCCGTCCGCGCCGACGCCGTCGACCGAGCTCGCCGGACCGGCCGATCCAGTCGTCGACGGCCCGTTCGCGGCGGCCGGCGCATCCACCGCTGACACCCTGCCGGCTCCTCCGCCGCTCCTGGCCCAGCCGCCGGTGGGGCAGGTGTCGATCGCCTGGCGAACCACGCAGGTCAGCTGGTATGGCCCGGGCTTCTACGGCCAGCGCACCGCGTGCGGCGAGGCCATGACCCAGCAGCTGGTCGGCGTGGCACACCGGACGCTGCCCTGCGGTACGCTCGTCACGTTCCGCTGGAACGGCCATACCGTCCGGGCACCCGTGGTCGACCGCGGGCCCTATGTCGCGGGCCGCCTGTGGGACCTGACGCCGGGCCTGTGTGCCCTGCTGGACCACTGTTTCACCGGGCTCATCAGCTGGAAGGTGACCTGATCTTCGCTCCCCGGGTGCACGTGATCGCGACCTCCCTCGCGCTGCTGACGGCCCTGCTCGTCGGTGCTTGCGCGGGCGGGCAACCGACACCTGACCCGTCGGCCTCGTGCAACGGCGTCGACGCGCCGGCTGCTCCCGGGTACTACCCGGCCCTGGAGGCGCTGCTGCCCACGACGCTCGCCCAGGCCACCCCGTCGGTGGTCAACAGCGGTCGCTTCTGTGTCGCCGCGTCCCTGGGCTCGCTGCAGGCGGCGGGCATCTCCGACCTCCACTTCGCGGGGGCCCAATTCCCGGCCTCCGACAGCACCGGGGTGAGCCTGCTCGAGTACTCGGCGCCGTCGCTGACCCCATCCATGCTGGCCGACGCGTTCACCGCCGGGGCGGCCAGCGCGACCGACGTCAACCAGATCCAGACCCAGGCGGTCACGGTCGCCGGCCGGGCCGGGGTCCGCATCCAGGTCAACAACCAGGACGTGCTCCAGGTGCTCATCTTCTGGCCGGCCGCCCAGCCCGGCACGGTCAACGGCATCCTGGCTGCGGGCGTGCCCGAGGCTTCCATCCAGACCGCCATCCAGGCCTTCGGCAGCCGCTAGTAACCGGTACGGACGTCCCAGCGGCGGGCCGCCGCCCGGGTCGTGGCCGGGCCGGCGGGCAGCCCGGATACTCAGCTCGTGACGACGTCGTCCCCGCACGCCCCGGATGTGAGCAGCGCCACGCTCGTCGCCGACCTGCCCGTGGGCGTGACGATCCAGGCGCCTGACACCAGCTTCCGCTACGGCAACAGCGCCGCGTGGCGCCTCATGGGCGTGCCCGAGGGCGCCCTGCTGGGTCACGGGCTGCGCGACGGCGGGTGGGACATCACCCACGAGGACGGCACCCCCTACGACCTGGCCGACCTGCCCGCCTGTCGCGTGCTGGCGACCGGCGAGCCGGTGCGCGAGATGGTGCTCGGCAACCTGGACCCGGTCGGTGGCGGCCGGCGCTGGCTCATCGTCAACGCCAGCCCCCTGCGCGATGCCCAGGGCGAGCTCACCGGCGTCGTCTCGACCTTCAGCGACTTCACCGCACGCCACGAGGTGGAGGACGAGGCGCGCCGCCAGCGTGAGGAGCTGGCGGCCCTCAACGACACCGCCCTGGAGCTGATGGCCGGCCTGGACCCGGATCGCGTCCTGCGCTCCATCGTGACCCGCGCGGCGGCCCTCCTGGACACGCCCCACGGGTACATCTACCTGCTCGACGAGGCCAGCCAGCAGCTGCGGGTGGTCATCGGCATCGGCGTCTTCGCCGACGAGGAACGCGTGCCGCTGCAGCGCGGCCAAGGCGTCGCGGGGCGGGTGTGGGCCACCGGTCAGGCGTTCGCGGTCGACGACTACAGCACGTTCGCGGGGCGGGCGCCGGCCTACGCCGACCTGGGCTACCACGCCCTGGCGGGCGCGCCGCTCACCTCGGGCGGCCAGGTGGTGGGCGTCATCGGCCTGAGCCACCTCGACCCGGCGCGGCGGTTCTCCGCCGACGACCTGGCGCGCCTCGACCGCCTGGCCCAGCTGGCGTCGTTGGCGCTGGAGCACGCCCGGCTCTACGCGGCGTTGCAGGAGCAGGTCGACGAGCGGACCCGCTCGGCGGCGGCCCTCGGCGCGAGCGAGCGGCGCTACCGCCTGCTGTTCGAGAACAACCCCCAGCCGATGTGGGTCCACGACCCGGCCACCCACCGCATCCTGGCGGTCAACGACGCAGCCGTGCGGGCCTACGGCTACGCGCGCGACGATTTCCTGGCTCGCTCGCTGGCCGACATCTGGCTGGCTGACGACGGCGCCACGTACGCCGATGACCTGGCGCGCATCGAGGCCGACGACATGGGCCGCCCGTACCTGGCGCGCCATCGCACCAGCGATGGCTCGGCCATCGACGTCGAGCTCACGGCGCATGCGATCGACGACGGCGGGCAGGACCAGCGCCTCGTGCTGGCCGTCGATGTGACCGACCGCCGCCGCCTCGAGGCGGAGCTGGCGCGGCAGACGCTGCACGACGAGCTGACCCGCCTGCCCAACCGGACCCTCTTCCGCGACCGCCTCGAGCAGACGCTCGGTCGACGCCGTGCCCTCGGGTCGGTGGCCGTCCTTTTCCTGGACGTCGACAACTTCAAGGTGGTCAACGACAGCCTGGGCCACGTGGCGGGCGATGAGCTGCTGATCCAGCTGGCGCGGCGTCTCTCGACGGTCGCCCGTCCGGGCGACACGATCGCGCGGCTGGGCGGCGACGAGTTCACCGTCCTGCTCGACGACCTGCGGGCTCCGGGGGACGCCATGCGCGTGGCCGGTCGGCTGGTGGAGGCGACGCGGGCGGCCTTCGACCTGCAGGGCCAGGAGCTGTTCGTGACCGCCAGCGTGGGCATCGCCTTCGGCACGCCGGGGGTGACCAAGGCCGGGGAGCTGATGCGCCAGGCCGACGTGGCCCTCAACCGGGCGAAGGCCCAGGGCCGCAACCACTTCGTGGTCTACGACGAAGCCATGAACAGCCGGGCCATGGAGCGCCTGGAGCTGGAGGGCGACCTCCGCCACGCGCTGGAGCGGGGCGAGCTGCGCATCCACTACCAGCCCGAGGTCGACCTGGCCGACGGGCGTCTCGTGGGCGTCGAGGCGCTGGTGCGCTGGCAGCACCCCCGCCGCGGTCTGCTGCTGCCGGGCGCGTTCGTGCAGGTCGCCGAGGAGACGGGCCTGATCCTGCCCATCGGGCAATGGGTCCTCGACACGTCCGCCCGCCAGGTCCATGCCTGGCGCGAGCAGTACCCGTTCTCCCGCGAGATGACGCTGAGCGTCAACCTGTCGGTGCGCCAGCTCCAGCAGGCCGACCTGGCGGAGCGCGTGGCGCGCAGCCTGGCCGAGACACGCCTGGCACCGGGCGCCCTGCACCTCGAGATCACCGAGTCGATGATCATCGACCTCTCCGAGCGGGCCGGTACCGCCCTGCGCAACCTGCGCCGCCTGGGCGTCGCCATCGCCCTCGACGACTTCGGCACCGGCTTCTCATCACTCAGCACCTTGCGCACGATGCCCGTCGAGGTCCTCAAGATCGACCGCTCCTTCGTCGTCGGGCGGGAGACCGAACGCAACCTGGCCATCGTGGAGGCGGTGGTGCGTCTGGCCCACGCCCTCAACATCGAAGTCGTGGCCGAGGGCATCGAGACACCGGCCGCCCGCGCCGCCCTGCTGGCCGTCGGCTGCGACCGCGGACAGGGCTATCTGTTCGGCCGCCCGATGCCGGCCGAGGACCTGGAGACACTCCTGGGGGTCGGGGCGACCAGCCTGCCCGCCGCCAGCTGACCCCATGTTGGTGCGTTCACGCCATCGACCTTGGTACGGCGGGGCCGGGTACCCACACCTCATTGCCGCGCCCGTGGTGGAGCCCTACCGTGGGCCCATGCCGTCGCGCTCAAGTGCCGGATGCGCACCCGAGGCGTCGACGACCGGGCCAGGGAACGGATGCGACCTCCGCGTTTCAGGGACCTCGGCGACGAGGTGCATGGAGGACGCCGGACCCAGGCAACGGGTCGAGTAACAGGCTCAACCGGCCATCCGGGCCGGCCGAACGAGCGAGACGGCGGCAATCATCGAACCGCGATCGATCACGAGACCCCGGTCACCCTGACCGGGGTCTCGTCCTATGTCCGGTCGGTGCCCGTGTGGCCGAAGGGCGGTGTGATGGGGCGCACCCGCCGCACGACGCCCCGCTCGTCGAGGTCCTCCTGCAGCACGCGTGCACCCATGACGAGCTCGCGGTCGCGGGTGATCGTGCCGGCGATCCAGTCGATGTAGGTCGGCTCGAAGTCGGCCACCTGGCCCAGCGTGTGGCCGCGGAACTTGCCGAACTCCAGGGGCAGCTCCCGGGCCTCGGCAAGCGTGGGGCGGCGCAAGCGGACGCCCTGGCGCCGCCGGTGCACCGGCCCGTTGGGATCGCTGGCGCGCAGCGGCTCGGGCGCTTCGGCCCGCTCCCGGGCGCTGCGCGGCCGGTGCCCGTTGAGTGGCGAGGGGCCGTGGCTGGTGGTGGCGTTGCGTGGCCGGAGGTGCTCGCTGGTATCGAAGCGGGCGGTGACCGGCCGCCCCGGACGCGGCGGCGGCGGACCGACGGGGGTCTCGCGGCCGCTGCCCTCTGGTGGCGCCCAGGTCCCGCGCGGACCACGGGTGCCGTGGATCACGTCGTAGCGTTCGCGGCGTCCCTTGTCGCGCAGGAGCTCGTAGGCCGCGTTGATCCGCGCCATGCGCTTGGTGAGCGTCGCCGTCGCCGCCTCGTCGCCCCGCGCCCGGTCGGGGTGATGCTCCTGGGCCAGCTCCCGCCAGCGGCGCTTGATGGCCGCGTCGGTCGACGTGGGCGGCACATCGAGCACGGCGTAGGGGTCGCCGCGGAACGACTCGGGCAAGGGCATCCCCCGAGCCTAGCATCGCCCGGGCGGCGCCGGGTCGACGGGAGGGCTTACGCTGGCCGCGCACAACGAGGAGCGACCGATGCGCCTGCCCGTCCAGCCACCCCTCGAGCCCATGCTGTCCAAGCCGCTGCCGGCCATCCCGACCGGACCGGGTTGGCTCTATGAGCCCAAGTGGGACGGCTTCCGCGCGCTCATCTTCCGCGACGGGGACGAACTGCTGATGCAGAGCCGCGACCTGCGGCCGCTCGACCGCTACTTCCCCGAACTGGCCCTCGCGCTGCGGGCCGGCCTGCCGCAACGCTGCGTGGTGGACGGCGAGGTCGTCATCGCCGGGCCGCACGGGCTCGATTTCGAGGCGCTTCAACTGCGGCTCCATCCGGCGGCCTCGCGCGTCAAGCTCCTGGCCGAGCGCACCCCGTCGTCGTTCGTGGCATGGGATCTGCTGGCCCTGGACGACGAGGACCTGCGCGACGTTCCCCAGGGTGAGCGCCGGGCGCGCCTGGAGGCGGTCCTGGGCGGCGTGCGCCCGCCGCTCCACCTCACGCCCGCCTCTCGCGACCCGGCCGTCGCGGCGGACTGGTTCCATCGTTTCGAGGGGGCCGGGCTGGATGGCGTCATGGCCAAGCCCCTCGGTGCGCCCTACCAGCCGGGCAAGCGGGCGATGGCCAAGATCAAGCACGCCCGCGAGGCCGACTGTGCGGTGGCCGGCTTCCGCTGGCACAAGAACGGCCCGGGCACGCTCATCGGGTCGCTCCTGCTGGGCCTGTACGACGACGCCGGGGCGCTCCACCACGTGGGCGTGACCTCCAGCTTCACGATGGCCGAGCGGGCGGCGCTCGTGCGGGAGCTGGCGCCACTGCGGGAGCACGCGCTCGACGGCCACCCGTGGGCCGAGTGGGCCTCATGGGCGGAGGATGCCGCGGCGGCCGGCCAGCGCATGCCCGGCAACGTCAGCCGCTGGAACCGTGACAAGGACCTGTCGTGGGAGGCGCTGCGGGTCGAGCGCGTCTGCGAGGTGGGTTACGAGCACCTGCAGGGCGACCGCTTCCGCCACGGGGCGACCTTCCGTCGCTGGCGCCTTGATCGTCTGCCCCGCGACTGCCGGTACGACCAGCTGGAGGTGACGCCGCCGTACGAGCTGGAGCGCATCTTCGCCGTCCGCTGAGGCGTCGCGGACGCTAGAGTCGCGGCGGAGGTGAGCGCATGACCGATCCCCAGCAACCCACCCCATCGGAACCCACGAGCGAAGCGCCCGCCGCACCGGCGGCTCCGCAGCCCGAAACGCCCCCCGTGGCGGCCCCGACGGGAACGGCCTGGGGCGGGCCGCCGACCGCACCCCCGGCCGGCTGGGGTCAGCCGACTCCGCCCCCGGCGCCGCCCGCGGGCTGGAGCCAGCCGGGCGCCGCCGCGCCCACCTGGGCGATGCCGCCGGTCGCGATGGCCCCGTCTGCCCAGCCGCAGGGCTCGCTGATGGTGAGCCTGGCGGGCGTCCTCCTGCTGGTCATCGGCGTCCTGGTCGGGCTGGCGGGCGTGGGCCTGATGGCCGTGGGCCTTGTCGCCCGGGCCGCCTTCGAGACGGCCATCCAGAACGCCGACCCGGTGGACTATTCGGTCGACGCGGTGCGCGTCTTCGAGGGCATCTTCGTCGTCCTCGGCGTCATCGTGGCTGTCTATGGGCTGGGCGAGTTGATCGCGGGCATCGGCGTCCTCCTGAAGCGGCAGTGGGGCCGCCTGCTGGGCATCCTGCTCTCGTTCATCGCCGGGCTGCTGACGACCCTCGTGGCCCTCGGCGCACTAAGCTCATCGAACGGCACGACTCGCACCGGGGTGGTGGTGTTCGTCGTCTTCGCCGTGGCGTACTGGTTCGTGGTCGTCGCCCTGGCGCGCGGAGGGCAGGCGTTCCGCCGCGGCTGACCCCGTCGCGAGGCGGCCCGCCGAGCGTGTAAGGATCAGGGGCTCCCACGCGTCATATCGGTAGCAGCAGTGCGGCAGGCGCGGCGGCGACCAGGGAGCACGAGTGACCTTCCTCGCCCAGCTCGACGATTTCGCGGCTCTCTACGAACGGACGTATCCGGCCGTCTACCGCACCACGCTCGGCATCTGCGGGGAGGCCGGCCTGGCCGCGGACGTGGCCCAGGACGCCTACGAATCGGCCTTCCGCGAGCGGCGCCGCTTCCGCGGTGACGTGCCCGTGGAGGCCTGGCTGCACCGCATCGCGGTGAACGCCGCGCTCAGCGGCCTCCGTCGCACGCGCATCCGCTGGGCCCAGCCGCTCGACCCCATCCGTGACGACCGTCCCACGGCGGCGGACGACGGCGCCGATCGGGTCGCGGTGCGAGAGGCCCTGGCGCGCCTGGAGCCTCGCCAGCGGGCAGCGATCGTGCTGCGCTACTACCACGACTTCGACTACGCCACGATCGCGACCATCCTGGAGACCAGCCCCGGCAACGTCGGGGCCATCCTGAGCCGGGCCCTCGATCGCCTGCGGCTCGACCTCGACACACCCGTCCCGACCCCCACGACCCATCGCTCCCCGGAGGCCGACCATGGCCGCTGACGACTCGTTCGAACGCCGCCTCGCCACCGGCCTGCACGACCTGTTGGACGGCGAGACCCCGCCGCACCCGACGTGGAGCGATGCGCCCGCTGCCCAGCGCCCGACCGGTCGTCCCGTGCTCGTGGCGGGTCCGCGCCGCAGCGCCCTCTGGCTCCTTGTCGCGGCCGTCCTGGTGGCCCTCGTGGGGACGATGCTGGCCGTGGCCGGTGGCCGACTCCCGCTTGGGCCGACGGCCGTCCTGACGCCCTCGCCGACCAGCGCGACACCCTCACCGACGCTCGCCACCCCGTCGGCGTCGCCGACCACGCCGACACCTTCGCCGACGGGCGTCCTCCCGCCGCCCTCGCCCGCCGAGTCCCAGACATGCGCCACGCGCTTCTCCGACGCCGGCCTGACGACCGACCCGTCCAACCCGCTCCGTGACGTCGCCGTGACCAGTTTCCCGGGCTACGACCGGGTCACCTTCCAGGCCGGCCTGGCGTACAGCGGGATCACGGTCGAGCCGGCGTCGGCACCGTTCACCGACGCGTCCGGCAAGCCGGTCACCATCGTCGGTCGCGCCTTCTACAGCATCACCCTCGATCACGCGGCGACCGACAAGCTGGCCACCTCTGAGCTCGACCAGACCGGTCCGGGCGCGCTGGTCCGCGAGCTGGTCGCGGTCGACGACGGAACGGGCGTCTCACAGGCGTCGCGGTGGATCGTCGGCCTGAGCGACCCCGCGTGCGTCGATGTGGCCTGGGCCAAGGCGGGGTCCGGCCAGGCCTTCACGGTGGACTTCACGTCCGCCCTGGCCTTCACCCCGGTCAGCGGCCCCACCTGTCAGGCCAGCGTATGGAGCGGGCCGGCCGAGCCGTCCATCGATCACCTGCAAGCCGTCCAGGACGTGCACCTTCGCGACCAGAGCGTGGACATCCGTGTGGCGTCCCTCAACGGGGTGTCCATCCGCGTCGAGCCCGCGACGCCGCCCTTCACCCTTGACCCCAGCGGACTCCCGGTGACGGTCGCCGGGGACAGCTACTGGCGGGTGGTGCTGACCGGCGTCGAGGGGTCCAGCCTGCCGACCGCGGAGCGCGACCTGGTCAGCCTCGGCGCCGGGCCCGCCGAGGTCCGCCAGACGGGCGACTTCGAAGGCGTCATGACGTGGATCATCGGCGAGCATGGACCAGCGTCGAACTCGTGTCCGTCCCTCGCCTTCACGCTGGCCGTCGGCCAGGCCACGATCCAGATCGGGCTCGTGGAGCGATGAGCGGGCGGTAGGCGACGCCGAGCTGCCGACACCGGCGGCTATGATGCGGCTATGGCTGACCGGCCCCTGAAGGTCCTTATCGCCAAGCCCGGCCTGGACGGCCACGACCGGGGCGCCAAGGTGCTCGCGCGCGGCCTGCGCGACGAGGGCTTCGAGGTCATCTACACGGGCCTGCGCCAGACGCCCGAGATGATCGTCGCGGCGGCCCTGCAGGAGGACGTGGACGTGGTCGGCCTCTCGATCCTGTCCGGCGCCCATATGACACTTCTGCCACGCATCACCTCCGGCCTCAAGGCGGAGGGCCTCGATGACGTCCTCGTGACGGCCGGCGGGATCATCCCCGACGACGACGTCCCGGCCCTCAAGGCGGCCGGCGTGGCGGAGGTCTTCGGGCCCGGTACGACGATCGGTGAGGTGGCGCAGTTCCTGCGGGCCAACGTCCACCGGCGCGACGCCGCGTGACCGACCGCCCGACCGGGGCGGCCGCGGGCGCGGAGCTGGCCCAGCGCGCTCGCGCGGGCGATCGCCGCGCCCTGGCGCGCCTGCTGACCGAGGTGGAGAACCGCACCCCCGCCGGTGAGCATGGCCTGCGGGCCCTCTACCCGCTGGCCGGCGCGGCCCACCTGGTGGGTGTCACGGGAGCGCCGGGCGCCGGCAAGAGCACGCTCGTGGCGGCCCTCACCGCGGAGGCCCGGGCGGCCCGGCGACCGGTGGCCATCATCGCCATCGACCCGTCGTCGCCGATCACCGGCGGGGCGATCCTGGGCGACCGCGTGCGCATGCAGCAGCACGCCGGTGACCGCGACGTCTTCATCCGCTCCATGGCGGCGCGCGGGCATGCCGGCGGCCTGGCGCCGACGACCGTGGGCGCGGCGGCGGTCATGGACGCCGCGGGGTTCGACCTCATCCTCATCGAGACGGTGGGCACGGGCCAGAGCGAGGTGGAGGTGGCCGCCATCGCCGACACGACGGTCGTGGTCCAGGCGCCGGAGATGGGCGACGAGGTGCAGGCCATCAAGGCCGGCCTGCTCGAGGTCGCCGACGTGGTCGTGGTCAACAAGGCCGACCGGCCGGGCGCCCACCGCGCCGCGGCCCAGCTGCGGGCGATGCTCACCGTCGGGGCCCAGCAGGACCGGGCCGCCCTGGCCGCCGGGCGCCCACGGCCCAAGCGGCCTGAAGTGCTGCTGACGACCGCCGCCACAGGGGCTGGCGTGCCGGAGTTGCTGGCCGTGCTTGACCGACGCCGCGGGCCGGCTGCCCCCGACACCTCGCGCCTGGCCAGGGCCCGGGTGCAGCTGGACGGCGTGCTGGCCGAACGCCTGCGCGACCGCCTCCGCGAGCCCACCCTGGTGCCGATCCTGGACGCGGCGGTGCGCGATATCGCCGCCCACCGCCTGGACCCCTATGCGGCGGCCGACCGTCTGCTGGCTGCGCTGGCGGTACGCTGAGCGCCATGGCCGCACCGTCCACCCGTGCACCCGGGTCCGTCGTCGTGTGCGGCGCCGGCCTGATGGGCCACGGCATCGCCCAGGTCCTCGCCGCGGCCGGCCACCGCGTGTCGCTCTACGAGCCCGACCTGGTCCGTGCCGAGGCGGGCCGCACCCGCATCGCCGGCAACCTCGAGCGCGCCGTGGCCAAGGGTCGCCTGGCCGCCGCTGAGTCGGCCGCCCAGCTTGCCCGGGTGGAGGCGACCGCCTCCCTGGCCGAAGCGGCGGAAGGCGCCTCGCTGGCGATCGAGGCCGTGTTCGAGGACGAGGCCCTCAAGCGGTCACTGCTGGTGGAACTGGACGCGCGCCTGCCCGCGCGGGCGATCATCGGCAGCAACACCAGCTCGATCTCCATCACCCGGCTGGCGGCTGCTGTGTCCCCGCGCCGCCGCCCGCAGGTGGTGGGGACGCACTTCTTCAGCCCGGTGCCGGTCATGCCGCTCCTCGAGATGGTCATGGGCACCGAGACGAGCGAGGCGACCGCCCGCCACGTCCGGGCCATCGCGGCGGCCACCGGCAAGGAGCTCATCGTCAGCCGTGACCGGCCGGGCTTCCTCGTCAACCGCATCCTCATGCCCCTGCTCGGCGAGGCCATGCGGGCCTACGAAGAGGGCGTGGGGACGGCCGAGGACATCGACACCGGTGCCCGCCTGGGCCTGCGGCACCCCATGGGCCCCCTCGAACTGGCCGACTTCATCGGCCTCGACGTCTGCCTCCACGTCATGGAGGTGCTCCACGAGGGCTTCGGAGCGCCCCACCTCGCCCCGCCACCGGTGCTGCGCCAGCTCGTCGACGCGGGCCACCTCGGCCAGAAATCCGGCCGTGGCTTCTACGTCTACCCCCGTCCCGCGCGGGAGCCCGGCCGGTGAGCGCCGCCCCGGCGTCCGGGCCCAGCGGCGATATCTTCATCGTCTCGGCGGTGCGCACGCCGATCGGCCGCTTCGGGGGCAGCCTCGCCGACGTCCCGGCCACGACGCTCGGTGGCATCGCCATCGCCGCGGCCGTGGAGCGGGCCGGCGTGGCGCGGGACGGGATCGATGAGGTCCTCATGGGGCAGGTGCTCCAGGGCGGCGCCGGCCAGGCCCCAGCGCGCCAGGCGGCCCTCGCCGGCGGGCTCGCCGACACGACCAGCGCCACGACCATCAACCGCGTCTGCGGCTCGGGCCTGAAGGCCATCATGCTGGCCGCGGCGGAGATCCGTGCCGGGGATGCCGAGGTGGCCGTGGCCGGCGGCATGGAGAACATGGACCAGGGGCCCTACCTCCTGCGCAAGGCCCGCTTCGGGTACCGCCTGGGCCCGGGCGAGCTGGTCGACAGCACCGTCGTGGACGGCCTGTGGTGCGCCATCGAGGGCTGCCACATGGGCACCCACGCCGAGCGCGTGGCCGTCCACGACCGGGTCAGCCGCGCCGACCAGGACGCCTTCGCCCTCGCCAGCCACCAGAAGGCCATCGCCGCCATCGATGCGGGGCGCTTCGTCGACGAGATCGTGCCGGTGCCGGTCCGCCAGGGCCGCGAGGAGGTCCTCTTCAGCGGCGACGAGGGACCGCGGCGCGACACCTCCGCTGAGGCGCTGGCCCGCCTGAAGCCGGCCTTCGACCTGCCGAGCGGCGATGAGGGGCCGGCCGACGGGGTGGGGACCGTGACGGCCGGCAACGCGCCCGGGATCACCGATGGGGCGGCCGCCACCGTGGTCGCCAGCGAGCGGGCCGTGGAGCGTCTTGGCCTCCAGCCGCTCGCCCGGATCGTGGGCTACGCCCAGGCGGAGGTCGCCCCGCGATGGCTCTTCCTCGCGCCGGTCCAAGGGGTGCGTCGGCTGCTGGCCCGGGTGGACATGCCGCTCGAGGCCTTCGACCTCGTCGAGATCAACGAGGCCTTCGCCGCCCAGGTCCTGGCCGACGGCCGCGAGCTGGGCTTCGACTGGTCGCGCGTCAACGTCAACGGCGGCGCCATCGCCCTTGGCCACCCCATCGGGGCCAGCGGCGCCCGGATCGTCACCACGCTCCTCCACGAGCTGCGGCGCCGGGAGGGACGCTTCGGGCTGGCGACCCTGTGCCTCGGCGGGGGGGGCTCCGTGGCCATGGCCTTCGAGCGCGTCTGAGGAGATCCATGCAGCGCATCGCCCTCGTCACCGACTCGGCGGCCGACCTGCCGCCCGACCTGGCTGCCGCCCTCGAGGTCACGGTCGTGCCTCTCCTGGTCTACTTCGGGGACGAGGAGATCCGCGCCAGCGACTTACCGCCGGAGCCGTTCTGGGAGCGTATGGCGGTCCCGGGCACGCCCCTGCCGCGGACCTCGGCGTGCAGCCCGGCCGACTTCCTGGCCGCCTTCCAGGCCTGCTTCGACGGCGGTGCGGAGGCCATCATCTGCGTGACTGTCGGCGGCAAGCTGTCGGCCACCCTGAAGAGCGCCCAGATCGCCGCCCAGCAGCTGGCTGCGCGCGAGATCCATGTCATCGACAGCGAGTGCGCCTCGATGGGGGAGGGCCTCCTGCTGCAGGTCGCCGCGGCGCTCCGCGACGCCGGCGAGCCCGCGGCGGTGATCGCCCAGCGGACCGTCGCCCGGGCCGCCGACCTGGGCTTCTACGTCGCCCTGGAGACGCTCGAGCACCTGCGCCGGGGCGGCCGCATCAGCGGGCGCCAGGCCGCCATCGGTTCGGTCCTCGCCGTCAAACCGATCATCACCATCAAGGACGGGGTCGTGGAAACGCTCGACCGCGTGCGCACCCGAAGCAAGGCCAGGGAGCGGCTGCTGGAGCTGATCACGGCCCGCCCGCTCGACCGTCTGGCCATCCTGCACGCCCGGACGGCCGACATCGACACGTTCCGCGAGCAGGTGCTGGCTCGCACCGGCCTGGCCCCCGAGCGCATCTCCACGGCCGTCATCGGGGCCAGCATCGGGCCGCACGTCGGCCCCGGGGCCTATGGCGCGGTGTGTCTATACCGACCGTCATGACGGGACCTTCGGCCCATCCGGGGGTCCGGAGGCCCGGTGTAGACTGCCGGCGTCGTCAAGCGAGTCGGCCCGTCCCGATCGTCAGGGGCCCGGCGCTCGCGCTTTGAGGGTCCGACTTCCATGACAACCGAGCAGGTCGCCGCCCACATCAATGCGTGGCAGGTGGCCCAGCGCCAGTTCGACCTCGCGGCCGAGAAGCTCAACCTGGATCCCGGCCTCCGCCGCGTCCTTCGTGAGCCCCGCCGCGAGCTCACCGTCCACTTCCCCGTCCATATGGACGATGGCTCCGTGCAGGTCTTCACCGGCTTCCGCGTCCAGCACAACCTGGGCCGCGGCCCGGCCAAGGGTGGCATCCGCTACCACCAGGACGTCTCCCTCGACGAGGTCAAGGCCCTCTCGATGTGGATGACCTGGAAGTGCGCCGTGGTGGGCATCCCGTACGGTGGTGGCAAGGGCGGCGTCATCGTCGACCCCAAGAAGCTCTCGCTCAAGGAGCTGGAAGGCCTCACCCGCCGGTTCGCCACGGAGATCAGCGTCCTCATCGGACCCGAGCGTGATATCCCGGCCCCCGACGTCAACACGAACTCCCAGACGATGGCCTGGATCATGGACACCTACTCCATGCATGTCGGGTACACCGTCCCGGGCGTGGTCACCGGCAAGCCCATCAGCCTCGGTGGCTCGGAGGGTCGCAACGAGGCGACCGCCCGCGGCGCCGTGTACTGCATCGTCGAGGCCGCCGACCACCTGGGCATGGACCTGCACAAGAGCACGGTCGCCATCCAGGGCTTCGGCAACGCCGGCTCCATCGCGGCGCAGCTGATGGCAGCCGAGGGGTCTCGCATCGTCGCCGTCTCCGACTCGACCGGTGGCATCCACCGCGCCGAGGGGCTCGACGTCGAGCGCGTCATCGCCTGGAAGAAGGAGCACGGCACGGTCCAGGGCTTCCCCGGCTCGCGCGATATCTCCAACATGGACGTCCTTGCCACCGAGTGCGACATCCTCATCCCGGCCGCCCTGGAGAACCAGATCACGGCCAAGAACGCGGATGACGTCAAGGCTCGGATCGTGGCCGAGGCGGCCAACGGGCCCACCACGCCGGAAGCCGACGAGCGGCTGTTCGAGCGCGGCATCTTCCTCATCCCCGACATCCTGTGCAACGCCGGCGGCGTCACCGTCAGCTACTTCGAGTGGGTGCAGGACCTCAACCGCGACCACTGGACCGAGGAAGTCGTCAACGACAAGCTCAAGGTCATCATGGTCAAGGCCTTCCACGAGGTGCTGCGGCTGGCCCAGTCGAACGAGGTCAACAACCGCGTCGGCGCCTACCTGCTGGCCGTTGACCGCGTCGCCTCTGCCACTGCCCTGCGCGGCCTCTATCCGTAGGCCGGCCGCTCGCTGATGCTCGATCACGAGGAGAAGTTCCTCTTCAAGGAGGAGATCCTCCACCTCGCCACGTCCATGGCCGAGCCAGGGGCGCTGGACAACGTGGAGGATCTCCTCACCGACGTCATCACCAGCCCGCGCTTCGACTCGGAGGTCTTCACCCTCGAGCGAAGCCTCCAGGTCATGCTCGGGCCGCGCGCCGGCAGCACGCTGGTGGGCCTCCTGACGGTCGCCCCGGACGTCTTCGACGAGGTCGCGGAGGTCCGCGTCCCGCCGGAGATCCACGAGCGCCTCGTCGCCTGGCGCGCGCGCTTCGGCCTGGCCATCGACAACGCCCTGAACTTCCTCAATAACCCTGACGGCATCCAGGGCCACAACTTCGCCACCCAGATCGCCCACGTGGACGATCGACGCGTCCTCCAGGGCCGCCTCACCCTCGTCCGCTACAACAACGAGCCGCAGTTCTTCCTGGCCGACGCCCAGGTCTACTACGGCCTGATCGCCGACCTCCTGGAGCGCCTCGGCCCCTACACCGACACCGAGACGATCGAGGCGGAGGTGCTCACCCGGCTCAAGGACGCGGTCGCCCTCATCGAGCGCCGCGCCACGCCCCGGGAGCGCACCTAGGAACCAGGGGTCCTTCGCCCCAGTTCGGCCCCGAGACGCCCAGCCTCCGAACCCTGCCGAGCCGCGCACCAGCCCCGGCAGGCGCTTGTTCGCTGTGCGTGAACGGTTCGGGGCGGAAGCGTCGCAGCGACGCTATCCGCGGCCTCTTCCGCGGCGGTCGGCCACTCCGAGCGAACGAAAAGGCCCCCGACGGACCAAGGCGCGCCTGCGACCCGCCCTTCGACCCCTTTCTGTTCACCCTCAGTGACCCAACGGCCCCCAGGGGACGCTGCGGCCCGCCATCCAGGCCGTTCACGCCTGATCTGTTCACGGGCAGTGACCAGGTGGCGCCCCGGGCGGCCCCCGATGGTCGCCGCCACGGGCCGGCGAGCACCTGGTACGCATCGTAGCGGTGCGCCGGGTAGTGTTCGGCGATGCGCCAGCTGTACCTCGCCGCGACGGGCATGAACAGGGGCAAGACGACGGTCTCCCTTGGCCTGCTGGCGGCACTCTTCGGGCGCGGCCTGCGGACGGGCTTCATCAAGCCGGTCGGGCAGCGGTACGCGATGGTCGATGGCACGCCGGCCGATGAGGACGCCATCCTCGTGAAGAGTGCCTTCGACCTGCCCGACGCCCTGGACGCCCTCAGCCCGGTCCACATCCCCCGCGGCTTCACCAAGGCGTACATCGGTGGCGAAGTGGTGGAGGACCTGCCGGCACGCATCCGGGCCGCGTATGACCGCGTGGCCCGGGACCGTGACGTCCTGCTGGTGGAGGGCACGGGCCATGCCGGGGTGGGCTCGGTGATCGACCTGTCGAACGCGCAGGTGGCGGCCATGCTCGGCGCGCGGGCCATCATCGTCAGCGAGGCCGGCGTCGGCCGCCCGATCGACGAGATCGTGCTCAACCACGCCCTGTTCCAGCGCCATGGCGTGGATGTCGTCGGCGCGGTGGTCAACAAGGTCGACCTGGACACCCACCCCAGCCTGGCCGCCGTGCTGGAGCGCGGCCTGGCCCGCCACGGGATCGAGCTGCTGGGCGTCCTGCCCTACCGACCGCTCCTGTCCAACCCCACGTTGTCGATGCTCACGGAGCAGCTCGCAGGCCAGCTCCTCCATCCCGGGCCGGACCTGGGGCGGGTCATCGAACACGTCGCCATCGGGGCCATGCAGGCCGAGCACGTCATGGAGCGCCTGGGCCCGGGCAGCCTGCTGATCGTGCCCGGCGACCGCGTCGACGTGCTGCGGGCGACGGTGGCCGCAGTCCGCTCGGGCAAGCTGCCCCGCCGCGCCGCCAACCGCGACCCGGCCCTGCGGGGCTCGGCCATGGCGGGCGTCGTGCTGACGGGCGGCTACCTGCCCAGCCCGGACGTCATCGCCAGCGCGCGCCACGCCGACCTCTTCATGTACGCCGTCCGCGAGGACACGTACGACGCGGCGTCGGAGGTCCACGACCTCCTGGTCAAGACGCACCCGGACGACCGCGACAAGATCGAGCTCATCAAGGCCCTCGTGGCGGAACACCTCGACGTGGATCGCATCCTTGGCGCGTTCTCGGAGCCCGTGCCGGCGCGCTGACCGAGGGCCCGGTCAGGGGCGGCCGCGGGCCTCCAGCAGCGCCACGACCCGGTCGAGCAGCCGGTCGGCCACCTCGCGCTTGCTCAGCAGCGGCCAGGGCTCCGGTGCCTCACCCGGCGCCACCATCGTGACGCGGTTGGTGGCCGTCCCGAAGCCCGAGCCATCCTCCGTGACGTCGTTCGCGACCATCAGGTCGACCCGCTTGCGGGCGGCCTTGCCAGCGACCCGATCCAGCGAGCCCGTCTCGGCCGCGAAGCCGACGATGACGGGCCGGGGCCCCGACCGTTCATGGGCCAGCGCGGACGCGGCGGCCAGGATGTCATCGGTGGGCTCCAGTTCCAGCGTCAGCCCGGCGTCGCGCGTCAGCTTGGTCGCCGAGTTGGAGCGTGGCCGGAAGTCGGCCACGGCCGCCGCCATGACCAGGACATCGGACCCCGGCAGCGCCTCCAGGACGGCGGCCTCCATCGCCGCGGTCGTCTCGGCCTGCACCACCGTCGCCTCGCCCGGCAGGTCCACCGACGTGTGCCCGGCGATGAGCGTCACGGCCGCGCCGCGCGCGAGCGCCGCCTGTGCCACCGCGACGCCCATGCGGCCCGTGGAGCGGTTCCCGATGTAGCGTACGGGGTCGATCGGCTCGGCCGTGCCGCCGGCGGTCACGAGCACCCGGCGTCCCTCGAGGTCGCGCTCGTGCAGGGTCGGGTCGACGGGCGGGCGCGAAGCGGCATCGGGGGCCCGCACCGGCCGGCCGGCCGTGGCCTTCACGACGGCCGCCACGAGGTGCGAGGTCTCGGCCAGGCGGCCCTGCCCGGTCTGGCCCGAGGCGAGCGCTCCCATCTCCGGCTCCACGATGGAGTAGCCGAAGCCCTGGAGCGTGGCCACGTTGGCGCGCGTGGCCGGGTGGAGATACATCTCCCCGTCCATGGCGGGGGCCACGATCACCGGCGCGGCCGTCGCCAGACAGGCGGCCGTGATGGCATCGCCGGCCAGGCCGTTGGCCATGGCGGCCAGCCAGTGGGCCGTCGCGGGCGCGACGAGCACCGCGTCGGCGGCGTCGGCGGCCACGATGTGGGCGATGCGCTCGTCGGGCAGCAACTCGAGCGGATCCAGCAGCACCTGGCGACGCGTCAGGGCGGCCAGCGTGAGGGGGCCCAGGAAGTGCGTCGCGCTGGGCGTCATGGCGGCCTGCACCTCCGCCCCGGCCGCCTGGAGCGCCCGCGTCACCTCGGCCGCCTTGTAGGCGGCGATCGAGCCCGTCACCCCCAGCAGGATGAAGCGGCCCTCCAGCGGGAGGCCGCCGCCCGCCTCGCCCTTGGTCACGAGGTGCGCCGGCGGTCCGTGCCGACCTCGGCGAACAGCAGGACCAGGCCCTTGAGCGTCAGCGCTGGATCGATGGCCTCGATGTCCTCCAGGCCCTCGACCCACGGCGCGTTCGCCAGCCCGCCCGTCAGCACGATGTGGATGGGCAACTCCCCGAATTCGGCCACCAGCTCGTCGCGGGTGCGCGCCAGTAACTCGCGGGTCAGGCCCAGGTACCCCAGGACGGTGCCTGCCTGCATGGCACTGACGGTGTCGCGGCCGATGGCCCGTTCAGGGCGCCGCAGCTCGATGCGCGGCAGCCGCGCGGTGCGCGTGGCGAGGGCCTCCATGCCCAGCTCCAGGCCGGGTGCGATCGAGCCGCCCAGGTACGTGCCGTCGGGCCCCACCACGTCGAGGGTGGTGGCCGTCCCGAAGTCGAGGACGATGGCCGGCCGTCCGTACAGCCGGCCGACGGCGTAGGCGTTGACGAGGCGGTCGGCGCCGGCGTCATCGGGCCGGTCCAGGCGCACGCCGATGGGCACCGTGGCGGTGCTGGCGTGCAGGATGGGGATGCCGCGGCGGCTGGCGATGGCATCGAACGCGGCGGTGTAGGCGGGCACGACGGAGGCGGCCACGATGGCCTGTACGTCGGTCAGGGCGTGGCCGTCAAGCCGCAGCAGCCCATCGAGCGATGCCTCCAGCTCGTCCGCGGTGACGTCGCGCCGGCTGCCGGCCCGCCGCAGGCGCCCGAGCGAGGCGGGATCACCGCCCGACGCGAGCGCCAGCGTCAGGTTCGTGTTGCCCGCATCGACGGCCAGGAGCATGGGCAGGATGATACGCGGACGCCTTGTCCGGCCCGCCGCCCTCGGCTACCATCGTGGGGTTCCCCGATCCGGTTTTCGCGCCCCGCTGAGGAGTAGCGTGTCGCTCGACCAGCCCGCCAAGTTCTTCGTCAACAGCGGCCTGGTCTCGAGTCGAACGGACATCCACAACCTCCTCCGGCCGCTGCTGCGCCAGACGGTCGGTTACCGCTACTACCGCGGCCAGGCCCTGGTCGCCCACGGTACCGGCTGGGTCGAGCGCATCGTGTCGGACCACCCTGAGATCTCCACCTTCTTCACGCCTCTTTCGATCTGCCTCAACGTGGACTCCTTCGAGCACCTCGAGTTCGAGACGCGGCCCGACCAGCTGCTGGTCTACACGCTCGTCCAGGGGGACGAGAAGGTCGTCGTCGAGTTCGCGCCGTCGATGGCGGGCGAACCCGGAGTCCAGCAGACGTTCCGCTTCCAGCCGGACGGCTTCGTCCAGATGGAGCTGAGCGGGCTCGACGGTGGAGATGCGCCGAGCGGGCCCGAGAGCGGACCGCTGACCGGGGGGTCGAACTAGCGGAGGGAGCGCCGAGCCGGCGGATGGGTCGCCGGCGGCGCAGGAGTGGGATAGGAGGGCACGACGTCGGTGGACGCGATCGCGTCATTCTTCAAGCTGTCCGAACGCGGCACGACCGTGGGCACGGAGGTCCGCGCGGGCCTGACCACGTTCATGGTCATGTCCTACATCATCTTCTTGAACCCCAACATCATCGCCAAGCCGCTGGGGCTCGATCCGGCGTCCGTCTCCGCCGGGACGGCGTTGGTGGCCGGCATCATGACCATCAGCATGGGCCTCGTGGCGAACTACCCGTTCGCCCTGGCCGCGGGGCTCGGCATCAACGCCCTGGTCGCGTTCAGCCTGCCGGCCAAGGGCCTCACCCCGGCCGGCGCGATGGGCGTCATCGTGCTCGAGGGCGTGGCCATCACGATCCTGGTCGTGCTGGGCGCCCGGGAAGCCATCATGAACGCGGTGCCGCTGGCCCTCAAGAAGTCGATCGGGGTCGGCATCGGACTCTTCATCCTGTTCATCGGCTTCGCCAACGGCGGCATGATCGTGACGCCCGCTGGCGGGACGCCGATCGTGGGTCTGGCCTTCCCCACGACCGTCGGGCAGTTCGTGTTCCTGCTGGGACTCGTCATCACGTTCGCCCTGTGGGCGCTCCACGTCCGGGCGGCCCTCATCATCAGCATCCTGGTCACGACCGTCGTGGCCATCGTCCTCGGCGTGGCCTCGGTCCCCAGTCCCCTGGTCGCGACCGTCAGCTTCAACACCCTGGGCCTGGGCCTGCAGGATCCGTTCCAGGCCTTCGCCAAGTTGGGCGTGCTGTCGGCCGTGCTCGTCGTCTTCGCCATCATGCTGTCGGACTTCTTCGACACGATGGGTACCGTCACGGGCATCGCCGCCGAAGCCGGCCTCTCGAGGCCTGACGGCTCCGTGCCCGGCGTCGGACGCATCCTGCTGGTGGACAGCGTCGCGGCCATCGCCGGCGGCCTGGCCGGGGTCAGCTCCAACACGACCTACATCGAGAGCGCCGCGGGCGTGGCCGAAGGGGGCAAGACCGGCCTGACCTCGGTGGTCACCGGCGTGCTCTTCCTGCTGGCCATCCTCCTGTCGCCGATCGCGGGCATCGTGCCCGCCCAGGCCACGGCGCCCGCCCTCGTGCTCGTGGGCTACCTGATGTTCACCCTGATCAAGGACATCAACGTGGCCGACTTCGAGGACGGCCTGCCGGCGCTCCTGACGATCATCCTGATGCCGCTCACGTACGACATCACGGTGGGCATCGGGGCCGGCTTCATCAGCTGGGTCCTCATCAAGGTCGTCCGGGGCAAGTTCGCCGAGGTCCATTGGCTGATGTGGCTGGTCTCGGCCGGCTTCGTCATCTTCTTCGCCCAGGACTGGATCTCCTCGATCCTGCCCAAGTAGGTCGACCGGCTCCGGCGCCTCCTGCGGGGGCGCCGGCGCCGGTCCTGTACCATCCCGGCGATGTACGAACGGACCGCGTTGCCCGACGGGCCGCGCGTCATCTCGGCGCGCCTGCCCGGCTCGCGCGCGTTCTCCGTGGCCGCATACGTCCTGGCCGGCTCGCGCCTCGAGCGACGTGAGCAGGCGGGCGTGGCCCATTTCATGGAGCACCTGACCTTCCGGGGCACGGCCGCCTTCCCCACCACGCGTGCCGTGTCCGAGGCGATCGAGGGCGTGGGCGGCTCCAGCAACGCCGCGACCGACCGCGAGTCCACCGTCTACTGGGCTCGCCTGCCGCTGCGCGAGGCGCAGCGCGGTGTCCAGATGCTGGGCGAGCTGATCGTCCGGCCACTCCTGCGTGACCACGAGATCGACCGCGAGCGGGACGTCATCGTGGAGGAGATCCGCTCCTACCATGACGACGCCAGCCAGTTCGTCTTCAACGTCTTCGACGAGCAGTTCTTCGGCGACACCAGCCTGGGCCGCGAGATCGCCGGCGACGAGACCACCGTGCGCAACCTGAGCGGCGACGAGATCCGGGCCTTCTGGGCCGCCAGCTACCGGCCGGCCAACACCGTCGTGGCGGTGGCCGCCGACATGGCCCACGAGGAGGTCGTGGGATTGGTGGCCGAGGCCTTCGGGCGCGGCAATGGGCCGGTGCCTGGCTGGGCCCCGGCGCCATCGGGCCCGGTCGGGCCGCGCGTCCGGCTTGACGAACGGGAGGGGCAGCAGGCGCACCTCGTGCTGGGCCTGCCGGGCCTGCGGCGCGACCATCCCGACGCGTGGACGCTGGAGGTGCTCAACACGGTCCTGGGCGATGGCTCCAGCAGTCGGCTCTTCCTCAACCTGCGCGAGGACGCCGGTCTGGCCTACGACGTGCACAGCTTCCAGGCCGACTACGCCGACTGCGGCACGCTCCAGATCTACGCCGGGGTAGACCCCGACGTCCTCGGCCAGGCCGTCCGCGCCATCGTCGCCGAGCTGGCCCGCATGCGCGACGAACTCGTCCCCGCCGCGGAGCTCGAGAAGGCCAAGCGGTTCACCGCGGGGCACCTGGAGCTTCGCCTGGAGGAGGGCCGCCACCTGGTCTCGTGGCTGGGCGTGCAGGAGGCCCTGCACGACCGCGTGCTGACCCTCGACGACGCGCTCGCCGCGCTCCAAGGGGTCTCCGCCGACATGATCCAGGAGCTGGCGGGCCGGCTCTTCCAGGACCCCGGCCTGTGCCTCGCGGTCGTGGCTCCGCATGGCACCAAGGCGCCCGACCTGGAGCCGGCGCTCCACCTGCCATGAACGCTGCCGTGAACGAGGCCGCCGTCACGACCCGGATGGCGCACCTGCACCTGCGCACCGGCCTGCCGGCCCTGGCTCGCGTCGAGCTGGAGGCGCTGGCCGGTCGAGGCGAGCTCGGTACCCCAGCCTGGGCTGACCTGGCCGAGGCACGCTGGCGCGGTGGCGACCTGGGCGGGGCCGCGGACGCCGCTCGGGTCCACCTGGACCAGGGGGGCGACCAGGTGCTGGCTGAAGTGGTGGTCATCGAGTCGCTCGCCGCCGCCGGCGATCACCGCGACGCCCGGCGGCTCGCGCAGCGGGTGCTGGCGCGGGCCGACGTGGATGAGGCCGCCCTGGACCGCGTGTTCGCTGGCCATCCCCGCTCCAACGCCTGGCCCGGCCGGCACGGGGGCGCGGCACCTGCTGCCTCCGTGGCGGCCGCCTCCGCCCCCGCGGCCGTGCCGGCCGTCCATGCCGCCGCTGCGGTGCCGCGCCCGAGCGACGACATGGCAGCCGCCGAAGCCGCCCTGGACGGAGGCCACGCGCTCGCCGCAGCCGGCCTCCTGGGCGTCGTCCTGCGCGAGGAGCCCGCCCTGGCCGCCATGACCCTGTCCGTCGCGGAGCGCGCCCTGGCCGCGACCGGGCCGACCGGCCCCGCAGCGGCCGCCCTCCAGCTCGTCCGTGGCGATGCCCTCCGGCTCCTTGGCCGGGCCAATGAGGCGTCGGCCGCGTTCCAGGGATCTCGCCGCGCCCTCGTCGACGCGGCCCCACGAGAGGAAACCACGTGATCGAACGAACCCTCGTCCTCATCAAGCCCGATGGCGTCCAGCGCCAGCTCGTCGGTCGCGTCCTGTCACGGTACGAGGAGCGCGGGCTCAAGATCATCGGCCTCAAGCTCGTCCACATCGACCGGGCGCTGGCAGAGGCCCACTACGCCGTGCACCGCGACAAGCCGTTCTTCGCCGGTCTGGTCGCGTTCATCACGACCGGGCCACTCGTGGCCGTCGCCCTCGAGGGCCCCGACGCGATCGCCATCGTGCGCACCATCAACGGCGCGACGCGCCCCGCCCAGGCCGCCCCCGGCACGATCCGTGGCGACTTCGCCGTGGAGACGGCGCAGAACCTGGTCCATGCCTCGGACGGGCCCGAGACGGCCGTCCAGGAGCTCGCGCTGTGGTTCCGGCCGGCCGAGCTCCTGGCCTACGACCGCGACATCGACCGCTGGGTCAACGCCCCCGCCGAGGGCTGATCGCCCCCGCACCGGGCCGGCCGCGCGTGTCTTGGCCGTGCTTTGCACGCCGCGACGCACGCGACGCCGGAACGCACCGCGACGGAGGGCACGGCCGTCATCTGTCTCGCCTCGTGAAACGGACGACACCTGAGCCCGGTCACATCGGTCGCATCGCGCATCCCATGCAACAGGGGTAGCGCGGCAGGTCGGCGTGCCGCCGAAACGGCCCTTCCCCCGCCATCTGTTGCATCGCTGCATGCAAACGCCGGCGGGCCAGCCGCCAGCGAGGCCGGCGAGCGCGCCCGCCCGCTAGTCGCCGATCGAGGAGGTCGGCGCCGGACTTGACGCGCCGGGTGTCTGGGTCGGGGCGGGGGAACCGGAGGGGAGGCCCGGTGTGGGGGTCGGCGGGAAGCCGGTCGGTGGCGTGGTGGTGGGCGAGGGCGTCGACTGCGGCGTGATGGTCGGGCTCGGGGTGGGCGTCGGCGCCACCGGACGCACGCTGGCCGCCGGGTTCGGGCCCGCCGCGGCCGCCTCCAGGTGCCCGAAGCCCAGGCTCAAGGCGAGCGGCAGGATGGCCAGCGCCAGCGCCAGCACGGCCGCGATCGGGATGCGGTTCGCGGCCAGCAGTCCGCGCGCGCGGGCGAGTCCAGGCCCGCTGCGAGCCGCCTCCACGTTCGGGCGCTCCGCGGCGCCCCATTCCGCACCGGTCGGCCGCAGGCCCTCCCATGCCAGCCGCAGCCACGCCGTCACCGAGGCGACCACCAGCAGCAGGGCCACCGTGCCGAAGGTCGAACCCAGGGCGACATCGGTGACCGCGCGGCGTGCCTCGAAGGCGGCCGATCCGGGCAACCCGATGGCGACCGCGACGGCGATCGTCAGCGCGACGGCCGTGACCGGCGCCCGGCGCACCCAGCCGCTCAGCGCCTTGAGGTCGGAGCCGCCGCCCATCGTCTCCAGGACGAGCAGCACGCCTACGAGCGCCGCCAGCCACAGGGGCAGCAGCAGCAGCACCGCGCGGGCGCCGGTCACGGCCGAGCCGTCGACGCTGGCATAGCCCAGCAGCCCCAGGGCCAGGCCCTGGAGGCCCGCATACGCCACGACGTGGCCCAGGTCCTCCTGGAGCAGCATGGCGACCGTAGCCGCGCCGAGCGTCAGGAGGGCCAGCGCAAGGAGCGCGGCACGGACCAACCCCAGGTCCGGGTCGAGCGGCACGAGCCGGACGCCCGACCACTCGAGCAGGACGACCGCCAGGAGGGCCGGCAGCCAGCCAAGGACGAGCGGCAGCAGCGGCCGCGCCACGGCCTCACCCTGGCGGGCCAGCGGCAGGTGGAAGGGCACCGCGCCAGTGCCCAGGACGAGCGCCGCGCCGACCAGGGCGAAGGCGGCCAGCATCGTCGTGGGCTGTTCACCCAGGCCGCCGACCGAGGCCCAGGCGATGCCCAGCAGCCCCAACACGGCCACGGCGATGGGCAGCCGCAGGACGCCGAGCAGCTCCGGACCAGGCCGCCCCGGCCGGTCGCTGAGGGCCACCATGCCAACGAGCGTCGTGGTGGCCACGACCAGCAGCAGCGCACCGGCGGCATCGGTCAGGGAGAGCGCCGCGGCCGTCCCCGCGAGCAGGACGAGCGCAGCCGGAGCGACGCGGGTGGATCGGCCAAGGGTCTCGGCCAGCAGCGTCAGCAGCAGTGCAGCCGCCGAGCCGCTCAGCAGCCAGAGGCGCAGGAAGTTCGTCGTCTGGAGCGCGTCGTCGCCGAAGAGGATCACGGGGCCGCTCGGCAACAGGCGCGCCAGCACGACGCACGCGGCCAGGGCCACGAGGCCCACGATGGTGCGCAGCGGCGGCCACCGGCCGACCATCCACCAGGCCGCGGCGCCCGTGCCGGCCACGACGATGAAGGCGACGAGCGTCACCAGCGGTCCGGCGTCGTCGATTCAGCCGATGTCGCGCAGGTCGCCATGCCGGGCCGCCAGCCGCATCTCGCGGCGGGGACCCAGCGTCGTGACGGTCAGCCAGGCGGCTGCCCCCGCGACCGCCGCCGTGGCCACCGCAAGGCCGGCCTCCAGGCCGGCCCCCGGCGTGCCGCCAAGTTCGGCGAGCACAAGGGACGCACCGGTCAGGGCGAGGAGCGCGCCGCTGCCGAGGCGCAGCCCGTCTTCGCCGAACGCCAGCAGGTCCAGCCCCCCCACCAGGAGCGCCCCACCTGCGGCCAGGGCGGCCGTGGGCCCGAGCGCCTCCGAGGTCACCGCATCGGCCAGGAAGCCGATCGCGGCGGCGGCCAGCACGAACGCCGCCTCCCCGCGCCCCCCGAGTGGGAGCGGGCCAAGGAGGGGCGCGGCCTGACGCGTCGAGGTCCACAGCAGGTACCCGGCCAGCCCCGCCCCGACGAGGCGGACGCCCAGGCCGAGTTGCTGGGGCAGCGGATCGGCCGCGAAGGGAGCGGCCAGGAGGGCGGCCGCGGTGCCGGCCGTGGTGAGGCGCGAATCGGTCGCCAGGATGGCGATCACGGCGCCGGCGATGGCCACGGTCGCCGCGAGGAGGGGCACGACCGGCATCGGCGCGTGGTCAGCCGAGGCGGGCGCGGAGGCCGCGGACGCCGGCCACGCCGACGCCGGCCAGGCCGAAGCTGATGATGGCCAGGCCGCCCAGCGGATCGAACGCTGAGCCGGCGGGAGGCACGTCGGGGTACGTCGGCGTGCTCAGGATGCCCAGGTCGTTGAGCGGCCAGTAGCGCAGCCAGGCCCGCCCGATGATGTCGCTGCGGGGGATGAAGCCAAAGACCCGCGAGTCGGTCGAATTCGCGCGGTGGTCGCCCAGGCCGAAGTACGAGTCGGCGGGGACGACGACGGTCGAGCCCTCGGCCCCCGCCTGGGTCGGCTGGCCGTCATAGATGTACGGCTCGGAGAGCTGGACGCCGTTGACGAAGACGTCGCCGTTGCGGAAGTCGATGCGGTCGCCCGGCAGGCCGATGATCCGCTTGATGAACGGCACCTGGGTCGGATCGGACGCGGCCGAGCCCGGCGGGTTGAAGACGATGATGTCGCCGCGATGGTAGTCGTTGAAGCGCGGCGTGAGCTTGTCCACGAGCACGTACTGCCCGGGCTCGAGCGTGTGTTCCATGCTCTGTTGCTCGACCTGGTAGGGCTGAGCCACGAAGTTCTGGATGAGCAGGAAGATCACGATCGTCAGGACAAGGGTTTCGAGGACCTCGAAGAGGCATCCCCACTGGCGTCTATCCACAGGACGAGGAGTATACGGGCGCCTCCTGCTTTGCCCGTGGACATGCCGCACCGAAGGAGTAAGGTGGCGGAGCGCTGCTGGGCGCTGCGGCGGTCCGAAGGCCGATCTGGACCAGGCCGGGCGATGTACCGATGACAGGACGATCCGGGGGCGGGCGGGACCGTATCCCGCGCCGGCCTGCCGTCCCGGCCGGCGCCCCCCTGCTCCCGGTCGGGCCGGCCATCGAACGGTTCCGCGAGCTGATGGACGAGGCGCCGTGGAACGCCTCCATCAAGGATGCCGAGGGCCGCTACCTCTACCTCAACCGCCACTACCTGGCCACGCTCGGGCCGCGGTTCGGGTCCGAGTGGTACGGCAAGACCGATGCCGACATCTGGCCGCCGGAGAACGCCGCCCGCATGCGCGAGATCGACAGGCTCGCCCTTGCCGGCGCCGACGTGCCGGTCTTCTCCCTGGTCCGGCCCTTCGACGACGGCCCACATACGTTCGTCATCATGAAGTTCCCGCTCGCGACCCAGGACGGCCGGACCGTCCTGGGTGGCGTCGGCCTTGACCTGACCGAGCACGCGCGAGGGGAAGCGGAGCACGACCGGCTCGCCGCGGCCATCGAGCAGGCGACCGAGTCGATCGAGATCACCGATCTCGACGGCCGCATCACCTACGTCAACCCGGCCTTCGAGCGGGTCACGGGCTACGCCCGCGACGAGGTCATGGGCCAGAACCCGCGGATCCTGAAGAGCGGCGCCCAGTCAGCGGCGTTCTACGAGGCCATGTGGTCGACCCTCGCGAGCGGCCAGCCCTGGTCGGGCGACCTGGTCAACCGCCGCAAGGATGGCTCGACCGTCACCGAGTCGGCGGTCATCTCGCCCATCCGCGGCGCCCACGGCGCGATCAGCGGCTATGTCGCCGGCAAGCGCGACGTGACCCAGGCGCGCGCGCTGGAGGGACGCTCGGCCACCCTCAGCCGGCAGCGGGCCCTCATCGCCAGGACGATCCGCGAGATCCATCGTGGAGATGATCTGGAGGCCACCGCCCAGGCCATCTGTGAGCAGGTGATCAACCTGCCCGACCTGGTCAAGGCCCAGCTCTTCCTGTTCGAGCTCGATGGGCGCGCGACGCCCATCGGGACGGTCGTGGCAGGTGACCCGCATCCAGTGATCCGCCCGTTGCCTCGCCAACGAGGACGGCATCTGCGGGAGCGGGCGAGCGAGGGTCCATGGATCGAGCCATGGGTCAACCGGCCCTGGCATCCCTACAACCAGCTCCTGAAGGGCCTTGGGGTGCAGGCCGCGGCCTACGCCCCGATCCGCCACGACGACCGGCTCATCGGTTTGCTCATCGTCGATTCCCAGCGGTCGGTACCGGAGGGTGCTCTGGTCGAGGAGCTCCCCGCACTGGTCGAGTTCGCCGACCTCACCGGGGCCCTCATCGGGAGAAGCGTCCTGGAGCGGACGGAACTGGGGCGGGCCCGCCAGGACATCACCGCCATCATCGACCGCCAGGCGTTCCAGCCCGTCTTCCAGCCGATCGTCCAGCTCGCCGACGAGGCCGTCGTGGGCTTCGAGGGCTTGACGCGCTTCGCCGACGGCACGGACCCTTCGGCGCGGTTCCTCCAGGCCGCGACCGTGGGTCTGGGTCTGCGGCTGGAGGCCGCGACCCTGGAGGCGGCCCTGTCCGCCGCGGCCACATTGCCGCCTCGGGCGTGGCTCGATGTCAACGTCTCGCCGGAGTTCGTCCTGGAGGGCACGATGCTCCGGGCGGTGCTGGCGCGCCATCACGGCCGGCGAGTCGTCCTGGAAGTGACCGAGCACGAGGTCATCAGCGACTACCCGGCCTTCCGCGCGGCGATCGACCGGGTCGGGCCGCGTTTCGAGCTCGCCGTCGACGACACCGGCGCCGGCTTCGCCAGCCTGCGCCACATCCTCGAGCTGCGGCCGGCGTTCCTGAAGCTGGACCGCTGGCTCGTGGAGGGCCTGGACCGGGACGACGCGCGCCAGGCGATGGTCGTGGGCATCGGGCACTTCGCCCGTTCGTCGGGCTGCCGGATCATCGCCGAGGGTATCGAGACTCCCGCCGAGCGCGACACGCTCCGCGGGCTCGGCGTCGAACTGGGGCAGGGCTACCTGCTCGGGCGGCCCCTCCCGGCCGCTACGCCTGGCGCGGGCGGAGGACCAACCGATAGACGGTCTCCACGACCAGGGCACCCACGATGAGTCCGGCCAGGGCGGGCCCGACGTTCAGGCCGTCGACCGTGGGGCCGGCGGCGTACCACGCATGGCCGGTGAAGCCACCGATCAGCGCCCCCGCGGCGAGGTAGACCCAGTCGTAGTCGGTCGACCGGCGTCCGCGGGAGAAGAACAGGAACTGCACCACGGTCGCCAGCCCCGCGGCCGCGAGCAGCAGGATGATCCAGGCCCAGATACCCATGGCACGTCCTCCCTCGATGCGGGGCGATCGGACCATGCCCCGCGATCCTTGTGGCTGCCTCCAGCCTGATCGGTGAGGCCTTGGTGGGGCAGGGCCGTTGGTCCCGGGATGCCGATGCCGGCCGGACCGTGCTGCGTTCTCTACGTCTGGGGCGCTTCGAGGCCGTTCGCCGCGATGGGGGCTGGTGATCGCGCCATCTGCATGGCGATGAGGGCGACCGCGCTGATCACGATCGCTGCGCCGACCCACTGCCGAGGCTCGAGTCGCTCACCGAGCACGGTTCCGGCGGCGATCCCGAACACCGGGATGAGGTAGAACACGACCGAGGCGAGCGAGGCTGGCACGCGTCGCAGCCCGGTGAGGTAGAAGGTGTAGGCCAGGCCGTAGTACAGGACGCCCGAGACGATGACGCTGGCCCACCCCGCGAGCGACACCTCACTGGGCAACGAACGGCCACCGAGCAGCGTGGCGGCGACGAACAGGATCACAGCAAAGCCGAGTGCATAGGCCTGCTGGCCGGCGACCACGCGGATCGTGGAGGGTGCGGCCGGTAGCCAGCGGCGCGTGGCCACGGTGTACGTCGCACAGCACGCGACGCCGGCCACCGTGAGGACGATGCCGGAGGCCTGCCCGCCTGTGCCGGCGTCGACGACCACCAGGACGATCCCCCCGACGGCGACGGCGGACAGGCCGAGGAGGGCCGGACTGAGGCGCTCCCGCAGCAGCCAGGCCGCGAGTCCCACGATGAGCAGCGGTTCCAGCGCCCAGAGCAGCACCGAGAGGCTCACCGTGATCGTGGTGAGCCCGACGAGGCTCAGGGCGTAGGCGAGGCCCGGATTCAGGACGCCCAGTCGAGCAAGGCGCGGCGACCCACGCGACAGCTCGCGGTCGCCTCGTTCGACGCGCTGCACGATGGTCAGGAAGACGAGACTTACCGCCAGCTGCAGGAGCAGCACGGTGAGGGGCGGGATCTCGGCCACGGCTTGCTTGCTGAAGGCGGTGCCGATGCCCCAGCAGGCGGCCGCGAGTGTTAGCCAGAAGGCCGCCGCCCGCAGAGGCGACGAACCCGACAGAGCGGCGGCTCGGGCGAACCGAGTCATGTGGCGGGCTGGATGACCTGCAGCCGACGCGTCGACGGCGCCGGCGCCGCGCCCGTGGCATCGAAGGCTGACCCGATGGCGTGGAACCGATCCATGGCCGCGGGCCGGATCGAGTACCAGATCCATGTGCCGCGCCGCTCGCCAGCCAGCCAGCCAGCCTCGCGCAGCACCCGCAGGTGATGCGAGACAGTGGGTTGGGTCACGGCGTAGCCGGCCGCGATGTCGCACGCACACACCGGCCCGGCGAGCGCGAGTTGCCGGAGGATGGCCAGCCGGATGGGGTCGGCTGCCGCCTGGAGGAGGCGGACGTCCGGATCGGTGGGTCGCTTCATCCGACGCACTATATCGACATGTGTATACTTAGGCAAGTATCGATATAGCGTCGTCTGGATCCACGGAGGTCTGCCATGTCCACACCGGTCCACGAGGTCGTCCGCGACCACTACGCCCGCATCGCCCTGAGCGTGGTCCAAGATCCGTCTTGCGGTGGGAACGGCGACTGCTGCGGCCCGACCAACTACTCGAACGAGGAGTTGGCGAGTCTGCCCGAGGCAGCGCGTCTCGCCAGCCTTGGCTGCGGCAACCCGATCGCGGTGGCCGAGCTGCGCGACGGGGAGACTGTCCTGGACCTGGGCTCGGGCGGGGGCATCGACGTGCTCCTGTCGGCACAGCGAGTGGGTCCCACGGGCCGCGCCTTCGGCCTCGACATGACGGACGAGATGCTCGCGCTCGCTCGCAGGAACGCGCAGGCCGCGGGAGCCACGAACGTGGAGTTCCTGAAGGGCCACATCGAGGCGATCCCGTTGCCGGCGGCGTCGGTCGACGTGGTCATCAGCAACTGCGTCATCAACCTGGCTGCTGACAAGCCGGCCGTCTTCCGCGAGATCGCCCGCGTCCTGCGGCCCGGTGGCCGTCTGGGAGTCTCGGACATCGTGGCCGACGACGTGCTGACCCCCGCGGAACGAGTCGAGCGTGGGTCGTACGTCGGCTGTATCGCCGGGGCGCTGTCGTATGCGGAATACGAGGCGGGGCTGCATGCCGCCGGGCTCGAGGATGTCTCGATCACCCCGACGCACCAGGAGACGCCGGGCATGACCTCGGCCATCATCCGGGCCCGCAAGCCCCGGTAGGTAGAGCGCGCGGGCTACCTTCGGATCGGAACTCCTCGAGCGTGGTGCGAGGGGCTGGGAGGTCCAGCCCTCCCACTCTGCTGGGTTTGACGTGTCAAAGGGAAGTGCGAGCCCCGGAGGCCGAACCGGACGGTCAGCGCCTCATGCCGCACCTCGACCGGCGAGGGCGAACGCACTTCCTCTTTCGCGTCCTGGCTTCCCCGGGTACTGTCACCGGTGAAGGCGGCGCGTTGAACCCCTCACGACCGCCGCCGTCACGACCCGGCCTATCGCGAGCCGCGATCCTAACCGCATCAGCAGCTAGCGCCTCACCGACGTCCGCTGTGAGGCCCGGAGTAGATGACAGCGAACAATCCCGGCCCGCTGCTTGAGACGAAGCTCTACGTCCCGAAGCCGCGACGCGGCCTGGTCCAACGACCACGGCTCAGCGAACGACTCCGCCGCGGGCTCGAATCGACCCTCACGCTCATCTCAGCGCCCGCCGGCTTCGGCAAGACGACGCTGTTGGCGGAATGGCTGGCGTCCTTCCCTTCCGGCGCACCCTCGGTAGCATGGCTGTCGCTGGACCACGCGGACAACGAGCCAGGGACGTTCTGGGTCTATCTGATCGCCGCGCTCCGGACCGTCGCGCCCGGGGTTGGCGCGAGTGCGCTCGCTGCCCTGCGCGAGCCGCAAGCGCCGCCCATCGAGTCCATCCTCGCCCCACTCCTGAACGAGCTCAATGCGGTGCCGGAGGACGTCGTGGTGGTCCTCGATGACTACCACGAGGTCGATACGCCTGAGATCCGGGCTGGGATGGTGTTCCTCCTGGAGCACCTTCCGCCGCGGATCCACCTCGTGATCACGACCCGCGCCGACCCCGCGCTTCCGCTGGGTCGCCTGCGAGGGCGCGGCACACTGACCGAGATACGCGCGGCCGACCTGCGCTTCACGCCGACTGAGGCCGCGGCGTACCTGAACGAGGTGATGGGGCTCGACCTGGGCGCGAGCGATGTCGCCGCGTTGGAGGGTCGCACAGAAGGCTGGATCGCTGCCCTTCAGCTGGCAGCCATCTCGATGCAGGGACGCGACGACGTTGCTGGGTTCATCGCCGGCTTCGCCGGGGACGACCGCTACATCGTCGACTACCTCGTCGAGGAGGTCCTGCGCCGTCAGCCCGCGTCGATCCGGACCTTCCTGCTCGAGACCTCCATCCTTGACCGGCTGAGCGCGGCGCTCTGCGATGCCGTCATCGGTCGCGACGATGGGCGGGCGATGTTGCAGGAGCTGGACCGCGCCAACCTGTTCCTCGTCGCCCTCGACGACCGCCGCCAGTGGTACCGCTACCACCGTCTGTTCGCCGACGTGCTCGGGGCCCACCTCGAGCAGGAGCAACCCGAGCAGGTCCCAGAACTCCACCGCCGTGCGAGTGCGTGGTTCGAGAGGAATGGTGCGCCGACGGAGGCGATCCGCCACGCCATGGCGGCCGCCGACTTCGAGCGGGCGGCGACGCTGGTCGAACTGGCGATCCCCGCGATGCGCCAGGCTCGACAGGAGACGACTGCGCTCGCCTGGCTGCGCGCCCTGCCGGACGACGTCGTCGCCACCCGGCCGGTGCTGAGCGTCCACTACGCCGGGGCCTTGTTGCTCAACGGCGAGCTCGAGGGGGTGGAGGCGCACCTCCGGGCTGCGGAACGATGGCTGGAGGAGAACGCTGCGGGCACTCCCTCCGCCCCGCCGACCGGCGCGCACGAGGCGGGATACCAAGACCTGCCGACCGCGATCGCCATCTTCCGCGGCGCCCAGGCCCTTGCCCTCGGCGACGTCGCGGCCACGATCCGCTTCGCCCGCCGCGCGCTCGAGGTCGTCGCCGACGATGACTACGTGTTCCGCGGGTCGGCCGAAGGATTCCTCGGCCTCGCCGCATGGCGGAAGGGCGATCTCGAGGAAGGCCACCGTCGGTACGTCGCCTGCGCCGCCAACCTTGAACGGGCGGGGTACGTCTCCGACACGATCGGGTGCGCCATCTCCCTGGCGGACATCCGGATCGCGCAGGGTCGCCTCCGGGACGCCCTGGGTACGTACGAGCACGGGCTGGCACGCGCCACCCCGCTCGGCGCGCCGGTGGTGCGCGGAGCCGCGGACATGCACACCGGGATGGCCGAGATCTTCCTCGAGCGGGACGAGCTCGATGCCGCCGCCAAGCACCTGGCCGCCAGCACGGAGCTGGGCGGGCTCGCCGCCCTCGAGCAGAACCCGTACCGCTGGCGTGTCGCGATGGCGCGTGTGCATGAGGCTGAGGGGGACCGGGACGCGGCGCTGGGCCTGCTCGACGAAGCGGAGCGCCAGTACGTGAGTCACTTCCTGCCCCTGGTGCGGCCGGTCGCCGCGCTCAGGACCCGGGTGTGGCTCGCCCAGGGGCGTCAGGCCGAGGCGCTACGGTGGGCCCGTGACGTGGGCCTGTCGGCCGACGACGATCTCGACTACCTGCGCGAGTTCGAGCACGTCACCCTTGCCCGGGTGTTACTGGCCCGGTCGACCCAGCATCCCCCTTCGCTCGCGGTGGCCGCGAGCCTCCTCGAGCGACTCCTGCGTGCGGCGGACGACGGGGCGAGGATGGGCAGCGTCATCGAGGTCCTGGTCCTCCAGGCGTTAGAGAGCCAGCTTCGAGGCGACACGGCCGGCGCGCTCGTGCCGCTTGCACGAGCGCTCACGCTCGCCGAGCCAGAGGGCTTCGTGCGCACCTTCCTCCAGGAGGGCCGCGCGATGGCCACGCTCCTCGACGCCGCGGCCAGGCGGCAGATCGTCCCGGACTACGTACGTCGCCTTCGAGCCGCGCCTGGCACCGGGGGGGAGAAGGCGACCAGCAAGCAGGCCCTGGTGGAGCCGCTCACCGAGCGAGAGCTCGACGTCCTCCGGTTGCTGAGATCGGACCTCGATGGCCCGGGCATCGCCAGTGAGCTGGTGCTGTCCCTGAACACCGTGCGGACCCACACCAAGAACATCTACACCAAGCTCGGCGTCAACAACCGTCGAGCCGCCGTCCGCCGCGGGGGCGAACTCGACCTGCTCGGCTAGGGCCAGACGATCGCCGTCCGGCGGCGCGGCCCCTAGATCCCGAGTCCCGCCAGGCGCGACCGGCCATGGGGTGACCGGACCGGTGTGCGGACGGGGCTGACCGGCGCTCTCGCTCCGTTCCCCGTCCGGGCGAAATCACCACATCGAATCACCAGATGTGGTGACGCGCGCTCACCACCGTCGCCTCGACCTTGTGCTCACACCACGCAAGCCCACACCGACAGGCAAGCAGCGCGGGGCGGAGGAGCACAAGGAGAGCCATGACCGATCGACCGGCACGAAGCAGCCGCCACCACGAACCCGGTGGCTACGAGGTGCGCCTCCAGGGCCACCTCGATGCCAGGTGGGCCGCCTGGTTCGACGGGCTCAGCCTCACCCGGGAGAGCGACGGGACGACCGTCATCCGAGGCCCGATCGCAGATCAGGCTGCGCTGCATGGCCTGCTGCGAAAGGTCAACGACCTCGGCCTGTCGCTGATCTCGGTCGCCGAGATCCAGCCATCGACTCCTGAGCATCCGACAACTGAACCAAACCAGGCATCCAGATGAAGAAGTGGAGTTCCAACGTGACTACCTCGCGAAAGACCGCGCTCGCCGTGGGCGTGCTCTTCATCCTTACGTTCATCACCTCGATCGGCGCGGTCCTGGCCTACGGGAACATCCTGAGTGATCCCGGCTACATCACCGGGTCCGGCCCTAGCACCGGCGTGTTCCTCGGCGCGTTCCTCGAGTTGTTCCTGATCGTCACCAACATCGGGTGCGCGGTCGTGTTGTTCCCGCTGCTCAAGCGGACGAACGAAGCCCTCGCGCTCGCCTACGTCGCCGAACGGCTCGTCGAGGGCACCTTCATCCTCATCGGCCTGCTCAGTCTGCTCACCATCGTGACCCTCCGCCAGACGGCGGCCGGCACCGATGCCGGCGCCCTCATGGCGATCGACAAGACCTTCCTCGCCATCCATCAATGGACCTTCCTGCTCGGCCCCAGCTTCGCCGACGGCATCGGGACCGGCCTGATCCTGGGCTACCTGATGTACCGGTCCGGCCTGGTGGGACGGCGCATGGCGCTGTTCGGCCTGGTCGGGGGTCCGCTCCTCGTGACCGTGGCGGCGGCCATCCTGCTCGGGGTGATCCCGCTGGGCTCCCCGCTGCAGGGGATCATGACCGGCCCCGAGATCATCTGGGAGGCCTTCCTGGGCCTGTACCTCACGTTCCATGGGTTCAAGGCAGCTCCGATCCCCGCCTCCGAGGACCGGCAGCAGAGGGGCGCACCGGCACTCGCCGCCGCCTGACCGAATGGGCCCCGGAGCCGGACTCCGGGGCCCTTTCGCACTTCATCCCCTCGACGAATCGCGTCCCCCTTGGGACAGAAAGGAAGTACCGCCATGACGAAGGCGATCATCGGCGAGTTCGCCGAACACAGGCAGACCGTCCGAACCCCTCCGCGGTTCGCGATCCGCACCTTCTGGATCGCCCAGCGCGCGATCTACCGGCTCAGCAAAGGGCGGATGGGCCTCGCCTCGCCAGAGGCGGGTCGGCGGTTCGGGATGCTGAGCCTCGAGACCCTCGGGCGCCGATCGGGCAAGGCGCGCGTCGCCATCGTCGGCTACTACGAGGACGGTCTGAACCTCGTGACGGTCGCGATGAACGGCTGGGACAAGGCCGAACCAGCCTGGTGGCTCAACCTCCAGGCCAACCCCGAGGCGACGGTCGAGCTCGTCAGCGGGCCGCGAGCGGTCCGCGCCCGTGTCGCCTCGGGCGACGAGCGCGACCGGCTCTGGGCGAAGGTGATCGAGTACCCCGGCTGGGGCGCCGATGTCGATGGCCTGGCCGCACGTCGTGCGCGCCCGACCGCCGTCGTGGTGCTGGAGCCCCGCGATGCTGCTGCCGCGGCCGATGCCCGTCGCGCCCACGCACCGGCTCCACACGCCGCGGCCTCGGGGCCACTTGCCGTTGGCAGCGCCGCGGGCGAGCCTGCGTCCGGCCGTCGGTTGCGCCTCCGGCCGCGGCACCTGTGGCTCGTCCCAGGCCTTGCCTTGGCCCTGTTCGCCAGTACCCAGGCCTCCCAGCTCGGCGTCGGACTCGTCCCGCTGCTGCTGTTCGGCATCGTCCCGGACGTGCCGCGGTTCGTCTGGCGTCGACGGCCGGCGATGGTGATGCTCCACAGCGTGCTGCACCAACCCGCCCTTGCGCTGGCGCTGTTGATCGTGACGACCCTGACCGGCGCGGCGCCGTTCGCCTACGTGGGCGCACTGGCGTGGCTCGGCCATATCGTCGTCGGATGGGCCACGGGAGATCGGCCCCGCTCGGCGGGTGCGCAGGTGACCACCGCATCGGCGGGCCCGACCCTCGGCCACCTCGTGCTCGCGCCGGAGGCGGCTAGGGCGATCCAGGGTTGAGCAGGCGTCCGGAGCCCGGTCGGGCCGGCCCTCAATGCCGGACCAACCCCGCCGCCAGACCCTGGATCAAGCTCCGCTGGAGCACCAGGAACAGGAGCAACGGCGGGAGGATCACGATGGCCATGCCGGCGAAGGTCAGCCCCTGATCGGTCGCGTAGAACGTCGAGAACCGGGTGAGGGCCAGCTGCACCGTGAAGGTGTCAGGCTTCTGCAGGAGGACCAGCGACGCGGAGAAATCGTTCCAGGCCAGGACCGCGACGAGCACGGCCACGGCGAGGATCCCCGGTCGAGCGAGCGGGATGACGATCCGCAGCAGAACGTCGAAGCGACCCGCTCCGTCGACGCCCGCGGCATCGGTGACGTCCCGCGGGATCGTGCGGAAGTAGCCGACCAGGATGAGGGTCGCGAACGACACGTACGCGACGACGTTGGTGACCGCGAGACCGGGCAGGCTGTCGATCAGGCCCAGCGCGCGGAACATCGAGAAGAGCGGAACGATCAGCACCTCCGTCGGGATGATCAACGGCGCCAGGACGACGATGAGCAGCACGGCCCGCAGGGGCGGCCGCAAGCGGGTGAGCGAATAGGCTCCCGGCACCGCGAGGACCAGGACCCCTGCCACGGTCATCGCCGTCACGTACGCCGAGTTCGCCAGCGCGACGCCGAGCTGCCCGCGGCTCCATGCCTCGCCGATGTTCCCCACGACCGGCGGCCACGGCAGGTCCCACGGGGCGCGATAGATGTCGGCGCTGGACTTGAACGCGTTCAGCAGCGTCCACGCGACCGGGTAGAACCACACCAGGGCGAGAAGAACCAACAGCAATGTGGACAGCCGGGGGCGAGCCAGCCTCGTCACAGGCGCACGGCCTCGGCGCGGCGATCGAGGATGCGGTACTCGACGACGGTGAGCGCGAGGATGATGACCAGCAGGATCATGGCCATCGCCTGCGCGTAGCCGACCTGGAGGAATCGGAAGGCGGTCACGTAGACGTCCGTCGCGACGGTCTCGGTGGCGTTCGAGGGTCCGCCCTCGGTCATGATCCAGACCATGTCGAAGATCCGAAGGGTCCCGATAGTGGTCAGTAGCACAAGCGTGAACGTCTGCGGCCACAGCAGGGGCCAGGTGATGTGCCGGAAGCGCTCGAACCTGCCGGCGCCCTCCATCGCGGCGTGCTCGTAGAACTCACGCGGCAGGCTCTGGATGGCGTTGAGGTAGACCACCATGTTGAAGCCCGCGAACCGCCACAGGAAGGCGGCCATGATCGCCCAAAGCGCCCAGTGGGCGTCGGCGAGCGGCGCGACCGTCAGGGTGTTGAGTCCGAGCGCGGACCCCACCGACGGGACGATCCCGAAGTAGGGCGCGTACAGGTACTTCCAGACCGCGCCGACCGCCACCGAGGCGAGGACGAAGGGTGCGAAGAAGACGAACCGCAAGAGCGTCCGCCCACGTCCGACGTCCGCCACGAGTACCGCCAGGAACAGCCCAAGCCCGGTCTGCAGCACGACCGCGGCACCGGTGAAGACGACGGTGGTCGCCAGGGCCTGGTGGAAGACGGCGTCCCCGAAGATCGCCCGCCCGTAGTTCTCGAGCCCGACGAAGCTCGTGAGGTCGAATCCTTGCGTGTCATGGACGCTGAGCACGAGGCCGTAGGCGAGCGGGTAGAGGAGGAAGACGGCGAGGACGATCAGAGTCGGGGCGAGGAACAGAAGGTCGAGTCCGCTTTCGCGATGCGAGCGGCGCAGGAGCGGCATGCGCGTACGCGACTCGATCACCGCCGATCCCGCGGGGCCAGCCGAGCGCGGCCGGTCATCTCGTTGGCGCGGACCGAGACACCCACGTAGGGGCCTCGAGCTCGGCCGATCGGGCGTCGGGCGCTGGCTCCACCCGCGATCGTAGAACCCCCCCAAGCGGGACGAGACCGGCCGAACCATACTCGTTCTCCGCGGGGCGCACCTGTGTTCGAGGCGCACCGCCATGGGGGCAGCGCGATGGGGTCGGTTCCGTCGACGAACGACAACGTTTGGAGCCGTCCATGGTCGCGCCGGGACGTGCTCAAGCTCGGGGCCCTGATCGCCGCGGGCGGGGCGCTCGCTGCGTGTGCCGCCCCGGGCGGCAGCGGGGGCGCCTCCGGGTCGCCGACGTCCTCCGCCCTGTCAGGTCCCATCACGGTCGTTACCGGGGGTGGTGACCCCTTCGCTGAGCCGGCGCTCAAGAAGGTCTACGACGACTTCAAGGCCCAGCACCCTGGGGTCGACTGGGACATCCGGACGATCCCCGGCTTCGAGTCCGAGTTCGACCGGCTCGCGCGTGCCGAGATGCTGTCCGGCGACCCCGTGGGGCTGGTGCTGCTCGATGGGCTGTTCGTTCGAGCCTGGACCCGGGATGGTCTGCTTGCCGACCTCGGCGCCGACCCGCGGATGGCTGCGATCCTCGCCCGGGTGCCACAACAGTTCCACCTCGGAGGTATCGGCGGCGGCGTGACGGCCTTTCCGCTGGCCCTGAGTCGGGGCGTCCAGACCACGGGCCTCTACTACAACAAGGCGTTGCTGGACCGCGCGGGTCTAGGGCCACCCAAGACGATCGGAGACTTCAAGGCGATGGTGCAGCCGCTGTCGGCGCTCGGGGCAGCACCGCTCGTCCACTGCGCCGGCGACACCTCGTTCAATCCGTTGCTCATCATGTGGGTGCTCCCCATGATCGCCGAGCGCACGGGCGATCCGCTGGCCTTCGTCGAGAGCACGATCAAGGGCCAAGTCGGATACGACAGCCCCGAATGGACCGAGGCCTTCCAGGCCATCGCCGACCTTCAGACCTCCGGTGTCCTGCTCGCCGGATCCGGTGCCACGGACTACGCGACGATGCAACTCCTCTTCCTTCAAGGGAAGGCAGCCATGACGTACAACGGCACATGGCTCCTGCCGCAACTGCAGGCGGGTACACCCACGGTCCCGTTCGACCTGCACGTGGCGCCGTTGCCCCTGCTACAGAGCACCTCGACGGCCCACTCGATCATCTCCTTCGGCGGCATCGCGCTGCCGGCCCATCCCGCCGCGAGCCGCGACAGCGTGTACGCGTTCCTCGAGTACGCGAGTCGACCGGAGGTCGACCGCGCCGTGACCGAAGGTCTGCAGGCCTATTCGCCGATCGCTGCGTCGAATGTCGCGATCCACGATCCAGTGGCGAGGGAGTTCCTGCCGATGTTCGCGGACGCCATCACGTCGCTCAACTGGCTCTGGGAGCCGGAGATCGACGCCGAGATGAGCGACCAGATCCAGGCCCTCGTGAAGGGCGATACCGACCCCGCTTCGGTTGGCAAGGCCATCGAGGCCGTCGCCGCGGGCCTGCGTTCGTCGGGGCGCAGCTACTACTCGTGACATCGCTGGTGTTGGCCCCTTGGCCGAAGTGGCTCGGTTACCGGTCTTAGCCCTGGCCGCGGGGTGGCCCTTGACTGCCAGGGGTTCCGACGCCTGCGCAGGGCCGCAAGCGACGCCCTCGCCTCGGCTCAAGCGTCCGGTCCCGCCTCCGGGGTTGGCGCTCGCGCTTTGACCCGCTGCTGGGTTTGACCGTGGCCGGGCGCCGTTGCTACACTCCGCCCGGTGTGCGAGGCCCCCGTCGGGGGTCTCGTTGCTTGTCTGCGTGGTGCGTGTGGCCGCATGAGGGACGCGGCCCGGCAGCCCGACGGACCCTGACGGATCCCAGTTCGGCCGGTGCCCGCATCGGCCCTCCCTCTAACGGTCGACACGAGGAGGCGTTCCACGGTGCAGCTCGCATCCGCGATCCAATGGATCATCCCGATCGCGGGCATCGCCGCGGTCCTGTTCGCCATCTTCCTGGCCCGCGACGTGCTGTCGCGCGACCAGGGCACGCAGGCGATGCAGGACGTGGCGGGCACCATCTATGAGGGCGCCCTCGCGTTCATCCGCCGCCAGTACCTGACGATCGCCCTCCTCGCGCTCGTCGTGGCCGTCGTCGTGGCCGTCGTGATCAGCCTCGTGGAGGGACCCGCGGTCGCCGACACGGACGTCAATGGCGTCGCCCTTGGCTTGCGCACGGGCATCGCCTTCCTGGTCGGCGCGGCCTGCTCGATGGCCTCCGGGATCATCGGCATGTTCATCAGCGTCAAGTCCAACGTCCGCACCGCCGCGGCCGCCCGCTCCAGCCTGGTGACCGCGGTCCAGGTGGCCATGCGCGGCGGGGCCGTCTCGGGCTTCCTCGTGGTGGCTCTGTCACTGCTCGGCGTGTGGTCCATGTTCGTGCTCTTCGGCGGGCTGGACAAGCCGTCCCAGGCTCCCTTCCTGATCGTGGGCTATGGCTTCGGCGCCTCGTTCGTGGCCCTGTTCGCCCAGCTGGGCGGCGGGATCTACACGAAGGCCGCCGACGTGGGCTCCGACCTCGTGGGCAAGGTGGAGAAGGGCATCCCGGAGGACGACCCCCGCAACGCTGCGGTGATCGCCGACCTGGTGGGTGACAACGTCGGCGACTGCGCCGGCCGCGGCGCGGACCTCTTCGAGTCCACCGCCGCCGAGAACATCGGGGCCATGATCCTGGGCGTCGCCGTGTACGGCATCGCTCTGGCCGCCGGCTGGCCCAACCCGGAGTCGTGGATCTTCTTCCCCCTCGTGGTGCGCGGCTTCGGCCTGCTGGCCACCATCGTCTCCATCTTCTTCATCCGCGGTCGCGAGGATGAGGACCCCATGAACATGCTCAACCGCGGCTACTGGGTGACGACCGCCCTGTCCGCCGTGGGCCTCCTCATCGTGACCAACGTGATGATGCAGACGGGCTCCGTGAATGGCGCCAACGGCATCCCCGCCTGGGTCTGGTTCTTCGGCTGCGGCGTCGTCGGCCTGGCCACCAGCATCGCCTTCGTCTACATCACCCAGTACTACACCGCGGGCGCCCATCGCCCGGTGCGGGACATCGCCGAGGCCAGCAAGACCGGCCCGGCCACCAACATCATCGCCGGCACCGCGGTGGGCTTCGAGACCACCGGTCTGACCGCCCTGAGCATCGGCGCGGCGCTCCTCCTGAGCCACTTCCTTGGCCAGCAGGCCCATCTCCTGGACGCCAGCGGCAACGACGTGGGCGGCATCTTCGGCACCGCCGTGGCGACCATGGGCATGCTCATGACCACGGCCTACATCCTGGCCATGGACACCTTCGGCCCCATCACCGACAACGCCGGCGGGATCGCCGAGTTCGCCCATGCCGAGGGCGGGGCGCGCGAGATCACCGACCGCCTGGACGCCGTCGGCAACACGACCAAGGCGCTGACCAAGGGCTACGCCATCGCGTCGGCCAGCCTCGCCGCCTTCCTGCTCTTCAACGCCTACATCGACAAGGTCAACCTGATCCTCAGCCGCCAGATCGCCGCCGGGGCCACCAACGTGCACCTCATGACGGCCGTCAACGTGGACGAGGTGCCGGTCTTCGCCGCCGCCCTCATCGGGGCCATGCTGACCTTCTTCTTCAGCTCGCTGGCCATCCGCGCCGTGGGCAAGGCGGCCGGCGCCATCATCATCGAGGTGCGGCGCCAGTTCCGCGAGATGCCCGGCATCATGGACTACACCCAGCGGCCGGACTACGCGCGGGTCGTCGACATCACGACCCGTTCTGCCCTGCGCGAGATGATCGCCCCAGGCGTCGTCGCCGTGGCCACGCCGATCATCGTCGGCGTGACGCTGGGCTACGAGGCCGCCGCCGGCCTCCTCATCGTGGGCACGATCTCGGGCGTGATGCTCGCCACCGTCCTGAATAACGGCGGCGGCGCGTGGGACAACGCCAAGAAGTACATCGAGTCGGGCCACCTCAAGGACGACGCCGGGAACGTCCTGGGCAAGAAGACCGATGCGCACGCCGCGGCGGTCGTGGGCGACACCGTGGGCGACCCCTTCAAGGACACCGCCGGCCCCTCGCTGCACGTCCTGGTCAAGCTGCTGGCCACCCTGACGCTCGTCCTGGCCCCGCTCTTCATCCGCTAGCCGCGCCCCGCCAAGAGGGATACCGATGGATCTCCTCATCCAGGCGGCGGTGCTGGGCATCGTGCAGGGCCTGACCGAGTTCCTGCCCATCTCGTCTTCGTGGCACCTCATCGTCGCGCCCGAGTTGCTGGGCTGGAACGACCCGTTCATCAACTCAGCCGCCTTCGACGTGATGCTCCACATGGGCACGCTCGTGGCCCTGCTGCTCTACTTCTGGGCCGACCTGTGGCGCTACCTGCGAGCCTTTCTGCGGTCGCTCGCCGAGCGGCGCATCGGTGACGATCCGGACCGCCGTCTGGCCTGGTTGCTGCTCATCACGATCATCCCCGGGGCCCTGCTCGGCGCGCTCGGCGAGAGCTTCTTCGACACCTTCTTCCGGGAGCACAGCGCGGCCTTCCTGGTCGTCCTGATGCTCGCCGGGGCGGCCATCCTGTGGCTGGCCGACCGTATCGGCACCCAGTCGCGGCAGCTCGCCGGCCTCGGTGTCCGCGACGCGGTCGTCATCGGGGCAGCGCAGGCGCTGGCCCTCTTCCCCGGCATCTCGCGCTCGGGAATCACCATCTCGAGCGGCCTGTACCTGGGCCTGACGCGCGAGGCGGCGGCCCGCTTCTCATTCCTGATGGCCGTCCCGATCATCGCCGGCGCCGGCATCTGGAAGGGGCGGGAGCTTCTGAGTGGCGGGCTGGCCGGCTCGGACGTGGGCCCGCTGGTGGTCGGCTTCACGACGTCCCTCATCGCCGGTGTCATCGCCATCGTGTGGATGCTGGGCTACCTGCGCCGGCACAGCTACGACGTCTTCGTGGGCTACCGCGTGATCGCCGCGGCGGTCGTCGTGGTGTGGTTGCTGGCGCGCTGAGGCGCCCCTTCGCATGAGGCCCAAGCGCCGCTCGCGCTAGGCTGTCGTCGTGGAAGTCATGAAGGGCCTGCGGCACCAGGCGATCCGCGACCTGGTCACGCGCCGGCGCATCCGCACGCAACAGGAGTTGGCGGCCGCCCTGCGCGAACGCGGCTTCCGCGCGACCCAGGCCACGATCAGCCGCGACGTCAGCGAGCTCGGCCTGCACAAGACGCCCCGCGAGGGCGTCCTGGCCTACGCGCTGCCCGCCCGCGGCGCGGCCCCCGAAGCCACGGCAGAGGAGCGCCTGCGGGTCCTCGTCCGCGACCTGCCCTTCGAAGTCCAGGCGGCCGGGCTCCTGCTGGTGGTGCGCACCCTGCCCGGCTCCGCCCATGCGCTGGCCAACGCCCTCGATCGAACGCCCTGGCCTGAGGTGGTCGGCACCATCGCCGGTGATGACACGGTCTTCGTGGCCTGCCGCGACCGGGCGGCTCGCCAGCTCCTTCAGCAGCGGCTCAGGCGGCTTGCATCCGGCAGCTGAGCGCCTGTCGATGGGCGGGGTCGGCGGGGCGGCCGGGGATCTCCTGAGGGCCGCCTGGCGCCGGCGCCCCGGCATGGCCGGCGCCTTCGCCCTGGCCGTCGGCGCGGTCGCCTTCGCCGTCTACGCCGCCACCGCCATCCGCGGGGTCAGCTTCGGCGACTGGGCGGAGGCGCAGGTCGTGCCCGCGACGCTGGGCATCATGCATCCCACCGGGTACCCGACCTACACCCTGCTCGGCGCGCTCGTCAGTGCCATCCCCGCCGGCTCGCCGGCCTTCAAGGCCAACCTGTTGTCCGGTGCCTGCACCGCGGCCGCGCTGGCCACCCTCACCCTCATGCTCGCCCGGCTCGGCGTGCGCCCCGTGGTGGGGGCGCTGGTCGCGCTGGCCCTGGGGTTCACCGCCAACATCTGGCTCAACTCGATCCACGCCGAGGTGCACACGCTGCACCTGCTGTTCGTGGCGCTCCTCCTGCACCGGCTCCTCGTGTGGGCGCAGGAGCAGCGACCGCGCGACCTATGGCTGGGCGGCCTGCTGCTTGGTCTCTCGTTCGGCAACCATATGCTGACGCTGACGCTGGCCCCGGAGATCGTCCTGGGCGCCCTCTGGCTTGGCCGCCGCACGATCCTGGCCCAGCCGCGGATCCTGCTCCCGGCGGTCTTCGAGTTCCTCGTCGGCCTGTCGGTCTACCTGTACCTGCCGCTGCGCTCGCTGGACAAGCCGGCCGTGATGTACGCGGACCTGAGCAACCTGTCGGCCCTCATCACCCACGTCACGGGCTCCCAGTTCGGCGGCCAGTCCACCGGCCTGACGGCAGACGGTCCGGTGCGGTTCTACCAGCAGCTCCAGGTGTGGCTCGAGGCACCGGGCGGCTACATCCTGATCCTGGCGATCGGCCTTGCGGTGTTCGGCCTGGCGGTCCTGTGGCGGACGAACCGGGCCTACGCGGTGGTGCTCCTGGCCGTCCTGCTGATCCACGCCTACATCGACAACAACGAGGATCCCGGCCGCCGCGACCAGTACCTCTTCACCTCCTCGGCGGTGATGATCCTCTACCTGGGCGTGGCCGCCGAGGCCTTCGTCGCGCGGGTGGAGCGCGCCTGGCGGGGCTGGCATGCCTTCGAGGTGGCACGAGGCGTCGCCATCGGCCTGATCGCCCTCGCGCCGCTCCTCCTGTTCGTGAACACCGTCCCGACCGCCAACCAGAGCGTCAACGACCAGGGCCAGCAGTTCGTGGACACGGTCCTGGCCGACCTGCCGCCCGATGCCGTCCTGTTCGACCTGTGGGATGTGCGCACCCCCCTCGAGTACGCCCAGCAGATCGAGGGCAAGGGGAGGGGCGTGACGCTCACCGAGAACGCCAACAAGGCCCTTGCGTTCGCCGCGGCCGGGCGGCCGGTCTACGTCCTGCAGGTGTTCGACGCCGGCGTGGAGGCCATGCGGGCCCATTACGAGCTGACGGTCGTGGCCGACATCTACGTTCCGTATGGCGGGATCAGCGCGCCGTACCTGCGCCCGCTCTACCGCGTCGACGTGCCGTCGACCGCCCTGGTGCGCCCCGCGATCGCGCGCTGACCGCGCGGGCACCGCCCCCCCGGCGGGCGGACCCTCTAGCTGCCGGTAAGGGTGCGGTTGCGCGGCCGGTGGGGTGTACCGTGTCCGGTGAAGCGCGGCCGACCATGCCCTTCGAAAGGTCGGTGCGTTCCAGGAGGCGCGACCCGTTCGCGGCGCGCAGATCCATGGATCAGACGAACAGGGACAGGGTGCGGCAAGCTGGAGCGGCAAGTGCCGTCGGGCAGCCCGCACGACACCCTCGCAGGCGCACGCCGTCGCCGCGAGCCCACCCCGTTGCGCCCGCGACGGGCGAGGGCAGCTTCGCCAGGTTGATGTCCGATGCGCCCGTGGTGGCGTTCATCAAGGACTCGGACGGTCGGTACGTCTACGCCAACCCCTACCTGCTGAGCGTGCTCGGCGACCGCATGGGCACCGACTGGCTCGGCAAGACCGACGCCCAGATCTGGCCCGCCGACGTCGCGGTGTCGGTCCTGGAGCACGACGCCATCACACGGCAGTCCGGAGGCCTCCAGGTCTTCCACCAGGTCATGCCCATGGCCGACGGGCCCCACGCCATGCTCATGTTGAAGTTCCCGCTTGGCGGCCCCGAGGGCCCGCGGTACCTGGGAGGCATCGGCTTCGACCAGACCGAACACGTGCGTGTGGAAGCTGAACGCGACCGTCTGGCGACCGTCGTCGAGCAGGTGGCCGAAGCGGTCATGATCGCCGGCCTCGACGGCCGCATCACCTACGTCAACCCTGCCTTCGAACGCGTGACCGGCTATGCGAGTGCCGAAGTCCTGGGAGCGAATCCACGGATCCTCAACAGCGGCGTCCATGGCCCCGAGTTCTACCGGGCCATGTGGGCTGCGCTCACGAGCGGCGTGCCGTGGGTGGCCGATCTCATCAACAGGCGCAAGGACGGCACGCTCTTCACCGAGGAGGCCGTCATCTCGCCGATCCGCGACGACGGGGGGACGGTGACCAGCTACGTGGCGGTGAAGCGGGACGTCACCGGCGAGCGGGCGATCGAACTCCGATCAGCCAGGCTCGCGCGCGAGCGCGCCCTGATCGCGGAGACCTTACGCACCCTCAGTGCAGGCGACGATCCCGCGGCGACGGCGCAGGCGATCTGCCGCCAGCTGCTCCGGCTCAGCGGGACGGCGGCGGCCCAGATCGCCATCTTCGAGCTTGACGGGCGAGCGGTGCCCGTCGGTTTCGCCGTCGCCGGGGAGCCCGACCCGCCCCTGCGGCGGCTGCCGCTGCAGCGCAGCAAGCACCTGCACGATCGAACCGCCGAGGGTCCCTGGATCGACCCCTGGGTCAGCCGCCCGTGGCACCCCTACAACCGGCTCCTCAGCGGCCTGGGTGACCACCTGGTCGCCACCGCGCCGATGCGCTTCGATGGCCAGCTGGTGGGCATGCTCATCATCGACGCCGACGTGGGCCTCGACGAGGTCACCGTGACCGACAACCTGGCCGCCCTCGTCGAATTCGCCGATCTCACCGGGGCACTCATCGGACGAGAGGTGGCCGGTCGGACGGAGGTAGGACGGGCGCGCGAGGAGATCCACACGATCATCGCGCGGCGGGCCTTCCAGCCAGTATTCCAACCGATCGTGGACCTCGAGACGGACGCGATCGTGGGCTACGAGGCCCTCACCCGGTTCGCCGACGGCGTCGCCCCCGACATCCGCTTCGACCGCGCGGCGGCGGTGGGGGTCGGCCTGGAGCTCGAGATGGCCACCCTCGCGGCAGCGGTCGCGGCGGCCCCGGCGCTCCCTCAGGGGGTCTGGCTGAACTTGAACGTCTCGCCCGCCCTCATCATGAAGAGCCCGCGCCTGCGCCCGCTTCTGCGCCAGGTCGGGCGCGACGTCGTCCTCGAGATCACCGAGCACGCGGAGATCGCCGACTACATCGCGTTCCGCGCCGCGGTCACCGCCCTGGGATCCAAGGTACGCCTGGCCGTCGACGATGCGGGGGCCGGCTTCGCCAGCCTCCGCCACATCCTGGAGCTGCGTCCGGACTTCGTGAAGCTGGACCAGTCACTCGTGGCGGGGGTGGATGGGGATGAGGCGCGGCGGGCCATGATCGTCGGGTTGCACCATTTCGCGAGCGCCACGGCCTGCCGCCTGATCGCGGAGGGGATCGAGACCTCGGGCGAGCGCAAGGTGTTGCATGCGCTGGGGATCCCGCTCGGCCAGGGCTACCTCCTGGGTCGCCCGGCACCCGTTCCGGGAAGCTGAAGCCGACGCCTGGTGCACGTTCGATTGACGCTCTGGGTGGTCCCTCCTACAATCCGCGCACGGTCGAACTCCCACGCGCAGACCCATGCGCGATCGGGGGTTCGTTCTGCTTATCACGACCCACCTCGTGGCCGTGACGGCCGTGCCGTCGGGCCGCTGGCCGCGTCACCCGGGAGGGAGCCCCCTCGTGAACAACAAGCCCAGCTACCTCTCCAGGGATGGCCTGGCCAAGCTGCGCGACGAGCTCGAGGAGCTCAAGAACGTGCGACGCCCCGAGGTGGCCGCGCGGATCTCCGACGCCAAGGAGCACGGCGACCTCAGCGAGAACGCGGAGTACGAGGACGCCAAGAACGAGCAGGCCTTCGTGGAGGGGCGCGTCCAGTCCCTGGAGGCCCTCATCAAGAACGCCATCATCATCGACGAGCACCATTCGACCGATTTCGTGCAGATCGGCTCGACGGTGGACGTCGAGTCGGCCGACGGCAAGGAGACGTACACCATCGTCGGCTCGGCCGAGGCCGCCCCGCGGGACGGGCGCATCTCCAATGAGTCGCCGGTCGGACGGGCCCTCATCGGGCGTCGGAAGGGCGACAAGGTGATCATCTCGGTGCCCGGTGGAGACTCCACGTACACCGTCGTCGCCATCCGCTGAGGCGGCCGTGTACTGGGCCGACGAGCTGGCGGCCGACGCTCAGGGACCGCAGGTCGTCAACGACTCCAAGACGCCGTCGGGCACCGTCCATGTGGGCAGCCTGCGCGGCGTCGTGCTGCACGACGCGATCCGCCGGGCGCTGCTGGACCGCGAGACGCCCGTCACGTTCCGCTACGGGGTCGAGGACCTTGACCCCATGGACGCCCAGGCGCTCCTGACGCCTGACGCTGTCGAGCGCTACATGGGTGTGCCGCTGGCCCACGTCCCCGCCCCGGCCGGCAGCAGCGCGGCCAACTATGCGCGCCACTTCGTGGGCCTCTTCCTCGGCACGTTCGAGGGCCTGGGCATCCGGCCGGAGCTCTACTGGATGAGCGAGCGGTATGCGGCCGGCGACATGGACCCGTACATCGGTCGGGCGCTGGACCACGCCGATGTCATCCGCGACATCTACCGGACCGTCAGCACGGTCGACCATCCCGCCCACTGGCTGCCCATCAGCGTCATCTGCGAGAACTGCGGCCGTAGCGGCACGACCATCGCCAGCGAGTGGGACGGCCGCGAGGTGACCTACGAGTGCCGCGCGGATCTGGTCGACTGGGCCACCGGCTGCGGCTTCCACGGCCGCGTCTCACCGTTCGGTGGCCGGGCCAAGCTGGTGTGGAACGTCGACTGGGCCGCCCGGTGGGGCCTGGTCGGGGCCACCATCGAGGGCTGCGGCAAGGACCTCGCCACCAAGGGCGGCTCGCGCGACCGCGCCGACGCCATCAGCCGGCGCGTCTTCGAGCGCGAACCACCGACCAACGTGCCCTACGAGTTCTTGACCATCGGGGGCAAGAAGATGAGCACGAGCAAGGGTTCGGGAGCCGCCGCCCACGAGATCGCCGAGCTCTTGCCGGCCGAGCTCCTGCGCTTCCTCTTCCTGCGCCACAAGCCGCGCAAGCACCTGGAATTCGACCCGGAGGGCGACACCGTCCCCGGCCTGTTCGATGAGTTCGACCGCATCGCCGCGGCCGCGGCCGGTCGGGAGGTGCGCGGCGAGCTGCCACCCGACCCGGTGCGCATCTTTCGCATGAGCCTGGTCGACGCAGAGGCCGATCCGGTGGCCGAGGCGGCGCGCTTCCGACCGGCCTTCCGCCACCTGGCGCTCCTCGTCCAGGTGCCCGGGGTGGACCTGTCAGCGCAGCTCGAGGCGGAGAAGGGTGCGCCCCTGGACGACGCCGAGCGGGCCATCCAGGCACAGCGCGTGGCCGTCGCCCGCGCCTGGCTGTCCGGTCTGGCACCCGACCGCTACAAGGTGGCCGTGCAGCCGAAGCTGCCGGCGGAGGTGCACGAGCTCGGCGACGACCAGCGGGTCTACCTTGGCGCCCTGGCTCTGGCCGCCGAGCAGGATCGTCCGGCCGCCGGCGACGCGTGGCAGGACCTCATCTTCCGCGTGGCGCACGACGGCGCGCTGCCGACCGGGAAGGCCTTCGCCGCCGTCTACGTCGCGTTCCTGGGCCGGCCCAACGGTCCACGCGCCGGCTGGTTGCTGGTCGCCCAGCCGCTGGACGCCGTGGTGGCCCGCCTGCGCGAGGCGGCCGGCTGGCGGCCGGTCGACGGCGCCCAGGCCGGAGCACCGGCATGAGCGTCGGTCTGCAGCGGCTTCGCGAGGACGCCGCGCGCCTCCGCCAGGGGGCGCTCGACAAGGGCGAGGATGCGGCCATCGTCGATCAGGCTATCCAGCTCGACGCGGAGCGGCGCCGCCTGACGAACGAGGCGGACGCGCGAAAGGCCGAGCGCAACCGCCTCAGCCAGGAGGTCGGGGCGGCCATCCGCGGCGGGTCGCGGCCGGACGATCCGACGCTCGCCGAGACGCGCCGGCGAGCGAACGCGCTCGGCAGCGAGATCGCCGCCCTGGACACCCAGATCGCGACCGCCGAGCACGACCTGGAGGAGCTCCTGCTGCGCATCCCCAATCCGGCCGATCCGGATGTCCCCATCGGCGGTGAGGACGCCAGCGTCATCGTGCGCTCGTGGGGTGACCCGGCCCCCCACCAACGCGCCGACGGCTCGGTCGTGCAGCCCCACTGGGAGATCGGTGAGGCGCAGGGCATCCTGGCGCTCCAGGCGGGGGCCAAGGTGACCGGCTCGGGCTTCCCCATCTATCGCGCCGCCGGAGCAGCCCTCCAGCGGGCGCTGATCGATTTCATGGTCGGCCTGCATGTGCGTGAGCACGGCATGACCGAGATCTGGCCGCCCGCCCTCGTCAACCAGGCGTCGGCTCGGGGGACGGGCCAGATCCCCGACAAGGAAGACCTCATGTACGTCGTGACGCGCGACGACCTGTACCTCGTGCCGACCGCCGAAGTGCCCGTCACCAACATCCACCGCGACGAGATCATCGAGGCGGACCAGCTGCCCATCCGCTACGTGGCCTATTCGCCGTGCTTCCGGCGCGAGGCCGGGGCGGCCGGCAAGGACACCCGCGGCATCCTGCGCGTCCACCAGTTCGACAAGGTGGAGATGGTCTGCTTCGAGCGCCCGGCGGACTCCAACGCCACGCTGGAATGGCTCACCGCGCGGGCGGAGGTGGTCCTCCAGCGGCTGGAGCTGCCCTACCGGGTGAAGCTGATGGCGACCGGCGACATGGGCTTCGTGCAGGCCAAGAAGTACGACCTGGAGGTCTGGGCGCCCGGCGTGGAGCGCTGGCTGGAGGTCAGCTCGGTCTCCAACTTCCGCGACTATCAGGCCCGGCGCATGAACATCCGCTGGCGGCCGGAGCCGGGGGCACGACCAGAGGTCCTCCACACGCTCAATGGATCAGGGCTGGCCCTGGCCCGCACGGTGGCGGCGATCCTGGAGGTCCACCAGCAGGCGGACGGCTCGGTCGTCGTGCCGGAGGTGCTGCGCAACGGCATGGGGATGGCTCGAATCGGAGCGTAGACTGGCCCCATGGAACCACGACCGCCCGATCAGACGCCCCCCAACGCCTGGGCCGGCCCCGTCGAGCCCGTGGGACCCGCGCCCGGGGTCGCCTACGGCGGCGCCGGCGAGCGGCTGCTGGCCTACATCATCGACGGCCTGCTCGTCTTCGTGGCGAACATCGTGCTCGTCCTGGTGGCGTTCGTTCTCGTCATCGTGGCCCTCCCCGTCGGGATCCTCGCCTTGATCCTCGTCTTCCTGGCCATCTTCGTGGTCGACATCGCCTACTTCCCCTACTTCTGGAAGACCCGCGGCCAGACGCCGGGCATGCGCCAGTTCCAGCTCTACGTCGTGCGGGATCGCGATGGCGGCCCCATCTCCTCCGGCCAGGCCGTCATGCGGCTCATCGGCTACTGGATCGACGGGGTCGTCTTCTACCTGGGGTTCATCTGGATCCTGATCGACAGCCGCAAGCGCGGCTGGCACGACCTGATCGCCGGCACCGTCGTCATCAAGCGCGTCTGAGCGCCTCGTCCCCCGCGCTATCCTCTGCCGCGGAGAGGTGGCCGAGTGGTTGATGGCAGCGGTCTTGAAAACCGCCGGGCGAAAGCCTCGTGGGTTCGAATCCCACCCTCTCCGCCATCCGGCCGCGACGGCTGGCGGCGCTATCGGCCGAGGCGGGCGACCCTGGCGGCGGCGCCCAGGACGCGGCGGGCGGTGGTGGGCGAGACGCGGGAGATGCTTTGGAGCGTCTGCGCCAGCTCCTCCTCCGGCAGCGACCCGAACAGGCCCAGCAGACGGTCCAGGGTGTCGTCCGAGAGCCGGGCCAGGACCGCGAAGCCCCGGGCCAGTTCGCTCGTTTCGGCGCGGGCGACGAGGGCCACGGCGCGGTCGAAGAGGCGCACGAAGCCCTCGAACTCGGTCAGCCATTCCCGCAGCTGGGCCAGTTCGCTGTCCGGCGGGGACCCAGCGGCGACCCGGTCCGCCTCGCGCACGGCGTTCGCGATGAGCGGCAGCAGGGGGTCCGTCTCACGCAGCTTGCGCTGCTCGGCGATGCGCTGGAACCACACCCAGTGGTCGCCGACCTTGGCATAGGCGACCGCACTTGGCCCGCGCCGGCCGACGCGCCGCGGGTCGGGCACCCGCTCGACGAGGCCCCAGGCCTCGCATTCGGCGAGCGCCAGGCTGGCCGCCCGGTGACTCAGCCCCAGGGCTTCGCGGACCTCGCGCTCGGTGAGCGGGCGCGCATGGGCCAGGATGTAGCCGTGGACCCGGGCGACCGACGGCGGCACGCCCCAGGCGGCGCCCATCTCGCCCCACGCCTCGGCGAAGTCACGACGGATCTGCTCGGCGATGCCCGCGCCATGAGCGTCACGCGAGGCGCCCGTCGCCGCGGTGTCCTGCTCGCCAGCGGTGCCGGTCGGCGCTGCGGTCATCGCCTGCCACGATAGCAGGGGCCCTCAGGGGAGAGCGAGGTACCCCCGCAGCTGCAGCACGACCGTGTTGCTGACCGCGCTGGTGCCGCCCAGGACGACGACCCGCCGCGGCTTGAGGCGCGCGAGCTCGGTGGCCACGCTCACGGGCAGGGCGCCGGGCGCCGTCAGCAGCAGCGGTCCGCCCAGCTCGCCGGCGGCGGCCGACCCGCTGAGGCCGTCGGGGAAGTTCGTGCCGGCGGCGACGTAGACCACCGGCACGCCCGGGCCCTGGAGCCCGGAGATGGCCACCGAAGTGGCGTACCGGTCGGCGCCGCCAAGCCGCGCCACGGTGGCCAGGGGCACGGCGGCGCTGACCGCCGTGGCGACCGCGCTCGAGAGGGAGGCCGTACTGCCCAGGAGGTACACGGTGGTCGGGGCCAGGCGCTTCAGTTCCGTCAACGTCGCCGGCGAGAGGCTTCGTGAGTCGCTCAGCAGCAGGGGCGCGCCCAGCCTGGCTGCCTCGGCGCCCCCGGCGAGGCCGTCGGGATAGGCGGCCCCGGAGGCGATGAAGACCGTGCTCGCCCCACCTGGGTAGACCGCCTGGGACAGGTCCGCGGCGGTGGCATACCGGTCCGCCCCGCCGATCCGTATCACGGTCGCGTCCGGCAGCCGCGCCTTGATCGCATCCAGGACGGCGTCCGACACGACGCTCTTCCCGCCGAGCACGATGACGTTGGATGGACCGACACGCGACAGCTCCAGCGAGACGCTCGCCGGCAGGGCGGTCGGTGTCGTGAGCAGGAGCGAGCCGCCAAGGTGACCGGCCGCGGCCGTCCCGCCGAGGGCGTCGGCAAAGCCCAGGCCGTTGGCCACGATCATGGTGCCGGCGCCGGGTTGCAGGAGGTTGGCCGAGACCGCGACGGCCGTGCCGTACCGGTCCGCGCCGGCGAGGCGCAGCACGCCGAACGTCGAGGCGATCGCCTCCCAGTAGCCGGGCTGGCCGCGGTCGTAGCCAAGGGCCCACATGCCCACCCCGGCGAGCCCGTCGTTGACGGCCAGGCCGTACTTGGCGCGCAGCGAGGTCTCATCGTCGAAGTACGTCTCGGACCAGGCCTTGGTGGTCGGGTCCTGGGTGGCGTACCAGGCCGAGCGTTCGACCGCGTCGTAGTTGATCGTGGTGCCGGCCGGCGGGGGCAGGCTGTCGGTCGGGAAGAACGCCACCCCGGTGCCGGAGCGGGTGGCATGCAGGACGCCCGACGTGGTCGGCCAGGTCATGCCGTAGTAGGGCAGGCCAAGGATGATGCGGTTGCGCGGCACATCCAGCTTGTCGTACTGGCCGATCGACCAGCTCAGGCTGAGGCCGCCCACCGAGCTCACGAGCGGCGAGATGGAGCCGACCGGGCTGCTTGTGGAGCCGCGGTAGTTGTAGCCCATCAGGAAAGCCCGGTCGACCCCGTGCGAGATGGCCTGGGCGGCCATGCCGGAGCCCGACACGTTGGCGTTGGTGGAGACGGTCACCCGGGCACTCGTGTGCGCCTTCACAAGCGCCGCGCGGAGGGCCGCCCCGAACGCGCCGTACGCCGCGAAGTCGCTGTTGAAGAGCGACTCGATGTCGATGTTCGCGCCGTCCAGCCCGAGCGACGCCACCTGGGCGGCCATGTTGGCGATGGCGGCCGCCTGGGCGGGCGCGTTGGCGAAGAAGGCCTGGTTGGCGTTGGCCGTGTCGGTCGACGGGCGCAGCGTCAGGTCCACCCGCACGCCCTGGGCGTGGGCGTGCTGGACGATGGTGCTGATCAGGGCCGCCCGGCCGCTTCCCAGCAGGGTCGACGTGTTGAGGTTGCCGGACGCGTCGTAGTAGACGGCGAAGAGGGCGATGGTCGTGATGAGGTCGTAGCGCAGGTACGCGTCGGTACCGCTATCGATCTCCCAGTAGGGCAGGAAGCCGTAGACCTCACCGGTGAGCCCTTTGGGCATGGGTGCCGAGGCCTGCTCGACGGTCGGGGCGGGCGCGGCCGCGTGGCTGGCCGCGGCGAGCGTCGCGCCGGGTCCGCCCAGGGCGAGGACGGATGCTCCCAGAAGGGCCACCGCCGCCAGGCGGAAGGTGAGGCGAGGGCGACCGCTGGAGCGGGGGCGCACGGCGCGCACGCCGGGCTGCCGAGGGCGCTGGTCGGACATCGGGTCGCTCCGGTTCGCGGGGATCGCAGGGCCTGCCGGCGTCGGCCCGCGGGCTCCCGGCGGCTGCCGCACCCTACCCCCGCCGACCCGCTCTTGGCAACCCGACCATCCGGCCGGGCGCGCCCCGGACCAAGGGACCGCGCCCGTCTGACCGTGCGCGCTGGGGTCCGAAAGGGGCCGATGGGCACCGGATGGTGAGCCGAACGACAATGGTGGCGCCCGTCGGCAGGCCCGAAGCTGACCGTGCACGAGTCACGCTCGACGGATACGAAAGGCCGGTCCATGCACGCATCTCCAGCCCGCCCCGCGGATGCCCCCCACCCGATCACTGACCAGCGGTGGGAGTGTCTCGACGGTAACGAGGCGGCCGCCCGGGTGGCCTACGCGTTGAGCGAAGTCATCTCCATCTACCCCATCACGCCGGCTTCGCCGATGGCGGAGCACGCCGACGACTGGGCCGCCGCGGGAAAGCCCAACCTGTGGGGCAAGGTCCCCGACGTGGTGGAGATGCAGTCCGAGGCGGGCGCCGCGGGAGCCATGCACGGAGCGCTCCAGAAGGGCGCCTTCGCCACGACGTTCACCGCCTCGCAGGGCCTCCTGCTGATGATCCCCAACATGTTCAAGATCGCTGGTGAGCTGACCCCCGCCGTCATCCACGTCGCCGCCCGCACCATCGCCACGCACGCCCTGTCGATCTTCGGCGACCACAGCGACGTGATGCACGCCCGCGCGACCGGGTGGGCCATGCTGGCCGCCGGATCCGTCCAGGAGGCCCACGACTTCGCCCTGGTGGCCCATGCCGCGACGCTGCGCTCGCGCGTCCCGTTCCTGCACTTCTTCGACGGCTTCCGCACCTCGCACGAGATCAACAAGATCGCCCTCCTGGGCGAGGAGGACCTGCGGGCGCTGGTCCGCGATGAGGACCTGCTGGCCTTCCGCGGCCGCGGCCTGACGTCCGAGGCGCCCGTGCTGCGCGGCACGGCCCAGAACCCGGATGTCTTCTTCCAGGCGCGCGAGGCGTGCAACCCGTACTACCTGGCCGTCCCGGGCATCGTCCAGGACGTCATGGACCAACTGGCTGAACGGACCGGGCGCCACTACGGCCTGGTCGACTACCACGGCGCCCCGGACGCGGATCGGGTGGTCGTCGTGATGGGCTCCGCCGCGGGCGCGGTGGAGGAGACGGTCGACGCCCTGGTCGCCGCCGGCGAGCGCGTGGGCATGCTGCGCGTGCGGCTGTTCCAGCCGTTCCCCGCCGCCCAGATCCTGGCCGCGCTGCCGCGGACCGTGCGGGGCATCGCCGTCCTTGACCGGACCAAGGAGCCCGGCGCGGTCGGCGAGCCGCTCTACCTGGAGATGGTCGCGGCGCTCGCCGAGGGCATGGACGGCGAGGCGCCGCCCTTCGCCCAGCAGCCCCGCGTCATCGGCGGCCGTTACGGCCTCTCCTCCAAGGAGATGACGCCGGCCATGATCAAGCCCATCTTCGAGGAGCTGGCGGCGGAGAAGCCCAAGCGCCACTTCACGGTGGGCATCCACGACGACGTGACGCACCTCAGCCTGCCCATCGACACCAACTTCACCCACCCGCGCCCCAAGGGCGAGGTGCAGGCCGTCTTCCTGGGCCTGGGTTCGGATGGCACCGTCGGCGCCAACAAGAGCTCGGTCAAGATCATCGGCGAGGGCACCGACCTGTTCGTCCAGGGCTACTTCGAGTACGACTCCAAGAAGTCCGGCTCGGTCACCGTGTCGCACCTCCGCTTCGGGCCCCAGCCCATCCGCTCCACCTACCTGGTCAGTGGCGCCGACTTCGTGGCCTGCCACCAGTTCGGCCTGCTCTCCCACCTCGACGTGCTGGAGAAGGCGCGGCCGGGGGCGACGTTCCTGCTCAATTCGCCCTACGGGGCGGACGAGGTGTGGGAGCACCTGCCCGGTGGGGTGCGGCGCGCCATGGTCGACAAGCAGATCGACTTCTGGATCATCGACGCGGCCGCCGTGGCGACCGAGGTCGGCATGGGCAGCCGCATCAACACGGTCATGCAGCCGTGCTTCTTCCAGCTGGCCGGGGTGCTGCCGCCCGCCGATGCCATCGCTCGCATCAAGGACGCCGTGCGCAAGACCTACGCCAAGCGCGGTGAGGCGCTGGTGGCCCGCAACTTCGCGGCCATCGACCGCTCGCTGGAGCGCCTGGTCCACGTCCCGCTGGGCCCCACGGCGCAGGCCATGCCGGTGGCCAGCCCGGCCATGGACGATCCGCGCGAGTTCGTGCGGCGTGTCACGGCGGCCCTCATCGCCGGCCAGGGCGACCACCTCCCGGTGAGCGCCATGCCGGTCGACGGCACCTTCCCCACGGGCACCACGAAGTACGAGAAGCGGGCCATCGCCCAGCAGATCCCCGTGTGGGACCCGACGATCTGCATCGACTGCGGCAAGTGCGCCATCGTCTGCCCGCACGCCACGATCCGCATGAAGGTCTTCCCCACGGCCGCGGTGGCCGGCGCCCCGGCCGACTTCAAGAGCAAGGAGTTCCGCTCCCACGACCTGCCCGACCATCGGCTCACGATCCAGGTCGCGCCGGACGACTGCACCGGTTGCGGCGTGTGCGTGGAGGTGTGCCCCGCCAAGAGCAAGACGGAGGTCCGCCACAAGGCCATCAACATGGAGCCCGTCGAGGCCCACCGTGACCTCGAGCGACCGCGCTGGGACTTCTTCCAGTCGATCGCGCCGCTGGACCGCAGCCTCGTCGCCCATGACACGGTCAAGGGCTCGCAGGTCCTGGAGCCGCTCTTCGAGTTCTCCGGCGCCTGCTCCGGGTGCGGCGAGACGCCCTACCTGAAGCTCGTCAGCCAGCTCTTCGGCGACCGCATGATCGTGGCCAACGCCACGGGCTGCTCGTCGATCTATGGCGCGAACCTGCCCACGACGCCCTGGACCGTCAACGGCCAGGGCCGGGGACCGGCCTGGGCCAACTCCCTGTTCGAGGACAACGCCGAGTTCGGCCTTGGCATGCGCCTGGCGCTCGACGCCCAGGCCGATCACGCGCGTGTCCTGCTGGCGCGCCTGGCGCCCGCGGTCGGCGCGGACCTGGTGCGGGAGCTGCTGGAGAGCAGCCAGGAGACGGAGGTCGAGATCGCGCTCCAGCGCGACCGCGTCACCCGCCTCCGGGAGCGGCTCGCCACGGTCAAGGGCCCCGAGCGCTCCGACGCGGAGCACCTGCTGGCGCTCGCCAGCGACCTCGTCAGCCAGGGCATCTGGATCATCGGCGGCGACGGCTGGGCCTACGACATCGGCTTCGGGGGGCTGGACCATGTCCTGAGCTCCGGCCGGAACGTCAACATCCTGGTGCTCGACACGGAGGTGTACTCCAACACCGGCGGCCAGGCCTCCAAGGCCACCCCGCGGGCGGCCGTGGCCAAGTTCGCCGCCGCGGGCAAGGCCACCGGCAAGAAGGACCTCGGCGCGATCGCCCGGGCCTACGGCAACGTCTTCGTGGCGCAGGTCTCCATGGGCGGCAGCGACGCCCAGACGACCAAGGCGCTGCTGGAGGCGGCGGCCTGGCCGGGCCCCTCGCTGGTCATCGCCTACAGCACCTGTATCGCCCACGGCATCGACATGTCGCAGTCCATGGCCCATCAGAAGGACGCCGTCAAGAGCGGCTACTGGCCGCTCTACCGCTTCCATCCCAGCGAGATCGCCGACGGCCAGCCGTTCAAGCTCGATTCACAGGCGCCGTCCATGCCGGTGGCCGAATTCATGGCCGCCGAGACCCGCTTCGCCGTCCTCCAGCGTACGCAGCCCGAGCGCGCCGCCGAGCTGGCCGTGCTGGCCCAGGCCGACATCGACGAACGGTGGCGCTATTACGACCAACTGGCGGGCATGTACCGCAGCGTCCCGCACGTCGACCGGCACGCCCCGCTGGGTGACCACGATGGCGCGGACGGCGCGGCGCGGACCGAGGACGAGGAGGCCCTGGCATGAGCATCGACCTGCGTACCGACTACCTGGGCCTGCACCTCCGCTCACCGCTCGTCGCGTCGGCCTCGCCGATGACCGGCGATGTCGCCATGGCCCGCCGGCTGGAGGACGCCGGTGTGGGGGCCATCGTGCTCCCGTCGCTCTTCGAGGAGGAGATCCTCAACGAGGAGATCGAGCTCAACCGGTCCCTCGAGACCGGGACCGAAACCTTCGCCGAGGCACTCGACTATTTCCCGGAGGTCGACGGCTTCGCCGATGCCGGCGAGCGCTACCTGCGCCGCCTCGAAGCCATCCGCCACCAGGCCTCCGTGCCGGTCATCGCCAGCCTCAACGCCACTTCGGCCGGCGGCTGGGTCGCCTACGCCAGGCGGATCGCCGACGCCGGCGCCGATGGCCTCGAGCTCAACGTCTACCGTCTGGCCACGGATCCCGCCCGTGGTGCGGCCGCCATGGAGGCGGCGGACCTGGCCCTCATCGCTGCGGTCCGGGCAGCGGTGACGATCCCCCTCGCCGTCAAGCTCAGCCCGTACTACACGGCGATGGCTGACTTCGCCGCCCGTGTCGTCGCCCAGGGCGCCGACGGGCTCGTCCTCTTCAACCGCTTCTATCAGCCGGACCTGGACCTGGATGCGCTCGAGGTGGTCAACCGCGTCGAGCTGAGCCGCTCCTGGGAACTGCGCCTGCCACTCCGTTGGATCGGCGTCCTGCGACCGCAGCTGGGGCCCGGCGTCGGGCTGGCTGCGACTTCTGGGATCCACTCGGGCACCGACGCCCTCAAGGCCCTCATGGTCGGCGCCGACGTGGCCATGATGACCTCGGCGCTCCTGCACGAAGGGCCGGAACACGTCCGCATCGTGGAGGCCGAACTGCGGTCGTGGATGGCCGACCACGAGTACGAGTCGGTCGGCCAGCTGCGGGGCAGTGCCAGCCAGACCGCGGTGGCCGATCCCGGGGCCTATGACCGGGCCAACTACATGCACACGCTGCACTCGTGGAGCACGCCCAGCGAGCTGACCCCCACGGCCGCCTCCTGAGGCCGCTCCGTGCGTGGTGAACCATCTGGCACGGGCCGCGCGTCTATTCCCGTGAAGGCCCCCTGAGCCCGGCATCAGCCGGACCGGCGGGCGGTCGGGAGGTCGGGATGAACGGGACGGGAGCGGCGCGGCTGCCGCGGCGCGTGACGCGCGCGATGAGCACCCTCGCGATGGCCGCGGTGATGGCAGGCTGCAGCGCGACGGCCACCAGCACGCCGACGGCGAGCCCCACGGCCGTGCCCACCGCGAGCCCATCCCCATCGGCCACGGCGGCCCCGTCCGCCACGGCCACCACGTCACCCGCGCCGACCGACACCCCGGCCCCCAGCAGTACGCCGAGCCTCCCGCCGATGGGCTGGTCCGCGCCGCAGGCGGTCGGGCCGGCGCTCAAATGCGACACGTACGCTGAGTCGGCGCTCGTGGTGGCCATCGATGCCGCCAGCGGCGACCATGCGGCCTATTCCTGCGACGGCCTGATCCGCCTCACGGAGTCCAGGGCCGGCAGCCCCACGTGGGCCACCAGCAGCATGCCGCTGCCGGCTGGTGAGAAGGACCTGGATCCGCAGCTGGCCGTCGACGGGAGCACGCTCTACGTGGCCTACACGCGGGTCGTCCCGGAGGAGGGTTGCGGCTCCGATGGTTTCAGCGATGTGAGCGTCTGGTATCGCAGCAGGGCGCTGGCGGGCGGTGCCTGGTCGGTGGCCCGCCAGATCGGCAAGAGCGGTGAGCACCTCGACGCCCTGCGCGTCGTCGTCGGCACCATCCATGTCGCCGTCCATGGCGGGGCGAGCATGGTCTACGAGACGGTGCACGGTTCGACCGCTCACCGCTACACGATCGCCGACCTCACCGGCATGTCGGTGCCCGCCCTGCGCGTCGGTGACGACGGCAAGGCCCGCGTGGCCTATGAGCCCGGCGATGGCGGGATCACGTTCGGGACCTTCACCGGGTCCGGCTTCGCGACCTCCCAGGTCGCCGGCAGCGAGGAGGGCTGGGACCCCGTCATGGTCCTCGGCAAGGGCGACGCTGCATACCTGCTGTGGAACCGCAGCCCTGAGCCGGGCGGCTGTGTCATCCGCGATGCCGAGCCCACCGACGGGACCTACTTCAGCACCGACGCAGGTGGCGCGTGGCACACAAGCCGGCTTACCCCACTCGTCGGCGAGGCGTCCCTGACCGTGGACACGAGCACGGGCACGGTGGATGCGGTGGTCAGCGGCAGCGACGACTACGACGCCCCACGCGTCGAGGGGTTCGCCTACTTCATGGGCCCGGCTGGCGGTCCTTGGGTCCAGACCATGCTCCTGCCCGCTGAGGTCCAGTCGCCGGTGATCAAGCTGGACACGGCCACCGGCGCGCTGCTCGTGATGTACGAGACGACCGCGGCCAACGGCACGACCCAGAGCTACGTCATGCGCCGGCCCTGAGCGCCCGTCGTTGACACCCTTCGGGGGCCCGCCTAGACTCGCGCTCCACAACTGAAGACGGCTGTGATCGGGACGAGTACCCGACGATCCTCGGCCAAGAGAACCGGCGGCTGGTGCGAGCCGGAGCGAGGGCGGCGGTGAATGGACCCGGGAGCCCCGGACCGAACGACGGGCCAACCCCCGCCGACTAGGCTCCGGCGCAGAGCGCCAGCGTTATCAGGGCAGCACCGATCGACCGCCGCGCGGTCCGTCGGCAGAGCGCGACGACCGGACCGGTCGTCGAAGGCGGGTGGCACCGCGGAAGGCACGACCTTTCGTCCCGGATGGACGAAAGGTCGTCGTGATTCCGGGACCGAACCCGGGCGAGATGAGGGAACCAGCAGCACCATGGCCCTGCCCGACCCGCTGAGCATCACCGAGGCGCGCCGCCTGGCCGGCAGCGCCGACACGATCCTGCTGCGCGCGTCCCGGGCGGCAGACCTGGAGACGCCCATGGGCGCCCTCCTGCGCCTGGACGACGGCGGGCCGTGCTACCTCCTCGAGTCGGTCGAGGGCGGCGAGCGCGTGGGGCGTTATTCGTTCCTTGGCGTCTCGCCGCGCCGCATGCTGGAGGTCTCGGGCACGACGGCGCGCATCGTCACGCGCCCGCTCTCCGTCGATGCCTACAGCCCCGACCTGCCCGCGACCAGCGGCGAGGCGACGGATCCGCTGGCTGCCCTGCGCGCCTTCGTGCCCCGCCGCCGCGTCGCCCCCACCAACGAGATGCCTCGCTTCACGGGCGGAGCGGTGGGCGCCCTGGCCTACGACGCGGTCGGCAGCTTCGAGCCGGTGCCCCAGCCGAGCAAGGATCCGGTCGGGGTGCCGCTGGCGGCCTTCCTGGAGACCGACCTCGTGCTGGTCTTCGACCACCTGACCCAGACCCTCTCGGCGATCGCCTCGCTCCATACGGACGCGCCAGACCTGGAGGGCCGCTACCGCATCGCCGAGCGGGCCATCTTCGAGGCCCTGGAGCGGACGCAGCGACCGAGTCGGTCGGAGCTGGAGGTGGCTGTGGCGCGGACCACGCCGGGCGCCGCGCCCGCCCAGCCGGCAGCGGCTCCGCAGGCGGCCGTGGAGGCGAGCCTGAGCCGGGAGGCGTACGAGGCGGCGGTCGTGGCGGCCAAGCAGGCCATCGCGGCCGGTGAGGCGATCCAGATCGTGCTCGCCCGCCGCCAGACGATGGCGCTCCCCGTGCGTCCCGATGGCAGGCCGCTGGGTGGCCTGGACCTCTACCGAGCGCTGCGGCGCATCAACCCCAGCCCGTACCTCTTCTACGTGCGCCACCCGGCCTTCGAGGTCGTGGGCGCCAGCCCCGAGCTCCTCCTGCGCGTGGAGGGTGACGCGCTGACCACGCATCCCATCGCCGGGACGCGGCCACGGGGCGGCGACGAGCGCGAGGACGAGCGCATCGCCGACGAGCTGCAACGCGACCCCAAGGAGCGGGCCGAGCACGTCATGCTCGTCGACCTGGGCCGCAACGACCTGGGCCGCGTGGCGGTGGCCGGCTCGGTGGCCGTGACGCGCTACATGGAGGTCGAGCGCTACAGCCACGTGCTGCACCTGGTGAGCCACGTGGAGGGCCGGCTGCGCCCGGGATTGGACGCCCTGGACGCGCTGCGCAGCGTCTTCCCGGCCGGCACGCTTTCCGGCGCCCCCAAGGTGCGGGCGATGCAGCTCATCGCCCAGCTGGAGCGGGAGCGCCGCGGCATCTACGGCGGGGCCGTCGGCTACCTGGGTTATGACGGCAACCTGGACACGGCCATCGCCATCCGGTCGGCGGTCCTGCGTGAGGGCGCGCTGCACCTCCACGCCGGGGCGGGGATCGTGGCCGGCAGCGTCCCCGCCAGCGAGTTCGAGGAGACCGAGCACAAGGCGGCGGCCATCCGCGGCGCGCTCGTGGCGGCCGCCCAGGCGACCGGTGCGACGAACGCCGTCGGCGATGACGTGCCCCGTGCCGGGGTGGCCACGTGATCCTCGTCATCGACAACTACGACAGCTTCACCTTCAACCTCGTGCAGGCGCTCGAGGTGGCCGGCGCCACGCTGCGGGTCGTACGCAACGACGCCCTGGACCGGGAGCAGCTGGAGGCCCTGGCCCGCGACGCGGCCGCTGGCGAAGGGCCGCTCGACGACCGCCTGGCCGGCATCGTCATCTCGCCCGGTCCCGGCGAGCCCAGCTCGGCGGGCGTCTCGGTGGCCGCCGTGGACGTGGCCGCTGCTTGGCACATCCCCCTGCTGGGGGTGTGCCTGGGCCACCAGTGCCTGGGGGCCGCCTTCGGTGCCGCGATCGTCCGCGCGCCGTCCCTGGTGCATGGCGAGGCCAGCGAGATCATCCACGACGGGCAGGGCCTGCTGGAGGGCCTGCCATCGCCCTTCCCGGCCGCCCGGTACCACTCGCTGACGGTCGACGAGAGCACCCTGCCTGAGGCCATCGAGGTCACCGGCCGCACCGCCGAGGGTGTGGTCATGGCCATGCGCCATCGGACCCTGCCGCTGGAAGGCGTGCAGTTCCACCCCGAGTCGGTGCTCACGCCCGAGGGGCCGCGCATCCTGGCCAACTTCCTGCGCCGGACCGGCCAGGGGCACGCCGACGTCCTTGATGCGGCCGCCGAGACCGGCTTCGCCACGCACGGCCTGGCCACGCCCGCGGGTACAGCCCGATGAGCGACGCGGTCCGCGCCGCGCTGGCGGCGATCGTGGAGGGGAAGAGCCTCAGCCGCGAGGAGGCTCGCGCGGCCATGACGCAGGTGATGGACGGCGAGGCGACCCCGTCGCAGCTCGCGGCGCTGCTCATGGCGCTGCGCATGCGCGGCGAGACGGTGGAGGAGCTGACCGGGTTCGCCACGGTCATGCGCGAGCGGGTCCTGCGGGTCGTCGCGCCGCCCGGGACGATCGACGTGGTGGGCACCGGCGGTGACGGCAGCGGCACGTTCAACATCAGCACCGCCGCGGCGATCGTGGTGGCCGCCACGGGCGTGCCGGTGGCCAAGCACGGCAACCGGGCCATCACCTCCGCCTCCGGCTCCACGGACGTCCTGGACGCGCTGGGGGTGACGGTCGAGCAGACGCCGGAGGCGGCCGCCGAGGCGCTCCGCGAGGACGGCTTCGCCTTCCTGTTCGCCCCGGGCTTCCACCCGGCCATGCGCCACGCGGGACCGACCCGCCGCGAGATCGGCGTGCGCACCGCCTTCAACCTGATCGGGCCCCTGACCAACCCCGCCGGCGTGCGGCGGCAGCTGCTCGGCGTGGCCGACGTGACGGTCGCCGCGGCCATCGCGGCCGTGGCCCGTGAACTCGGCACGGACCGCACCTTCGTGGTCTGCGGCGACCGCGTGGACGAGCTGCCGCTCGACGGCAGCGGCGTCATCTACGACGTACGCCCCGAGGGCATCACCCGCCAGGCGGTGACCGCCGGCGACCTGCGGGGGCTGGGCCTGCCGGTCGTGCCTACGGAAGCCCTTCGGGGCGGGTCGCCGGACGAGAACGCGCGCCTCATCGAGGCGCTGTTCGGTGGCGCCGAGGGACCGCGTCGGGCCGTGGTCGTGCTCAACGCGGCCGCCGCGCTACAGGTCGCCGGCCGCGTCGCCACGCTTCGTGCGGGCACCCAGCTGGCCGCCCGGACGATCGACTCGGGCGCGGCCGCGGCGCTGCTGGCCCGCCTGCGCGCCCGACGGGCCGCGGCCACGGCCCAGGCGGCCCCCGCATGACCGCCGTCGCATCGCCCCCCCGCCCGCCGGCCGCGCGGCTCGGCGTGCTCGGCGAGATCGCCGCCCAGCGCCGCGCGGACGTGCTCGCCGAGTTCGGCGCCGCGTCGTTCCGGACCATGCGGCGCGACGCCCGGGGCGCGCCGCCGGTGCGCCCGTTCGCGGAACGCCTGGCGGCACCGGGGCTGCACCTCATCGCGGAGGTCAAACGCGCGTCGCCCTCGGCCGGCCGTCTCGCGCCCGCCGGCCTCGACATCGCGGCCCAGGCCCGTGCCTACGCGGCCGGTGGTGCGACGGCCATCTCGGTCCTCTGTGAGGGCCCGCACTTCGGTGGCTCCCTGGACGACCTGCGGATCGTGCGCGAGGCGGTGGCCCTGCCGGTGCTGGCCAAGGAGTTCGTGGTCGACCCACGGCAACTCCCGCAGGTGCGTTCGGCGGGCGCCGACGCCGTGCTGCTGCTGGCCGCGCTGCACCCCGCGGCCCGGCTCGCCAGCCTGGTCCGGCAGGCCCTGGACCTGGGTCTGGAGCCACTCGTCGAGGCCCACGACGAGCGGGAGCTGGATCGGACCCTTGGCACGGCGGCACGGGTCATCGGGCTCAACGCACGCGACCTGCGGATCCTGGCGGTCGACCCCGTCCGGGTGCTCGCGCTGGTCGACCGGGTGCCCGCCGACCGGGTCGTGGTGGCCGAGTCGGGGATCCGCGAGGCGGCTGCTGTGCGCGACCTGCGCGCCCTGGGCGTCGACGCCGCGCTGGTGGGCGAGGCGCTCATGCGGGCGACCCACCCTGAGGCGATGGTCCGCGCCCTGGTCGAGGCGGGCGCGGTGCCCGACGACCCGGCCGCCGCCGCGGGCGCGCCGCTGGTCAAGATCTGCGGCGTCACCGACCAGGCAGGGCTGCTGGCCGCCGTGCGGGCCGGGGCCGATGCCGTCGGGCTGAACGTCGTGCCCGGCACGCCGCGCTGCCTCGAGTTGCGGGAGGCCGCGGTCCTCGCCGACCTGCTGCGCGCCTCACGCGCCGGTCCGACCCCGCGCCTCGTGGCCGTCACCGCCGAGGCCTCAGCGGCCCAGTTGGCGGCCATCGTCCAGGCGCTCGATCCCGACGTCGTGCAGTGCTCCGGGAATGAGCCGGGGGAGGTCGTGGCGACCGTGAGGCGGCCGGTGTGGAAGACGGTCCACCTCGAGCGCGCCCGGGAAGACGCGACGAAGGGGCGGACCGACGCCTTGGCGGCCGTCCCGGGCATCGTCGCCGGCATCCGGACCTGGCTGGCGGCCGCGCCGGTGGAGCGCGTCCTTCTGGACACCGCCGGTGGGCCGCACGCCGGCGGCACGGGTGTGGCGGTGGATCGAGCGGTCGCCGCGGCCGTGGCCCGTGAGGTGCCGGTCATCCTCGCCGGCGGCCTCGAACCGGCCACGGTCGGCGAGGCGGTGCTGGCCGTGCCGGCCACCGGCGTCGATGTCGCCTCCGGCACCGACCTGCCGCGTCGGGCCGGGCAGCGCCCGCGCAAGGACCCGTTCAAGGTGGCGCTCTTCGTCAAGCGTGCCCGCGCCGCCCGCTTCGATCGCCCCACGGTCGCCGCCCGCCCGACCCCCGTCGCGACGGGCCTGCTGGAGGTCGACGCGCGCGGCCGCTGGGGCACGGACCGCGCCTTCGGCGGCCGCTACGTGCCCGAGACCCTTGTCGCGGCCCTCGAGCAGCTCGAGACGGCCTGGGCGGACATCCGGGTCGACCCGCGCTACTGGGCCCAGCTGCGCGAGCTGGGGTGGCGGTACGTCGGCCGTCCGTCGGCGCTCTACCGGGCGGACCGCCTGGCCGCCGCCGTGGCCCGCCAGGCCGGCCGGGACGAGGGCGCCTTCCACCTGTGGCTCAAGCGCGAGGATCTCAACCACACGGGCGCCCACAAGATCAACAACGCCCTCGGCCAGGCCCTGCTCACCCGGCGCCTCGGCAAGACCCGCGTCATCGCCGAGACGGGAGCCGGGCAGCACGGGGTGGCGACGGCCACCGCCTGCGCCCTGCTTGACCTGCCGTGCGTCGTCTACATGGGTGCCGAGGACATCCGCCGCCAGGCGCCCAACGTGCTGCGCATGCGGGCCCTGGGCGCGGAGGTCGTGCCGGTCACGAGCGGCAGCGCCACGCTCAAGGACGCGGTCAACGACGCGATGCGCGACTGGGTCACGAACGTGGCCACGACCCACTACGTGCTCGGCTCGGCGGTCGGGCCGCACCCGTACCCCCTGATCGTGCGGGACCTCCAGCGCCGCATCGGCGACGAGGCCGCATTGCAGCTGCTGGCGGTGGAGGGCCGGCTGCCGGACGTGGCGATGGCCTGCCTGGGCGGCGGCTCCAACGCACTGGGCCTCCTGTCGCGCTTCATCGGCGAGCCCACGGTCCGCCTGGTCGGCGTCGAGGCCGCCGGGGAAGGCCTGGCCACGGGGCGCCACGCGGCGGCCCTCGCCGGCGGGACGCCGGGCATCCTGCACGGCTCACGTTCGTACATGCTCCAGGACGCCGACGGCCAGGTGGTGGAGGCCGTGTCGCTCAGCGCGGGGCTCGACTACCCCGGGATCGGGCCGCAGCTCTCGGCGCTCTACGCGGCCGGGCGGCTGGAGGTGCTGGCAGCCACCGACACGGAGGCCGTCGACGGCCTGCGCCTGCTGACCCGCACGGAGGGCATCATCCCGGCCCTCGAGCCGGCCCACGCCATCGCCGCCCTGCCCCACCTGCTGTCCGGTGGCGGTGGTCACCCGCCGCTCGCCGACGGCGCGGTCGTGCTGCTTGGTCTCTCCGGCCGCGGCGACAAGGACCTCGGCGTCCTCGACGGCGACGAGGCGGCCACGGCATGACGACGGCCGCCGCCCCGGTCCGAACCGCCGGCGACCGGCCGGCTCTACCGCGCGGGACCGACGGCACGCCCGGTGCCGCCCGCCTCCACGCCGCGTTCGCCCGGGCGGCCCGCGACCGCCGCGTCGCGCTCGTGCCCTACGTCGTGGCCGGGTACCCCGACGCGGCGACGAGCCTCACCGCCGCCCTCGCCGCGATCGATGCCGGCGCGGATGTCCTGGAGGTGGGGCTGCCCTACAGCGACCCCCTGGCCGATGGCACCACCCTGCAGCGCGCCTCGGCCGTGGCGCTGCGCAACGGGGCCACGTTCGACCGCTCGCTGGACCTGCTGCGGGCGATCCACGAGGCGCGGCCGGCCGCGCCGGTGGTGCCGATGGCGTACGTCAACCAGGCGCTCGGCAACGGCGACCCGGTCGGCCGGCTCGTCCGGCTCGCGGCGGCCGGGGCGAGCGGCGTCATCCTGGCCGACCTCACGCCGGACGAGGGTGCGCCCGTGGAGGCAGCGGCCCGCGAGGCGGGCCTGGCGCTCGTCTACCTCGTCACGCCGACGACGTCCCCGACCCGCCGGGCGATGATCGCCGCCAGCACGGGCGGCTTCCTGTACACGGTCTCGCTGGTCGGGGTCACCGGCGCCCGCAGCCAGCTCCCGCGCGAAGTGACGCACTTCCTGGCCCAGGTCCGGGCCGTGGCCCGCGGGCCGGTGGCCGTCGGGTTCGGCGTGTCGCGGCCGGCGCATGTGCGGCGGCTGGCCCGCTCGGCGGACGGCGTCATCGTGGCCTCCGCGCTGGTCGATGCCCTGGGGCCGGACGGTCGCGACGTGGCGCGCATGGCGCGGCTCGTGGGGCAGCTCGCCCGCGCCGGTCGCTGGTCAGGCGCGCAGCACCCGTAGCGCGTTGCCGCCCATCACGGCGACCACGACCTCCCGGCCCAGGCCGGCATCCAGCAACGCCTGCGTCAGCGACGGCAGCCCGCGCACGTCGAACGGCATCGGCAGGGCGCCGTCAAAGTCCGAGCCAAGGGCGACCTGATCCGGGCCGGCCAGCTCGAGCGCGTGCTCGAAGCTCCGCACCGCCGCGTCGGCGGTCGCGCCGCCGATCAGCGGCGTGGCGAGCGTCACACCGATGAGGCCGCCCGCCGCGGCCACCAGGCGAGCCTCGTCATCGGCGATGTTGCGCGTCGCCGGACTGTAGCGGCGCCAACGGCTGGCCCCGCCGGAGACGGCGGTGAAGCCGGTGTGGCTGATCAGGAACGGCCGCCGCAGCAGCGGGACCGCCTCGCGGATCGTGGCCGGCGAGGCGTGCGCGAGGTCGACCAGGATGCCCTGGGCCTCGCATTCGGCGATCGCCTCGCGCCCGAACCCGGTCAGGCCGCCGGCGCCGCTCCCCGATCCGGAGCCGGCCAGGTCCGAATCCATCACGTGGGCCAGCCCCAGCATGCGCACTCCCAGCGCACGCAGGCGCGCCACGTTGCGCAGGTCGCCGCCGACCGCCTGGCCGCCCTGCACACCGATGAAGGCCCGCAGGGCGCCGTCGCGGCCCACGTCGTCCAGATCCGCCGGTGTCCGCGCCAGCACGAGCCGCCCGCCCGATGCCGCGGCCCAGCCCTCCAGGCGGCGCACGAATGCCTCCACCAGGTCGATCGGCCGGCGGCCCCGCGGCGCCAGGCCAAGGGCGGCGAAATGCGGTGTGGAGAGCAGCCCGAGCTCGTCGGGGAACCGCGTGGCGATGGTGAAGCCCGCCAGGTCAAGGCCGCCGGCGCGTGCCCGCGGCAGGTCCACGTGGCCGTGGCGCAGGGCGCGGTCGAGCGAACGTCTGAAGAGGAGCGTCCCCACCAGCAGGTCCACGACCGGGATCGACACGTGGAACGCGGCCACGTCTGCCCGCACCGGAGGGAGCGCCCGCCCGACCGTCCGGTTGAGGGCCCGGTCGGCGAGCCGGTCGATCACGGTCGGTCAGGGCTCCGGGTCGAGGCGATCGGCCCGGCGAGGGGCACTGCCACGGTCCCTGCGGGCGGACCGTTCCAGGTGGCGCGTCGCCTCGATCACGCGGCGGTAGACGGCGATGAGGTCGGCCTGGAGCAACGGCCCCTCATTGGTCGTGGCGACCCGCAGCAGGACCTCGCGCTCGCGTTCCCGGTCGACGACGGCCTTCCCGGCCTCCAGCTTGGCCTCGCCCATGGCCACGCCGAGGCGGGCCCGTTCGTTGAGCAGCTCCACGATGCGCCGGTCCAGCGCGTCGATGCGGCGCCGCAGGCGGCGCATCTCGACCGTCTCGCCCGGCCGTACCCGTGGCACGTCAGGCCTCCCGCGCGGCGAGCAGGTCCAGCGCCTCCAGGTACCCGCGCGGCCCGTGGCCGACGATCGAGGCGACAGCGATGTCGTGCAGGAAATTGACGCGCCGGAACGACTCGCGGGTGGCCGGGTCGGTGAGGTGCACCTCCACGAACGGCCGCGCCACGCCAAGCAGGGCGTCACGCAGCGACACCGACGTGTGGGTCAGGCCGCCGGCGTTGACGATGGCCGCGTCAAAATCCTTCAGGTGCAGGCGGTCGATCAGGGCGCCCTCGTGGTTCGACTGGAAGAAGGCCACCTCCAGGCCCAGCCCCATGGCGTGGGCGCGGGTTCGCTGGTGGATCATCGCCAGCGTGTCACGGCCGTAGATCTCCGGCTCCCGCTCGCCGAGCAGGTCCAGGTTGGGGCCGTCGAGCACGAGGACGCGCATCAGGCGGCACCCCGCAGCGCCGCCGCGAGGCCCGCGTCCACGGCCGCGTCCGGCACATCGGCGCGGACCGCGATGCCGGTCGCTGTGGGCAGGACCCAGCGCAGGCGTCCGCCGGCCACCTTCTTGTCGCTGGCCAGGCGGACGCGCACCTCTGCCGCCGGAACAGACGGCGCGGCCATGCCAAGGCCAAGGTGATCGAGCAGGGCGAGGATGCGCTGGCCGCGCGCCGCCGGCGTCACGCCAAGCGCCAGGCCGACCGCCACTGCGCCGCGCAGGCCAAGGGCCACCGCCTCGCCGTGCAGGAGGCCGTGATAGCCGCTGGCGCCCTCCAGGGCGTGGCCGATGGAATGGCCCAGGTTGAGGGCCATGCGCCGGTCCGCCTCGCGCTCGTCGGCCAGCACGACCTCCACCTTGGCCCAGGCGCAGCGCTCCACCAGCTCGGCCAGGGCGCCCGACTCGACGGCTCGTGGGCTGCCGGCGGCGAGGGCGCGCCCGTCGCGCTCGAGCAGGTCGAAGAGCGCCTCATCGCCAAGGGCCGCCATCTTGACCGCCTCGCCGAGGGCCGCGCGGCGCTGGCGCGGCGGCAGGGTCGCCAGCAGCCCCACGTCGAGCACGATGGCCCGCGGCTGATGGAAGGCGCCCACCAGGTTCTTGCCCTCCGGGATGTCGATGGCGGTCTTGCCCCCGATGGACGAGTCGATCTGGCCCAGGAGGGTCGTGGGCACCTGGATCAGAGGCACGCCGCGCACGTACAGGGCGGCCACGAGGCCGCCGGTGTCGCCGACCGCCCCGCCGCCGATGGTGACCAGCGGGTCGGTCCGTTCGTGATGCCGGCGGGCCAGCTCGCGGACTGCCCGTTCCAGGGCCGCGAACGACTTGGCACGCTCCCCGCGCGGCAGGAGCAGCGGCTCGACGAGGCGGCCGGGCGCCGCCAGGCGGGCCGCCAGCCGCTCCCCGTGGAGGCGCCACGCGGCGGGCTCAGAGACCACCGCGACTCGGGTGGCGCCCAGGTCGTCGAGGACGCGCGCCACGGCCTCGCCGGCCATGTCCAGGCCAAGCACCAGCTCGCCGACGCGCGTCTCGGCGTCGAGCAACGTGAGCGAGGGCGCGGCCCCACGCAACGACCGTTCGACCCGTGGCGCGACCTCGTCGGGGCGGCCGATCGCGTCGACCCGTGGCGCCGCGGCGTAGAACCGCAGGCGCGCCGTCCGCAGCCCCTCCAGGGCACGCACCGGATCGCGGCCGGCGAGGAGCGGCCGTGGCGTGGGACTTCGTTCCAGGCGGCGCACCAGGACCTCGTCGGGGGCGTCCAGCCAGACCACGCGGCGGTCGCGGAAGAGCCGCCACCGGTTGCGTGGCGCGACGACCGCGCCGCCCCCCGTGGCGATGACCCGTTTCAGCGGGTGGCCGCGATCGGGTTCACCCAGGGCCTCGATGGCGGCCGCCTCGTGGGCCCGGAAGGCAGCCTCGCCCTCACGCTCGAAGATGACCGCCGGCGGCGCGCCGGCCAGCGTCTCGATGGCCGCGTCCAGATCGATGAACTCGGCGTGGTGGGCCTGCGCGAGGCGTCGGCCCACGGCGCTCTTGCCGCTGCCGGGCAGGCCGATGAGGACCAACTCCATCGCGGCGTCCTCAGTCGTCGCCGCCCGAGCCGGCCTCGGGTTCGGCGCCGGGTACGGACGCGGTGGCGGCGGCGGCGCGGGCCTGGAAGCGGGCCAGGTTGTCACGCACCTCGGCCAGCGAGTCGCCGCCGGTCTTCTCGAGCATGAAGCGGGTCAGGGTCAGCAGCACCATGGCCTCGCCGATGACCCCGGCCGCAGGCACCACGCTGATGTCGCTTCGCTCGTAGTGGGCCACGTCGACCGGCAGGCCGGTCAGGAGGTCGGCGGAGGGGAGGGGGCGGGCCAGCGTGGAGATCGGCTTGACCGCGCCTCGCACGACGAGCGGCTCGCCGTTGCTGATGCCGCCGGTGAGGCCGCCGGCGTTGTTGGTGCCGTGGTTCCACCGCCCGTCCGTGCGCCCGGTGATGACGTCGTGCACGGCCGACCCACGGCGCCGGGTCTGCTCGAAGCCCAGGCCGAACTCCACGCCCTTGACGGCGTTGATGGAGACGATCGCCTGCGCGAGCGCCCCATCGAGACGGCGGTCCCACTGCACGTGGCTGCCCAGGCCGAGCGGCACACCCGTGGCCACCACCTCGAAGACCCCGCCCAGCGTGTCACCCGCGGACCGCGCTTCGTCGATGGCGGCCACCATGCGCGTCTCGGCGGCGGCGTCCAGGCAGCGCAAGGGGCTCGCCTCCGCCTCTGCGCGGGAGCGCGGCCTCGCCTGGGGGTCGGCGGCCACGTCGCCGACCGCCACGGTGTGACTCCAGACGTCGATGCCAAGCTCGCCGAGGAAGGCGCGGCAGACGGCCCCCGCGGCGACGCGCATCGTGGTCTCCCGGGCGGAGGCGCGCTCCAGGACGTCGCGCACGTCATCGAAGTCGTACTTCACGGCGCCCGCCAGGTCGGCGTGGCCGGGCCGCACCCGCGTCACCGGGCGCGCCCGCTTGTCGCCGCCGGCGGCCAGGGCCACCAACTCGGCGGCCTCCTCGTCGCTCAGGCGCTCGACCTGCATCACGCGGGTCCAGTTGGCCCAGTCGCGGTTGGCGACCTCCAGGAGGATGGGCGAACCAAGCGTCCGGCCGTGGCGCACGCCCGACAGGATGGTGGCGCGGTCCTGTTCGATGGTCATGCGGGCGCCCCGGCCGTGGCCGCGCTGGCGGCGCGCGAGGTCAGCCGCGATCACGTCGGCGCTCACCGGCACGCCCGCCGGCAGGCCCTCCAGGATCACCCCCAGCGCCTGGCCGTGCGACTCCCCCGCGGTCAGGAAGCGGAAGGTCATGCGGCCGGCGAGCGCTCGGCCTCGTCCAGCCGCTCGCGCATCAGGTCAAGGGGCGGCTCCTGCCCCGTCCACAGCTTGAAAGCGGCCGCGCCCTGGTGCAGCAGCATCAGTTCGCCGTTCATCGTCGCGGCGGCTCCGGCAGCCTTGGCATCGCGCAGCAGGCGGGTCTCGCGCGGCGTGTAGATGAGGTCAAGGACCAGCATCTCCGGCGGCAGCAGCTCGGCCGGGATGGGCGAGACGTCCGTGCCAAGGCCCACCGCGGAGGCGTTGACGAGCACCTTGGCCTTGGCCAGCTCGGCCTCGATGACCGACTCGTGCCAGGGCATCGCCTTCAACTCCATGTGCGCCGCCGACCGCCCGAAGAAGCGGACCAGGTTCTCCGCCCGGTGGAGGTGGCGATTGAAGACGATGATCCGCTGGAAGCCCTCGGTGATGAGGCCGTGGACCACCGCCCGCGCGCCGCCGCCGGCGCCGAGCACGACGGCCGTACGCGGCATCTTCTGGCGGCCCACCAGGGCGTCGAGTGCGACGCGGAAGGCGCCCACGTCCGTGTTGTGGCCGATCAGCCGCCTGCCCTCGCGCGTCACGGTGTTGACCGCGCCGGTGGCCTGGGCTTCCTCCGCGACACGATCCATGAGCGGAGCGACGCGTTCCTTGTGGGGGATCGTCACGTTGGCCCCCAGGTACGCCTCGTCACGCAACTCCTCCACCGCGGCCGCCAGCTGGAGCGGCGTGCGGTCGAGCAGCTCGTACTGCACGTCGAGACCGGCCGCGTCGAACGCGGCCTGCTGCATCGTCGCGGACAGCGAATGGGCGACGGGGTGGCCGATGAGGACGACTCGCTTGCTCATGCGCGCAACCTTTCCAGGTCGGAGAAGAAGCCGGGATATGAGATCGCCGCGCTTGACGCGGCGTCGATGGCTGTCGTGCCTGAGGCCACCAGGCCGGCGACCGCGAACGTCATGGCCAAACGGTGATCGGCGAGGCTCTGCACGGTGGCTCCGCGGAGCCCGAAGGCCGTCCGTCCGGCTCCGCCCTGGACCACCAGGTCGTCGCCGTCCAGGGTCACGTCGGCCCCCAGGGCGCACAACCCCTCCATGATGCCGACGAGCCGGTCGCTCTCCTTGTGGCGCAGCTCGCCCGCGCCGCTGAACCTGGAGGGGCCGCGCGCACAGGCCGCGGCCAGGGCGAGCACGGGGACCTCGTCGATGCAGCGGGCCACGTCACCCGCCGACGCGTCGATCGCCGCCAGGTCGCTGCTCCGCACGGTCAGGGTGGCCGTGGGTTCGCCCGTCTCGACGCCGCCAGATGCGCTCTCGGTGATCGAGGCGCCCATCGCCCGCAGGAGGTCGATGACGGCCCGCCGAGTGGGGTTGACGCCGACCCCTTCGAGCACCAGTTCGGCGTCCGGATGGACCGCGCCCGCCACGAGCCAGAAGGCGGCCGCGGAGATGTCGCCGGGGACCGTCTGGTCGAGCGGGCGGACGGTCTGCCCGCCGGCGATGGACACCCGCTGGGCCCCGTCGCCCGTGGCTCCTGCCACGGCCTCGGACCGGACCTGCACGCCGCGGGCGCGCAGCATCCGCTCGGTGTGGTCGCGCGTGGCCGTCGCCTCGGTCACGGACGTGACTCCGCCCGCCGCCAGACCGGCCAGCAGGATCGCCGACTTCACCTGGGCGCTGGGGACCGCCGTCGTCCAGTCGATCGACCGGAGCGGCGTGCGGCCCACCACCCGCAGCGGCGGCAGCGTCGCGTCGCCCGCGCCGTCGACCGTGGCGCCCATCGCGCGCAGGGGCTCTGCCACGCGCCGCATGGGCCGGCCGCGCAGCGAGGCGTCGCCGTCCAGGGTCGCGTCCAGCGCCGTGCCGCCCAGCAGCCCGGTCAGCAGGCGCATCGTCGTGCCCGAATTGCCGCAGTCGAGCGGCCCGTCCGGCGTCCGCCACGCCGCGCGACCCGGTGAGGTGATCCGCCAGTCGACGGCGCCGTCTTGCTCCTCGCCCTCGATGGTCACGCCCAGCGCGCGCAGGCAGGCCGCGGTGCTGCGTGGATCCAGGGCACCCGAGGCGTTGGCGATGCGCGAGGTCCCCGTGGCCATGGCGGCCAGGAGCAGGGCGCGGTGGGAGATCGACTTGTCGGGTGGCATGCGCAGGCGGCCGCGCAGGCGGGTCGCCCGGGGCACGGTGGCCAGGTCGGTCGGGTGGGTCGTGGTCGCGGTCATCGTTTCGAACCGCTCAATGCTTGGACGCCCCGCCGATCGCGAGCGCTGAGCCCGTGAGCAGCGGATCGCGCGGCAGGCGGCTGATCTGCTCGTGGAGCGGCACGACCGCGGCCATCAGGTCGCGGAACCCGTCGAAGGTCAGCGACTGCTCACCATCGGAGAGGGCCTCTTCGGGTCGCGGGTGGACCTCCACCATGACGCCGTCCGCCCCGATGGCGACCCCGGCGATCGCCAGCGGCTTGACCAGCCAGCTCTTGCCCGTGGCGTGGGACGGGTCGACGATCACCGGCAGGTGGGTCAGGTGGTGCAGCAGCGGCACGGCCGAGAGGTCCATCGTGTTGCGCGTGTACGTCTCGAAGGTGCGGATGCCACGTTCGCACAGGATGACGTTGGGGTTGCCGCTGCTGATGATGTACTCGGCCGACATCAGCCACTCTTCGATCGTCGCGCCGAAGCCGCGCTTGAGCATGACCGGCTTGGCGACCCGCCCGACCGCCGTGAGCAGCGAGTAGTTCTGCATGCTGCGCGTGCCGATCTGGAGGATGTCGGCGTAGCGGTTGACGACCTCCACCTGGCTCGGCTCCATGACCTCGGTGATGACCGGCAGCCCGGTCGCCTCGCGCGCCTCGGCCAGGTAGCGCAGGGCCTCCACGCCGAGGCCCTGGAAGGAGTAGGGGCTGGTGCGCGGCTTGAAGGCCCCGCCCCGCAGGATCGTCGCGCCGGCCGCCTTGACCGCCTCGGCCGTCTCCAGGGCGACCTCGCGGCTCTCCACCGAGCAGGGGCCGGCCATGATCGTCAGGGAGCCGTCGCCGATCGTCGCAGGGCCCACGCGGATGACCGTGTCGTCGGCATGGAACTCGCGGCTGGCGAGCTTGAAGGGCCGCGTGATGGGCGTGACCGCCTCCACCCCGGGCAGCTGCGAGAAGCGGCCCACCAGCCGGTCGCGCTGGGCGCCGATGTCGTCGCCCACGAGCGCGATGACCACGCGCTCCGAGCCCACGCTCTCGTGCGGCTGCATCCCCTCGGCCAGGATGAGGCTCTTCACCGTGTTGATCTCTTCGGTCGTCGCGTGGGCCGACATGACGATGAACATCGCTCGCCCCTTGGCGTGAGGTTGATTTCCGTTCCGGGGAACAAAAAAGCAGAGGTCCGAGACCTCTGCTCGCCCGACACGACCCGTCCCGCGGGTCACCCGCGGTCTAGCGTGCCGGGCCGAGAAAGTACCAGGTGGGGTGCATGGCTCCCGAACGGTAATCGAGCGCCGCTCGGGCGTCAATCGGCGGGGTTGGGGTGCCGCGTGGGAGTTCCCGTCCCAGGGCGTGACGCGGGGTTCCCCAGGGCGCCGTTGAACATCCGATGTTGCCTACGAGGACGCGGCAGCCTCTCCCTCACCACCGCGAACATCCCGTGTTCAACAAGAGGAACATGCGGCCCGGACAGCCCCAACACGGACCCCGATCCGGCCCATCGTCCCCGTTGCGAACATGGGGTGTTCATCCAGTGACGGGGAGCTCGGCTGCACCGGTCGGAGGGGGGTCGCGTGCTATCATCCCGGCGCGTTCGGGCCCAGGGAGAGGTCGCATAGAGGCCTAGTGCGGCGGTTTGCTAAACCGTTGAGTGGGGCAACCTGCTCCGAGGGTTCGAATCCCTCCCTCTCCGCCATCTCCCTTCAGCCCTTCCGCACCGCGCGCGCCCGTAGCTCAGTGGATAGAGCGTTAGGTTGCGGACCTAAAGGTCGTGGGTTCGAGTCCCGCCGGGCGCGCCAATCCTCAGCTCTCTCCGCTGCCGGGCCCGCGGGCCCATCGCTCGGTCCGCCTCGTGAGCTGACGCGTCGTGGCGGATACTGCGCTCGGGTCCATCAGTGACTGCCACTGGCTTGTCCGAAACCGCGGGGGTCGCGCGTCTTCTTGACGTGAGCACCGAAGCAGCCGCAGTCGAACTTGAGCGCGGATCCGGATGCGCCAGGAGCAGCGCAGCGTTCGAGGCGCTCTATGTCGCTCACCACGAGGCGGTCTTCCGCTACCTGCGGGCGATCAGCCGCGATCAGGACAGGGCCCTTGACCTTGCCGCCACGACGTTCGAGCGCGCCTTCGTGGAGCTGCGCTCGGGGCGCGAGCCGGGCATCGGCTGGCTGCTGCGGACTGCACGAAACGCGGCCATCGACGCCGACCGCCGCGCTCGAACGGCTGCGCTGTTCCGTTGGCGTTCCACCGCCCCGGAGCCTACGGCCCCCTCGCCCGAGGAGCAGACGCTCGACGCCGAACGATCCGATCGAGTGGGCGCGGCGCTTGCCTTGCTCCCAGGACCCCAGCGCGATGCCATCGCCCTGCGCTACACGAGCGACCTGACGGTCCGCGAGATCGCCCAGGTCATCGGCAAGAGCGCGAGCGCGACCCAGAAGTTGCTCGACCGCGGTCTCATCCGCCTCAAGGAGTCGCTCCATGACCTCGTCTGATCTTGACGGCGCGCTGCGCGCTGCGCTTTCCGTGTCGATGACCACCCGGCAGCTGGCGTCGCTCGACGACCGGCTCCACGCTCGGCTCGCGCGGCGTGAGCGGTCGACCTTCAAGATCCGCTCGCGGTCGATCGGGCTTGCCGTCGCCGGGTTGCTGATCGCTGCGCCGGCCGTCTTCGCCGTATCGGCTGCCCTACGCTCGACGGAGTCACCCAACGGCCTTGCGTCCGCCGCGGCCTTCCAGGCGGAGATCGAAGCCGCCGAGAAGACTGTCCCGCTCCCGGCTGGGTCGACCTGGCCGCCCTATCTCACCGCGTCCGACCAGAGCGGCAGCTACTCGGCCGGCGGCGGACGAACGTGGGTCCAGTTCGTCGCCTCCTGCGCGTGGGATCGCTCCTGGCTCGCGGCGTCCAGCTCAGGCGCGTCCGGACAGGCGCAGACCGCGCGCGCCGTGATCCTCGGCATGCCCGACTGGGAGTTCTACCGCGGCGAGTTCGCGACCGACAGCTTCCGCGCCGCGATCGACGGCGTCATCGCCGCAGTCCGAACCGGCGACACGACGCCCGTAACGCGGTTCGTCACCCTCAACTGCGGGGAGTAGCCGATCCTCCGGATCGGTGTCCGTTGGAGGTGGTCGCGTGCCGAGGGGCCCCGTCACACATCCGCGCTTGCTATGACCTAGTTGGTCTGCGTTGATGGGCTAGGCGGCTTTCACTCCACCTGGCCCACGCCGCCGACCTCGATGTCGACGTACATGCCGTCCTGTTCGTGGTCGTCAGCGGCGCAGAAAAGCACGTACGTACCGTGCGCCAGGTGCACCTTGACGGTGACCCATCCGGGCGTCTCCACGACCCCCGTGATGGCCTGCTCGGTGCCGTCCGGAGCCCGCAGCGAGAAGTTGTGGGCCGTGCTGGTGTCGTTCACGGCCAGCCAGTAGGTCCCCGGCCTGATCGTGAGGACGCGATCCGGCGCGTTGGTGTACCCGGTGACCGTCTCATCGCCGAACGACAGCGACATGCAGGCACCCGGCTTGGGGAGGGCTTGCGGGTTCGTGCAGAACGTCCCGGTGAGCTGTCGTCCCTCCGCCGCCACGCTGGCGGCCGGGGCGACAGCGAACAGAGCGACCAGGAGGGCCGCGATCAGGGACAGCCTGGTGAGCTTGTGGGTCGAGGTCATGGTGATCCCCTTCTGGGCGCATGCGTGGCGCCCGACTTCAAGTGGGTTTCGGGGTCGCGGCTAGTTGAGCTGTGCGAGCCCGATCGAATCCAGGATCGTCTGGACCTCGGCGGTGGTCGCCTTGGCCTGGCCCGGCATCTGCGGAGCGTCGATCACCAGCCGCTGGCCGCCGACGTCGAGGATCCACACCTTGTCGATCTCGCCCGGTGTGAGGGTGTTGGTCGCACCCAAGGGAAGCTCCCAGACCTGCTCGACGCCCCCCGTGCAGCCAGTGGCACTGGCCGCCGCCGTCAGGGTGAGCTGCTTGCCCTGATAGCCACCCAACGTGACGCCGGTCGGGGTCGTGGCGGTGAGCCCCGGCAGGCGCGCCAACGCCGTCGCCAGATCGTCCACGGACGACCCGGGCAGCGGGTCCAGGAAGCCCTTGTCGGCGTGACATGGGTCGGCGTAGACCTTGTCGAAGATCGCCAAGGTCACCGCGCCAGGACCCGCGGCCTGCCCCAGGAACACGGCATACGGGCCCCCGATCTTTCCCCGCCAGCCGGCAGGCACGGTGAAGGTGACGCGCAGCAGGAAGGGGTCGGCCGCGACGTAGGTGCCGGGCGCCAGTGTGCTGGTGGTATCGCCAACGACACTGCCCCCCTGAACGGTGACCGGCCATTCCCCTGTTTCGCCTGCCCCGATCCCGACGGAGTCCAGGATGCCCTGGACCTGGGCCAGGGTCGCCGAGGTCTCGCCTGGTGTCTGTGGGGCGTCGATGACGAGCCGCTGGCCGCCGTCATCCAGGATCCAGAGCTTCTCCACCTCGCCAGGCGTCAGGTCATTGGTCGCCCCCAAGGGGAGCGCCCAGACCCGGGAGACGCCACCTGTGCAGTCGGTCGAGCTGGTCGGGGCGGTCAGGGTGAGCTGCTCACCCTGGAGGCCGGCCATCGTCACGGCGGTGGGCGTCGTGACGGTGAGTCCAGGCAGGTGCGCCAACGCCGTCGCCAGATCGTCGACCGACGATCCCGGCAGCGGGTCCAGGAAGCCTTTTTCGGAGTGGCACGGATCGGCGTACACCTTGTTGAGGATCGAGAAGGAAACCGCGCCGGGACCCTGGGGCTGATCCAGGGCTACGAGGTACGGCCCCCCGATGTTGCCTTCCCAACCGGCCGGCACCGTGAAACTGACTCGCGCCAGGAACGGGTCCGCCGCGACGTAGAAGCCGGGCGCCAGCAGGCTGGCGGTATCGCCAACGGTCAGTACGCCAACGCCCCCTGTCGGGGTGGCGGTCGATCCCGGTGCCGTCGTGGCGGTGGGAAGGTGCGGCGAGGACGATGCTCCGACGATCCCGCTCCCTGGCAGGAGGTTGAAGCCATCGATGGCGAGGGCGACCACCACGACGACGGCCAGGGCGGCCGCCCCCGTGGCGAACCGGATAGGGGTATTCATCTTGGGCAACCTCCGCGCCGGCCACCAGGCGCGGCGCTGTGGGGTGACGTGGATCTCGTCGAGGGCGGCCGTCAGCGCCCGATCGGACATTTGCGTGGGCCCGTCCTCGAGCCAGAGCCGTGCCGTCCGATCGAAGTCGTTCGTGGTCATGCCATCCGCTCCCGCGAGGCTGGTGTCGATGTCCGGGCGTCGGCCTCGAGCGCCGCGCGCAGGCTCGACGTCGCGTAATGGAGTCTCGATTTGACCGTCCCCAGGGGAACGTCGAGCGTTTCGGCGATCTCGCCAAGCGGCCAACCGAGGTAGTGGTGAAGGACGAAGACGGCCCGCTGCTCTGGCGGCAGGCGCCGGAACCCGCGGTCGAGGGCGTCGCGTGTGGCGACGTTCAGGGTCGTATCCGGTGTCGTCAGCCCGTCGACCGACAGCAACCGGACGTTGGCGGACCAGCGTCGGGCCCGCTTCGCTTCCGCATAACAGGCATGGACCAGGATCCGATGGATCCAGGCCTCGAAGCGATCGATCTCGCGGAGCTCCGGAAGCTGCCGCCAGGCCGTGACGAGGGTCTGCTGCACGGCGTCCTCGGCCCGTCCGACGTCGCGCAGGATCCGATGCGCAACAGCGAAGAGCCGGTCAGCCGAGCCACGGGCGATCGAGGCGAACGCCTCTTCGTCCCCGGACCGTGCCGCCTCGATGAGCGTCCGGTCCACCCTCTCGCTCCCTGCTTTCGCGCGTCCTCCATGGGACGCGTCACCCACTATGAGTGGAGGGTCGGCGAAAAGGTTTGAAGATCGCGGTGCCTGACACCCTGCGACACGGCGGGTGCTACCTTCCGCCGATGAGTCCGACCGGCAGCGTCATCGATCAGATCCCGCCGGAGGCGCTCCTGGGGGACTACCCACCGCCCATGGCCGAGCTCGCCGAGCGGATGCGCCGCATCGTCCGCGAGGCCGTCCCGGAGGCCCTCGAACGGGTGCGGACCGGCTGGCGCATCATCGGCTACGACGTGCCGGTCGGGCGAAGCAGGACCGTCTTCTTCGCCTGGATCATGCCCGAGCCCGAACACGTCCATCTCGGCTTCCCCAAGGGCATCCTGCTGGATGACCACCGCGGCCTGCTGAGCGGCAACGGGATCACCAAGCAGGCCCGCTGGCTCACGGCGGACGTCCCCGACGACATCGATGCCGACCTCTTCGCGGAGTACACGCGCGAGGCGGCGGTGGTCTCGAGCCTCTCCCAGGCCGAGCGTTTCGCCCGGCTCCTGGACCGCGAAGTCGCGGCCGACGCCCGACGCTGATGTACATCCCGGCCCACTTCAAGCCCGACGACGCCCAGGTGCGGGAGCTGCTGGCCAGCCACGGCGCGGCGGACCTCATCACCGTCACCGCGCGAGGCATGCTGGCCACGATGCTGCCCTTCGTCTACGACCCGCCCGGCAGCCGCCCGGATGCGGGCGAGCACGGCGTCCTGCTGGGCCACGTGGCGCGCAATAACGACCAGTGGCGCGAGCCGGCCCTCGGGGAGGCGCTGGTCATCGTCCGCGGCCCCGACGCGTACATCAGCCCCGCCTGGTACGCCACGACGCGCGAGCATGGCCGCGTGGTGCCGACGTGGAACTACGTCACCGCCCACGTCTACGGCCGCCTGGTGATCCACGACGACCCGGTCTGGGTGGAGGCGCTGGTCCGCCGCCTGACGGACCGCCACGAGGCGGGCTGGCCCGAACGCTGGTCTTTCGACGACGCGCCGGCCGCCTACATCGCCGGCCAGCTGCGGGCGATCGTGGGGGTCGAACTGTTCATCACGCGCCTGGAGGGCAAGTTCAAGCTCAGCCAGAACCGGTCAGCGGAAGACGTCGATGGGGCTATCGCCGGCCTGGATTCACGCGACGAGACGGCCATGGCCGACGCCATGCGCAACCAGCACGCGCGTGCCGCTCAGGTGCCGGCCAGCATCACCCGCACCAGCGACCCCACGCCCAGGCCGTCCCGCCGACCCGCGAGGTAGCGGGCGTCCAGGGGTCGCCCCACCGGGAGCGGCGCCGCGTGGGACCATAGTGGGTGTCTGCGGGAAACGGAGCGCCGTTGGGCCGCCGGCGGCCATTTCGCGGCCTCCTGGCGTTGAGGGGTGAGTACCCGCGCGTGGTCCTCGTGCTCGCCACGGGCGATCTCGTCGCGAGCTTCGGCTTCAGTCTCTTCTTCCCGTTCCTGACGATCTACCTCGTCCAGACGCTCGGGGCGAGCGCCGCGGAGGCAGGGCTTGTGCTCGCGGCCTACTCACTGTGCTCGATCGTCTCGGGCATCGTGGGCGGCTGGCTGGCCGACCGGATCGGCCGTCGCCCGGTCCTCATCGGCTCGGTCGCCTGCTCGGCCGTGCTCGTGTCCTCCATGGCTTTCGTCACCCAGGCATGGCAGATCGGGGTGGTGATGCTCCTCCTGGGGTGCATCGACCCGGCCTTCGTGCCGGCGGCGCGGGCAGCCGTGGCCGACACGGTCGAGGAGGAGCGCCGGCCGCGGGTCTTCGGGCTGCTGGCCGTGGCCAATGCCGTCGGCTGGATCGCAGGGCCGGTCATCGGGGCCGGCCTGTCCACCCTGGGTTACCCCCTGCTGTTCGCCGTCAGCGGGCTCCTCATCGGGGCGTATGTGGTCATCGCCGGGCGCTGGCTGCCCGAGACACGGCCGGCGAGGAGTGGTACGACCGCGGTCCCGGTCACGGGCGGGTCGATCGGCATGCCCGTCGTGGCGTCGTTCGACGGTGGCGGCCCGCCGGCCCAGGCGGGTGAATCGGACGAGGCGATCGATCCAGCCCGCCTGCGGGTCTTCATCGCCTTCCTGCCCCTGCTAGGCCTCGCCCAGGCGCTCGCCTTCCTGTGGGTGACGACGCTGCCGATCTACGCCGCCGGGGCCCTCGGCCTGCCGATCCCGCTGTGGGGGCTGCTGTTCGGCCTCAACGGCCTGCTCATCGTGGTCTTCCAGATGCGTGTCTCGAGAGCGTTCGAGGGCCGCTCCAAGCCCCGTCTGATCGCCCTGTCGCTGGTGCTGTACATGGCCGGGCTGGGCCTGGTCGCCTTCCTGTCCTCAGTCGTGGCGGTGGCGGGCCTGGCGACCACGATCGTGCTGGTCACGCTCGGCGAACTGATCCTGATGCCCATCGTGCCTGCGTTCGTGTCGGACCTGGCGCCGGCCCACCGCCGCGGCGTGTTCCAGGGGCTGGCCCTTGCCGCCTCCGGCCTCGGCTCGGGGCTGGGGCCGCCGATCGCCGGCTACATCCTCGACACGGGGCGGGCCACGGGCCTTTGGCTCGGCTGCGCCGCCCTCCTCGGTCTCGTGGCGGTGGCGTTCCTGGGGCTGGCCCGCTGGACGGACCGCCTGGCCGCGTCGCCGATGGGTCCTACCCGGCGAGCGGCAGACCTAGCAACAGGGGCCGGCCCATGAGCGCGTCATATCGCGGCCGAAAACGCTCGGCGTTGTACTGGACTTCGACGTTCACGCGTCGAGCGTGCTCGTCGGGGCCGGGCAGGGGAGCGGTCGAGTAGCGGCCCTCGCGGACGGCCATCATGCGGCCGGTCGTGCCGTCCGCCAGGAGGTCCATGGCGGTGTTGGCGAAGGTCATCGCGACCAGCTGGTCGAGCGAGTCAGGCTCGCCGCTGCGGAGGTCGTAGGTCAGCTCGCTGGCGACCGTCTCCACGCCGGTGCGGCCGCGGATCTCGGCCGCCAGCACCTCGGCCACGCTGGCCTTGTGCCGATGGCCGAAGGCGTCGGCCGGCCCCAGCTCCTCCAGCGCGCCGCCGGTCCAGGTGGCCCCTTCCGCGGCGATGACGAAGGCGTAGCCGCTGGGGTTGCCCTTGCGGTCCTCCACCAGGATCTGGCACAGGCGGTCCAGGTCGAAGGGCGCCTCGGGGATGAGGCACCGGGCGGAGGTCACGAAGGCCGTGTACAGCGCGGTGAAGCCGGCATCGCGGCCGAAGATGCGGAACACGCCGATCCGCTCGTGCGAGCCCAGCGTGGTGCGCTGCCGGTTGATGAGCTCCTTGCCGCGCGTCACGGCGGTGGAGAAGCCGATGCAGTACTCCGTGCCGGGCACGTCGTTGTCCATCGTCTTGGGGATGGCCAGCAGCGGCACGCCCTCGGCGTGCAGCCGCGCGGCGTAGCTCAGGGTGTCGTCGCCGCCGATCGCCACCAGGCAGTCAAGGCCCAGCTGGGCGATGTGCTCGAGCACGAGCGGCGTCAGGTCATACGTCTCGGGGCCGGTGGCCAGCGCCTTGCGCTGCGCGCCCGTGAGCCAGGGCGGCAGGGCCTCGCGCCGCATGCGCGTCGGGTTGGTGCGCGACGTGTGGAGCATCGTGCCGCCGGTGCGGTCGATGGCCCGCGTGATGGTCCGGTCGAGCGGGATGGCGTAGTCGTGCTCCCGCGGGCCGTTGGGCCGGACGTGGGTCAGACCCTGCCAGCCGCGGCGCAGGCCGACCACCTCGTGGCCCATGTCCGTGGCCCGGAAGGTGACGCTCTTGATGACCGCGTTGAGGCCGGGGACGTCGCCGCCGCCGGTCAGGATGCCGATGCGTTGTCGCCTGGTCATGGTCGGTGGGATTGCATGGTGCCGATGCTACGATGCCCGGCGATGAACTATGAA
>CAZFGT010000004.1:28128-107497 GCA_964518505.1 uncultured Anaerolineaceae bacterium | reverse complement strand
AACCGGACCCTGCTCAGCACGGCCCTCGCGGCCGCCCTGGACGACCTCCATCCGGTCGACGGCGAACAGGCCATCCTGGTCCTCAACCGCCGCGGCAGCGCGTCTGTGGTGCTCTGCCGCGACTGCGGCTACGTGCAGGTGTGCCCTGACTGCCAGCGACCGCTGGTCTACCACGCGGCGAGTGGGAGCCTGCGCTGCCATCACTGCGGCGCCACGGCGCCTCTCGCGCGACGCTGCCCGGCCTGCGCCTCGCCGCGCATCCGCTACCTGGGGGCCGGCACGGAGCGCCTGGAGGCCGAGGTCCGGGAGCGGTATCCGGCGCTGCGAGTGGCCCGCCTGGACCGCGATGTGGTGCGCCACAAGGGGGCCGCGGAGCGCGTCCTCGACGCCTTCACCGACGGCGAGGTGGACGTGCTGGTCGGCACCAGCCTGGTCACCAAGGGGCTCGACGTGCCCGGTGTGGTCCTGGTCGGCGTCGTGTCCGCCGACGTGGCCCTCAACCTGCCTGACGAGCGGGCGGCGGAACGGACCTACCAGCTCCTGCGCCAGGCCGTGGGACGCACCGGCCGCGGCGACCGGCCCGGCCGGGCGATCATCCAGACCTACCAGCCCGACCAGCCGGCGATGCTGGCGGCGGCTGGCGGCGACCCCGAGGCGTTCTACACGGCCGAGCTGGACCAGCGCCGCCTCTTCGGGGCGCCGCCCTTCGGCCGGGTCATCAAGCTCACCGTCGCCCTCGCCGACCGTGACGCGGCGGAGACCGAGGCCCGCCGCCTGGCGGCCGCGCTTCGCGTGCGTGCGGCGGAGGCGGCGAGCGACACGATCGTGCTGGGGCCGGCGCCGGCCTACCTGGCCCGACGGGCCGGACGGTGGCGCTTCCAGCTCGCGCTCAGGGGGACGGACCCCGGGCAGACCCTGGGCGGGGACCCCGGCGCCCCGTGGAGCGTGGATGTCGACCCCGACAGTCTCCTGTGAGCGACCGCCCGTATACTCCGCGCCGATGACCATCCGACCCATCGTCACGCTCGGCGACGCCCGCCTCCGCCGCCGCGGGGAGCGCGTGCGGACCTTCGACAAGACGCTCCATCGCCTGCTCGATGACATGGTCGACACGATGCGTGACGCGCCCGGCGTGGGCATCGCCGCCCACCAGGTGGGGGTCGTCCTGCAGGTCTGCGTGATCGAGGTGGAAGGTCACCTGCACGAACTGGTCAACCCCCGGCTGGTGAGCCGTGGCGGTGAGGACCACGACCTCGAGGGCTGCCTCTCGGTGCCCGGCTTCTACGCCTATCGCACGCGCGCGGAGCGCGCCGTGATCGAGGCGCAGGACCGCCACGGCCGCAAGGTGCGCCTCGTCGGCACGGGCCTCCTGGCCCGGGCCATGCAGCACGAGTTCGACCACCTCCAGGGTGAGCTGTACCTGGACGCCCTGGGGCCGGAGGCCGACCTCATCCCGGCGGCCAGGCTGCGCGAGGCCGATGAGGCCGAGGAGGAGGCGGCGGCGGCGGCGGGCGCCGCGACCGGCGATCCCGAGGCCCTCGCGGCGGTCGAATGAGGCGGCCGGTCCCGGCCGTCTTCTTCGGCAGCGGCGCGTTCGCCGTGCCCATCCTGGAGGCGCTGGCGGACGCCCCGGAGACGACGCTGCTGGCCGTCGTGACCGCCCCGCCGCGGCCCGCCGGGCGGCAGCAGCTCCCGATGGAGACGCCCGTCGCCCAGCGGGCCGGCGCGCGCGGCCTGCCCATCCACGGCGACGCGGCCGTGGCCGCGACGGCCGAGCTCATCGTCCTGGCCGACTACGGCCGCTTGCTGCCCGCGGCGGTCGTGGACGCACCGCGCCACGGCGCCCTCAACCTGCACCCATCCCTGCTGCCGCGCTGGCGTGGCGCGACGCCGGTCGCACGGGCCATCGCCGCGGGCGACCCGGTGACGGGGGTCAGCCTGATGCGCATGGACGCGGGCCTGGACACCGGCCCGCTCGTGGCTCAGCGCGAGACGGCCATCGCGGCTGACGAGACGACCCCGGAGCTCGAGGCCCGGCTGGCGACCATGGCGGCGGCGCTGCTGCTGGACCGGCTGGGGCCGTGGCTGCGCGGCGAGGCCCAGGCCCGACCACAGCCGCCCGAGGGGGTGTCGGTGGCTCGTCAGTTCCACCGGCTGGACGGGCGCGTCGACGTCGATCGCCCCGCGGCCGAGCTGGCACGGCAGGTACGGGCGTTCCAGCCGTGGCCGGGCTCGTTCGTGGACACGTCCGTCGGCCGTCTTGTGCTCTGGCAGGCCCGTCCTGGACCTGCGGCCGCGACCGGAGGCGTGCGGCCGGGCGCGCTCGTCGCATCCGGGTCCGGGCTCGCCCTGGTCGTCGGCGACGGTCAGCTGCTGCTGGAGGGGGTGCAACTGGCAGGCGGGCGGCGGATGACGGGCGCCGAACTGCGGCGAGGCCACCCGGGCCTCGTCGGGACGGTCGTGGGACCTGTCGGGGAGGGGAGTCGGTGACCAGGCCGGGCCTCAGCGGGCTGACGCCCGAGGAGCTCGTGGCGTGGATGGGCGACCGCGGCGAGCGAGCCTACCGCGCGCGCCAGGTGGCGGACGCGCTGTGGGGCCAGCATGCGACCTCGGCCACGGCGCTTCACACCCTGCCGGGCGGCGTGCGCGAGGCCCTTGTGACCGACTTCCGTCCGGATACCTTGGGCGACACGACCGTCCAGCCGACCGATGGCGGGTTGACCGAGAAGGCGCTCCACCACCTTGATGATGGCCGGCTCGTGGAGTCGGTGCTCATGCGCTACCCGTCCCGGGGAGCCCGTCGCGAGCGGGCCACCGTGTGCATCTCCAGCCAGGCCGGCTGCGCCGTCGGCTGCCCCTTCTGCGCCACCGGCGAGCTGGGCTTCGCGCGCGACCTGGAGACGGCCGAGATCGTGGACCAGGTGCGCTTCTGGCAGCGTCGCCTGGCCCTCGAGGGGCGGCGCCTGACCAACGTCGTGTTCATGGGCATGGGCGAGCCGCTGCTCAACACGGAACGCGTCCTGGCCGCCGCCGACGCCCTGACCGACCCGCGGCGCTTCGGCATGGGGGCCCGCCACCTGACGATCAGCACGAGCGGCGTCGTGCCCGGGCTCGAGCGCCTCGTGGCCGCCGCCCCGCGCTACACCCTGGCCGTCTCGCTGCACGCCGCGCGTCCGGCCCTGCGCGACGTCCTGGTGCCGCTGAACCGGCGCTACCCCGTCGAGGAGGTCGTCCGCCTGGCGACCGCGTACGCCAACGCCACCGGCCGGCGCGTGAGCTACGAGGTCGTGATGATCGAGGGCATCAACGACACCCCGGCCGACGCGGCGGCCATGGCCGCCCTCCTGCGTGGCCGCCTGGCGCACGTCAACCTCATCCCCATGAACCCCGTGGCTCATACGCCGTGGCAGCCGAGCCAGCCGCCGCGCCTCGCCGCGTTCGCCGCCGCGCTGCGAGGAGCGGGCCTGCCCACGACGATCCGGCGCAATCGCGGCTTGGAGATCGGCGCCGCGTGCGGGCAGCTCGCGGCGGAATCGGCCGGCCAGCCGTCCCCGGCCGCGGTGGCCCTGCGGCGAGAACGACTTGCGCGCGAGAGCGCGGCCGCCCTGGGGGCCTGAGATGCGCGTGTTGCTGCAGCGGGTGACACGGGCCACCGTCACGGTCGACGGGGCCGTGGTGGGCTCGTGTGGGGCCGGGCTGCTGATCCTGCTGGGGGTCGGCCGCGACGACGATGCTGCCCTCGCCGCCGCTGTCGCCGGGCGGGTCGCCGAGCTGCGGATCTTCCGCGACGAGGAAGGTCGCACCAACCGCAGCCTCCTGGACGTCGGCGGTCAGGCCCTCGTGGTCAGCCAGTTCACCCTGTATGCGGACACCCGGAAAGGGCGCCGCCCGTCGTTCCTGGACGCCGCGCCGCCGGACATGGCCATCCCCATCTACGAACGCTTCACGGCGGAGCTCGAGGCGTGCGGCGTGACGGTCGGACGCGGCGTCTTCGGGGCGGAGATGGAGGTCGAGCTGGTCAACGACGGACCCATGACCATCTGGCTCGACAGCCAGGCCCGTGAGGCGGATCGCCTGGGCTAGGGGGTCAGGCGGTCTTGCGCAGCGTGCGACGGCAGCGGGTGCACGTCAGCGCCGTGACCATCCGACCGTCGCGCTCGAACTGCAGGAGCTGCAGGTTGGGCTGGTAGCGACGATGGGCGCGGACGCGGTTCATGCCGCTCGACTGGGGGTTGAAACCGCCCATCGAGACCTTGCCGCAGATGGCGCAGGAACGAGCCACAGGATCCTCTCGGGAAGGGGGACGCACGATACCGGCGCGAGACCGCCGGTCGGCTGCGTACTATAGCACCCGATGCCGCCCGCACGAGCCTGCGACGGGGAGGGTCTGCTGGCCGCCTTCGAGGAGGCCGCCGGGCACCTCCTGGCCCACGTCGAGGAGATCAACGCCCTCAACGTCTTCCCCGTCCCCGACGGCGACACGGGCTCCAACATGGCGGCCACGGTGCGCGCCGCGCTGGACGAGGCCCACCGCCTGCCCGTGGCCGGCCGGACCCTGCCGGCCGTGGCGGAGGCACTCAGCTTCGGCGCGCTGATGGGCGCGCGCGGCAATTCCGGGGTCATCCTCAGCCAGATCTTCCGCGGCATGACCGCCACGGTCGCTGGCCGACCGCGCTTCGACGGCAGCGACTTCGCCCGCGCCCTGGCCAACGGCACCGAGACGGCCTATGCGGCGGTCGTCCGGCCGGTCGAGGGCACCATCCTGACCGTCGTGCGCGAGGCGGCCGTGGGCGCCGGCGAGGCCGCGACGCACGGCCCGGACACGGAGCGGATCCTGCGGGCCGCCACCTCGTCCGCCGAGAGTGCCGTGGCCGGTACGCCGGACCTGCTCCCCATCCTCAAGCAGGCGGGCGTCGTCGACGCCGGCGGACAGGGCCTCTACCGCCTGCTGGAGGGCGCCCTCACGGCGACCCATCGGCGCCACCGGCGGCGGGGCCGGCGCGGGCATCAGGCCCAGCCTGAGCCCGTCTCGATGGCCACGCCGCGGGTCGCCCGGCCGCTCGGCGAGGCGGACCTCGACGAGTTCGGCTACGAGACGATGTTCCTCGTCGAGGCGCGCGACGACGTCCCCCTCGACCTGGGGCTCATGCGGCGCCTGCTGGAGGAGATCGGCGGCTCGGTCCTCGTGGCGGGAGACGAGCAGGCGGTCAAGGTCCACGTCCACAACGATCAGCCCGACCAGGTCATCGCCCAGGGGCTGAAGTGGGGCCACCTGAGCCGCATCACGGTGGAGAACCTCGACGACCAGGCCCGCGACTTCGACGACCGGCGGGAGATCCACGCCGAGGCCTTCGCCGGGACGCCCGCCGCGCCCACCATCGCGCCCGACGCGCCAGTGGCGGTGGTCGTCGTGGCGACCGGCGACGGCCTGGCCGAGGCGTTCCGGAGCCTTGGCGCACAGGCCATCGTGCCCGGCGGCCAGACGGCCAATCCGTCAACGGCCGAGCTGGTGCGGGCCATCCGCAGCGTCCCCTCGTACGAGGTCGTCGTCCTGCCCAACAACCCCAACACGCGCCTCGCCGCGGAGCAGGCGGCCGCCCTCTCGCCCGATCGCCACGTCATCGTCGTGCCCACGCGGAACGCGGCGGAAGGCATCGCTGCCCTGATGGCCGTGGACGCCGGCCGCGACGCACAGGCCAATGCCGGGCCGATGCTGGATGCCGCCCGCGCGGTCCAGACGCTCCAGGTGACGCGAGCCGTCCGCGACGCCCACCTGGGCCGGCGCCGGGTCCGCACCGGCCAGGTCATCGCCCTCGGGCCGGACGACGGCATCCTGGCGGCGGGCGACGATCGGACGACGGTCGTCCTCGAAGCGGTGACGGCCCTGCGGCCGGGGTTCGAACTGGTGACCATCTACTTCGGCGCCGACGCCGACGAGGCCGGGGCGCAGGAGCTGGCCGAGGCCATGCGAGCCGCTCACCCCGGGGTGGAGGTCCAGGTCGTGTCCGGCGGCCAACCGTTCTACGACGTCCTCCTCGCGGCCGAGTAGCGCGGTGGCCCGCGCGGGCGCCACCCCGCTCGCGCCACCCGGACCGGACACGCCGCTGTCCCGCAGCGGCCTCGTCGCCCCCGCCCAGGCGCGGAGGCTGTCGCGCCTGGGCCTGCACCAGGTCCGCGACCTGCTCTTCCACCTGCCGCGCCGCTACGACGACTTCACCCATCCGCGCTCGCTGCGCTCCCTGCGCGAGGACCCCCCGGCCCAGCCCGTGAGCTCGACCGTCACGGTCGTCGAGCTGCACACGGAGAAGACGTTCCGGCGGCGGGTCGAGAAGACGACCGCCCGCCTCCGCGACGCCAGTGGTGAGGGCGAGGCGGTCTGGTTCGGCCGCCGGTTCATCGAGCGCAGGCTGAAGGTGGGCGACGAGATCGCCGTCTCGGGGCGGGTCATCGTCCGCGGCTGGTTGCCCCAGTACCAGGGGCCCGACTTCGGCCCGGCCGGTGGGGCAACGCTGCACGCGGGACGCATCGTGCCCGTGTATCGCCTGACGGAAGGGGTCACGACGGCCGGGCTGCGGTCGGCCATGCGCCGGGCGCTCGACGTCGTGGGGCGCCACTACCCCGACTACCTTGATGCGTCGCTGCTGGCCGAGGCGTCAAAGGGGGAGGGGGCCACGCTGCCGCCGCTCCCCGAGGCGCTCGAGCAGGCGCATTACCCCGACGACTTCGGCGCCCATGCGGCGGCCATGCACCGTCTCGGGTTCGATGAACTGCTGGCCCTCCAGATCGGCATGGTGGCGCGCGATCGGCAGCGGCGCGGCCAGGCCGGGCCCCGCGTGGTCGTGGGGGAGGACCGTCTGGCGGTGGCCGAGGCGATCGTGGAAGAGGCCATCACGGCCGCCCTCGTCCAGCGTGGCGAGACGGAGCCGGCCCGCCTGACCGACGACCAGCGGGCGGCGGTGGAAGCCATCCGAGGCGACCTGGCCGGTCCGCGGCCGATGCTGCGGCTGCTGCAGGGCGACGTGGGATCGGGCAAGACCGCCGTGGCGGCCCTGGCCCTCGCCTTCGTGGCCGACAGCGGCGCCCAGGGGGCGCTCCTGGCGCCGACCGACCTGCTGGCGCGCCAGCACGCTGCCACGCTGCGCGGGCTCCTCGAGCCGCTGGGCCATCGCGTCGAGCTCCTCACCGCCTCGCTTTCGGCGCCCGAGCGGCAGGCGGCCCTGGAGGTCCTCGCCTCGCCGCCCGCCGGCCGCGGAGCCGACGGTCTGACGACCGGCCGCATCGTCGTGGGGACGCACGCCCTGCTGTCGGCCGGCACGGTCTTCCACGACCTCGCCCTCGCGGTCATCGACGAGCAGCACCGTTTCGGTGTCGCGCAGCGGGAGGCGCTGGCCGGCAAGGGGCGCACGCCCCACGTCCTGCTGATGACCGCCACGCCGATCCCGCGCACGTTGGGCCAGGTCTTCCACGCCGATCTGGACGTCTCTGACCTGCGCAGTGCGCCGGCCGGCCGGCACCGCGTCCTGACCGGGACGCGCCGTTTCCACGAGCTGGCGCAGATGGGCCCCGACCCGACGGTCGGCACCTGGCCGCTGGTGGTGACCGAGGTCGCCGCCGGCCACCGCGCCTTCGTCATCGTGCCGCTCGTCGAGGAGGGGGAAGGGGACGCCGGCCGATCGGTCGACCAGGTGGCCGACGACCTGGAGCGGTGGCTGGCCGACGCGGCCCGGGCGGTGGGCCGCGCCACCGAGGCGCCACCCCGGATCGGCCGCATCCACGGCCAGCTGGCGTCAGCGACGCGCGCCGCGTCCATGGATGCCTTCCGCCGCGGCGACGTCGAGGTCATGGTGGGGACGACGGTCCTGGAGGTCGGCGTCGATGTGCCCGAGGCGACCGTGATGGTCATCCTGGAGGCCGATCGCTTCGGCCTGGCCCAGCTCCACCAGCTCCGCGGGCGCGTCGGACGCGGCACCGACCGGGCCTACTGCATCCTCGTCAGCGACAGCGACGATCCCGTCGCCCGCGCCCGCCTCCAGGCGCTGGTCGACACCACCGACGGCTTCGTCCTCGCCGAGCGCGACCTCGAGTTGCGGGCGGAGGGCGACCTGCTGGGTCTCGTCCAGAGCGGCCTGCCGCCGCTCCGGGTGGCCCGCCTCCAGGCCCCTGAGGATCGCGCCCGCTCGCAACGTGCCCGGGTCATCGCGGAACGCCTGGTGACCCCCGAGGGCAGCCTCGCTCCGGGCCACGATGCGCTGGCCCACGAGCTGTCCGTCGGGTGGCTGGCGGCCGTCGGCGCGGGTGAGGCCCTGGCGACCGGTGATGACCGGCCCGGCGATGAGGGGTCGGCCGATGGCTGACGCCGGTCGCGTCATCGGTGGCAGCGCGCGCGGCACGCGCCTCCTGGCCCCCGGGCCGGGGACCCGGGCGCTGACCGACCGGGTCAAGGAAGCGCTGTTCGGCATCCTCGAGGCGGCCACCCTCGCGCCGTGGCCCGTGCCGTTCCTCGACGCCTTTGCCGGCAGCGGCGCGGCGGGTATCGAGGCTCTCAGCCGGGGAGCGCCGCGCGCCCTGTTCGTGGAACGTGACCGCGGCGCGTGCCGCGTCATCCAGGCCAACCTGGAGCGCGTGAGGGCGGGCGAGCTGGCCCATGTCGCGAGCGCCGACGTCCTGCGCCTGCTGGAGACGGGGACGCCGCTGGAGCTGGGCGGCCCGTTCGGCGCCGCGCTGCTGGATCCGCCCTATGGCGACGCTACACTCGACGCCGCGCTGGAACGCCTGGGCGATCCCGACCGGGGCTGGTTGCGCGAGGAAGCCGTGGTCGTGGCCAAGCACTTCTGGCGCGACGTCCCGGCCGAGCGGTCGGGGCGCCTGGTCCGCCGACGCGAGCGCCGCTTCGGGGAAACGCAGCTCAGCTTCTACACGAGGGAGGCCTGATGGCCACCGCGCTCTACCCGGGCAGTTTCGACCCCGTCACGAACGGCCACCTGGACGTCATCGCCCGGGCCGCCCACATCTTCGAGCGGGTCGTGGTGGGCGTCCTGCGTAATCCCCGCAAGACGCCCTTCCTCGACGAGGCCACGCGCGTGGCGGCCCTGCGCGAGGCCATCGACGCGGCCCTGCCGGCCGCGGCGGCGACCCGTGTCGAGGTGGCCACGTTCGACGGGCTGACCGTGGGCTTCGCCCAGCACGTCGGGGCGGCCTTCGTCGTCCGCGGCCTGCGCGCCATCAGCGACTTCGAATTCGAGCTCCAGCTGGCCCTCACCAATCGCAAGCTCGCGCCCGACGTGGACACGGTGTTCTTCATGACCGCCCTGGAGCACGCCTACCTCAGCTCGACGCTGGTCAAGGAGATCGCGGGTTTTGGCGGCGACGTGAGCGGCATGGTGCCGCCGGCCGTGCTGCGACGTCTGGGCGGGGGGCCGGGCGTCGGCTAGAATGGCGCGTCAGGTCCTGCCGACGGAGGCCCCACCCATCGACATCATGTTCCTCGTCGAGCGCCTCAATGCGCTCCTCGAGAACGGCCGCAAGCTGCCGCTGTCCAACAACGTCGTGGTCGACCAGGCGGCCGCCCTCGACCTGGTGGAGCAGCTGCGCCTGGCCGTGCCCGAGGAGATCAAGCAGGCGCGGCGCATCACCGAGGAGTCGGACCGCATCCTCGAGCGCGCCCAGGAGGAGGCCGACCGCGTCGTCGCCCGGGCCCAGGAACAGGCGGCCTTCCTCATCGAGGAGCGCGAGCTGACGCGTGCCGCCGAGCAGCGCAGCGCGCAGATCGTGGCCGACGGTCACGCCCAGGCCGACGAGATCCGGCGCGGCGCCGACGAGTACGCCGCGGGCGTCCTGATCCGCCTGGAGGGCGAGGTCGTCAAGGTCCTCCAGAGCATCAAGCACGGCCTGGCCCTGCTCGATGATCGCGCCCCCGTGCCGACGATGACGGCCGACGAGGCGGAGGAAGCCGACGTGGCGGCCTCGGGTGCTCAGCTATAACGTCGCGGGCCTGCTGCGCTCGTCGCCCGGCACGGTCCGCACGTACCCCGTCCGCCTGCCCTCGCTGGAGATCGCCCCGGACCTTCGCCTGACCGCCCCGGTCGAGGGTGAGGTGCGCCTCTCCCGGACCGGCCGCAGCATCCTGGCGCGGGCGCATCTGGTGACAGCCCTCGAGGAGACCTGCAGCCGCTGCCTCACGCCGATCTCGGCCGCGGTCGCGGTCGACGTGGACGAGGAGGCGCTGCCGTCGGTCGACCTGATCACGGGCGCCCCGCTCGACGTCTCGGCCGAGCCGGAGGCCCTGCGGCTGGATGAGCATCATGAGCTCGACCTGAGCGAGCCCGTGCGCGAGGCGATCTCCCTTGCCGAGCCCATCCGGCCGCTCTGCCGCCCCGACTGCCGCGGCCTGTGCGCGACCTGCGGCGCCGACCTCAACAGCGACCCCGCCCACCATCACGACGATCCCCAGCTCGACCCCCGTCTGGCCGCCCTCGCCACCTGGCGTCCCCCGGCCGACCCCACCACCTGAGCAGCCGACCAGCAGGAAGGATCACGCCCCATGGGAGTCCAGAAACGCCGTGTGTCACACGCCCGCCAGGGCGACCGGCGCGCGCACCACGCCCTGACCGTCCCGGACCTCGAGCCGTGCCCGCATTGTCACGAGCCCAAGAAGGTGCACTTCGCGTGCCCCAACTGCGGCTGGTATGGGGGCCGCGAGACCGTGCGCATCCGGGAGCAGACCAAGCCCGAACAGCGCAACCCCTAGGCGCAGCGCGGATCGCTCGGGCCGCGGCACGTCGTGGACCTGGCCACCGTCTCCCGCCGCCTCGACCCTGAGGCGTCCGGCCGCGTCCGCGTGGCCGTCGACGCCATGGGCGGCGACCACGGCCCGGAGGAGGCCGTGCGCGGCGCCATGGGCTGGGCCAGGGATCATCCCGAGACGGACCTCATCCTCGTCGGCGACGAGGCGCAGATCTCGCCCTACCTCGAAGGCGCCCTGCCGGCCCACATCTCGCTCGTGCAGGCCACCGAGTGGGTGGGCATGGACGAGCACGCCGCGCAGGCGGTGCGGCGGAAGCGCGACGCGAGCATCAACGTGTGCATGCGCCTCGTGCGCGAGGGCCGGGCCGACGCGGTCGTGACGGCGGGCCATACCGGCGCCGCGGTGGCGTCCGCCATCCTGCACCTGGGCCGCCTGCCCGGCGTCGATCGCCCGGCGCTGGCCGTGCAGGTGGTCTCCGAGCACGGCCCCTTCGTCCTCCTCGACATCGGCGCGACGACCGATTCGACGGGCCACAACCTGTACCAGTACGCCCGCATGGGGGCCATCTTCGCCGAGCAGGTGCTAGGGGTGGACCGGCCGTCCGTGGCCCTGCTCTCGATCGGTGAGGAGGCGGGCAAGGGCGAGGCGCGCGTCCAGGAGGCGACCGAGCGGTTGCGCGCGAGCGACCTCAACTTCGTGGGCAACGCCGAAGGCAAGGACCTCACGACCCACCTGGCCGACGTGGTCGTGTGCGACGCCAGCGTGGGCAACGTGACCATCAAGTTCTTCGAGGGCCTCAGCCGCTTCATCTTCGACCAGCTCACGACCGAGTTCAAACGGCCGCCCTGGGGGCCCATCGGCTATGCCTTCATGCGGCCCGGGATCGCCCGCATCCGCCGCCTGTTCGACTACGAGCAGCTGGGCGGCGCGCCGCTGCTGGGCGTCAAGGGCACCGTGCTCGTGACGCACGGCCGGGCCCGCCGGCGGATGATCGGCTTCGCCGTGGCCATCGGCGCCACGGCCGCGCGGGCGCGCATCCCCGACCGTATCGCGGCCGCCCTCGCCGCCGACGCCACCGTGCCGCCGGTCGAGCCAGCCCTGCCGCCGGCCTGAGTGCCCACCCCCCGCGGCGCTGCCGGCCGCCACGCGGCCGAACAGGAGGGGCGCCGGCTGGCGCTGGCAGCGGTGTTCGAGGCCGAGTTCGGCCAGCGCACGGCGCAGGCCGTCCTGGAGCGCACGTTGGCCGATGGATCGGTCCCCGAGGCGGGCGCCGCCCTGGCTCGCCACCTCGTCGACATCGTTGCCCGCGACCGCGAGGACCTGGATGCGATGCTGGCCCGGCTGGCCCCGGCGCACCCCGTCGTGAGCCTCGCCCGGATGGACCGCGCGCTGTTGCGTTGCGCCCTTGGTGAGGTGCTACACTCGCCCGCGACCCCGATGCGGGTCGCCATCGCCGAGTGGGTGGGGTTGGCCCGCACATTCAGCGGCGAACCCGCGCGGCGCCTCGTCAACGGCGTGCTCGGGAGGGTCGCGTCGGAGGTGGTCGGGACCGACAGCGCGACAGACAACCATCGAGCCACTTGACCGTCAGCGCCGCCCAAGGAGGGAGCACGTGACCGATTCGACCTACGACCGGCTGAAGAAGATCGTCGTCGAGCAGCTCGGCGTCAGCGAGGACGAGGTCAAGCCGGAGTCCTCCTTCGTCGATGACCTGAACGCCGACTCGCTCGACCTGGTCGAGCTGATCATGAGCCTCGAGGAAGAGTTCGGCACCGAGATCTCCGACGAGGATGCCGAGAAGATCCGCACCGTCCAGGACGCTGTCGACTACATCGACGAGCACACCAACTCCTGACCCCGCGCCACCGGACGCCCATCCGGTGGCCGCGCTGGCAGCATCACTCGGCCTCGCTTTCCCCGACCCCGGGCGCCTGCGTGAGGCGCTCGTCCACTCGAGCTACCCCAACGAGCACCCCGACGCCGGCCTGCCGTCCAACGAGCGGCTGGAGTTCCTTGGCGACGCCGTGATCGCGGTCGTCATCAGCGACGAGCTGCATCGGCGCCACCCCCGGGACGACGAGGGCCAGCTCACCGCCCGTCGGGCCGCCCTCGTGTCGACCGACGCGCTGGCGCGGTTCGCCCGACGCATCGGCCTGGGACCGCACCTCTTGCTCGGCGAAGGTGCCGACCGGGCCGGCGCGCGAGAGCGGCGGAGCGTCCTCGCGTCGGCGTTCGAGGCCCTCGTGGCCGCCATCTACCTGGACCTGGGCCTCGCCGTGGCCCACGACTGGCTCCTGTCAGTGGCCGGGCCGGAGATCGCCGATCCGGCCGATGCGGCTGTCTACCTGGCCCCCAAAGGGCGCCTCCAGATGCTCGCCCAGGCCGGGCATGGGCAGCCGCCGGAGTATCGCGTGGTAGCGCTCGAGGGCCCGGACCATGCCCGCCACTTCGTCATCGAGGTGCTCGTCGGCGGCCAGGTGCTGGGCCGTGGCGAGGGCAGCAGCCGCCGCGCCGCGGAGACCCGGGCGGCGCACGAGGCGCTGGAGCGGTTGGGGGCCATCCCCGCTTCGCCGCAGGCCGCCTCGTGAGCGGCGAGGCACGCCTGCGCAGCCTGCGCGTCGTCGGCTTCAAGTCCTTCGCCGAGCGGACCACCCTGGAGTTCGGGCCGGGCATCTCGGCCATCGTGGGTCCCAACGGCAGCGGCAAGAGCAACCTCGCCGACGCGTTGCGGTGGGCCCTGGGCGAGCAGGGCCGCACGTTGCGGACGCACAAGTCGGAGGACGTCATCTTCGCCGGGTCGGCGACCCGCCGGGCGATCGGCCTGGCCGAGGTCACCCTGACCCTTGAGAACGGGGACGGCCTGCTGCCGGTGGCCTACGGCGAGGTGGCCCTGGCGCGGCGGCTCTACCGCTCGGGGGAGAACGAGTACCTCATGAACGGCCAGCGGGTGCGCCTGCGGGACCTGCTCGACCTGCTGGACGGCGCGAACCTCGCCGACAACGCCTTCCTCTTCATCGGCCAGGGCATGGTCGATCAGGCCCTCTCGCTGCGGCCGGAGGAGCGGCGGCCGCTCTTCGAAGAAGCCGCAGGCGTGCGCCGCCACGAGCGACGGCGACGCCAGGCGGAGGCCCGCCTGGTCGAGGCCGAGGCCAACCTGGCGCGGGTCCGCGACATCGCCGGCGAGCTCCGCCCCCAGGTGCGTCGCCTCGCCCAGCAGGCCGAGCAGCAGGTCGCGCGCCAGGGCGCCGGGGTGGCCCTGGCCGGCGCCGTGGTGATGATCGCAGCCCACCGCTGGTCCTCGGCGGCGGCCGCCCTGGCCGGTGCGGAAACGGATCTCCAGCTCGCTCGCGCGCAGGCGCAGGCCGCCGCCGAGGCCCTGGCCGCGGCCGACGGAGAGGCGCGCGACCTGCTGGCCGCCCTGGCCGACCACGCCGCGCGTGCCCGCGGCCTGCGCCAGGGCCTGGACGACGCTCGGCAGCGCCTGACGGAGCACCGCGTGGCCGACGAACGCCGCGCGGCGGAGGCGGCGGCCATCGAACGCGAACGGGCAGCCCTCGCGGCCGAACGGGCCACTCTCGAGCCGCGCCTGGAGGAGGCGCGCCGGGCGATGGCCCTGGCCGACGCCGGTGGCGCCGTCGCCGCGACGGCCGAGCTCACCGCGGAGGTGGCCGCCCTGGATCGCCAGGTCGCCCAGGCGGCAGCCGAGCTGGCAGCCGTGGAGGATCAGCACCGCGAGATGGATGCCAGGGCCGCTTCGGCCGCGCGGGCCCGACGTGCCGGCGAGGATGAGCTGGCCCGTCTCGCGCAGCGCGCGGCCGTGGCCACGCAACGCGCCGACGAGGCGGCGACCGGTGCACAGGAGGCGGCCGAGACCCTGGCCCGCGAGGCGCACGTCCTCGCCGACCTCGCCACGGCGGTCCGGGTCGCGACGGAGGCGGAGGCGCATGCGCGTGCCGTCCAGGCGACTGCGGACGCGGCGGCCCGGTCGGCGACGCAGCAGGCCACCCAGACGGCCAGCGCGCAGGCAGCGGCAGACGCGCGCCACGCCGCCCTCAAAGCCCAGCTGGACGCGCTCACCGCCCCATCGGACGCCACCGCTGCCGGTTGGGTCGAGGCGGCCACGCGCCGCGGCGGCAGAGCCCTGGCCACCGGGCTCGAAGTCAGCCCCGAGCTGCGGCCGGCGGTGGAGGCTGCGCTCGGCGCCGCGGTGGACGCGTACGTCGTCGACGCCGGGGATGTCGTCGCCCTGCGAGAAGGTCGAGGTCACCTCGCGGTCCGCCTCGCGACCGCCGCGCTGGACGCGCCTGGCCGCGCCATCACGGAGCGAGCCCGCGAGGCTGGCGGCGGGACCCTCACCGAGGCCATCCGGCGCGACCCCACCGGCGTTGCCGGCCAGCTCCTGCGGACCACCGTCTGGCTGCCCAGCCTGGAGGCGGCGCTGGCCCTGCTGCCCCGGCTCGCCGACGGCTGGCAGGCGGTCAGCATCGCCGGTGATGTCGTCACGGCCCAGGGACTCGTCCGGGTGGGCAGGCCCGAGGCGGCCCTGGAACGACGGGAGGAGATCGAGCGGCGCACTCGAGAGCTGGCCGAGGCGGAGGCCAAGGTGCGCCAGGTTCACGCGGCCCACGACGCGGCAGAGATCGCCCGCGCCGAGACGGCCGCCGCGCTCGCCCGCGCCGATGGTGCGGTCGCCGAAACGGTGCGCGACGCCCGGGCGGCGATCGAACAGGAACGGGCGGCCCAGCGGCGCCACGAGGCCCTGTTGCGCGAGTCGGCGTGGGCCGCCGCCCAGGCGGAGCGCCTGGCGGTCGAACAACGCGCCGCGAACGCCGCGCTGGCCGCGGCGACGCCCGCCGTCGCCGCGGCATCCCTGGCCCTGGACCTCGAGCCTGGCTCGCCCCTTGGGGCGTCGGACGCGTTCGCCGCGGAGGCCTGGCGCTCCCGGCTGGAGGCGCTGCGGGCGCGCCGCGTGGTGCTTGACACCGAACTGCGCACGGTCGTCCAGGCGGAGCGCGCAGCAGATGACCGGCGGCGCCGGGCCGAGCTGGGCGTCAACGCCGACGAAGAGCGGCTCGCCGCCGCCGAGGCCCGGCTGGCCGAGGCCACCGTCCGCCTGCAGAGCCTTGAGGCGGCCGCTGCCACGGCGGCCGAGACACGCGCCCGTCTGGAGGCCGCGGTCGCCGCGGCCGATGCCGAAGTCAAGGCCGTGGATGGGGACGAGACGGCCGGCCGCGACCGGCTGGCCAAGGTCGAGGCGCGGGCCACGACGCACCGCGCCGACCTCCACGCCGGGGAGGAGCGCGCGCAACGGGCCGAGGTCACCCGGCTGGAGGCGCGCCTTGGGCTGGAGGCGATCCGCGAGCAGGTGCTGACCGAACTCGCCGGCCTTGGCCCGCTGGGGTTGGAAGCGCTCGAAGGCGCGCCGCGACATGTCGACGAGGACAGCCTCGCGGCTGAGCTCGAAGCGGCGCTGGATGTGGCCGCGACGGCGTGGGCGACGCCGGGGGCCGCCCCGGCCGTCGACACGGCGTCCCTGCCGACGCCGGCCCAGCTGGCGACCCTCCGCCGCCGCTACCACGAGATCGGCGCCAGCAACCCGTTCGCGGCCCAGGAGCACGCCGAGGTGCAGGCACGGCTGGAGGCCCTGGACGCCCAGCGGCACGACCTGGAGCGGGCCATGGCCGACACCCAGCGCCTCATCGCCGAGCTCAGCGAACGGATCCGCGAGCAGTTCGCGCGCACGTTCGCCGCGCTCGAGCGGGCCTTCGGCCGGCGCTTCGGCCAGCTGTTCGACGGCGGCGACGCGCAACTCGTGCTGACCGATCCCGAGGACCTGGCCAGCACCGGTATCGAGATCATGGCCCGGCCGCCGGGCAAGAAGCGCCAGGCGCTGGGCATGCTCTCCGGCGGCGAGCGGGCGCTGACCGCCGTGGCCCTGCTGTTCGCGATGCTGGACGTCCACCCCGTGCCGTTCTGCGTCCTCGACGAGGTGGACGCCGCGTTGGACGAAGCCAACGTGGGGCGCTTCACCGAGGCGCTCCGCGACCTGGCCCGCACGACCCAGTTCCTGGTCATCACCCACAACCGGGGCACGATCGAGTCCGCTGATGCGCTCTACGGCATCACCATCGGCGACGACGCCATCAGCCACGTCATCTCCCTCCGCCTGGCCGAGGCGACCGAGCTGGCGCAGGCGGCCGGCTGACGATGTCCTGGTTCCGCCGGCGCGCGGAGGAGCCGCCGCCGCCCGAGGAGGAGGCGCCGCCCGAACCCGAGCCGGAAGCCGCGATCGAGCCGGAGCCCGAGCCGAGCTTGGAGGCCGGTGTCGAGCGCAGCCGGTCGGGGTTCGTGGCGCGCCTGCAGGGTCTCTTCCGCGGCGGCATCGACGAGGCCACCTGGGAGGCCGTGGAAGAGACGCTCATCGCCGGAGACGTCGGGGCGACCCTCGCCCTGGCCGTCGTGGAGCGGGCCCGGCGACGGCGCGACCCGGGTGGCGCCGAGGCGGCCGTGCAGGCCGAGCTGGCGGCGCTTCTCCTGCCACGGCCGGAGGGCGAGTGGACGCCCCGCCGCCCCGATCAGACGCAGCCGGCCGTGGTCCTCGTGGTGGGCGTGAACGGCACCGGCAAGACCACGACCATCGCCAAGCTCGCGGCCCGGGAACGCGCCCGTGGCCAGCGTGTCCTGCTGGCCGCCGCGGACACCTTCCGGGCCGCCGCCAGTGAGCAGCTGGAGGTGTGGGCCAAACGCATCGGGGTGCCCCTGGTGACGCACCAGGCAGGCGCCGACCCCGCCGCGGTCGTCTTCGACGCGCTGGATGCGGCGGTGGCGCGAGCCACGGATCTCGTCATCGTCGACACGGCCGGCCGTCTGCACACCAAGCACAACCTGATGGACGAACTGGCCAAGATCCGCCGCACGATCGACAAGCGCCTGCCGGGCGCCGACCCAGAGGTGCTCTTCGTGTTGGATGCCACGACCGGCCAGAACGGCCTGGCCCAGGCACGTGCCTTCCACGAGGCCAGCCCGCTCACCGGCATCGTCCTGTCCAAGCTCGATTCGACGGCCAAGGGCGGCATCGTCTTCGCCGTGGAGCAGGGCCTCGGCGTCCCGGTCCTCTTCATCGGGGTGGGGGAGCGCCTGGGCGACCTGCTGCCCTTCGATCCACGGGCCTTCGTGGCCGCGCTCTTCGGGCCCGCGGGCGGCGCGTAGTACACTGCGGCCGCCCCGAGACGCCAGAACCCGCGTCTCACCCGGCGTCCGGCCCGGACGCACCGCGGAGCCCCAACCGACCCCATGTTCGACGCCCTGAGTGACCGCCTGCGCGACGCCCTCGCCAAGCTGACCGGCCATGGCCGCGTGAGCGAGGCGGACGTCGATACGGCCATGCGCGAGGTGCGCCTCGCGCTGCTCGAGGCGGACGTCAACTTCAAGGTCGTCAAGGACTTCGTGGCCCGCGTCCGCGAGCGAGCGGTCGGCGCGGAGGTCCTGGAGAACCTCAACGCCGGCCAGCAGGTGGTCAAGATCGTCAACGAGGAACTGACGGCGATGCTGTCGGTGGGCGATCGCACCTTCCGGCTCATCGGGCAGCCCGCCGTCGTGGCCCTCGTGGGCCTGCAGGGCTCCGGCAAGACCACCAGCGCGGCCAAGCTGGCGCGCCACCTCGTCAAGCAGGGCCGCCGGCCCCTGCTCGTGGCGGCCGACCCCTACCGGCCGGCAGCGGTGGACCAGCTGATGGCCCTGGGCCGCAGCCTGGACATCCCCGTCCACGGCGCGCCGCAGGGCACGCCCGTGCCGGTGATCGCCGCGGAGGGCATCGCGCAGGCCCGCAAGACCGGGCGGGACGTGGTCATCATCGACACCGCGGGGCGCCTCACGATCGACGAGACGCTGATGGCGGAGATCCGCACGCTGGCCAAGACGGTCGCGCCATGCGAGACCCTGCTCGTCGTCGACGCCATGGTCGGCCAGGAGGCCGTGACCGTGGCCGAGGCCTTCCGCGACGCGGTCCCCCTGACCGGCCTGATCATGACCAAGATCGACGGCGACGCGCGGGGCGGGGCGGCCCTCTCGATCTCGGCCGTGACCGGTCTGCCGGTGAAGTTCCTGGGGACGGGCGAGAAGACCGACGCGCTGGAGCCGTTCCACCCCGACCGGCTGGCCGGCCGCATCCTGGGCATGGGCGACGTGCTCACCCTCATCGAGCGGGCCCAGGAGAACTTCGACGAGCGCCAGGCGACGCAACTCGCCGACAAGCTCCGCCGCAACAGCTTCACCCTGGAAGATTTCCTGGACCAGATGCAGCAGATCAAGAAGATGGGCCCCATCGGCCAGTTGCTCGACCTGATGCCCGGCATGGGGGGCCTGGCCAAGGAGGCCCAGGGGGCCGTCGACCGCGGCGAGATGAAACGGGTGGAGGCCATCATCCGCTCCATGACGCCCGATGAGCGGCGCGACCCCTCGCTCCTCAATGGCTCGCGTCGTCGGCGGATCGCCCGCGGCTCGGGCACGACGACACCCGACGTCAACCGGCTGCTCAAGCAGTTCGGCGAGATGCAACGCCTGATGAAGCAGCTCGGCCGCGGCGGCGGCCGGCGCAACCTGCTGGGCCTGGGCCGGTGACGGCCGGCGCCCTCGTTCCCGCCTTGTCCCTGGGAGGGTCTCGACCGTGACCGAACCGCTCCAGCCAGCCAGTCCAGACGCGCTGCCCACGCTGACCCAGGTGGCCCGCGTGGAGGGTGTCAGCGTGCCCCTCATCCAGCCGGCGAAGACGTCCCGCGGCGGGCGCGCCCGCTGGGCCATCGCCCTCGTCGCCACGCTGGTCGTCGTCCTCGTGGCGGGTGGCCTCGTGGCGTTCGCCGGTGCCGGGGCCGCGTCCGTCGGGCCGGCCTATGCGCCATCCGACGCCCTGCTCTACATGGACATCCGCGGTGACCTGCCGGGCGACCAGCGCCAGCAGCTGGCCACGTTCATGGCCCATTTCCCCGGCTTCGCCGACCCGTCCAGCCTCCAGACCAAGCTGGACCAGGCCCTCGACAAGCTCGTGAGCAAGGCCACCAACGGCGCGTACACATACAGCGGCAACATCGAGCCGTGGTTCGGCGGCCAGGTGGCCGTTGCCGTCGGGCCGTCGGACTCGGTGATCCTCGTGGTCAGCGTCAGCGACTCGGCCGGCCTGCCCACGAAGCTCGACCAGACCTCGCAGCAGCTGGCCAAGCAGCTCGGCGGCACCGTCGCCATCGCCGACCACAACGGCACCAGCGTCTACACCCTCAGCGGGGCCACCGGCGTGAGCGGCCTGTCCGCCGTCAGCTTCGCCATCTCGACCGATGCGATCGTGGTCGCCAAGGACGCCGCCACCGTGGACGCCGCGCTCGACCGCAAGGCCGGCAAGTCGCCCAACCTGGCCGGCACGAGCGCCTTCCGCGACGCCATCGGCCGGCTGGACGCCGACCGCTCGGGCACCTTCTACCTGGACGGGGCCGCGGCACAGAAGCTCCTGGACTCGACCGCCGCAAGCAGCAGTACCTGCGGCTCGGCCACGACCCTGGCCGGCCTGCCGACCACGATGGCTGGTGAGCTGCGCCTGCAGGACGGCAACCTCATCATCCGCGACCAGGCGACCCTGCCGGCCGCCTCCGCCTCACCGGTCACCGCCGCGACGAGCGACCTGGCCAGCCACGTGCCGGGAGCGGCGCTGGTCTACGCCGAGACCCACGGCTTCGGCGACCTGTGGCGGACAGAGGCGACGACGCTCATCCAGAATCCCTGCTTCGCCAGCGTGGCCGGGCAGCTCTCGACGATCGAGGGCCTCCTGGGCACCAAGATCCCCGACGCGTTCGCGTGGGTCAAGGACGCCGGCGTGGTCGTGACCGCACCCGGCGGTGCCCCCCAGGGCGGCCTCGTCGCGACGACGTCCGACGCCGCGGCAGGCCAGGCGCGCCTGACGCAGGTCCTGACCCTCCTGGGCCTTGCCAAGGGCGCGGGCGGGCCGGCCATCACGACGAGCAGCGCGCCCTACGCCGGCACGACGATCACCTCGGTGACCGTCGACCTTGGCTCAGCCCTCGACATGGGCGGCAGCACAGGCGGCGCACCGTCGTCGGTGACGGTCTCGTATGCCTTCAAGGGTCAGCTGTTCGTCCTGGGTGTCGGCGATGCCTTCGTCAAGGCCGTCCTTGACACCACGAACGCCGACTCGCTCGCCTCGGATGCGCGCTACTCGGCCGCCCTATCCGCCGCCGGCGGACCGACCGACAGTGGCGTCGTGTACGCGGACGTGACCGGCATCCGCAGCCTCGTGGAGGCCCAGCTACCGGCTGACCAGAAGGCCAAGTACACGAGCGACGTGCTGCCGTACCTGACGCCGTTCGACCGCCTCATCTCCGTCCGCGTCGACACCGCCGGGAGCGAGTCGGACACCACGATCATCTTCACCAAGTAGCCGCCAAGAGGAGGAGCCCAGCACCCGTGGCCGTACGCATCCGTCTCACTCGCGTGGGGGCGACCAAGCACCCCACCTACCGCTTCGTCGTGGCCGATGGCCGCAGCGCGCGCGATGGGCGCTCGCTGGAGACGATCGGGCACTACGACCCGCGGGCGGAGCCCGTGACGATCGAGGTCGACGCCGAGAAGGCCTCGGCCTGGCTGGCCAAGGGCGCCCAGCCGTCGGACACCGTGGCGCGCCTGTTCCGCAAGGTCGGCATCCTGCCGACCGCCAAGTAGGGGACGCGTCGATGGCAGCCAGGGAACTCGTCGAGTACATCGCCAAGTCCCTCGTGGACGACCCCGCGGCGGTCCAGGTGGACGTGCAGGAGGACCAGGAGGGGACGGTCATCGAGCTGCACGTCGCCGAGGACGACATGGGCAAGGTCATCGGCCGCAACGGCAGCGTCGCCAAGGCCATGCGCACCCTGCTCAAGGTGATGTCGGCCCGCGAAGGCGAGTCGATCTCCCTGGAGATCGTCTAGCCCGCGTGGCGCGGCTCGCGGTCGGCCGCATCCGGGGGGTGCACGGCCTGGGGGGTGCCGTCCGGGTGGAGGTCCTGACCGATGACGAGGCGCGCTTCGCGCCGGGCAGCGTCCTGCTCCTGGAGGGCGAGGCGCGCCGCCTGACGGTCATGTGGAGCCAGGCCGACAAGCCCGGTCTCCTCGTGCGCTTCGCCCGCCTGACGCGCCGGGAGTCGGTCGAAGGGCTCGTCGGCCGCTACCTGGAGGCGGAGGGCGATCCTGCCACACTGCCCGACGGCAGCGTCTACTGGCACGAGCTGCCGGGGGCCACCGTGACGGCCACCGACGGGGAGGTACTGGGCACCGCCGCCGACGTCTTCCGCACCGGTGGCAGCGAGGTCCTGGTCGTGACGGGCGGCCCCCGCGGCGAGGTCCTCGTGCCGCTCGTCCGCGCGGTCGTCGTCGAGTTCGCGCCGCGCGACGGGCGCATCGTCGTGGATCCCGACGCGCTGGACCTGGGCCCGCTGCGGGTCCGGCGGCCGCGCGGCCGACGCTCATCCCGGCTCGGCCGGCCCGCGATCCGCCCCGCCGAAACGCCCCCGGAGGCAGCGCCCGAGGTTAGGCCAGAGGCTTCAGCCGAGCCTGCTCCACCGGAGGAGTGACCGGCCGCGCGGACGGCGGGCCGCGCAGCGCGGCGTCCACCCAAAGGGTGGCTATCGACGACGGTCGGCCCCTGACCGGCCGGTTCCTACGCCGGATTCGTGCGTCAGGCGTCAGCTGCGGCGACGAACATGCCCGTGAAGGCATCGGATCGCCTCGATCTTCGCCGTTAGCCACCTTTGATGTGGCCCCTCCAGGTGCTCTCCGCTGTGCCCGCCTCGCCGAACGCTTTCCCCTGCGCCCCATCAGGGTTGGTGGTATGCGCAAGTGGGAGGCGCTCGGGGCTCGCGGCACGCTCGAAACAGGCCGTCAAGGCCCTCTTCCGGACGGATCTCGCGCATACCACCAGTCAGGCTGGTGAGACGTGGGACGGCCGGGCCGCCAGGCCGACCTCACGGTTGGCGCGCGCCCGAGCCGACTACGATGCGAGCATGACCCTCCGCATCGACATCATCACGCTCTTCCCGGAGCTCTACCCGGGGCCGCTCGGCGCGAGCATCGTGGGCCGGGCGCTCGAGCAGGGGCTGGTCGAGCTTCAGGCGCATGACCTGCGCGAATGGGGCCTCGGCCGCCATCGGTCGGTGGACGACTACCCGTACGGGGGCGGCGCGGGCATGGTCCTGCGTCCCGAACCGATCGCCGCGGCCCTCAAGGTGCTCCGCACCCCACGCAGCACGGCGATCCTCTTCGACCCGGGCGGCGAGCCGTTCCGCCAGGCGCGCGCCCGCGAATTGGCCACTGCGACGCACCTCATCCTGGTCTGCCCCCGGTATGAGGGCGTCGACGAGCGTGTCCGAGGGCTGGTGGACCTGGAGCTGTCGATCGGCGACTTCGTCCTCTCCGGCGGCGACCTGCCGGCCATGGTCGTGGCCGACGCCCTGATCCGGCTCCTGCCGGGCGCCATCGACGCCGCGTCCCCGGTGGAGGAGTCATTCGCCGAGGGCCTCCTGGAGTACCCGCAGTACACGCGCCCGCCGGAGTTCGAGGGCCAGCGCGTGCCGGACATCCTCGTCAGCGGCGATCACGGCGCGGTCGACCGCTGGCGGCGCGAACAGGCGCGGGCCCGGACCGAGCGGGCGCGTCCGGATCTGCTCAGGGAGTAGCAGTACCGACCCAAGGGAACGTTTTCAGCCCCTGGCTCGCCATACTCGATGGGATGCCGATGCGCGAGGGGCTGGTCATGGCGGCGCAGGCGGGTGACCGGGAGGCGTTTCGCTCACTCGTCGAGGAGGAGGGCCCCGCCGCCCTGCGCCTGGCGACTGCCATCCTGCACTCGGTGCCCGATGGCGAGGATGCCGTGCAGGATGCCTTCCTGCGGGCCTGGCTGGACCTGCCCGACCTCCGGTCCGTCGATCGTTGGCCGGCCTGGTTCCGCCGCCTGGTCGTGCACGCAGCCCTGGATCGCGCCCGGCGACCCCATCGAGTCCGCGAGGTCGCGCTCGTTGAGCAGGACGCGCCGGGTGCCGATGACAGCGAGGCTCGGGTGGCAGACGAGGACCGGGTGCGGCGAGCGCTCGTCGACCTTTCCGCGGCTGATCGAGCGCTGCTCGTCCTCCGCTTCGGCGAGGACCTTGATGTCCAGGGCGTCGCCGACGCCATGAAGATCCCCATCGGGACCGCCAAATCTCGCTTGCACCGCGTGCTCGCCCGCGTGGGCACCGCGCTCGAGGCAGCGTCATGAACCTCGAGGAGCGGGTCGGGGCAGCGATGCGCCACGAGGGACCCGCGTCGTCCATGCCCGGCGAACTGGTGGACCAGATCATGGCCGGCCTGCCGGAGCGAGCCTCCCGTCGACCGTGGTGGCGGTCGGCGAGCCTGCTCGCGGCCACGGTCGGGGTCGCCCTGCTCCTGACCGCCGCGTTCTGGCTGGGCGTGGTGTCGGGACCGCCGACCACGCCGAGCTCGCCCGCGCCGACCCCGTCAGCGACGCCCTCCGGCAACGGCTACGCGCCGTATGTGATCGCCCAGTCGGGAGGCACCGGGACCCCTCTCGAGGGTCCGCGCACGGTCTCCACGCCTGCCGACTGCGCCTTCCTCGCGGACGAATGGCTGCGCCAGCTGTGCAGCCTGACCTTGATGCGGGACTGGCGGACGATCCCGGTCGCGCCATCCACCCAGAACGAGGGCCCGGACCCCGGTGTCTGGGCGGCCATCTCCCGGGCCCAGATCGACGGTGACCCGTCATTCTGCCTCGGTAGCCTGGCCCGGACGCTATACACGGCGGCGCACGTCGGCGGCAGCGCGCGCCCACCGAACACGACACCCGCTCCCATCCATCCTGTCTCCGAGTGCCTTGTCGCTTTGCGGTCGAACGCGGGGGCCGGAACCTTCGTGATGGAGGACCGCGGGCCTACCGCCACGAACGGGACCCTGGTGACGAGCGGCCCCTCGGTCACCTTCACCGTCGCTGCTGGCGCGGTGACCCGGGCCGCCCAGGGGGTCGCCCCGGCCTATGACCCCGGCGTGGGTTGTGCCCAGCTGTCGTGGACGCTCTGCGACCAGGTGCTTGACCTGGCGACCGCGACGCTGGGTGAGCGCCAGGCGACGGTAGGCGGGCTCGGCGTCGCCGGCCAGCTGCTCGTTGGCTGCCCTGGGTTCGCGTCGGACGCTCCAACGCCGGCGCCATGCCCACCGCCGTCCGGTGGGACATGGCTGGGCGGCGTCATCGGCGACAGTGGCGGCGCGTCGCCCCATGTGGTCGTGGCCTTCGACATCGCCGACGTCGGCGGGCAGATCTCGCTGGTCGAAGTGCCCTACCACCAGCCCTGACCGACGGTCCCTTGCTATACTCGCCAGCCGCACCCCACCGATACATCTCATCAGAGTGTGCCCTGCCCATGAGCCTCCTCGACGACGTCACCGCCGACCAGATCCGCACCGACCTGCCCGAGCTCGCGTCGGGTGACACCGTGCGTGTGTCGGCCAAGGTCGTGGAAGGTAACCGCGAGCGCATCCAGGTCTTCGAAGGCACCGTCATGCGCCTGCGCGGCGGGGGGATCACCCGCTCCATGACCGTGCGCGCAGTGCGGAGCGGCGTGGGCGTGGAGCGCACCTTCAAGATCAACTCACCGCGCATCGAGAAAGTCGAGGTCGTGCGGCACGGCGTCGCCCGCCGCCAGCAGCTCTATTTCCTGCGCAAGCGGGTGGGCAAGGCCGCCACCCTGCGCGAGCGCCGCCCGAGCTGACGGCAGGGGAGGGCGTGGCCACCGTCCGGAAGCCCGTCCCCCACCGCGACTCCTTCCCGACCTTCTACTCTGCTGGCGGCCGCGCCACCGTCCCGGCCGGCCTGCGCCTTCAGCTGGACCCCGACGATCTCGAAGAGGACGCCCTGCGGCAGTCAGGCCTGCGGCTGGTGGCGGGCATCGACGAGGTCGGTCGCGGGTGCCTGGCCGGTCCGGTCGTGGCCGGCGCGGTGATCCTGCGGCCCGGCTGGACGTGCCCCGGCCTGCGTGACTCGAAGATGCTCGACGCTCCCGAGCGCGAACGGCTCGCCGCGTGCATCCGCGACGGCGCCATCGCGTGGGCCGTGGCGAGCGTCGAGGCCTCGCTGATCGACCGCATCAACATCCTCCAGGCGACCCTGCTGGCCTCGATGCTCGCCGCGGCCCGCCTGCCGGTGCGCCCGGACGCCCTCATCACCGACTCGCTCCACCTGCCCGACATCGGGCTGCCGCAGCGGGTCCTCATCGACGCTGACCGGCGTTGTCTGTCCGTGGCGGCCGCCTCGGTCGTGGCCAAGGTCTATCGCGACGCCCTGATGGTGGCCTACGACGAGCGCTACCCGGGCTATGGCTTCGCCGAGCACAAGGGCTATGCCGCGCCCGAACACCGCGCGGCCATCGAGAGCCTGGGGATCACCCCCATCCACCGACGGACGTTCGGCACCTGCATCGATGCTCCGGCGGCCGAGCAGACGGAGCTGTGGCCCGCCGGATAAGCGCGCGCCAAGCAACGGTCGTCATCCTGCGGCGGTGGCTCGAGCGACCGTCCGGCAGGTGCACGGTGGCCTGGGCGAGAGCGCCGCGGCGCATTACCTGACAGGACTCGGCTGGCGGATCCTGGGCCGCCAGGTCCGCGTGGGCCGAGACGAGGTGGATATCGTGGCCCTCGATCCGGGCCCACCGGCGACCTTCGTCGCGGTGGAGGTCCGCAGCCGGTCGTCGACCCGTTTCGGCCCGCCCGAGGCCAGCGTCGACCAGGCCAAGGTGATGCACTGCTACCGGGCCATGGGTGCCCTGCGCCGGGTCGGTCGGCTGCCGGACGGGACCCGGCTGCCCCCGCTGTCGTGGCGTGTCGATCTCGTCGCGGTGGAGTTGGACGTCGCCGTCGGCGACCCGCCGTCCAGGGGCCCTCGGATCCGACATATGCGCGCGGTGCTGCCCCCGTAAGCGTGTCGGCGCCCGGCTGTGCGCCAGGCGTTCACAACGGGGACGCACTGGTGCGCTTGTCCGCCCAACGGGCGGATCGAGCCCGCTCGGCGCCCGTATCGTGCGTCCCACGTTCGGCACGGCGGAGGCGGGGGCTCGAGCCGGCCAAGGCGGTCCGTGCCGTCCTTGCAATGAACATCGGGTGTTCATCGCCGGCACAGGCCACCGGCGTCCACTCCAGGGCCGGGCCGGGCAGGGGCCTGTGCTAGACTGCGGCCCGGCCGCCGCAGGGCGACCACGACCCCCGCCACGGTGCGTGGCAGCGGTCGATCACGCACGCGCGTCGCTCCCGCGGGGGTGCCGGAAGCCTCAGGAAGGGCCCCGGTCCGCGATCACGAGGCGCGCGGAGGTCACAACCCGGTCAGGAGGCGCTCCACCCCATGTCCTCTGTCTCGATGCGCCAGCTGCTGGAGGCCGGCGTCCACTTCGGCCACCAGACCCGCCGCTGGAACCCGAAGATGAAGCCGTTCATCTTCGCCGAGCGCAACGGCATCCACATCATCGACCTGGCGCAGACCGTCAAGCGTCTCGATACGGCCCTCGCCTTCGCTCGCGAGACGGTCGCCCACGGCGACTCGATCCTCTTCGTGGGCACCAAGAAGCAGGCCCAGGAGCCGATCGCCGACGAGGCCACGCGCGCCGGCCAGCCCTACGTCAACCAGCGTTGGCTCGGCGGCATGCTCACCAACTTCGTGACCATCCGCAAGCGCCTCGCCCTGCTCGATCAGCTCGAGGCGCGGCAGGCCAACGGTGACTTCGAGCGGCTCTCCAAGAAGGAGGCCTCCAAGCTCACCGACGAGATGACCCGCCTCCAGCGCACCCTGGGCGGCATGCGCCGCATGAAGCGCGTGCCGGGGGCGCTCTTCGTCATCGACCCGCACCGCGAGCACATCGCCGTCGTCGAGGCACGCAAGCTGGAGATCCCGGTCATCGGCACCGGTGACACCAACGTGGACCCGGACCTCCTGGACTACATCATCCCCGCCAACGACGACGCCATCCGGGCCATCCGCCTCCTGTGCACGCTCGTCGCCGACGCGGCCGAGGAGGGCTCCCGTGAGCGGGCTGCCCGCGCCGAGACCGAGGTGGTGGAAGAGGACCTCTACGAGGAACGCGCGGAGGAGGCGCCCTCCGAGGCGAGTGACGCGCTGCTGGCGCAGCTTGCCGCTGGTCAGTCGCTTTCCTTCGCCCCGGACGCGGAAGAGGACGAGGAGGCCCTGCTGCCCGTCCACGGCCGTGCGCCGGACGCCCGCCCGCACCGCCCGGTCGACGTGCCGCCCGAAGAGGTGGACGAGGCCGACGCCCCGGTCGCCTGAGCCCCATGCGACGAACCGCCCACGCCACCGCGCGACCCTGAGGATCACACCCGCATGACCACCACCACACCGATCAGCGCCGAGGCCGTGAAGCAGCTCCGGGAGCTGACCGGCGCCGGCTTCATGGACTGCAAGCACGCCCTCGAGGAGACCGCCGGCGACGTCGACCGCGCCACCCTGCTGCTGCGCGAGAAGGGCCTCTCAGCTGCCGCCAACAAGGCCGGCCGCGAGGCGCGGGAAGGGCTCGTCTCCAGCTACATCCACACCGGGGGCCGCATCGGCGTGCTCATCGAGGTCAACTGCGAGACCGACTTCGTGGCTCGCACCGACGAGTTCCAGAAGCTCGTGCGTTCCCTCGCCATGCAGGTGGCCGGCCTGGCCCCGGAGTTCGTCACGATCGACAGCATCCCGGCCGACGTGCTCGCCGCCAAGCGCCAGGAGCTGCTGTCCGACCCCATGGTGCAGGGCAAGCCGGAGGCCATCCGGGCCCAGATCGTGGACGGGCAGTTGCGCAAGTGGCAGCAGCAGGTCGTCCTCTACGAGCAGCCCTATCGCGACACCGACCAGACGGTCGGCGAACTGGTGACCGCCGCGGTGGCTCGCATCGGCGAGCACATCCGCGTGCGCCGCTTCACCCGCTACGAGCTCGGGGAGGAGCTGTGAGCGACGCCCCGACCGGCGTCATCGCGGGCGCCCCGCGCGTCACGGGCAAGGCGGGCGCGCTGCGCTACAGCCGTATCCTGCTCAAGATCTCGGGCGAGGCGCTCCTGGGCGACCGCCAGTACGGGGTCGACCCGGCCGTCACGAGCTTCATCGCCAAGCAGATCGGCGATGTGCAGGCGGCGGGCGTGGAGGTCGCCGTGGTGGTCGGCGGCGGCAATATCTTCCGCGGCATGGCCGCCGCGGCGCGCGGCATGGACCGGGCCACGGGCGACTACATGGGCATGCTGGCGACCGTCATGAACGGCCTGGCGCTGCAGGATGCGCTGGAGAAGGCGGGCGTGCAGACGCGCGTCATGTCGGCCATCGCCATGAACGAGGTGGCCGAGCCGTACATCCGGCGGCGCGCGGTGCGGCACCTGGAGAAGGGCCGCGTCGTCATCTTCGCCGCCGGCACGGGCAACCCGTACTTCACGACCGACACCGCAGCGGCGCTGCGGGCGGTGGAGATCGGCGCTGAGGTCATGCTCAAGGCGACCAAGGTCGACGGGGTCTACGACGCCGATCCGCTGACCCACCCCGACGCGATCCGCCATGAGCACCTGACGTTCAGCGATGTGCTCCAGGACCGCCTGCAGGTCCTGGATGCCACGGCCGTCTCGCTGTGTATGGAGAACGGCCTGCCGATCGTCGTCTTCGACCTGCATCGGGCCGGCAACATCAGCCGGGTGGCCCTGGGGGAACATGTCGGCACGCGCATCGATGGAGGCACAGCCGAATGAGCAACGCCGACCTGGGGGGCCTCGACGGGCGCATGGGCCGCGCGGTCGAGGCCATGGAGCGGGATCTGCAGGGCTATCGGACCGGTCGTGCCTCGACGGCCCTCGTCGAGCGCATCCAGGTCGAGCAGTACGGCACCCAGATGGCCCTCAACCAGATCGCCGGCATCAGCGTGCCGGAGGCCCACCAGATCGTCATCCAGCCGTGGGACCGCAGCGCGCTGGGGGCCATCGAGAAGGCCATCCAGAAGAGCGACATCGGCCTGGTGCCCAACGTGGACGGCAGCGTCGTGCGCCTCAATATCCCGGCCCTCACCGAGGAGCGCCGCCGCGACCTCGTGAAGGCCGTCCACCGGCGGATGGAAGAAGCCAAGGTGGAGATCCGCGGCCACCGCCGCGAGGTGTCGGACGAGCTGCGGCGCAAGGAGCGCGACGGCGAGCTTGGCGCGGACGATCTGCGGCGCGACCAGGAGCAGCTTCAAGCCATCACCGACCGCTGGACCGCCGAGGTGGACCGCCTGGGCAAGCTCAAGGAGCAGGAGGTCCTGGAGGTCTAGTGGCGGTGGTGCGGCCGGATGCCGCCCCGACGGCCGAGCCACGCTCGGACGCCGATGCGGTGCCGCGTCACGTGGCGATCATCATGGACGGCAACCGCCGCTGGGCGCGCGACCATGGCCTCTCGGCCGCCGAGGGCCACGCGGCCGGCGTCGAGGCGATCCGGCCCATCGTCCGCCGTGCCACGGAGCGGGGCGTGGAGGTCCTGTCGCTGTACGCCTTCAGCCGCGAGAACTGGGCCCGGCCCGACCCGGAGGTCCAGACCCTGCTCGAGTTGATGGGCCAGGCCATCCGCGATGAGACGCCCGAGCTGCGTCGCAGCGGCGCCCGGGTGCGCGTGCTAGGCCGCCTCGACGAACTGCCGGCCGGCACCCAGCAGGCCATCCAGGAAGCCGTCGCCGCCACTGCCGATGGCACCCGCCTCACGCTCAACGTGGCGTTCAACTACTCCGGCCGCTCCGAGCTCGTGGACGCCGCGCGACGGTGCGTGGTGGACGGCCTGCGGCCGGATCAGATCGACGAAGCGTCGCTCGCCGCGCGCCTCTACACGATGGACCTGCCCGAACCGGACCTCGTGATCCGCACCGGTGGCGACCAGCGCCTGAGCAACTTCCTCATCTGGCAGGCCGCCTACGCCGAGTTCTATTTCTGCGACACGTTCTGGCCCGACTTTGACTCGACGGCTCTCGATACCGCCCTGGCCGATTTCGCGACGCGCTCGCGCCGATTCGGCCGGTAACCCGGCCTCGGCCGTGCTGCGCACGCGGGTGGCGAGCGCGGCCGCCCTCGTACCGGTCGTGCTGGTCATCTGGTGGGCCGGGCTGCCGTGGCTGGGCCTGCTCGTCCTGCTGGTCACTGCGCTGGCGGCGTGGGAGACGTTCGCCCTGCTGCGCCTGGCCGGGTATGTGAACGAGCCCCTGCTGGGCACGGCCGTGGCGCTGGTCATCGTCGCGGGCATGTGGCTCTTCGCCGACCTCACCGCGGTGCCTGTCCTCTTCGTGGCCATCGGCGTCGTGGTCGCGGCGGTCGCGGCCATGCTGCGGACCGACCCCTTCGCCGGGCTGCAGGCGTGGATCGCCACGGTCTTCGGGGCGCTCTACGTGAGCCTGCTGGGCTTCCTCCTGCTCATCGTGCAGAGCGCGGCGGCCCTGCCGGTCGGGGCCGCCCTGGGCGGCTGGTTCGACGGCGGCCGCATCTGGCTGCTCATCGCCATCCTCGCCGTGTGGTCCTATGACAGCGGCGCTTACCTCGTCGGCCGCCGCTTCGGACGGACCCATTTTGCGCCCCACATCTCGCCCGGCAAGACCGCCGAGGGAGTCGCCGGGGGCCTGATCGCGGCGACCATCGTGAGCTTCGTGCTGCTCGTGCTGGCCGGGCAGAACCCGCTGGGTGCGCTGCTCTTCGGCGCCCTCATCGGCCTCGTCGGCCAGGTCGGGGACCTCGCCGAATCGATGCTCAAACGAGCGGCGAGCGTGAAGGACTCGGGTGCCCTGATCCCAGGTCACGGCGGCATGCTCGACCGCGTCGACTCCATCATCTTCGCCGCGCCGGCCGCGTACTTCTTCATGCTGGTGCTGGGTGCCTTCCGCTAGGGCAGGGGAGCCGACAGGGCGAAGGCGCGTCGCCGTGCTTGGCTCCACCGGGTCGATCGGCCGGCAGGCGCTCGAGGTGCTTGAGGCGCTACCCGATCAGTTCGAGGTGGTGGCCCTCGCCGGTCGGCGCGATGCGGATATGGTGGCCGCCCAGGCGGCCCGGCTCCGGCCGCGGGTCGTGTCCGTGGGAGACGGCCGATCGGTCGAGCTTCCGGCGGGCGTCCGCCGCGAACAAGCACCCGACCCGCTCCTGGCCCTCGCCACACGAGACGACGTGGACCTGGTGATCGTCGCCACTGGCGGCCTCGTCAGCCTGCCCGCCACGCTGGCCGCGCTCACCGCCGGCAAGATCGTGGCCACGGCCAACAAGGAGACGCTGGTGGCGGGCGGCCACCTGGTCATGCCGCTGGCCCGGCGGAGTGCCACCGAGGTCGCGCTGGCCACCCCAGGGGACGCCCAGGCGAGCCCGCTGGGCTGGCTCCGGCCCATCGATTCGGAGCATTCAGCGATCTGGCAGTGCCTCGCCGGCGAACACCCAGGTGAGGTCGCGCGGCTCATCCTGACGGCGTCCGGCGGGCCGTTCCGCAACGGCCCGGCCGACCTCGAGGATGTGCGACCGGCCGACGCGCTGGCCCATCCCACGTGGCACATGGGGGCCAAGATCACGATCGATTCGGCCACCCTGATGAACAAGGGCCTGGAGGTCATCGAGGCGCACTGGCTGTACGATGTCCCATACGATCGCGTGGCCGTGGTCGTCCACCCGCAGAGCCTCATCCACTCCGCCGTCGAGTTCGTGGACGGCTCGCTCAAGGCACAACTCGGACGACCCGATATGCGACTCCCGATCCAGTACGCCCTGACCTACCCGCGCCGCGTGCCGTCCCCGGCCCAGGCGGTGAGCCTCGCCGAGGTGGCAACGCTGAGCTTCCAACCCGTCGACGAAACTCGCTTCCCGGCCCTCGCCATCGCGCGCCGGGCCGGCGCGCTGGGCCCGCGGGCGACCGCCGCCCTCATCGCCGCCGACGAGGTGGCGGTCGAACGCTTCCTGGCCGGATCGCTGAGCCTCCCCGGTGTCTGGCGCCTGGCGGAGGCGGCCGTTGACCGTTTCGGCGCGGCCGGCCCGACGCCCCCGGACCTCGATGAGGTGCTCGCCCTCGACGCCGAGGTGCGGGCCTTCAGCCGCGGCTTCGCGGGCAGGATCTGACCGATGGACCTCAGCAACATCGCCAACAGCCTCATCAACATCGTGCTGGTCCTGGCCATCCTGGTGGCGCTCGTGGTGATCCACGAGTTCGGCCATTTCGTGATGGCCCGCCTGGCCGGCGTGCGGGTGCATGAGTTCGGCATCGGGCTGCCGCCGCGGGCGCTCACCTACCACCAGGGCCCCGAGACGGCCTACACGCTCAACTGGCTCCCCATCGGCGGCTTCGTGCGGCTGGAGGGCGAGGACGGCGACCGTGCCGAGGACCCGCGGAGCTTCAGCCACAAGCCCCTCAAGGTGCGCACGATCATCCTGCTGGCCGGCGTGGCCATGAACCTGCTGCTGGCGTTCGTGATCTTCGTCTTCATCGCCGGCTTCGCCGACCCATCGGTCGACATCCGTCTCGACGGCCTCGCTCCGGCGACCACCAGCGGGCACGTCGCGCCTGCTGCCGCCGCCGGTCTGCGACCCAGCGCGAAAGTCGGAGGGACGGCCGACGCGCCGATCTACGACGACTCCGGCGACCTGATCACGGCCATCGACGGCCATCAGTTCGCCTGGTTCGACGCGGGTCCTAGCGGTGAGCCCAACGCCGGCATCCTCTACATCAAGGCGCACTCTGGCCAGCAGGTCACGCTCTCCCTGCTCCACGCCGACGGCACCACACAGGACGTGAACGTGCTGCTCAACACCGCAGACGTCGCCAACAACGCACCGCTCGTCGATGGCAAGACCACCGGGCAGGGCGCGCTCGGGATCGTGGGTTGGAGGTATGACGCCGGCCCGCCCATCAGCCGCAGCCTGACTGACGCTCTGAGCCTCGGCGCCCAGCGGACCGTGGAGGCAGCGACGACGGTCATCACGGCCGTCGGCGGTCTGATCGGCAACCTGGCCAGCCCGCAGGTCGCCGGTCCGATCGGCATCGTCGGCATCGTGGGCCAGGTCCGCACGGAGAACCCGCCGATCTTCCTGGTCTACCTGGTCGCGCTCCTCTCGGCCAACCTGGCCGTCATCAATACCCTGCCGATTCCGCCGTTGGACGGCGGTCGGGTCCTGGTCGGTGTGATCAAGAAGGTCGTCGGGCCGCGCCTCAGCACGAGGGCGGAGGCGGCCACCTACCTGGTCGGGTTCGGGCTGCTCATCGCCTTCATCCTGTGGATCAGCTACTTCGACATCACCCGGCCGGGCGGCGGCTGATGGTGGTCGCGGGACCGCCGGCGATCGAGGGCGAGCCCCACCTGCCGGGACGCCGGTCGACCGTCACGGTGGACGTCGGCGGCGTCAAGGTCGGCTCGCGCTATCCGGTCGTCGTGCAGTCCATGACCAACACCGACACGGCCGATGCCGACGGCACCGCCATCCAGGTCGCGGCGCTGGCCCATGCCGGCTCGGAGCTGGTGCGGATCACGGTCAACAACGACGCTGCTGCGGCGGCCGTGCCGGAGATCGTGCGCAAGGTGCGCGGACTGGGCATCGGCGTGCCGATCATCGGCGACTTCCACTACAACGGCCACCAGCTGCTGACCGAGTACCCGGCCATGGCCGCGGCCCTCGACAAGTACCGCATCAACCCCGGCAACGTGGGCGCCAAGCGGCACGACGAGCATTTCCAGACCATCGTCCGCATCGCCCTTGAGCAGGGCAAGCCGGTGCGCATCGGCGTCAACTGGGGCTCGCTGGACCAGCAGCTGCTGACCGAGCTGATGGACGAGAATGCGCGCCTGGCGGCCCCGCGCGACTCCCGCGACGTGATGATCGAGGCGATGCTGGCCTCGGCGCTCCGCTCAGCCGAGCTGGCGGAAGCCACGGGGCTGGGCCACGATCGGATCATCCTGAGCGCCAAGGTCAGCGGCGTGCAGGACCTCGTCGAGGTCTACCGCCGGCTGGCTACACGCTGCGACTACCCGCTGCACCTGGGCCTGACCGAGGCCGGCATGGCCATGAAGGGCATCGTCGCCTCCACGGCCGGCCTGGCCATCCTGCTCAGCGAGGGCATCGGCGACACCATCCGTGTCTCGCTCACGCCCGAGCCGGGCGGTGACCGGGCGGAGGAGGTGCGCGTCGCCCAGCAGGTCCTGCAGAGCCTGGGCCTGCGCTCATTCCTGCCGCAGGTGTCGGCCTGTCCTGGCTGCGGCCGGACGACCAGCACGTTCTTCCAGGAGATGGCCCAGCAGATCCAGGCCTACCTGCGCGACCAGATGCCGATCTGGGCCGCCTCCTATCCGGGCGTGGAGGAGATGCGCGTCGCGGTCATGGGCTGTGTCGTCAACGGTCCCGGCGAGTCCAAGCACGCCGACATCGGCATCTCGCTGCCCGGCACCTTCGAGGAGCCGGTCGCGCCCGTCTTCGTGGATGGCGCGCTGCGCACCACGCTTCGGGGGGACGGGCTCGTCAAGGAGTTCATCGGCATCCTCGACGACTATGTGGCCCAGCGGTACGGCAGGGCTGCGGCGGCCCCAGGCCCCAGCTGACTCCGGTCGGACGCTGGCGCCCCGCGATCAGGGCCAGCGCGGCGGCCGCGGCGGCAGGATCGGCAGCTGGTGCCAGTCCTCGCGGACCGGCGAGAAGATGTCAAGCAACTGGGCGCCCTCCGGGCCGACACTGACCTCGTGCGGCTCGTTCGCCAGGATGCACCACGTGCCGCCCGGCCCGAACGTGCGCGTTTCCGTGCCGATGCGGAAGTTCACCGTGCCCCGGATCACCATGCCCATCTGCTCGTTGGAGTGCCGGTGCTCGGGCACGTGAGCATCGGGATCGAGCTCCACGACGGCCAGGGTGATCCGCTCGCCCTCCACGGTCCGCGCGGCCACGCCGTCCCACACCCGGATGAGCGGCTGGTCGGTGATGTCGCGCAGGTTGCGCATGGGCCGGTCTCCTCGTGTCGATGGTGTCGCTTCGGTACCATAGCCGCTCCGCCCCATTCGGAGGACCTCGCTCAACCATGGCCAAGGCCGGCTTCGTCAGCAGCATCACGCGCCAGTCGGAGGACTTCCCCGGCTGGTACAACGACGTCGTCCTGAAGGGCCAGCTGGCCGACTACTCGCCGGTGCGCGGCTGCATGATCATCCGGCCGTACGGCTTCGCCATCTGGGAGTCGATGCGCGACGAGCTGGACCGTCACATCAAGGCGACGGGCCACGAGAACGTCTACTTCCCGCTCTTCGTGCCGCGCTCGCTCCTGGAGAAGGAGGCCGAGCACGTCGAGGGCTTCAACCCCCAGGTGGCCTGGGTCACCCACGCCGGCGGTGAGCCGCTGACCGAGTGGCTGGCCGTGCGGCCGACCAGCGAGGCGATCATCGCCGACTCGGTCAAGGACTGGATCCAGTCCTATCGCGACCTGCCCGTGCTGATGAACCTGTGGAACAACGTCGTGCGCTGGGAGCTGCGTACGCGGCTCTTCCTGCGCACGGCCGAGTTCCTGTGGCAGGAGGCCCACACCTTCCACGCCACGGAAGAGGAGGCGGCGGCCGAGGTGGCGACCGGCCTGGAGGCCTACCGGCAGGTCTCCGAGGACTGGCTGGCGATCCCCGTCATCAAGGGCCGCAAGAGCGAGGGCGAGAAGTTTCCCGGGGCCGTCTACAGCGATTCCATCGAAGCGATGATGCGCGACCGGAAGGCGCTCCAGGCCGGCACCAGCCACATGCTCGGCCAGAACTTCGCCCGCTCGGCCGGGATCGAGTACCTGGACCGCGACAACGTGCGCAAGCACCCCTGGGGCACGTCGTGGGGCTTCTCCACGCGCATGGTCGGCGCGACGATCATGGCCCACGGCGACGACTCGGGGCTCGTGCTGCCGCCCAACGTGGCGCCCACCCAGGTCGCGATCGTGCCCATCTTCCGCTCGGAGGATGACCGCTCCGCGGTGGAGGCCGCACTCGGGCCGCTGGAGGCCGCGCTCAAGGACGTCACGACCGCCTCCGGGCCGCTGCGCGTCAAGGTCGACCGCCGCGAAGAGTCGCCCGGTTTCAAGTACAACCACTGGGAGCTGCGCGGCGTGCCCTACCGCCTGGAAGTGGGGCCGCGCGACGTGGCCGCCGGGCAGGGTGTCCTGGTACGCCGGGTGGACCGGGCCAAGGAGCCGATCGCCCTGGATGCGCTGGCCGCCGACCTGCCGGGGCGCCTGGCCGCCTACCAGCAAGCCCTGTTCCAGCGGGCGCTCGACTTCCGCGAGGCCAACACCCACCGGCTCGACACGCTCGACGACCTCAAGGCGCTCATGGAAGGGGAGGGCGGTTTCGCCATGGCGCCATGGTGCGGCGATGCCGCCTGCGAGCGGCGCGTCAGCGATGAGACCGGCGCCACCATCCGCGTCATCCCCTTCGACTCGCCCGACGAGGCCGGCACGTGCCTCGTCGACGGCCGACCCTCCGCGCGCCGGGTGCTCTTCGCCCGAGCCTACTAGGGGTCGGGCCGGGGGCCGGCGCCGGGCCTCTTCGTCCGGGCCGCGCCGCGTCCGGCCGCGGGCGCGAACCTGTCCATCCACCAACCGGGGTGGTATTGGCGCAGGTGTCACGCTTCTGCGCGGCCTCGGAGACGGTCATGGGGGCCGCCTCCGTGCGGCCGCACAAACCAAGCCGAGCCACCGGAAACCGCAAGAGAGCCGCACGAGCGGCGCGGAGTCGCTCCAGTACCACCCGGATTGGTCGGTGACCACATTCGGGGCGCGAGCCGGTCGCGGCGACGGCTCACGGCCGGGACCTGGTCAAACCTGACTCCCGGGCACGTTGGGGCGGTTCGCAGCGCCTCGGGCGGCCGGTCAGCGGCGTGGCCGGGCGTCGGACGAGCGCCGCCACGCAACGACCAGAGCCCGAGCGGCGCCCAAGGTGCCCGCCCGCACGTCGAACACCGGCCCTAACGTGCCCCCGGGTCACATCTGACCAGGTTCTCGCGGCGCCGCGGCCGCTTTCAGACGCCCCCGCGCAGGGCCGCTCAGCCCAAGCTCGGCCGATCGCGCCCGGGAGCGTGGGAGCGTGGGCTGCTATACTTCGCCGAGCATCGGTCCGGCCGCCTCAAGACGTGGGTGACCCCCACGTTCTTTGTTGAGTGGTCGCCCCGCCATCGAGGCACTGAGAGGAGGAGGCGCAACGTGAGCCGCGATCTGGTCGGCGCCCTTCTCCAGTTGAATGCCGAGAAGGGCATCTCACAGGATGCCCTGGTGCGCACCGTCGAAGAGGCCATCGAGTCGGCCTACCGTCGCGCCGCGCCCGGTAACGAGAACATCGGGGTCGAGGTCAACGGCCAGACGGGCGCGATCCGCGTCTACCGGGCCAAGACGGTGGTCGACGAGGTCGAGGACGCGGAGACGCAGTTCAGCGTCGACGAGGCGCGGGCCTTCAAGGCCGACGCCGTGGTCGGTGACCGGGTCGAGTTTGCCCAGGTGGACGCCGACACGCTCCTGCGCACCCACGCCCAGACCGCACGCCAGGTCTTCATGCAGCGCTTCCGCGAGGTCGAGCGCGAGCAGACCTTCGGGCGTTACGCGGCCATGGAAGGCGAGATCGTCACCGGCACGGTCAGCCGCGTCGAGCCGCGCGCCATCATCCTCGACGTGGGCCGTGAGCCCGAGCGGGTGGACGCCATCCTGGCCACGACCGAGCAGTCGACCATGGAGCACTACCGCATCGGCCAGCACGTGAAGGCCTACGTGCTTGAGGTCCGCCGCACCACCAAGGGTCCCCAGATCTACGTCAGCCGCACCCACAAGGGCTTCCTGCGGCGCCTCTTCGAGCTCGAGGTACCGGAGATCCACAGCGGTGCGGTCGAGATCCGGGCCATCGCCCGTGAGGCCGGCAGCCGCAGCAAGGTCGCCGTGGCCAGCCGCCAGGAGGGCCTGGACCCCGTCGGCGCGACGGTCGGCCAGCGTGGCGGCCGGGTGCAGGCCGTGGTGGCCGAGCTGGGCGGCGAGAAGATCGACATCATCCCGTGGTCGGACGATCCGGCCACGCTGGTCGCCAACGCCCTGAGCCCGGCCCAGGTCGTGGCCGTCCACATCGACGAGGAGGCTCGCGTCGCGAGCGTCACCGTCCCCGAGCGGATGCTCTCGCTGGCCATCGGCCGGGAGGGCCAGAACGCGCGCCTGGCGGCCAAGATGACCGGCTGGCGCATCGATATCCGATCCGACCAGGTGCCCGCCGCCGATGCGCCCCCACGGCCGCTGGCCCGGGCAGCTGCCGCCACCGAGGCCCCCGAAGCCGCTGCCGCACCGGTCGAAACGCCCCTTGAGACGCCGCTCGCCGCCGAAGCCCCCAGCGTCGAGGCTGCGCCCGACACCGTCGCGGCTGAGGCCAAGCCCAAGCGCGCCAGCCGCGCCAAGGCCGCGACCACCAAGGCCACGGCCGCCGAGGCACCCGCAGCCGTCGTCGAGGCGGAGGGGCCCGCCGCCGAGGCCAAGCCCAAGCGCGCGTCGCGCAAGAAGGCTCCTGTCGAGGAGGCCGCATCATAGCGGCGTCCACGATGGCGCCTCGCCGCCAGCCGATGCGGACGTGCGTGGCGTGCCGCACGGAGCGGACCAAGCGTGAGCTCATCCGCGTCGTGCGCCTGCCCGACGGCGGCCTGACCCTTGACACCACCGGGCGCCGCGCCGGACGCGGGGCCTACCTGTGCGCCGATGGCGCCTGCTGGGCGACCGCCCTCAAGCGCGGCGCGATCCAGCACGCCCTCGGTACCGAACTTCCCGCCGACCTGCTCGCCCAGTTGCAGGCCGGACCCATGATGCATGCCCAAGGAGACCCCCATGGCGCGTAGCCGCAGCGGGACGCGCAACCGGCGCGGTCCCCGCAAGCCCCCCCGCACCCCCCTCCAGAGCGGCGCGACGGTCGTCCAGGTCATCGACCCCACCGAGCGTGGCGCGGTCGAGATCCCGGCCTCGCTGACGGTCAAGGAGCTGGCCGAGCTGCTCGGCGTGAACGTCGCGGACGTCATCCGCGAGTTGATCAAGAGCGGCATCTTCGCCACGATCAACCAGCTGGTCGACCGCGACACGGCCAGCCTCGTGGCCGGCGAGCTTGGCTACGAGATCGCCGAGGCGACCGCCGCTGAGCCGGCCGAGGCCAACGGCGAGGCGCCCGTCTCCGAGGCCACCAAGGAGGTCCTCTTCGAGGACGCCGACCCGACCAAGCTCGTGCCGCGCGCCCCGATCGTGACCGTCATGGGCCACGTCGACCACGGCAAGACGAGCCTCCTCGACGCCATCCGCACCACGGACATCGCCGGCGGCGAGCGCGGCGGCATCACCCAGCACATCGGCGCCAGCGAGGTCACCCACAACGGCCGGCGCATCGTCTTCCTGGATACGCCCGGTCACGAGGCCTTCACTGCGATGCGCGCCCGCGGCGCCAAGGTCACCGACATCGCCGTCCTGGTGGTCGCCGCCGACGACGGCGTGATGCCCCAGACGCTGGAGGCCATCGACCACGCCCGCGCGGCCAAGGTGCCGATCATCATCGCCCTCAACAAGATCGACAAGCCGGACGCCAACCCCGACCGCGTCAAGACCGAGCTGTCGGAGCACGGCGTCGTGGTCGAGGACTACGGCGGCGACGTGCCCCTCGTCCAGGTCAGCGCCAAGCAGCGCCTGGGCATCGACGACCTGCTCGAGATGGTCCTCCTGGTGGCCGACCTGCAGGACCTGCGGGCCGACCCCAAGCGGCCGGCCATCGGCACGGTCGTGGAGGCCGAGCTCGACAAGGGCCGCGGCGCGGTGGCCACCATCCTCATCCAGACCGGCACGCTGCGCGTCGGCGACACGGTCGTCGTAGGCGACACGTCCGGGCGCGTGCGAGCGCTCGAGAACAGCAAGGGCGAGCGCGTCAGCAAGGGTGGGCCGTCGGCCGCCCTCGTGCTGCTGGGCCTGGCCGAGGTGCCGGCCGCCGGTGACGTCCTGCGCGTCGTGGCCGACGAGAAGACCGCGCGCGCCATGATCGACCAGCGGCGCGCCTCCGCCGCGCGGCCCGAAGGGACCGGCCGGGCGACCCTGGAGGACCTCTATCGCCAGATCCAGGCGGGTCAGACCAAGGAGCTGCGGCTCATCATCAAGGCCGACGTGCAGGGTTCGCTGGGGGCCATCCACCACGCCGTCGAGCAAGTGGCCACCGACGAGGTCCACATCAACATCATCCGCGAGGGCACCGGCGACATCACCGACAACGACGTCCTGCTGGCCTCGGCGTCCGAAGCCATCATCGTGGGCTTCAGTACGAAGCTCGATCCGACGGCCCGCCGGGCGGCCGAGGCCGAAGGGGTCGACATCCGCCTCTACGACATCATCTACAAGCTGACCGACGACATCGAGGCCGCCCTCAAGGGCCTCCTCGAGCCGGAGCTGGTGGAGACCGTCGAAGGCAGGGCCGAGGTGCGCCAGATCTTCAAGGTGGGCAAGAGCGCGGTCATCGCCGGCTCCTATGTCACCGAGGGGCGCATCGTCCGCGGCGGGGCCCGCGTGTATCGGGGCGGCAAGCTGATCGCCACCGACCGCATCGAATCCCTGCGTCGCTTCAAGGACGACGTGCGCGAGGTCGGCACCGGCTTCGAGTGCGGCATCGGCCTGGCCGGCTACCACGAACTGGCGGAGGGCGACATCATCGAATGCTTCACCCAGCAGACGGTGTCGCGCGCGGCCTCGTCCTAGTCCTCCGCGGGCGACGGGGACCAGCGGCATGAGCGCGCGTGTGCCCCGCCTGGACGCCCTGCTCCAGGAGGAACTGAGCGGCCTCATCGCGCGTGAGGTCCACGACCCGCGCATCGGGTTCGTGACGGTCAGCAAGGTCGACGTGACCCCCGACCTGCGCCACGCCACGGTGTGGGTGTCACTCATCGGCCAGCCCGATGAACGCCGCGAGGCGATGCGGGCGCTGGGCCGCGCCATGCCGTTCCTGCGGCACCGTCTTGGCGAGCTGCGCCTCAAGCGCATCCCCGAATTGCACCTGCGCGAGGACGAGACCGTCCTGCGCGGCACGCGCGTGCTGCACCTCATCGAGGAGCTGGAGGCGGGCCATGCCGATCCGACCGCTCTGCCGCTCGACGAGACGCTGCCCACGCCGGCCATCGCCGCACGCGCCACCCCCGAGCCGCGGCCGCCCCGCCAGCCGCGCCGGCCAAGGCGCAGCAAGTGACGCTCACCTCGCTCACTGCGGCCGACGTCGCCGCCGTCCCTGAGGCGGTCGTGGCCACGCTGCGTGGCGCTCGCCGCGTCCTCACGGTCTGCCACGAGAACCCGGAGGCCGACGCGCTCGGCTCGGCGCTCGCCCATGCGCTCCTCGTGGAGGCCCTGGGGGGCACCGCGTGGCCCATCTGCGCCGACGCGGTGCCGCCCATGTACGACTTCATGCCGGGCCTCTCGCGCTTCCGCCGGGCCCCCGAACCGGGCGTGGCCTACGACCTCATCGTGGTCGGCGACTGCGGGGAGCTGGAGCGGGTCGGCCCGCTCCTGCGCGATCACGCCGAGTTGTTCGGGCGGGTGCCCATCCTGGACATCGACCACCACAAGTCCAACCCGGGTTTCGGGGCGGTGGACTGGATCGACCCGTCGGCCGCCGCCACGTGCGAGATGACGACGCTGCTGGCCGCCCGGCTGGAGGTCCCCCTGGGGATCGCCGGGGGGCAACTCGCGACGAGCCTGATGGCCGGGCTGGTCATCGACACGGCCACCTTCCAGCACCCCAACACGACCGCCCGCACGCTGCGGGTGGCGGCCGAGCTCGTGGCCGCCGGGGCGCCGCTGTACGAAACGTCGCGGCGCCTCTACCGCACCAAGCCCAACCGCCAGCTGAAGCTGTTCGGCGTGGTCCTGGCGCGCCTGGAGAGCGCCGCGGATGGCCGTCTCGTGTGGAGTCGCCTGGAGGAGGCCGACCTGGCCGCCACCGGCAGCGACGCCTCTGACTCGGAGGGCCTGATCGACCTGCTGAGCCAATCCGCCACCGCCGACATCGCCATCCTCTTCAAGGAGGCCGGCCACCAGACCCGTCTCAGCATCCGCACCCGCGACGGCGGCATCGATGCCACGCAGCTGGCCGGGACGTGGGGCGGCGGCGGCCATGCGCGCGCCGCCGGCGCGACGGTGGCGGCCCCGCTGGCGGAGGCGCAGGCGATCGTGCTGGCGGTCGCGGAGCGGCTCATCGCCGGCCCGTCGCCGGCGTGACCACGACGGGGACTGTCGAAGTCGACGGCATCATCGTCGTCGACAAGCCGGCCGGCCCGACCTCGCACGACGTGGTGGCCCTCATCCGGCGCCTCAGCGGCGTGCGCCGGGTGGGCCACGGCGGCACGCTGGACCCCTTCGCTTCAGGCGTCCTGCCCGTCTTCCTTGGCCACGCCACCCGCGTCGTCGAATACCACCTGGGGGACGACAAGGGTTATCGGGCGACCGTCGCGTTCGGCGCGCGCTCCACTACCGACGACCTGGACGGCGAGCTGACCCCCGGCACCACGCCCGCCCCGGACCGCCCGACGGTCGAAGCCGCCCTGGAGGCCTTCCGGGGGCGACTGGCCCAGGTGCCGCCGAGCCATTCGGCCGTCCACGTCGCGGGCCGCCGCGCGTACGAGCTGGCCCGCGGCGGCGAGACGCCGGTGCTGGCCCCGCGTGACGTGACCATCACGTCCCTTGAGCTCACCACCTGGGACGCCAGCGATCCGGAACGTCCCACGGCCGTGCTGGAGATCGCCTGCACCGCCGGGACCTACGTCCGCGCCCTGGCACGGGACCTTGGCGAGCACCTGGGCTGCGGCGCCTACCTCGTGGCGCTCACCCGCACGCGCAGCGGGGCCTTCGACCTGGCCACCGCCCATCCCCTCGACACGGTCCGCGAGGCCCTCGCCAGCGGTGCCGCCGAGCGGGTGCTCCTGCCGCCCGACACGGGGCTCGAAGCGCTGCCATCCATCACGTTGCCGCCCGAGGAGATGGCCGCGCTCGCCAGGGGCCAGGTCGTCCGGCCGCGCGGTGACGTGGCGACCGAGGTCGCAGCACGAGCCCCGCACGTCGCCCACGGCACGCCCTGGCGGATCGTCGATACGGCCGGACGGCTGGCGGCGATCGCCCGCTTCGAAGGGGGCCGGCTGCACCCCGAGAAGGTCTTCATCACGGCCGAGCCGGCCGCCCCGGTCGAAGCGGCGGAACCGTAGCGCGTGGAGATCGTCAGCGACCTGCGGGCGCGTCGCGACGCCCGCCCCCTGGCCGTGATCGTGGGCGCCTTCGACAGCGTCCACCGCGGCCACCAGCGACTGCTCGGCATGCTCGTGGAGGCGGCACGGGCTCGCGGGGCGGCTCCCACCGTCGTCACCTTCACGCCCCATCCCGATGCGGTCCTGCGCGGCGCGTCGCCGCTCCTCCTGTGCGACCCGGCGGAGCGGGATGCGCGCTTCGCCTCGCTGGGGGTCGATCTCCTCGTCCGCTACCCCTTCGATCGCGACGTGGCGGCGACCCCTGCGGAAGCGTTCGTGGAACGCCTGGACCAGGGCGGCCCGCTGGTGGCGCTGCTGATGACCCGCGACTCGGCCTTCGGCAAGGGCCGCGGCGGCACGCTCCAGACCTTGCCGCCGGTCGCGGCGCGCTTCGGCTTCGACCTGGTGGAGGTCCCGTCGGTCGTGCTGCGCGGCGCGCGGGTCTCGGATTCACGTCTTCGCGAGCTCGTGGCGGGCGGGCGGCTGGCCACCGCGCGCACGCTCCTGGGCCGCCGCTTCGCCGTCGTCGGCACCGTGGTGCACGGCGATGGCCGCGGCCGCGAGCTGGGGTATCCCACGGCCAACCTGGCCTTCGACCAACCGGTGGCCCTGCCGCCGGATGGCATCTATGCGGTCCGGGCGTCATGGGACGGCCCCGATCCACTCCACCCCAGGCATCGTGCCGACGGCGTGGCCTCGCTCGGCGTGCGGCCCACCTTCGGGGAGCGGTCGCGGCTGCTCGAAGCGCACCTGTTCGACGTCTCGCCCGACCTCTACGGGCGGCGCCTGCGGGTGGAGTTCGTCCGGCGACAGCGCGGCGAACGGCGCTTCACCTCGGCGGCGGCCCTGGTGACCCAGATGGACCTGGACGCGGCGCGCGCGCGGCACATCCTTCAAAGCCAGCGCCAGCCGTAACGTTCCCGGCCGGTTCCTCGTTTCTAGACACGTCTCGGGGCGAACGCTCCCGGGTGAGTGCGTTGCCCCTGTCTCGCCAGCGCGGGACAGGGGCATTTCCTTGAGCGCGCCAACGGTGCCCGGCCGGTCGACACGAACGCCTGTGCTAGACTGCGCCCGACATTCGTAGAGGTTTTGTGTTTTCGGAGGATCGGGTGCCGCTCGCGCGGGAAGCGAAGGAAGCCGTCATCACCGGGTACGCCGTCCACGACGGCGACACGGGCTCGCCAGAAGTCCAGATCGCCCTCCTGACGGAGCGCATCAAGGAGCTGAACGAGCATTTGAAGGCATTTCCCAGGGACAACCAGGCGCGGCGCGGCCTCCTCAAACTCGTGGGGCAGCGGCGTCGCCTGCTTGCGTACCTGATGCGCACAGAGAACACGCGCTACCGCGCGGTCATCGGCCGGTTGGGCCTTCGCCGCTAGGCGAGCACCCGGCGCGAGGCACCTCGCTGCCACATGGCCCGGGTACGCCCAGGCGCCAGAGGACCCCGTCCTCCACATATGGAGGACTGATGCCAGTCACACTCTCGACCGAGGTCGGCGGACGTACGCTGACCATCGAATCCGGGCGTCTCGCCCGGCTCGCCGGCGGCTCCGTGACCGTCCGCTACGGCGACACCATGGTGCTGGGGACGGCCAACCGGTCGGATCCGCGCCCGGGCCTCGACTTCTTCCCCCTGACGGTGGACTTCGAGGAGCGCATGTACGCCGCGGGCAAGATCCCCGGCGGCTTCATCAAGCGTGAGTCGCGCCCGTCAGAGGCGGCCATCCTGGCCGCCCGCCTGACCGACCGCCCCATCCGGCCGCTCTTCCCCGAGGGCTACAAGGATGACGTGCAGGTCGTGGTGACCGTCCTCTCGACGGACCAGGAGAACGACCCCGATATCATCGGCACGATCGCCGCGTCGGCGGCCCTGACCATCAGCGACGTCCCGTTCCAGGGACCGATCGCCGCCGCCCGGATCGGGCGCATCAACGGCGAGTTCGTGCTCAATCCCACCTACAGCCAGCTGGCCGAGTCCGAGCTGGACCTCATCGTCTCCGGCACGCGCGACGCCATCATGATGGTGGAGGCCGGGGCCAAGATCCTGCCCGAGGCCGTCATGGCCGAGGCCATCCTCTTCGGCCACCGCTCGCTCGCCCCCATCATCGACCTGCAGCTGCAGCTCCAGCGCGAGCTCGGCAAGGCCAAGCGCATCCCGTACCTGGAGCCGGGCACCGACTCGGTGCTCACGTTCCTGGACGACATGGCGGCCAAGAAGCCGTTCGTCGTGTTCGACGTGGAGACCACCAGCCGCGACGCCAAGATCGGCAGCCTCGTCGAGATCGCCGCGGTGAAGGTCCACGGCGGCAAGATCGCCGACCGCTGGTCCACCCTCGTCAACCCCGGCCAGCCCATCGTGGGCCACCAGCTCCACGGCCTGACCGACAAGGACGTCAAGGGCGCTCCGGCCCCCGCCGAGGCGGCCCGGCAGTTCCTGGCCTGGGCCGGTGACGCCACGCTCGTCGGTCACAACGTCGGGTTCGACCTGGGCTTCGTCGAAGCGGCCCTTGGTGACGGCACCCGCATCGAGCAGGGCCGCTACCTGGACACGCTCACGCTGGCCCGCGAGGCCTGGCCCGACCAGGATGTCTTCAAGCTGGCCGACCTGACCGCCTTCTTCGGCCTCGAGCCGCGACCGAACCACCGCGCCCTGCCCGACGCCGAGGCCACCGCAGAGCTCCTGCTCCTGCTGGCCAAGGATCTGCCGGTGCGTGCCGACGCCTTCAAGAAGGCCGTCGCCGAGACCATCCACGCACGGGCCAAGGGCACCCCGCCGGCCGAGGCCGACGCGGCCCTGGAGAAGGCCCGCCGCACCTCGCGGCTCAGCAAGTCGCTGACCACCCTGCTGCACAAGAAGACCGTGCGCCACCTCGTGCTCACCGAAGGGGTGCGCATGGACGGCCGCGACCTCGACACCATCCGGCCCATCACCGTGGAAGTGGGGCTCCTGCCCCGCGCCCACGGCTCGGCCCTCTTCACCCGCGGCGACACCCAGGCCCTGACCGTGGCCACGCTGGGTCCCTCATCGGACGTGCAGCGCATCGACACGATCAGCCCCGAGATCTCCAAGCGCTACATCCACCACTACAACATGCCGCCCTACAGCACCGGCGAGAACAAGCCGATGCGCGGTCCGGGACGGCGCGAGATCGGCCATGGCGCGCTCGCCGAGCGGGCCCTCATCCCGGTCCTGCCGTCCGAGCGTGATTTCCCCTACGTCATCCGCCTGGTCAGCGAGTGCGTGACCTCCAATGGGTCCACCTCGATGGCCTCCACCTGCGGCTCCACGCTGGCCCTGATGGATGCCGGCGTGCCCATCACCGCCCCGGTGGCCGGCGCGGCCATGGGCCTCGTCAGCGAGGCCGACGGCAAGTTCGCCGTGCTGACCGACATCCTGGGCAAGGAAGACGCGTTCGGTGACATGGACTTCAAGGTCACCGGCACCCGCGTCGGCATCACCGCGCTGCAGATGGACATCAAGGTCCAGGGCATCAACGAGGCGATCATCCGGACCGGTCTCGAGAAGGCCCGGGTGGCCCGCCTGGCCATCCTGGACAAGATGGTGGACGTCATCCCCGAGGCGCGCACGGACGTCAGTTCGTTCGCCCCGCGCATCACGACCATCAAGATCAACCCCGAGAAGATCCGCGAGATCATCGGCAAGGGTGGCTCGATGATCCGGCGCATCCAGGAAGAGACGGGGACCGAGATCAACGTCGAGGACGACGGCTCGGTCGAGGTGTCCGCCGTCAACCAGGACAACGCCAAGAAGGCCATCGAGTGGATCCAGAGCCTCACCCGCGAGGTGGAGATCGGCGCCCTCTACATGGGCAAGGTGACCCGCCTCATGACCTTCGGCGCCTTCGTGGAGATCCTGCCCGGCAAGGAAGGCCTCGTCCGCATCGGCGAACTGGCCGATTACCACGTGCCGAGCGTGGAGGATGTCGTGGCCGTGGGTGACGAGATCATGGTGGTGGTCACCGAGATCGACCGCCAGGGTCGCGTCAACCTGTCCCGCAAGGCGGCCATGCAGCGCCACCTGGCTCGCGAAGCGACGGTCAGCTGACCGCCTCGAACCCTCGTCAACCCATCCGCGGCCGTCGGGAGACCGGCGGCCGCGGTGTATCATCGCCGCCGGTCATGCCCACCCACTCATCCGGACCCCTGACCGTCGCCGTCGTCGGCGCCACGGGCGCCGTGGGCCGGACGATGCTCCAGGTCCTCATCGAACGCGCCTTCCCCTACGCCACGCTCCGGCCGCTGGCGTCCGCCCGTTCGGCCGGTTCGACGCTGGTCATCGCCGGCCATCGCCTCACCGTCGAGGAAGCCCGCCCCGAATCCTTCGAGGGCGTCGACATCGCCCTCTTCTCGGCCGGCGCCACCGCCTCCGGGACGCTCGCGCCCGCCGCTGCGGAGGCCGGCGCGGTGGTCATCGACAACTCGTCGCGGTGGCGCATGGAACCCGGCGTCCCGCTGGTGGTACCGGAGGTCAACGCGGCGGACGCCGCGAGCCATGAAGGCATCATCGCCAACCCCAACTGCTCGACCATGCAGCTGGTGCCGCTCCTCGCGGCGCTGCGCGACGCGGCGGGCCTGGAGCGGGTCGTGGTCGACACGTACCAGGCGGTGAGCGGCTCCGGCCACAAGGCGGTGGCTGAGCTCCAGGCGCAGGTCGAGGCACACGTCGCCGGCGAGGCCATCACGGCGTCCGTCTACCCCCATGCCATCGCCTTCAATGTCCTGCCGCAGGTCGACGTCTTCCTGGACGACGGCTACACGCGCGAGGAGTGGAAGGTCATCCACGAGAGCCGCAAGATCCTGCACCTGCCGGAGTTGCGCCTGTCCTGCACCGCCGTTCGCGTGCCGGTCTTCACCGGCCATTCAGAGGCCGTGCATGTGGAGCTGCGCGATCCGCTCAGCCCGGAACAGGCGCGCGAGGCCTTCGCCGCCGTGCCCGGCGTGATCGTCGTCGACGAGCCGACCGCATCCCGCTACCCGCTGGCGACCGACGCTGCCGGCAAGGACCAGATCTTCGTGGGCCGGGTCAGGCGCGATGTGTCGGTCGCCGACGGCCGCGGCCTCGCGTTCTGGGTCGTCAGCGACAACCTGCGCAAGGGCGCCGCCACCAACGCCGTCCAGATCGCCGAGTTGGTGGCCGCCCGCGGGTGGCTCGCGCCCGCGTCGCGCCGTACCGGGCGCGCGGCGTGACGGGCGAGGAGCGACGCGCAGCCCTGGCGGCCATCGACGACGAGGTCCGGAGCTGCACCCGTTGCCGGCTCGCGACCGGCCGCACGCGCGCCGTGCCGGGGGAGGGCAGCGCCGACACCGAGGTGGTCTTCGTGGGCGAGGGACCGGGACAGCACGAAGACGAGCAAGGGCGGCCATTCGTGGGTGCCGCCGGTGGCCTCCTGACCGACCTGCTCCGCTCGATCGGCTGGCGGCGCGACGAGGTCTTCATCACCAACGTCGTCAAGTGCCGGCCGCCCGGCAACCGCGACCCGGAGCCCGACGAGATGGCCGCCTGTGCCCCGTACCTGGCGCGGCAGCTGACCGCGCTGGATCCGGCGGTCGTGGTGACCCTGGGCCGCTTCTCCCTCGGCACGTTCATGCCGGGAGCCCGCATCGGGGCGGCTCACGGCACGGCGCGGCCCATCGACCCGGCGACGGGTGCGCCGGACGCGTCCGCGTTCGCCATGTACCACCCCGCGGCGGCGTTCCGCCAGGCCGCGTTGCGCGACACGCTCTTCGAGGATATGGCCATGCTGCCCACGGTGCTCATCGACAGCCGCTCCCGTCGGGCGGTCCACGCCGCGCCGGCGACCCCGACCGCGCAGGTCACCGACCCACCCGACGCCCCGGAAGTGCCGGAGGTCGGCCCGGTCGAGCTGGCCGCCATCACCGCCCAGGGGGCCGCCGGACCCGAGCCCCTCGACCCCGACCAGATGGGGTTCTTCTGATGGCCGATCGGAGCAGGACGGCCGGGCGCGCCAGGCGTGCCTCGGCGACGGGCGGGACACGGCCGGCCGCGGTCGCCCGGGCCACCGTCGCACCGGTGGACGGCGGCGGCACGCCGCTGCGCATCATCCCGCTCGGCGGGGTCGGCGAGATCGGCAAGAACATGTACGTCTTCGAGTACGGGGACGAGATCGTGGTCATCGACTGCGGCCTGATGTTCCCCGACGAGGAGATGTTCGGCATCGACCTGGTCGTGCCGGACGTGACGTACCTGCGCGAGCGGCGGGACCACGTCAAGGCGTTCCTCATCACCCACGCCCACGAGGACCACGTCGGCGGGCTGCCGTACATCCTGCCCGACTTCCCCGGGGTGCCTGTCTACGCCTCCACCCTGGCCCGCGGCCTGCTGGGCAACAAGATCAAGGAACACCACCTCACCAACAACCCCATCCGGGCCATGGAGGCGGGCGACACGATCGACCTTGGCGCGTTCCAGGCGACCGCCTTCCGTATCGGCCACTCGATCCCCGATGCGATGGGCATCGCCCTGCGCACGCCGCTCGGCACCGTCGTCCACACCGGCGACTTCAAGTTCGACCACACGCCGGTCGACGGCAAACTGTCCGACTTCGCGCTGCTGGCGCGCCTGGGCGCCGAGGGCGTCCTGTGCCTCCTGTCGGACTCGACGCGGGCGGAGAACCCCGGGTACACCCCCTCCGAGCGGACCGTCGGCGAGGCCTTCCGCGAGATCATGGAACCGCTCGACGGGCGCGTCATCGTGGCCACCTTCGCCAGCAACATCGCGCGCGTCCAGCAGGTCCTTGACGCCTCCGCCAGCTTCGGCCGCAAGGTGGCCGTCATCGGCCGGTCGATGGAGCAGAACTTCCGCATCGCCACCGACCTGGGCTACCTGCGCTACGACCCGGCCATGGTCGTGCCCAAGGACCGCATCAAGGACGTCCCGGACGCCCAGCTCACGATCTGCACGACCGGCGCCCAGGGTGAGCCCATGGCCGGCCTGGCGCGCATGGCCAACCGTGACCACCGCTGGGTGGAGATCGGGCCGGGTGACACCGTCATCGTTAGTGCCAGCCCCATCCCGGGCAACGAGGAAGAGGTCTCGCGCACCATCGACAACCTCTTCAAGAACGGCGCCAACGTCTTCTACCACGCCATCAAGCGGGCCCACGTGTCGGGCCATGGCAGCCAGGAAGAGCTCAAGCTGATGCTGGGCCTGACCAAGCCGCGGGCCTTCATCCCCATGCACGGCGAGTTCCGCATGCTCGTACAGCACGGGCGCCTGGCGGCCGAGACGGGCGTTCCGCCCGACCGCATCTTCATCATCGAGAACGGCCAGCCCATCGAGTTCCTGCCCGACGGCACGGCGCGACGTGGCGTGCCGGTGGCCGCCGGCTACGTCTACGTGGACGGCCTGTCGGTGGGGGAGGTGGGTGATGTCGTGCTACGCGACCGCCGTGCCCTGGCCAGCGACGGCATGTTCCTGGTGGTCGTGACGGTGGACAAGCAGAGCGGCACCCTCGTGGGACGGCCGGAGATCATCACCACCGGCTTCCTGGCCACGCCAGACGACCCCCTCATCGCCGCCGCGGCGGACCGCGTACGCGAAGCGTTGCTCACGCCGGGCGACCACATCAGCGAGGTCGGCCTGATGAAGACGATGATCAAGGACGGCCTGTCGCGCTTCCTGTACGAGCGGACCAAGCGTCGCCCGATGGTCTTCCCGGTGGTGGTCCAGCTCTAGATGGCACCCCGCCGCCGGACCACGCGGCCGCCCGCCCGTAGCCCGCGCCGTGCGCGCTCGACCGGCCTGAACCTGGGGATCTCGCCGCAGACCGCTCGGGCGTTGGTCGGGGTGGCGCTCCTGGTGATCGGCGCGGTGACCCTCATCGCCCTCATGCTGCCGGCCGGGGGCGTGCTCAACCGCTACGTCTCGGAGTTCCTGCGGCCGGCCTTTGGCCAGGGCGCGTGGCTCCTGCCGCTGGTCCTCATCGCGGCCGGCTTCCTCGTCGAACGGGGCCCCGGTACCGGCACCGGATGGGGCGTCACGGCCCTCGGCGGCGTCCTCATCTTCCTGGGCGGGCTGGGGTTGATCCAGCTCATCTGGGGGCACGGCACGGCACCCACCCAGCTGGCCGCCGCCGGCGGGTGGGTCGGCCAGGCCCTGGCCGGTCCGACGGCTGCGCTGGTCAGCCCGGCCGGAGCCTTCGTGGTCCTCGCCGGCATCGTGACGGCCGGCCTCCTGCTGCTCCTCAACTCGACGATCCGGGGCCTGCTCCATCCGGTCGCCGCCGGCGGACGCGCCCTGGCCGGCGTGATGGCCGGCGCGGACGCCCCGCCCGGACGCGCCACGGGCCTCGGGCGACCGGTGGCCGCCGACGCGGCTGGTATGCCACGGGGCGGCGCGCACGGCACCAACGGCCGACGCGGCCACGACGCGGGACACGACGAGCCGGAGGCGCCGGACCTCCCGTCGCCCATGTCCAGCCCCGTCCCGCTCAGTCAGACGGTGTGGGCCGGGGGACGTGTCGGCGGCGCGGCCGCTCCGGTCGCCGTCGCCGCGCCGACCACGTCGGCGACCGGCGACGACGACCTGCTCGAGGCGGAGGACGCTCCCAAACCGCTCCATGAACGGCCGTGGCTGCTGCCCGCGGTGGCTCTCCTTGACCCGCCGCTCCCCGAGGGCGGCGTGGAAGGCCTGGACCACGACCGCAACATCCGCATCATCGAGGAGAAGCTGCGCAGCTTCCAGATCCCGGCCACGGTCAGCCACTTCAACGAGGGCCCCGTGGTGACGCAGTACGAGGTGCGCCCGGACGCCCGCATCAAGCTGTCGCGCATCGAGTCCCTGGCTGATGACCTGGCCATGGCCCTCGCCGCACGCAGCATCCGCATCGAGGCGCCTATCCCGGGCAAGGACGTGGTGGGCATCGAGATCCCCAACCACCTGAGCGAGATCGTCGGGTTTGGCGAGCTCATCGCCGACGCCGACATGCTCTCCGCCACGAGCCGCCTGACGTTCGCCCTGGGCCGCGACGTGTCGGGCAAGGCCTACGCGGTCGACCTGGCGCGGATGCCCCATCTCCTCATCGCCGGGGCGACCGGGTCGGGCAAATCGGTCTGCGTCAACGCCCTCATCACGAGCCTGCTGATGCGCGCGACCCCCGCCGAGGTGCGACTCGTGCTGGTCGACCTCAAGCGCGTGGAGCTGGCGCCCTACGACGGGCTGCCGCACCTCCTGACCAACGTCATCGTGGAGGCCAACGAGGCGCGGGCCGCCCTGCAATGGGCGGTGGCCCAGATGGAGGATCGCTACAAGGCCCTGGCGGCCAAGGCCGAGCGCAACATCACGGCCTACAACGCCAGCCCCCGGGTGAGCCCCGACGAGCGCCTGCCGTATCTCGTCATCATCATCGACGAGCTGGCCGACCTGATCATGCGGGAGGGCCGCAAGGTCGAGGACCCCATCGTCAAGATCGCTCAGAAGGCGCGCGCCGTGGGCATCCACCTCGTGCTGGCCACCCAGCGGCCCAGCGTCAACGTCGTGACCGGCCTCATCAAGGCCAACGTACCGAGCCGCATCGCCTTCGCCATGTCGTCCAACGTGGACAGCCGCACCGTGCTCGACCAGCCCGGCGCGGAGGACCTCATCGGTCGGGGTGACATGCTCTACCAGCCGGCCGACCTGCCGCGCCCCGTGCGTCTCCAGGGCGTCTTCGTGAGCGACGGCGAGGTCCGGCGCGTGACCCAGGCGTGGCGCGATCAGGCGCCCGACCCGGACTACGACCCGGAGGTCATCGCCTTCGCCGACGCCGAGGGGAACGGCGGCGGCCAGTTCGCCTGGCTCGCCCGGCTGGCGGAGGACGACATGACGTCGCGCGCGGCCGAGCTGGTCATGAGCACCGGCAAGGCCAGCACGTCGATGCTCCAGACCAAGCTCAAGGTGGGCTTCAACCGGGCCAGCCGCCTGATGGATGACCTTGAGCGGTACGGCATCGTGGGTCCCCAGGATCCGCGCAACCCGGCCGTGCCACGGCACGTCTACGGCCCCGACAACTGGGTCCGCGGCCCCGACGACATGGACGACCCGCTGAGCTAGGGGATCGCGCCCTACGCCGAGTGCCCCATGGGTGCCGCTGGCGTGAGCGCGTATCCTGTCCGGGCGCCTCGTCGAGCGTGATGGGGCGCACTCGAGAGGACCGATACCACACCCCATGACCCCACGCGACCACGCTCGCCCGACCGCGCCGCGCGCCGCCGACCGGGACCGCGGCCGCCCCGAACCGGCTGGATCGGCGGGTCCGCGCCTGGGCGAGGTGCTGCTCGCCGCGCGAGAGGCCAAGGGCGTGGACCTCTACCGAGCCGAGCGGGACACGAAGATCCGCGTCAAGTACCTTTCGGCGCTCGAGCGCAGCGAGTTCCGCGAGCTGCCCGGGGCGGTCTACACCAAGGGCTTCCTGCGCAACTACGCGATGTACCTGGGCCTGGACCCCGACCAGGTGCTGGACCAGTGGCGTCGCGAAGGCGGCGCCGCCCGCCCGACCGGGCCCATGATCATCGCGCCGCAACCCCTGGAGGCGCCCCGGGGCGGCTTCACCTTCACGCCCGGCGTGCTCGTGGCGGCCGTCCTGACGCTGATCATCGTGGCCGTCGGCGGCTACATCGCCCTCCAGCTGGCCCGGTCGGTGCAGCCGCCCATGCTCAGCGTCACCTCGCCCGGGGCCGTCGTCTCCACGACCGACGCCGACCACGTGCTGATCGCCGGGACCAGCGATCCCAACGTCACCGTCACGATCCAGGCCCCGGGCAACCAGATCTACCGCTTCTCCGCCGACAGCGCAGGCGCCTGGTCGCGTGACGTGCCCCTCAGCAAGGGCGAGAACCAGATGACGGTCACGGCCACCGACCCGAACACGGCCAAGGTCTCGCCGCCCTGGAACCTCATCATCAACGTGCCCATCCCGCCGACCCCGACCGGCCCCGCCATCGCCCTGACGAGCCCGGCCGACGGGGCGGCTGTCAACGGGGGAGCGGTCGCCATCGCCGGCACCACCAGCGGTACGGGCGTCACGATCACGGCCGTCGACGCCGGCCCGGCGACGCCGGTCGCCTCGGGCAAGCCCACGCCGGTCCCGGCCGCGCCGCCGGCGCCGCTGCACCTCACGGTGGGCACCGACGGCGCGTTCAGCGGCACGTTCCAGCTGCCACCGGGTCGCTGGAACGTGACGGCCACGGCGACCTCCAGCGGCGGCCAGACCACGGCCGTGAGCCACATGGTGACCGTGGCCATCGCCGGTGTCGTCCTGACGGTGGAGATCAAGGGCGGCTCGGCCTGGCTCAAGGTGTGGGTGGACGGCCGGGTGGTGCCCTCGTACACCGGTGTCACGGTGCACGCCGGGACGCGCCTGCAGTTCACCGGCAGCCAGAGCGTGGAGGTCCGCACCGGCTCAGCCGGGGCCACGTACTTCACGCTGAACGGAGTCGCCATCGGCACGTTGGGTGGCCCGGGAGCGCCCGAGACATGGCTCTTCCAGCGGGGCAAGGCGCCGCAGAAGACCACCCACACGTGACGCCCGGCCGCCCGCCGACGGCCGAGGCGCTGGTCGCCCTTGCGCGCGAGGTCCAGGCCGCGTGCCTGGCCCGTGGGGTGACCCTGGCGACCGCCGAGTCGTGCACGGGCGGCCTCATCAGCCACGTCCTCACCGAAGTCCCCGGGTCCAGTGCCTACTTCCTGGGGGGCGTGGTGAGCTACAGCGACCAGGTCAAGGCCGCCCTGCTCGGCGTCCCGGAGACCACGCTGGCGCACTACGGAGCCGTCTCGGCGCAGGTGGCCCGGGCCATGGCGATCGGCGCCCGGGCGCGGGTACGGGCCGATCTGGCGGTCGCTGTGACGGGTATCGCCGGGCCGGATGGCGGAACGCCCGACAAGCCGGTCGGCCTGACCTTCATCGCCCTCGCGGCGCCGCATGGGGCACGCCTGGAGCGACACGCCTGGTCCGGCGGCCGGGCGGGCAACAAGCGCGCGAGCGCCCAGGCGGCGCTCCGCCTCATCCTGGCGTGGCTGGACGCGGTGCCCGAGGCTGGCTCGTGACCCGCAGCCTGGAGGACGTCGGCCGTGGCCTGGCGCCCGATCGCCCCGCGCGCCTGATCGCCGCCGGCGAGCGCATCCACATCCTGGGCGCGGGAGGGGCCGGCGCGTCCGAGGCGGCCCTCCTGGCGGCGCACGCCGGCGCGGCCGTGACCGCCTGCGACGCGGGCGGGCCGTCGCCCTACACGGCGGCGGCCGAGGCCCTTGGCATCCCGTTCAGCTGGGCCCATAGCCCGTCGCACGTCGTGGACGCGGCCGGGCGGCCCCTCGTGGACCGCCTCTCGGTCACCAAGTCACTCACCTCCGTCGACCCGGACCATCCCGAGTTGCGCGCCGCGGTGGCGGCCGGGATCCCCGTCGAGGCGTGGCAGCAGGTCGTCGCCGACGTCGCCCTGACCGCCGGCCAACACCTCCTGGCGATCACGGGCACGCACGGCAAGTCCACCACCAGCGGCTGGGTGACCCACCTCCTGGTCGGCGCGGGCCGCGACCCATCCGCGGCGATCGGGGCGCTGTTGCCGGTCGACCTGTCGGGCAGCCCGGCCGCCACGGCCCGCTGGGGGAGGGGCCCGTGGATGGTCGTCGAGGCGGACGAATACGCCGACAACTTCGCTCCGTACCACCCGGCCGTGGCGGTGATCCTGAACGCGGAGTGGGACCATCCAGACGTCTTCGCCGACCGGGCGGCGGTGGTCGACATGCTCGTCTCATGGGTCCGCGCCGCCCCCATCCCGCCACTCGTCGTGGTCAACGTGGGCGACCCGGGCGGCCGCGAGGTCGCCGTTCGACTGGCTGACCTTGGCGAGCGCCTGCGGCCCTTCGCCCTCCTCGGCTCGGGCGTGGCGACGTCGGAAAGCCTGCCGGCCGGCACGGTCACCGGGCGGATCGTCTCGGCGGGCCCCGACGGCGACCTCCTCGCGATCGCCGGCCTGCCCGGCGGCGAGGTCACCGTCCAGGTGCACCTGCCAGGGCGCCAGTATGCCGATGACGCGCTGGCGGCCGCCACGGCCGGGGACGCCGCCGACCTCGTACCGGCCGAGATCGTGGCCGGCCTGGCCAGCTTCCGCGGCGTGGGCCGGCGCCTCGAATTGAAGGGCGAGCCGCGGGGCATCACCGTGCTCGACGACTACGGGCATCACCCCACGGCCATCCGCGGCACGCTGGCGGCCGTGCGTCAGCGCTACCCGGGCCGGCGCGTGTGGGCCGTCTACGAGCCCCTCACGTTCCACCGCACGGCGGCCATGCTCGACGCCTTCGCCGAGGTCCTGGCCACGGCCGACCGGGCCGTCATCGCCGACATCTGGGCCAACCGCGATCCCGACCGGACGATCACCAGCGCCCAGGCGTTGGCCGACGCGACGTCAGCGCGCGCCAGTGGCTGGCGGGCCACCGCCCCCGGCTCGCCCGAGGCCACGGCCGACCATCTGGCGACGCGCGTGGAGCCGGGCGACGTCGTCCTGGTGATGGGCGGCGGCCGTTCCTACGTCATCGCCGAGCGGCTCACGGAACTGCTGGGCCACGGGTCGGAGCCGCCCGGCCGGTAGAATCGGTCCGTGCTCACCCTCACGCCCGGCGCTGGCCAGGACCTGGTCGACCGGTTCAAGCGCGCCTGGGAACGCCTGGATGTCGACGCCGCGGTGGCCCTCTTCAGCGACGATGCCGAGTACCGCGTCGACCCGTTCGAGGCGACCCTGACCGGCGCCAACGCCATCCGTGCCTACTGGAACGACGTGGCCGCCTCCCAGACGCACGTGGAGTTCGATGCGGAACGCGTCTGGGTCAGCGGGCCGACGGTGCTGGCCAGCTGGCACGCCGCCTTCACGCGGCGATCCACCGCTGAGCGGCTCCGCCAGCGCGGCTTCATGACCCTCGAACTGGACGACGCCGGCCTGGTGACGCGGTTCCGTGAGTGGGCGATCGAGCGCACCGTGGGCGTGGACCGCACGTATCGGCCCGAGGCCGGCTAGGAGGAGCAGATGGCTGGCGACGCCTCGTTCGACGTGGTGAGCGATTTCGACCGCCAGGAGCTGGTCAACGCCCTGGATCAGGTCCGCCGCGAGATCGGCACGCGCTATGACTTCAAGGGCGTGACGGCGCAGCTGGACCTGGGCAAGGAGGAGATCACCCTCCTGACCGACAACGAGAGCCGGGCCGCGGCGGTGAAGGACCTCCTGGAATCCAAGGCCATCCGGCGCGGTCTCAGCCTCAAGATCTTCGACTGGGGCAAGATCGAGCCGGCCGGCGGCAACAAGGTCCGCCAGGTCATCGGCCTGCGGCGGGGCCTGGGCGACGACCTGGCCAAGAAGATCAGCAAGCTCATCCGCGACGAGTTCCCCAAGGTCAAGTCGCAGATCCAGGGCGACGCCGTGCGCGTCTCGGGCAAGTCCAGGGACGACCTGCAGCGGGTCATCGCCCGCCTGCGCGTCGTCGGCGAGGACTACCCGGTCCCCCTGCAGTTCGAGAACTACCGCTAGGGGATCCCCGGGCTCCAGGCCCGGCGCTGGAGGGTTAGCGCCCCGCCCTACCCGCTCCATTGTGCTCGGACCAACAATGGAGTGGGTAACGGGCCCGCCTGGGACTGCCACGAGCCAGCCGGCGTTTGACGGCCGGCGGCACGTCAGCTAGAATGTCAACGTGACATTGAATGTAAGTGCGGCGATGAAGGGCGGCCTCGCGGGCCCATCGACCGCTGAGGCCTCTGACGAGGGCTCCAGCGACGAGTCGCGTCAGGCCCTCATCGAGCAGCTCCTGAACGAGGTCACCGCCTGGTCGCCGCGTGACCGCGCGTCCGCGTTCAAGCGCTGGCACATGGGCTCGCTGAGCATCGTGCACCTGAGTCTGCTGAGTGCGCTCGAGGCCAGGGGAGCCCAGCCCATGGGCGTCCTCGCGGACGAGTTGGACGTCTCCGTCGCCAGCGCCACGGGCATCGTCGACCGCATGGAGAAGCGCGGCCTGGTGGAGCGCCAGCACCGGGCGGAGGATCGCCGTGTCGTCCTGGTCCAGCCCACCGAGCGAGGCCTCAAGCTGGTGCGGATGGTCGGTGACCATCGGCGCGCTCGGTTCGCCATGGCCATGGGGCGGCTTGATGAGACGCAGCTGACCACGCTCCTGTCGGTGCTGCGGACCGTCCGCGCCGCGATCGCCGAGGACTCGGCGAGCGATGAAGGGCCGGACCAGGCGTTGGAGGCGGAGGACCGATGATCCCGCTCCTGCGCCAATACCTGCGCCCCTACATGCGCCAGATCAGCGTCGTCCTGGTGCTGCTGCTCGTGCAGGCCATCGCCAACCTGTACCTGCCCAGCCTGAACGCCGACATCATCAACAACGGCATCGCCAAGGGCGACACCGACTACATCATCCGGACCGGCCTCTTCATGCTGGTGGTGAGCCTGCTGCTGGGCGTGTGCGCCGTCGTGGCCGTGTACTTCGGGGCGCGGGTGGCCATGGCCTTCGGGCGCGACGTGCGCGCGGCGATCTTCAAGCGCGTCGCCGGCTACGCCCAGGTGGAGATCAACCACTTCGGGACGGCCTCGCTGATCACCCGCAACACGAACGACGTCCAGCAGGTCCAGATGGTCATCTTCATGGCCCTGACGATCATGATCCTGGCGCCGATCACGGGCATCGGCGGGGTGATCATGGCCCTCCGCGAGGACGTGCCCCTGTCCGGGCTCCTGGTCGTGATCCTGCCTCTCATGTTCGTCGTGGTCTTCCTCGTCATGCGCCGCGCCATCCCGCTCTTCCGGGCGATGCAGGCCAAGCTGGACCGCATCAACCAGGTCATGCGCGAGGCCCTGGCCGGCGTGCGCGTCATCCGCGCGTTCGTGCGCACGCGACACGAAGAGGTGCGCTTCGAGGCGGCCAACCGCGACCTCTTCGACACCTCGATCCGGGTCAACCGGCTGTTCGCCGTGACCATCCCGGTGATGATGGCCATCTTCAACCTGTCGACGGTCGCCGTGATGTGGTTCGGCTCCATCCGGGTCGACTCGGGCGGCATGCCCATCGGCAACCTGACGGCCTTCCTGGCCTACCTGATGCAGATCCTGATGGCCGTCCTGATGGCCGTCTTCATGTTCATCCTGGTCCCCCGGGCCGCCGTTTCGGCCGACCGGATCCAGGAGGTCCTGACGATCGAGCCGAGCATCAAGGACCCCGAGAAGCCGGTCGTCATGCCGACGGTCGTGGCCGCCCACGGCAACGGCACGGGTGCCTCCAGCCCCACCATCGCCGGCACGATCGAGTTCCGCAGCGTCGAGTTCCGCTACCCGGGCGCGGAGCAGCCGGTGCTCCATGACATCTCGTTCACCGCCAGGCCTGGCGAGACGACCGCCATCGTGGGCTCGACGGGTAGCGGCAAGACCACCCTGGTCAACCTGATCCCGCGCTTCTACGACGTGACCGGTGGCGCGCTGCTGGTGGACGGCGTGGACGTCCGCCAGATGACGCGCGAGGACCTCTGGCAGCGCATCGGGGTCGTCCCTCAGCGCGCCTTCCTCTTCAGCGGCACGGTCGCCAGCAACCTCCGGTACGGCGACGAGACCGCCGACGATGAGGCGCTGTGGCACGCCCTGGAGATCGCCCAGGGCAAGACCTTCGTGTCCGAGATGGAGGGCCAGCTGCAGGCCCCGGTCGACCAGGGCGGGACGAACGTCTCCGGCGGACAGCGGCAGCGCCTCGCCATCGCCCGCGCCCTGGTCAAGCGCGCCCCGGTCTACATCTTCGACGACAGCTTCTCCGCCCTTGACTTCAGGACGGATGCCCAGCTGCGCGCCGCCCTGCACCACGAGCTGTCGTCCGCGACCGTGCTCATCGTGGCGCAGCGCGTCGGCACGATCATGCACGCCGACCAGATCGTGGTCATGGACGAGGGTCGCGTGGTCGGCGTAGGCCGCCACCACGAGCTGCTCGAGACGTGCGAGACCTATCGCGAGATCGTCTTCTCCCAGCTCACCGCGGCGGAGGCGCAGGCGGCATGAGCGGACCTCACGGCGTCGGCGGTGGCGCGGGGCGGCCCGGTGGCGGCGGCCCCAACCGCTGGCAGGGCGGCATGATGGGCATGCCCGCCGAGAAACCCAAGGACTTCCGCGGCGCCTTCTTCCGCCTGCTCGGCCGCCTCCGCCCAGAGGCGCACATCGTGGTCGTCGTCATCGGCCTGGCCATCGTGAGCGTGACGACCTCGGTCCTGGGGCCACGCATCCTGGGCAACGCCACCGACATCATCTTCTCCGGCGTCATCGGCAAGAACCTGCCCGCGAACCTGACCCAGGCGCAGGTGGAGGCCGGCCTGCGAGCCTCCGGTCAGGGCCAGATCGCCGACCTCCTGTCAGGCATGACCGTCCTCCCCGGCCACGGCATCGACTTCGGCGCCCTTGGTCAGATCCTGCTCATCCTGGCCGGCATCTTCATCATCAGCTCGCTGTTCGCATGGGGCCAGGCCTACCTCATGGCCGGCGTGACCCAGCGGACGGTCTATCGGCTGCGGACCGACGTCGACGAGAAGCTGGGCCGGTTGCCGCTCAAGTATTTCGACAGCCACCCCCGCGGCGACATCCTGAGCCGCGTCACCAACGACATCGACAACATCGGCCAGACGCTCCAGCAAAGCCTCACCCAGCTCATCACGTCGGTCCTGACCGTCATCGGCGTGCTCGTGATGATGGTGCTCATCAGCCCGGAGCTGGCGGTCATCTCGCTGCTGGCCGTGCCCGCCTCGGTCATCGTCGCCGCGCTCATCGCCAAGCGGTCGCAGAAGCAGTTCGCGGCGCAGTGGAAGATCACCGGCGCGCTCAACGGGCACGTCGAGGAGATGCACACCGGGCACGCCATCGTGACCGTCTTCGGCCGCCAGGAGGAAGCCCTGGCCACCTTCCAGGAGCAGAACGAGAAGCTGTACGACGCCAGCTACCGGGCCCAGTTCATCTCCGGCATCATCCAGCCGGCGATGAGCTTCATCGCCAACCTCAACTATGTCGGCGTGGCCGTCATCGGCGGCCTGCGAGTCGCCTCCGGACAGCTGACCCTGGGCGACGTCCAGGCCTTCGTGCAGTACTCGCGGCAGTTCACCCAGCCGATCATCCAGACGGCCAGCATCCTCAACGTGATCCAGTCGGCGGTGGCCTCGGCCGAGCGGGCCTTCGAGCTGCTCGACGAGACCGAGGAGATCCCCGACGTGGCCGAGCCCCAGCGGGTCGAGCACGCCGCCGGCCAGGTCGTGTTCGACGATGTCTCGTTCCGCTACCTGCCAGACGTGCCGCTCATCGACGACATGAACCTCGTCGTGCAGCCCGGCCACACCATCGCCATCGTCGGGCCCACGGGTGCCGGCAAGACGACCCTCGTCAACCTCCTGATGCGCTTCTACGAGATCGACGGTGGCCGCATCACGGTCGACGGTGTCGACACGCGCGAGATGACCCGTGACGACCTGCGCCACACCTTCGGCATGGTCCTCCAGGACGCGTGGCTCTTCCACGGCACGATCCGCGAGAACATCGCCTACGGCCTGGAGGGGGCGACGGAGGAGCAGATCGTGGCCGCCGCCGAGGCCGCGCACGTGGATCACTTCGTGCGCACGCTGGCCGAGGGCTACGACACGGTCATCGACGACGACGCGACCAACCTGTCGCAGGGCGAGAAGCAGCTGCTGACCATCGCCCGCGCCTTCCTGGCCGACCCCCAGATCCTCATCCTCGATGAGGCCACCAGCTCCGTCGACACCCGCACCGAGGTGCTGATCCAGCGGGCCATGGCCAAGCTCATGGAAGGGCGCACGTCGTTCGTCATCGCGCACCGCCTCTCGACCATCCGCGACGCCCACACGATCCTGGTCATGAACCATGGCAAGATCGTGGAGCAGGGCGACCACGAGTCGCTCCTCGCCCAGCGCGGCTTCTACTACGAGCTCTACTCGAGCCAGTTCACCGCGCCGGTCGCCGAGGCCGCCTGACCGACGCTCCTGGTTGAGGCGCCGGCTGCCGTGGCGTCCGAAGCCTCGCCGCGCCGAGCCCGTGGCATACGTGGTCAGATCTGACTCCCCGGCACGGTAAGGCAGTTGCGGGGCGTCCCAGGGCTGCCTACCCGACCGTGGATGGACCAGCCTGAGCACGAGGGCCGGGCAGCCGGACCCTCGGCAGGCCCCGCCGGCGGCCGAAAGCGGCTCTAACGTGCCCCCCAGTCACGGTTGACCACGTTGGGCGGCGATGCCAGATCAGCGTCCGGCTCCGGCTGCGGGCATCGGCGCGACGCCACTACGCATCGTTGAACCTTTTCGACCGGGTCGCGCGTCGGATAGGGTGACTGCGGACGCTGAGCCCGCAGACGACAGGCTCGCGAGGGAGATGTGGAGACCGTGATGGCGGTCGATCGGCGGGACACCCTGGCCCGGCGTATCGAGGGACAAGTCGATCGGGGCTACCGGCTGGCCCGAGCCATCCTTTCGGATGAGCGGGAAGCCGAGGACGCCGTCCAGGATGCCTGCCTGACGGCGTGGCAGAAAGGCGGCTCGCTGCGCGACGAGGATCGGTTCGACGCCTGGTTCGAGCGGGTCCTCATCAACGGGTGCCGTGATCGGCTGCGGCGGCGCCAGCGTCAACGCGTCCGCGCGATCGCGCTGCAGTCGGCCTGGACGGGGGAGGGGACGGCACCCGACCCGGCCGATCGCTCGGGCGACCCCGACCTTGACGCGGCTTTCGATCGATTGGATCCCGACCACCGCCTCGTGGTCCTGCTGCGCTACTGGCGCGACATGAGCCTCGAGGACATCGCGGACCGCCTCGACCTGCCGCTCGGCACGGTCAAGTCGCGGCTGCATTACGCGCTTCGAACCCTGCGCACGACCCTGGAGGCGACCGATGGACGAGCGTGAACTGGAGGCCCGACTCAGTCGCCGCCTGCATGCCCGATACGACACGGGGGCCGCTCCGGCCGCCCTCCACGACCGCGTGACCCGCTCCATGACGTCTGCCACCGCGTCGGCGGGCGGCGGCTGGCTGGCCCGCTTCGCGTGGCCGCGCCAGCTGGTCACCGTGGCGGCGGTCGTCGCCGTCGTGGCGATCATCGCGCTGACCCTGCGGTTCACCCAGACCCCCGTGCCCGTAACGCCGGGTGGGTCACCGACGCCAAGCGCGACATCCAGCTCATCCGCGGTGCCGACGGCGACGCCAGCCCCGACCCCGACGCCCGGTCCGACGGTCCCGGCGGTGTCCACCAGCGCGTGGACAGGCCTGACCGTCACGGCCCTGACGGCCCCGATGCCGATCCAGGCGAACGTGGTGCCGTGGAGCGGTGGCTACATCGCCATCGGCGCCGAGACGACCAACGGGTTCAATCGGGGTTGGACGTCGACGGACGGGCGCTCTTGGACCGAACTGCCCTTCTCGGTGTTCGGCTTCGACGCCGCGAGCGGCGACACGCTCTTCAACAGCGCCACGGCGTGTGGCGACCGGGTCCTGGTCGAGATGGACCACGCGACACCAGAAGGCGTGGGCACCGTCACCTTGTGGTCTTCCAGCGACGGCACGACGTGGACCCAGGCGCCATTCCACAACGACAGCCGTGGGACCCTCGTGGCGCGCGGCTCGGTCGCCGTCGCGGACACGGAGACCGGCGGCGGAGCGGCCAACGGGACCGCGCTGCTAGTCACCACGGACTGCGTCACCTGGCAGCGCATCTCGCTGCCGGGGCCCGCCGTCGCCCAGATCACCGATCTGGCCGTCAATGCCAACGGCTTCGTGGCCGTCGGCTGGAGCGGCGACCAGGCCTCCCCGACGGCCAAGCCGCTGGCGTGGTACTCGGCCGATGGGCAGCACTGGTCGGCGGCGAAGGCTCCTTCGACCAGCGGCCTCGGCTTCAACAACGTATGGGCCGGCCAGAACGGCTTCCTGGCGCTGTCAGTCACGCCCGGGATGACGCCTGGCGCAGATGCGATCTGGTGGTCGGCCGACGGTCACTCCTGGGCCCCCAGCACAGCCGACCCGTTCGGGGCCATCCAGCAGGGCGAGGGCGTCGGCTCACCGGCCGGGTCCTTCACGAGCGACGGGAATCGGCTGCTCGCATACGGTCGGTCTGGCACGAGCCCGGCGAGCGACTCGGCCGGCCAGAACGACTACTACATCTCTTCGGACGGGGTCCACTGGACGAAGCTCACCATCACGGGCCCTGACGCGCCCGCGATGCTGGCCGACCAGTACCCGGTGCCGACCTTGATGCGCGATGGCGTCCTGTTCAGCAGTGGCTCGGTCGCCACGGATTGGTTCGGGACGGCCACACCCTGACCGTTCCTGACCCGCACGACCCAGAAGCCCGGCCCGAGCCGGGCTTCTGACGGTCCACCACACCTGTACGGTGGGGGCATGAGCGACGACGCTGCCCCGCGAGCCATCGGGCCCGTGGCCGAGCCCGGGCCGACCCTGACGACGCCGCGTCTCATCCTGCGCCGCTGGCGCGAGGCTGACCTGGAGCCGTTCGCGCGCCTGAACGCGGATCCCGACGTCATGGAGTTCTTCTCGCACCCCCTGGACCGTGCCGCCAGCGACGGCTTCGTCGAGCGTATCGAGGCCCAGTTCGGCCGTCGCGGGTATGGGCTGTGGGCCGTGGAGCGGCCTGCTGACGGCGCCTTCCTGGGCTTCACGGGCCTCGCCTATCAGGCCTTCGAGGCCGCCTTCACGCCGTGCGTGGAGGTCGGCTGGCGATTCGCACGGGCGGCGTGGGGTCACGGATACGCGACGGAGGCGGCCCGTGAGGCATTGCGCTTCGGCTTCGAGACCGTCGGCCTGCCGGAGATCGTGTCCCTGACCTCCGTCGGGCACGAGCGGTCGAGGCGCGTGATGGAGCGGCTGGGCATGCGCCACGACCCGGCCGAGGACTTCGACTACGCGCCGCTGCCACCGGACGATCCCCACCGGCGCCACGTGCTCTACCGCCTCAGCCGAGCGGACTGGGCCCATCGGGCCGGAGCGGATGGCCCCATCCGGTAGGTTGCGCCGCACGGCCGCGGCCGCCACCCTGTCGCCCATGCCTCACCGACGGCCCACTCGCCGCTCGTGGCACGCCCTCGTCCTGCTGCCGGTGCTCCTGGGCGGGCTCGTCGTGAGCGGTTCGGCGAGAGCGAGCCAGGCGTCTCCCCCGCCCGCCTCATCCGACTCCCTGCTGGCCGCTCTGAGCCGCACGGCCACGCCGCCGACCCAGGTGACCATCGACCGGGTGGCGGGCACCGATCGCTACGCCACGGCGGTGGCCGTCTCGCAGCGGCTCTATCCGGATGGCGGTGCACCCGTCGTCCTCCTGGCCTCGGGCACCGGTTTCGCGGATGCCGCCTCGGCGGCGCCGGTCGCCGCGCGCGAGCACGGGGTCATCCTGCTCACGCCGGCCGACACCCTGCCCGACGTGGTGGCCGCGGAACTGACCCGGCTGGCACCGCAGCGCCTCGTCGTGGTCGGCGGGACCACCTCGGTCAGTGACGCCGTCCTCGCCGCCGCGGGCACAGCCGCTGGCGTCACCCCGGAGCGGATCGCCGGGTCCGACCGCTACGGCACATCGATCGCCCTGGTGGCGGACGCCTTCCCGGACGGGCCCGTCGACACGCTCTTCCTGGCGGCGGGGACGGCTTTCCCGGACGCGCTGTCATCAGCCCCGGCGGCCAGCGTCGGAGGCGACCCCCTGCTCCTGACGCGACCCGACCGCCTCGCCGACGGCGAAGCCGCCGAGATCAGCCACCTGGCCCCGGCCCACGTGGTGATCGTGGGCAGCACCGCGGCGGTCAGCGCAGCCGTGGCGACCGCCGTGGTGAAGCTTGGCCCGACCGTGGAGCGTGTGGCGGGCGCCGACCGCTACGGCACCGCCGCAGCCGTCGCCGCACGCTTCCTGCCGACCGCCACGACCGCCGTCCTGGCCAGCGGCCTGGACTTCCCGGACGCCCTCTCCGCAGGGCCCCTGGCGGCCTCGCTGGACGCGCCCATGCTGCTCGTGATCCCCGATGCGACGCCGACCGTCGTGGCGACACGGAACGCGGTCATCGCCGCCCGGCCGTCGACGCTGGTGGCGATCGGCGGGCAGTCCTCGGTCCGCGATGCCGTCGCCAACGAGCTCGCCGCGTGGTCGGAAGGCCAGCTCGTCGTGCCACCCCCTGGCCCCGACTACCCCTCCGGGGCCACGCTGTACCACAACTACCAGCGCATGGAGGTCGACATCGACGCGGTGCAGGCGGCGTATCCCGACCTGGTGAAGGTCTTCTCGATCGGCAAGAGCTACCAGGGTCGCGACATCTGGGCGGCCGAGGTCAGCGGCGACGTGAGCGACCCGGTGGCCAAGCCGGAGGTCCTCATCGACGGGCTCCACCACTCGCTGGAGCATCTGGCCCTGGAGCAGACGCTGTACGCCCTGCACATGCTCACGCACGACTACTCGACCGACCCGACGGTGAAGAACCTGGTCGACACGCGCCGTATCTGGATCATCTTCGCCGTCAACCCCGACGGCCTGGTCTACGACCTGTCCGGAAGCCCGTACCACGAGTGGCGCAAGAACCGCCAGCCCAATGCCGGCACCTCAGCGGTGGGTACGGACATCAACCGCAACTACTCGTACCACTGGGGCTGTTGCGGCGGCTCGTCGAGCTCGGCCTCGGCCTGGAACTACCGTGGCAAGACCGCCTTCAGCACGCCCGAGGCGCAGGCCGTGCGCGACTTCGTCCTCAGCCGCGTGGTCAACGGCGTCCAGCAGATCAAGACCCACGTCACGTTCCACACCGACGGCGAGCTGATCCTGTGGCCCTACGGCTACACCAAGACGGACATCCCCTCGGACATGACGGCGGACGACCACGCGACGTTCGTAGCCATGGGCAAGGCGATGGCCAAGACCAACGGCTACAAGCCGGAGCAGTCCAGCGACCTGTACATCACCGACGGGGACGAGATCGACTGGATGTACGGCGTCGAACACATCTTCTCGTTCACGTTCGAGCTGTACCCCTCGGCCGGCGCCGACTCGGCCCCCGTCTACTCGCCGGAAAGCGTCATCGCGCCACAGACCGCCCGCAACCGCGCGGCGATCCTCTACCTCATCAACGCGGCGGCGTGCCCGTACGCCGCGATCGGCAAGGCGGCGCAGTACTGCCCGTAGGTGGGCTGGGGGGTATCGGAACGGACCGCCTGGGGGACAAGAGTTCCGACTCCGTGACCCTCCGGCATCCCGCCGTAGGTCCTCGCGCCGTCGGATGCAGTCCGTTCAGTGGCGGTCCGTTCGAAGGCACAGGATGGAGGTGCCGGCCCAGGCGCGGAACGGGCCGAAGGTCACCTGCCGCGGGTCGAAGGTCCCGCTGGCCGGGTCGCTCCGCCGACGAGGGCGGCGGCCGCGCCAGCGTCGGTGCGGCCGGTCAACGGCTGGTGCTCCGACCGCGTGCGGGCGCGGGCCAAGAGACCCGCCGGAAGGTGCCGAGCGGCCCTCCGGCATCCCGGCCGCGCCAAGGAACCTGCGCAAGTCCCGATGCGACGTTGCCGCGGCGGGACGAGGAAGACCAGGAGCCCGTGATGGCGGTAACCGCTCTCACCTCCCGCAGGGCGGGGTGGAGACTCACCAAGGCAGCCTCTCGTCCCGCGCCTGGACGCGACCATCAGGTGGCGGCGGCCGACCCGGGCGGCCCCTGGAGCACCTTCGACCGCGCGCTGCGCCGTGGCTGGCAGGCCACGCGACCGACTTACAACCCGGACAGCCGCCTGTGGAGCGCGTGGGCGATCCCGCCGGACTCGGTGCCCGTGCTGCCCGTCCGCGGCTTCGGGCCCACGGCCGCTGCCGCGGTGCTCGACGTCGCGGCGAGGCTCGGGGAACTCTTCGGCGCCGCCGCGGTCAGGGCCTAGAGCTGGATCACCGACAGGATATTGCCGGCCGGGTCCTTGAACCAGGCGATCGGCGGCGGGTAGGCACGGGCGATCCCTCGCTCATCCTGTCCCGCGCCCTCGTAGCGTTCGAACGTGATCCCGGCCCGCGTCAGGCCGTCGACGGCAGCGTCGATGTCGGCGACCGGCAAGTTCAGCACCGTGAAGGTGGCGGCCTGATGGTCGGGCTTGGGGTAGATGATGACCCGGCCGCCTCCGGCGAACTCCAGGGTCAGCATGCCGTTCGCCTCGGTGACCTGAAGACCGAGCGTGTCGGCGTAGAAAGCCTTGGCCTTGGGGATGTCATTCGTGGAGAAGCCGGAGAAGCCGTGACTGTCGCGGAGCATGGCGTTCCTTTCCAGCGGTTGAGCCAAGCCTAGCCCACCACGACGAACGACGAGGCGTGCCCGTAGGATGGGGCGGTGAGACGCATCCCGCCTCTGCCGCAACGGATCGCCAGCATCGCGGTCCCGCAGGACGCCGTCGCACGACGTACCTGGCAGTGGGTGCACCGTGCGTTGCCGGACTACCTGCTGAGCCACTCGGTGCGGTCCTACTGCTGGGGAGCCACGCTCGCCGCAGGGGAGGGACGGGCCTTCGATCCCCAGGTCTTGTGGACCGCCTCGCTCATGCACGACAACGGCCTGACGCGTGTCCCGCACAACCGCCGCTGCTTCGAGGTGGAAGGCGCCGAGATCGCCCGCCGCTTCCTGGAGCGTGCAGGCATGGCACCGGCGACGGCCGATCGGGTCGCCACGGCGATCGTCCTCCACATGCAGCCGTCGGTGACGCTGGCGGACGGCGTCGAGGCGGTGCTGCTGGACCGGGCGACCGGGCTGGATGTGCGTGGCGACGGCTTCGAACTCGTCGAGGCAACGCGCCGCGGCGTCATGCGCGAGTTCCCGCGTCGCGCCTTCGACCGCCACTTCCTGGCCGCCATCGCCCGCGAGGCGGCCCTCCGTCCCACCTGCCAGAGCGCCCGGCTACTCCACCAGACCGGCCTTGCCGACTGGATGGCGCGCTCCCCGTGGGTCAGCGGCACGGATGCCCATGGCGGCTGAGCGTCGCGGGCCCCAGCCGTACCCGCGCATCGAGCCCTACCAGACCGGGATGCTCGAGGTGGGCGAGGGTCAGTCGATCTACTGGGAGGTCTCCGGCAACCCGGACGGGAAGGCCGCCCTGGCCCTCCATGGCGGGCCGGGCAGCGGGAGCACCCCCGGCCGACGACGCTGGTTCGACCCGCAGCGGTACCGGCTGGTCCAGTTCGACCAGCGAGGCTGCGGCCGTAGCACGCCCCATGCCGGCGATCGGGCCACCGACCTGTCGACCAACACCACCCACCACCTGATCGCCGATATCGAGCGGCTGCGGGAGCACCTGGGCATCGACCGGTGGCTCGTGTGGGGCGGATCGTGGGGCGTCACCCTGGCCCTCGCCTACGCCGAGCGCCACCCCGATCGCGTGTCTGCGATGGTCCTGCTGTCGATCACCATGACCCGCCGCTCGGACGTGCACTGGTTCGCGCACGAGACCGGCCGCTTCTTCCCCGCGGAATGGGCGCACTTCCGCGATGGCGTCCCTCCGGGCGACCGCGACGGCGACCTCGTGACGGCCTACGACCGGCTCCTCAACCACACTGACGATCCGGCCGTCCGACTCCAGGCGGCGCGCGACTGGGTCGCCTGGGAGGATGCGGTGCTGTCGCTCGAGGACGGCTACATCACGCCGCATCCGCGCTGGGCGGACGAGCGCTTCATGGTCGCCTTCGCCCGACTCGTGACCCATTACTTCTCGCACGCCGCGTGGCTCGAGGAGGGGGAGCTGCTCGGCAACGCGTCTCGGCTGGCCGGGATCCCCAGTGTCCTCCTGCACGGTCGCCTGGACCTGTCGGGTCCGCCGGACGTGGCGTGGCAGCTCGCGCGTGCCTGGCCGGCGGCCGAGCTCCACTTCATCGCCGGCGGGCATACGGGCGACGCCGAGATGGACCGGCGCCTGCTGGAGGCAACGGACCGGTTCGCGTCGCGCGCCTGAGCGCGCCGGGTGCCACCTCGGCGGCTGCGACTGAGCCTTCGGCTATCGTGACGAGATGGCCAAGGCCAACGCGGACGACGGTTCACTCAAGCGGCTCGGCGGCGGGCGCTGGGAGACGCGTGATGCGCGCTTCACCATCGAACCGCAATCCGGCACGTGGGTCGTGGTGGACGCGGAGCAGACGGACGAGCTCGGGCTGCCCCTCGTGCGAGGGCCCTTCAGCAGTCTGAACGCTGCCAAGGACGCCATCGCGGCCGCCCGCCAGGCTGGGCCGGCCGTCTCGCCGCAGGGGTCGAGGCTCGCCCCGCCGCCCGCCAAGCCCACGAAGCCGGCGCCCGCACCACCCGAGGCGCCAAGCCAGGCGAAGGCCAGGCGCAACGCCAAGCCGGCGCCCGCGCGCGCTCCCACGCCCGTGCCCGAGAAGCCGCGCGAACCACGGTGGTTCCAGGGGCTCGAGCCGGCTCAGAAACGGCGTGCCCGCGAACTCATCGGCCGACTCACCCGCGCCGGCGTACCCGACCCGGAAGGCCTCGCCCGCCGAGAGATCGTGGGCCACGTCCCGGCCGTCGCCGTGGTCGCCGTCAACAGGGCGATCCACGCGCTCGGGCCGGAAGCGACGCCGCTGGAGGTGGCGAGGCGCGTGGCCCTCGGCCGCGACGCCGACCTGGACGTGCGGTGGCGCCTGGTGGACGGCGAGGGACGCCCGATCGGTCCGGAAAGCCTCGACCCCGGCTGACCTGGGAGGTCAGCGGGGGCGGCGCCTGGCGGCCGGGCGGGCGTCGATCTGGGCCATCCGCTCGCGGACGATCCACTCGACCAGCTCGCGGGGGAGGGGATGCTCGGGCGTGAAGTGCAGCGTCCCCTTGGTCGTGGCGAAGCCCGCCACGCGGTCCGGGTTGGCCAGGATCAACGCCTGGGTCATGGGAAAGAGCGAGCAGTGGGCCTTGAACGGCGCGTACGAGACCAGGGCACGACCGTGATAGCGGAAGGCCGGCATGGCGTAGCTGATGATCTCGTTCGCCTCCGGGGCGGCCGCGGCGATCATCTCGCGGAGGTTCTGCAGGGCCACGCGCTGGTCGGCCGGGGCGGCCGCCAGGATGGCATCGATGCGGGCGGTCGCGGTCGGCGTCTCGGTCATGTCCACTCCGTGGCGATCGGCGGGGTCGTGAGTAGCGTCTGGAGCACGACACAGTAGCGCTCGGTCCGGTCACGCAGGCGCTCCAGGCGGTCCGACTCGATGGGACTCGTGGGCTGCAGGTCGAAGCGCACACGGATCGCCTCGAAGCCCACCGGCACGTCCGGCGTGCCCAGGGTGCCGCGCAGATCCAGGTCGCCCTCCACGGTCACCCCGATCCTGACGTCCAGCTCCATGTTCTCGGCGACCATCTGGCAGGTGAGCTGCGCACAGGCCGCCAGCGCCCCCAGCAGGAGGTCGCCCGAGCAGGCTGCCAGGCCCGATCCCCCCACACCGGCATGGGCGCCGGCCGCATAGAGCGCCCGCCCGATATCCACGGAGCAGCTCAGGGCCCCATCTGCGGTCTGGCCGGTGGCGCGCAGGGTGATCTTGGCCGCCTCGGGCTCGGAGACGTAGCGTGCCTTGATCGGCCGCTGGATCTCGCGCAGGGTCATGGGCTGCTCCTCATCGTGGTCCCGAGATGGTAACGACCCGCAGCGGCAGCCCGCACAATGGCGGGCGCCATGCCCGCCACGATCGCCCGCGAACGCCCCGACTCACCCGACGCCGTCAGCCTGATCACGGAGCTGGAGACGCACCTGGCGGAGCTCTACCCGGCCGCCAGCCGGCATGGTTTCAGCGTCGAGCGCCTGGTGGGGGAGGGGGTGCACTTCTTCGTCCTGCGGTCCGACGGTGTCGCCGCCGGGTGCGGCGGCATCCTGCTCGTGGATGACGCCGCCGATCCCTACGGCGAGGTCAAGCGGATGTACGTCCGCCCTGGGTACCGCGGCTCGGGGTTCGGCCGGCTGATCCTGGAGCACCTGGCCGAGCACGCCCGGGCGAACGGGGTCGCGCTGCTGCGTCTCGAGACCGGCATCTATCAGCGCGAGGGGATCGCCCTGTACGAGCGGCTTGGCTTCGTGCGCATCCCGCCCTTCGGGCCGTACTTCGTCGACCCGCTGAGCCTCTGCTATGAGCGACGGCTCGGATGAGCCCGCCCGATGCAGGCGGCGGCTTCGACCTGGAGCGGTTCGTCGAGGCCCAGGGGCGGACGTACGACGGCGTGCTGGAGGAGCTTCGCCGCGGGCACAAGTCCGGGCACTGGATCTGGTTCATCTTCCCCCAGATCGCCGGCCTGGGGCACAGCTGGATGTCCGAGCGCTACGCCATCGCCTCGCTCAGCGAGGCCCGCGCCTACCTGGCTCACCCGCTCCTTGGGCCGCGCCTCCGAGAATGCACGGCCCTCATCCTGGACGCAAACGGTCTCACCGCCGCCGACATCCTGGGACCCATCGACGCGCTCAAGCTCCGCTCGTGCATGACCCTGTTCCATCGCGCCGCGCCGGACGAACCGCTCTTCCAACGCGTGCTCGATCGGTTTTATGGCGGCGCGGCGGACGCGCTGACCGACGAGCGCCTCAGTCGGGTGCCGGGCGGAGCGTGACCTCGGACGGGGCTGGTTGGACGTTGGGGACGGCGGCGGCACGCGCCGGCCGCGTGGCGAGCGTGGAGCCCAGGATGACCAGGGCGAAGCCGGCCGCCATGGCCGGGCTGAAGGTCTCGCCGAGCACGAAGACGCCCAGGACCGCCGCCACGGCGGGGTTGACGTACGTGATCACCGTCGCCCGCACCGGGCCGACCTCCGCGATCAGGGCGGCGAACAGGATGAAGGCGAGAGCCGTGCAGACGACACCCAGGATGATGATCACGGCGATGACGTCCACGGACGGGGGCACAGCGGGCCACTGGGCGCCGGCGATGGGGACGTAGATCAAGGCGCTGAGGGCCAGCGAGAGGGCCATGATCCCGACCGACGGCACCCCGGCGAGGCGTCGGGCAAGGATCGCCGGCCCGAGCGCATAGCCCACCACGACGACGCCCATCTCCAGCAGGGCGCTCGAGTCGGACGTCTGGAAGTCAGCGCCGACGATCGCCAGGACGCCCGCCAGCCCGATCAGCAGGCCCACCACGGCCGTCCGCCCGAAGCGGTCCGCGCCGCCGCTGACGATGGCGATGACGGCCCCCACGAGCGGCACCCCGGCCACCAACAGGCCCGAGAGCGAGCTGGACAGGTGCTGCTCCGCGGTCCCCAGCATGACCCACGGGATGGCGATCTCGACCAGGGCGAAGGCCACGACCCACCGCCACCGCGCCAGTACGGGCCGCAGGTCGAAGCGGGTCAGGGCGATGGGCAGGAGGATGGCGGCCGCGATGGACGTCCGCACCAGGACCAGTACCGACGGCTGGATCTCGGCCACGGCGATGCGGATGAAGAGGTACGGGATGCCCCAGATGACCGACATCAGGCCGAAGAGGATCAGGCCGCGGCGTGTCATCAACGGATGCTACCCGGGAGGCCCCGGTTCGGTTACAGGGCGGTCAGGCGCGGGCGAGGAAGTCCAGCACGCGCTTGGTCAGCAGCGCCGTGGCCTCGGCGTCGTACGAGGGGAGGGAGCTGTCGGCGAAGTAGTGCTGGTCGCCGGGGTAGAGGAAGAGCTCCGCGTCCGGGACTTTCGCCACGATCTCGCGGGCGGCGTCCACATCGCCCTCGCCGACGAAGTACGGGTCGGCGTCCATGCCGTGGATCTGGACCGGCACGCCGTCGGGCCACGGGCCGAAGGCCCACTCGCCGGTGATGGGGACGCAGGAGTAGAAGAGTAGCGCGCCGCGCGCGCCGGGCCGCGTCTGGGCCAGCTGCTGGGCGATCATCTCGCCGAACGAGAACCCGCCATAGACGAGCCCGGGCGGCAGGTCGTCGGCGGCGCGGACGCCGCGCGCGCGCAGGCCGTCGAACCCGGTCGCCTCGATGTAGGCCATGCCCTCGGGGATCGACCCGAAGGTCCGGCCGTCGAAGAGGTCGGGCGTGTGGACGGTGTGGCCAGCGGCCCGCAGCTCATCGGCGAACGCGCGAACGCCCGGGGTCAGCCCCTGCGCGTGATGGAAGAGCAGGACCTCAGCCATGGACACCTCCAGACATCGCGGTTCGTCGTGGCCCAGACCCTACCCGACGAGGCGCCCCACTGTCAGCAGGGACGTCATCCGGGTGCGGGGTCGCGGTCCTCCATCTCCCAGGCGTGATCCAGCACGTGGTAGGCGGTCCGTCGCACCAGGAACTGGATGGGCCAGCTGCGCGCCGCCTTGCCCTCGGCGTTGTAGGCCCGGATGGCGTCCAGGTACGCCTGCCGATGCGCCGCCAGGCCGGCCGGGGTCATGACGTCCTCGCGAGGCGTTCGGACCTCCACCTTGCGCGACATCTGCTCGGGCTCGGTGATGTACACGTGGCGCATGATCTGGTCGCGCGTGCGGCCGGCGCTGCGGGTGCCGGGCCGGAGCTCAGGGGAGACGCGGGCCGCCACCCCATCGAAGGTGGCCCAGGCGGCGCGCAGGAGATCAAGCCGCCGCTCCAGCTCGGCGGGCGGCAGCACCTCGCGCTCGATCTGCGAAGGCACGTGGGCGACGCCCCAGAAGTCGGTCGAGCTGGAGCCGGGCACGCGCTCGACCACCTCCGCCTCCCGAGCCCGCGCGAACGCCTCCCCCAGCCCGGCCCGTTCCGCGACACCGGCGTAACGCGGCGCGTATGCCATCAGCTTGGCGACGGCGTCCGCTTCCGACGTGCCCCAGCGATCCAGGCCGGGCCAATCCAGGGCGGCGGCCACGATCTTCCGTTTCTTGCCGATCTCCAGGATCAGACGCAGGGTGTCGGCCATGCCGCGAGGGTACCGCGGCTACGCCTGCGCGAGCACCTCGCGCAGCGTGGCGGCGAAGCCGTCGGGATCGCCAGGCTGGCCGTACTCGTTACCCATGAAGCCACCATGGCCACTCGGGAAGCTGACCGGCGTCGTGCCCAGATGTTCGGCCGCCGCGAACGCGCCGCGGCACGCCATCTGGCCGTCGGACTCCACACCCGCCCCGAAGACGATCCTTGTGGACGCTGACCGAAGCGCCTCGAAGTCGGGCTCGAAGTGGGTGCAGCTGATCATGTTCTGACCCAGGAGGGGATCGGTGCGCGTGCCGTCGTCCTGGGTCGGGAGGTGGAACATCGCCGGATCGGGCGCCGGCTGGCTGAGGTAGGCCGCGTCGATGGGTCCGCGGTACCCCACCGCGACGATGAACTGGGCCATGGCCGCACCGAAGCCGTGGCGCTGGTAGGTGTCGGAGATCGCCTCGGTGGCCGCCAATGCGCCCTCCCGGTCGGGCAGGATCGCCGCGAGCGGCGGTTCATGGGCGACCAGCGTCCGCACGTCATCGGGGTGCCTGGCCACGAGGGCAAGGGCGTTGACCGCCCCGCCGCTGCTCGCGAAGAGGTCCACCGGGCCGGAGTCGAGCGCGGCGATGATGCGGTGGAGGTCGTCAGCATGCTGCTCGGGCGTCGACGGGCTGGCCGGATCGGCCTTGGTGCTGCGCTCGACCCCCCGCGGGTCGTAGGTCACCACCGTGCGGTCCGGAAAGTGGCTGGCCAGCGTGCCGAACCCGCTGGCGCCCATCGGGGAGCCGATCAGGAACAGCACGGGCGCCGTGGAGTCGGCCTCCCGCTCGTCGTAGGTGAGGACGGCGCCGGGTACGTCCAGGGTGTGCGTCCTGGGTGCGGTCGGCGTGCTCACCGTGCGACTCCTTCCCCGGCCAGGATCGCGTCGATCTGGCCGACGGCCTGGGTGAGGCCCTCTTCCATGCCCATGGCCAGGTACCGCTCCATCGCCGGCGGGCTTGCGTACTGGAACTCGATCGACATCCGCGTACGGCCGGGCTCGAGCGGCTCGATCGTCACGTGGCCCTCATTGCGCGCGAAGTCGTCATCCGGCGTGCCGTCCGCGTGGGCGAAACCATCGCGGAAGACGAGTCGGTGCGGGGGCTCGGCCTCGAGGACGTCCCAGTAGCCGCGCGGCTGGTCACCGGTCGGCCCGGTCATGTGGTACTCGACGCGGCTGCCTGGGGCCAGGTCGTGGGCCGTGAACGTGGCGGGGTACATCGGCGGCCCCCACCAGCGCTCGAGCTGGCGCGGGTCGGCCCACAGCTGCCAAACGCGCTCCGGTGAGGCGTCGAACTCGGCGGTCACGGTCAGCGTCATGGCGGCGGGGTCCTTGCGGACGGCGGTGACGGTCATGCGGGTGTCTCCTCGGTGCTGCTGATGAGGTCGGTCATGCGCTCGATGCGGCCGCGCCACAGCGCCTCGTACTCGTCGAGCAGGCCTCGGGCGAGCCGGAGGCCCTCCACGTTGGTGCGCACGACCTTGCGGCGGCCGGTGCGTTCCTTCGTGATCAGGCCGGCGCGCTCCAGGACCGCCACGTGCTTCTGCACGGCGGCGAAGCTCATGGGGTAGTGCCCGGCCAACTCAGCCACCCCCTCCGCACCCGTCAGCGCCCGCAGGACGATGTCCCGTCGGGTGGCATCGGCCAGGGCGGCGAAGACGCTGTCTGGGTTGAAGGTCGAGATCATTGGTACAACCATACGGTTGTATCCACGACATGTCAAGTCGCCTCGCGGTAGGCTTGCGCCATGACCTTCTCGACCCACGGCCGCGGCATGACCGCCGTCATCGACTGGCTGCTGGACTCGGATCCCGCGATCCGTTGGCAGGTCATGCGCGACCTGACGCACGAGCCCGCCGAGGTGGTCGCTGCCGAGCGCGCCAGGATCGCCACGGCGGGCTGGGGTGCCCGGCTCCTCTCGCTCCAGGCGCCGGACGGCCGCTGGGGCCGTGGGGCGTGGTCGCACGACTACACCGACACGTTCCACGTCCTGGAGCTCCTGCGCCGGTTCGGACTGGATCCCGACAGCGACCAAGCCCGGCGGGCCATCGGCCTGGTGCGCGAGCACGTCATCTGGAGGGACGCGGCGTTCGAGACTCCCTGGGCCGATAACCGGTTCTTCGAGGGTGAGGTCGAGCCCTGCATCAACGGCAACGTCGTCGCCACCGGCTCCTACTTCGGCGTGGACGTGACGCCACTCGTCGACCGTCTGTTGCGCGAGCAGCTCCCTGACGGTGGCTGGAACTGCGAGGTGGAGAACGGCGCGACGGTGTCGTCGTTCGGGACGACGATCAACGTCCTGGAGGGCTTCCTGGAGCACGAGCGGGCGATCGGCGGATCGACGGTCGTGGCCGCAGCACGGCGGCGTGGCGAGGCCTACATGCTCGAGCGGGGGCTGTTCCGCCGGAAGTCGACCCGCGAGGTCATCAAGACCGACTGGCTGAAGTTCTCGTTCCCGACCTGGTGGCACTACGACGTCCTGCGGGGCCTGGACTACCTTTGTGCCGCTGGCGTGCCACCCGATGACCGAATCATCGAGGCTGTCGACGTCGTGGAGGCCAACCGGGATCCCGACGGTCGGTGGCCGCTGCAGCACGTCTACGCGGGCGAGGCCTACTTCCAGATGGAGGCGGGGGAGGGGCACCCGAGCCGCTGGAACACCCTCCGGGCCCTGCGCGTGCTCGACTGGTCCAAGCGAACCTGACGGTTCCGCGGCATGCTGTCGCAGATGGACAAACAGGCCTTTCTCGCCGAAATCCGCACCACCCACGAGTCGATCGCTGCCGCCGTCGAGCGCCTGGCTGACGACGCATGGGCCGATCCGATCCCGGGCATGGGCGGCTGGACCCGCAAGGACGCGCTTGCGCACGTCGGCTGGTGGAGTGACCACTCGGTGCGCGTGATCACGGCCCTGCTGGCGGGCGAGGAGCCGTACCCGCGAACCGCCGACTTCGATATCGACGTCCAGAACAGGACCATCCGCGAGGAATTCCGCGACCGGGAGCCCGGCGAGGTACGTGCCTACGAGGCGGCGGCCTTCCTGCGGCTCGTGGCGGCTGTGGAGGCCGCGTCGGAGGAGGACCTGTTCACGGCCGATCGTTTCCCCTGGCTAGGGGAGGACACGCTCGCGGTGGCCGTCGCCTGGGACTCGAGCAAGCACTACCCGGAGCACCTGCCGCACCTGATGCCGTAGACGGGCCTCAGCCGGCGGCCTTCCTGACCAACTCGGCGAATGGGCCGCAGGCGCCCGGATGTAATCGCCGCAGGCTACGGATCGTACGTGCCCACGCGGTCGCGACAACATCATGGGTGGTCGTGTCGATGCGCGGGTTTCGACGAACATCGGCCGCCTCGCGGCTGATGTTACATAACTTCCATTATCGGAAGTAGACTCACAGGGACGTCGGGCAGCTCTCGTGCCGCTGATAGGCCCCGAACCCCGCGC
>CAZFGT010000004.1:0-28028 GCA_964518505.1 uncultured Anaerolineaceae bacterium | reverse complement strand
CGCGCGTCGCGGTCAACACCTACGGCGATGTGGCGAGGTTCGAGGTGGCGCTCCGCGCGGTCATCGAGCGATAGAGGCGGCTCCCGACGCCGGGACGATGGCGCCGGGCGCCCGCGGGACCAATTGACCATGGCGCACGCGGACACCACGGGCCATGCTCTCCCGACCGATGGACAGCCACCAGCGCGCCGTCGGCGCCTTCGACACCGGCGTCACAGCGCATCCTGCAGCCTCCAGGTCCCCGCACGCCCGACTGGCACGTCGGCTCGGGCGCTCCGGCCTGCTTGCCGGCATGGTCTTCATCCTTGCCTCGATCGTCGCCACGGCCCCGGCCGCGGCCTCCAGCACGGCCATCGGCGTGCCGATGGCCTTCCCGCGCACCGCGACGCCCTGGACGGGCGCGGTGGAGCTTTACCGCGCGTCGGCCTTCACGACCCAACCCAACTACTACACGTGCGTGCCGACGGCGGTCCAGATCATGCTGAACCTCGCCAGCGGCACGTCGAGCCACAGCACGAGCCAGATCAGCTCCTGGTACAAGTGGGGACGCGCCCACAACGCCTACGCGTACGCCGCGCCAGGGCTGGATCCGGCCAGCTGGATCGGCCTGCTCAACACGTTCGGCAACCACGTCTACCAGGACGAAAGCTTCACCACGTTCAATGACGCCCTCCGCGCAGCCGCCACGGCGATGCGTGAGACGAACCTCCCGATCGGACTCCTGGTCGACCACGCCCACCATGCCTGGGTCATGACCGGCTTCGCGGCCACCGCCGACCCGCTCCGCAGCCCCTTCAACGTCACCAGCGTGACGGTCATGGGCCCGCTCTACCCGCTCCAGACTGGGAGCTACGATCCGCGCCCCGGGACCCGTTTCACGCCGACCCAGCTGGCGACCTACATGACGTACTACGTGGAGGCCTTCCCCGTGCGGTGGAGCAACCAGTACGTGATCGTGGCCCCCCTGAGCTGACCGCCTCGCCTGTCATCGGCCCCGCCGGTCCCACCCCTCCCCCGCCGCGAAACCGCCCCGCCGTCCACGGGCGTATCCGAGGGTAGCAAGGCGTCTCCACGGAGCACGCGACCACCTCGGAGGACCACCCATGTTCCATCTGTCCGCCCGGCTGCCCCTGCGCGCCGGAGCGCTGACCGTCGCCAGCGTCATCCTGGTGGCCGCCTGCTCCGCCACCGGGGCCAGCCCCACCACCGCGGGCCCGACCCAGGCCGGAGCGCCCGCCGGCGACGCGGTCGTCAACCTGGACCCGACCGGCAAGTTCCTCATCGCACCGGACGGCAGGACCGTCTACGTCTTCGACGAGGACACCGTGGGCACCACCACCAGCGCGTGCACGTCGAGCGACGGCTGTGACGTGACGTGGCCGGCCTTCATCGTCGGCAGTGGCGGCAAGGCCACGGCTGGCACCGGCGTGACCGGCGCCGTCACGACGATCACCGGTGAGGACGGCCACACGCAGGTGACCTACAACGGCCGGCCGCTCTACGAGTACTCCGGCGACACGGCGCCTGGCCAGACGACGGGCGACGGCGTCGACGGCACCTGGCACACCGCCACGCCTTAGTCAGGCAGGCTCCGCGCCGCGGTCCGCTCCCGCGGCGCGCCATTGGTCCCCGGCCAGCCGCAGGGCGGCGGCCAGCGAGGGCGTGACGCGTCCGTGCACCCGCACGTCCCTGGCGCGGTAGGTGATGTCCACCGTCCCGCGCTCGCGGACGCGGGCCAGGAGCTCCCCGGCGGCATAGGGCACGACCACATCCACGGCCTCCCACAGCGACGCCAGCACGTCACTGAGGCGCCCGCGCAGCGCCTCCAGGCCGAACCCCGTGAGGGCCGACACGAACACGGCCTCGCCGACGATCGGCGACGGCTGGTCGCCATCGACCGGGTGGGCAGCCGCGAGGTCGGACTTGTTGTAGGCCACGACGCGCGGCTTACCGCCGGCGCCAAGCTCGTCAAGGACCGCCTGCACGGTCGTGCGGTGCTCCCGCAGGTGGCTGTCGGCCGCGTCCACGACCTCCAGCAACACGTCTGCCCGGCGGACCTCGTCCAGGGTGGCGCGGAACGCGTCGACGAGCTGGTGGGGCAGCTTGTGGATGAAGCCCACGGTGTCCGTCACGATGGCGCTCTGGCCGTCGCCCAGGCGCACGGAGCGGCTGGTGGGATCCAGCGTGGCGAACAGCTTGTCCTCCACGTGGGCGGCCTCGCTGCCGGCCAGGGCGTTGAGCATCGTGGACTTGCCGGCGTTGGTGTAGCCCACGATGGCCACGCTCGGCACGAGGCGCCGCTCGCGTGAGCGGGCGGTCGTGTCGCGGGTCCGGCGCACCGTCTCCAGGCGCTGGCGCAGCTTCTTGATCTTCTCGCGGATGACGCGTCGGTCGGTCTCCAGCTGCGTCTCGCCGGGCCCGCGGGTGCCGATGCCGCCGCCGGTGCGCGAGAGGTGGGTCCACAGGCGGGTCAGGCGGGGCAGCTGGTATTCCAGCTGGGCCAGCTCGACCTGCAACCGGCCCTCGTGGGTCTGGGCATGCTGGGCAAAGATGTCCAGGATCAGGCCGCTGCGGTCGAGGACCTTGACCTTGAGCAGCTCCTCCAGGGCGCGTTGCTGATTGGGCGACAGCTCATCGTCGGCCACGAGGAGGCCGAAGCCTGTCTGGCCCCTGGCCGTGACCAGCTCCTCCGCCCGGCCCTTGCCCAGGTACCAGTTGGGGTCCACGTGGCGGCGGTTCTGCCATTCCGCGCCGACCACCTCGGCGCCGGCCGTGACGGCCAGGGCGGCCAGTTCCTGGAGCGACTCCTCGGCCGTCCAGCCATCGTCCGCGCCGGTGTCGACGGCCACGAGGAAGGCCCGCTCGACGGGCACGGCGAGGTCGATCAGGCGGGGACTCATGGGCGCGCCACAGGATACGCGACGCCGTCACGCAGCCGCCGGGCGACGCTCAGGGCCATCGGCAGCGGGTCCTCCCCTGCCGGCAGCCAGCCGATGCCCCGCTCGCCGCGGAACCACGTCCGCTGGCGCCTTGCGTAGGCCAGCGTGCGGCCCACCGTCCCGGCAAGGGCCGCCTCGCGGTCGAGGCGGCCGTCGGCCAGGTCGAGCGCCTCGAAGTAGCCGAAGGCGCTGAAGGCGCGCGGCGGGGTCCCGAACCGCTCCCGCAGGGCCACCGCCTCTTCCACCAGGCCGGACGCGAACTGGCCCGCGGCGCGGTCCAGGATGCGCTGGCGGCCGATCTCCACGCCCACGTGCAGCCCCAGCCACGTCATCGGGCCGGGGTAGCCCCGGGGCGGCTCCGGCAGCGTGTCGCCGACCAGGCGAGCCCGCTCGAGCGCCCGCACCACGCGGCGGGGGTTGGCCAGGTCCGTGTGGGCGGCGATGGTGGGGGCGACCCGCCGCAGCTCCTCCGCCAGGGCGGCGAGGCCCTCCGCCTCCAGGCGTGCCTCCAGGGCCGCCCGCAGGCGCGCGTCGACCGACGCCTCGTCGAACGGCACGCCGCGCGCCACGGCCCGCAGGTAGAGCCCGGTGCCGCCGACGAGGATGCCCATGCCGCCGCGCGCGGCGATACCGGGCAGCACGCTGTAGGCGTGGCGCTGGAAGTCGGCCGCGGTGAAGCCCGCGTCGGGGTCGACCACGTCCAGGCCGAAGTGGGGGATACGAGCCCGGTCCGCCGCCGCCACCTTGGCCGTGCCGATGTCCATGCCGCGGAAGACCTGCCGCGAGTCGGCGCTGATGATCTCCACGTCGCCGAGAGCGTCGGCCAGGGCCAGCGACAGCTGTGTCTTGCCGGTCGCGGTCGCGCCGGCGATGACGAGGAGCGGGGGGAAGGCCTCAGGCAAGACGACCGCGCAGCGCGTACGGCCCGGCGTGCTCGACGGCGACGGTCACGAAGTTGCCCACGAGATCCGGCGAACCCGCCACGTGCACCAGTCGATTCTCGCGATTGCGCCCGCTGAGCCAGGTCGTCCCCTCCCCCGTTCCCGCGGGGCCATCATCGTGGGCATGCGATCGGGCGGGCCGGACCGCCTCGACCAGGATCTCGGTCGAGCGACCCAGCCACGCCCGCTGGCGGGCCAGCCCCAGCTCCTCCTGCAGGTCCAGCAGCGCCGTCAGGCGGCGGTGCTTCTCGGCCGGCGGCACGTCATCGGGCAGGCGGGCGGCAGGCGTGCCGGGCCGGGGCGAGAAGGCCGCGGCGTAGACCTGGTCGTAGCCGACGGTGCGCAGGAGGTCCAGCGTGGCCTCGAACTGCGCCTCCGTTTCCCCGCAGAAACCGACGATCACGTCGGTCGTCAGGCTGATGCCGGGGATCGCCTCGCGCAGGCGCGCCACGAGCTCCAGATAGCTCACCACCGTGTACTGGCGGCCCATGCGGCGCAGGACGGCGTCGGAGCCGGACTGCACCGGCAGGTGGAGGTGCTCGCAGACGGATGAGCACTCGGCCATCGCCGTGATGAGGCGGTCGGTGAGATCCCAGGGGTGCGAGGTGATGAAGCGCAGGCGCGGGATGGCGGGGTGGCCGTCGGTGGTCCGCAGGCCGTCGATCGCATGCAGGAGGGCGGCGATGTCCGGTCGGCCCTCCAGGTCCAGACGTCGGCCCAGCTGCCGCTCCCCTCGCAGCGCGGCGAACCGCGTGTCCGGCGGCAGGTCGTGGCCGTAGGAGTTGACGTTCTGGCCAAGGAGCGTCACTTCGCGGTAGCCCTGCGCGCCGAGGCGGCGCGCCTCGTCGATCACGTCGTCGAACTGGCGGCTGCGTTCCGGGCCACGGCTGAACGGCACGATGCAGTAGGTGCACGTCTTGTCGCAGCCGTAGATGATCGGCAGCCACGCCTGGGCACCACTGCCGCGGGCGACGCGCCCCTCCCCCACCGCGGCGGCCCGGGTCGCCGGCAGGCGGTCGGCCGTGGCCGCCACGGACCGGCCCACGCGGGCCAGGCCGGCGTCGCCGCCCAGCACGCCCGGCGAGGTGGCACTGGCCAGGCCCAGGCGGGCCACCAGCTCAGGTTCCTCGTCCGGCCGCAGGAACAGGTCGATCGCCGGGTAGCGCCGCCGCAGAGCGGCCTGGTTGTCCGCCCGCACGGCGCACCCGGTGAGCACGACGCGCAGGGCTGGGCGCGCCTCGCGGAGACGGGCGAGGGCGCCCATCCGCCCGATCACCTTCTGCTCGGCGGCCTCGCGGATGGCGCAGCTGTTGATGACCACCAGGTCGGCCGCTTCGAGCGCTGGCGCCTCGGCGCAACCGGCCGCCAGGAGGGCGCCGGCCATCTCCTCGGAGTCGGAGCGGTTCATCTGGCAGCCCAGCGTCCAGACGTGGAACGCCGGCTGGGTGACCGCGTCGGTGACGAACTCCGCGAGCGCCTCGTGGGGCACCACCTCGCGGGCGCCGGCACCGGCCGACCGCGGCGGCGCGTCGAGTACGGGCAGGGCGCGCCCGGTCAAGCGGGCCCCGTCCAGCCGATGGCCTCCAGGAGGCCCTCCGCGGCCGCCCGCGGCACCCAGGTGCGAGCCTCGGCCTCCTGCAGGGTCATCGTGTCGCCATGGTAGTCGCTGCCCCCCGTGGCCACGAGTCCACGCTCGGCCGCCAGGCGCGCCAACTCGCCGATGCGGCGCGGGGTGAAGACCCGGTTGTAGCCGGCGTAGTAGACCTCCAGGCCACGGAGGCCCCACGCCTGCAGCCGATCGAGCAGCTGCGGCGCCTCCACCACGTCGGCCGAGTGCGCCAGCACGGCCAGGCCGCCTGCCGAGGTGATGGCCTCGATCGCCTCGCGGTTACCCAGCCCCTCCCGCGGCACGTATGCCGGGCGACCCCGGCTGAGGTAGCGCGCGAAGGCATCCTCGACGCTCGTGGCATGTCCCGCAGCCACCAGGGCACGGGCGACGTGCGGCCGGCCGGCGGCACTCACGTCCGGCCCCAGGGTCTGCCGCAGCTGCTCGTCGACCGGCAGGCCGAGCGCCCGCAGCCGATCCACCGTCGTCTCGATGCGTGCTCGGCGGAAATGCCGCTGGCGTGCCAGGGCGGCTGTCAGGCCCGGGTCGGCGGGGTCGATACCGTAGCCCAGGAAATGCCGCTCGCCGAGCGGGCCGCCGTCACCCTGCCCGGGCATCGCCACCGCGTTGAGCTCCAGGGCGGGCACCAGCCGCGGCCCGGAGCCTGCGGGCGCGTCCGCGCCGGCGAGTCCGGCCGCCCGGACGGCGAGGTAGCCGTCGAGCGTGTCGTGGTCGCTGAGCGCGGCGACCTTGAGGCCCCATTCGCGCATCGCCGCGTAGACGGCCAGCGGCGGGTCGCGGCCGTCGGATGCCGCCGAGTGGCAGTGGAAGTCGTAGCGGTTGCGGCGGGGCGTCACACGTCGACGATGCGGCTGATCCGGGCGATGGCGACCGCGGCGCCGGATGAGGTGTCGATGTCGATGAGGCAGGCGTTGAAGACCACCGGCCCGCTGCCCACCTCGAAGCGCGTCGGCAGGCCGTTGAGGAATCGCGGCAACACCGTCTCGGGCTCGAAGCCGATGACGCTGTGGATGGGGCCGGTCATGCCCAGGTCGCTGACATAGGCGGTGCCGCGGCGGAGGATGCGCTCGTCGGCGGTCGGCACGTGGGTGTGGGTCCCCACCACGGCGCTGACGCGCCCGTCAAGGAACAGGCCAAAGGCCGTCTTCTCGCTGGTGATCTCGCAGTGGAAGTCGACCAGGCGGACGGCTGGCAGCTCGTCGGCCCCATCGTTGAGGAGGGTGTCGACCATCGCAAACGGGCTTTCGATGGGCTGCATGAACGTCCGGCCCTGGGCGTTGATGACCGCCACCTCCGTGCCGTCATGGGCGTGGAACACGCCCCAGCCGCGCCCGGGGACGCCGCTCAGGCCGTAGTTGAGCGGCCGCAGGATGCGCTCGTCCCGCTCCAGCTCGGCGTAGATCTCACGTTTGTCCCAGATGTGGTTGCCACTCGTGATGACGTCCACGCCGGCGGCGAAGACGGCCGCGGCGGTGCTCGCCGTGAGGCCCATCCCGCCGGCCAGGTTCTCGCCGTTGGCGGTCACCAGGTCGATGTGCCGCTCTTCCCGCAGGTCGGGCAGTACCCGCTCCAGGGCCTCCCGGCCAGGCTTGCCGATGAGGTCGCCGACCATCAGGACCCGCACCGTGCCCGCCCCCGGCCGCTCGGGCAGGCGTGGCAGCCGATCGGCGGCGAGGATGACATCTGCCGCGCGTGGCGCGCGCGCCGTGCTGGTCACGATGGAGGAGACTCCGTTCCTGGGGCTACGGGCGAACCGGCGGCGAGACTACCACCGGCCTCGGTGATCGAGCCTACGGCTTCTGGGCCGCCACCGCCGGCGCACCGCGCATCGGCGCGGCCGACTCGTCGTTGACGTAGCGCCCGCCGCGCAGCCAGGACGCCCACGCTGCCACCAGTGACATGGCCGCCCCGGCGACGAAGACCACGACGAGGCCCTGGCCGAAGGAGCTGGCGATCAACTGGGGGAAGAACTCCTTGCTGGTGAGGATCGCCGCCTGTGACGCCGGCAGGGCGTGGAGGACCGACGCCGGCAGGAGCGAGGCCATGGGGTTGTAACCCAGCAGCGCAGCGAAGAGGCTGGCGACCGGCGGCAGGTTTGCGACCTGCGTGGCCACCGCGGCCGGGACGCCGTGCGCCAGCAGGCCGCGATCCAGCGCCCCCGGGAGCGACGCCGCGAGCCCGGCGATCATGAGCGTGAAGAAGACACCGATCGAGACCACCATGCCCGAGTTCTGGAAGGTCGCCCGCATGCCGGCCGCGGCACCACGCTGGTTGGCCGGCACGCTGTTCATGATGCCCGCCATGTTGGGTGACATGAAGAGGCCGGCCCCGACGCCGCTGACCAGCAGCAGGGCACCGAAGGCCCAGTACGGGAAGTCGACCGGCAGGAGGATGAGGCCCAGGAACGAGGCGGTCGTGACCAGCATGCCGCCGGTGGCGAAGGGCCGCGCCCCGAACCGGTCGGAGAGGTAGCCGGAGAGCGGCCCGAAGACCAGCGACCCGATGGTCAACGGCAGCATGTAGATGCCCGCCAGGAGCGGCGTGTCGGCGTAGTCGTAGCCATGCAGCGGCAGCCAGATGCCCTGCAGCCAGATGACGAGCACGAACGAGAGCCCGCCGCGGCCGAGCGACGACAGGAAGCCGGCCAGGTTGCCGGCCCCGAACGGCCGGATGCGGAAGAGGTCCAGGTCAAAGAGGGGCTGGGCGACCCGCCGCTCGATCCAGGCGAAGAGCGCCAGGAGCAGGCCGCCCCCGCCGATCATGGCGATGACGAACGGATTGCCCCAGCCCATCGTCTGACCGCCGTAGGGCTGGATGCCGTAGGTGATGCCGATCAGGAGGGTCGTCAGGCCCACGCCGAAGGTGATGTTGCCGGGCCAGTCGATCCGGGCATGGCTGACCGTGCCCAGCTCCTCCAGCCGCAGGTAGGCCCAGATCGTGCCCACGATGCCCACCGGCACGCTGACGAAGAAGACCAACCGCCAGTTGATGGCGGCCAGGACACCGCCCACGACGAGCCCGATGAACTGGCCGGCCAGGAACGAGATGCCGTTGATGCCGAAGGCCAGGCCGCGTTGCGCGGCCGGGAACGCGTCGGTCAGGATGGCCTGCGAGTTGGCGAAGAGGAGGGCGCCGCCGATGGCCTGGACGAACCGCATGACGATGATCCAGATGGCCCCGGCCGGGCCGTCGAACGGCGTGGCCGCGAGGACCAGCGAGCCCACCGTGAAGATGGCGAAGCCGGCGTTGTACATGCGGACCCGCCCGTACATGTCGCCGAGTCGACCGAAGGCGACCACCAGGACGGCGGTCACGAGCAGGTACCCCATCATGATCCAGAGCAGGTAGCTGGTGCTGCCCGGGTCGAGTGGGTTGAGCTTGATGCCGTTGAAGATCGCCGGCAGCGAGATGATGACGATCGAGCCGTCGATCGACGCCATCAGGACCCCGAGCGTCGTGTTCGACAGCGCGACCCACTTGTAGTTGGGGTCGTGCCGGTCGGGACGCGCGGACGGATGCGACATGCCTCAGAAGCATGCTGCGGCGTGCGACGCCGTCGGGAGGGTCAGATGGCCCGTCTTTCGGGGCCGGACGTTGCCTCTGCGAGGTTACCCAGTCGGGGGTGCGCCCGACGGCGAGGGCTTGACCACGAGGCGGAAGACCTGGCGCAGGCCGGAGAGACCTTTGAGTTCGTGGAGGCCGGCGTCCTCGACGACCAGGTCGGAGCCTTCCAGCAAGCCGCTCGTGGTCGAGGACATCAGCACCTCGTTGGGACCGGCAAGGGCGAGCACGCGGGCGGCGGCGTGGACCGCGATGCCGCGCACGTCGCCGCCGGCCAGCTCGACCTCACCGGTGTGGAGCCCGATGCGGATGGGCAGCTCGAGCGCCTGGGCTGATCGGACCATGGCTGCCGCGCACTGGACGGCCCGGGTGGCGCTGTCGAAGATCGCCAGGATGCCGTCCCCGGTCGTCTTGACCTCGCGCCCGCGATACACGTTCAGCTCCTCGCGCAGGCTGGCGTTGTGGGCCGCCAGCACGTCGTGCCAGGCGGCATCCCCCATGCGCTCGAGCTGCACGGTGGAGTCGACGATGTCCGTGAACATGACCGTCGCCAGTGACCGCTCGCCGACATCCGAGAGCGCGGCGCGGACGGCCCGACCGCTGGCCCCCCATTCGATGGTCACCCACGCCTCGTCGCCGACGACCCATTTGTCATGGCCGGGCGGGATCTCGAAGACGGTGTCGGGCCCGATGTCCAGGGTCTGCCCGTCGTCCATCACGACGTGGATCGTGCCCGACATGGAGTACCCCAGGTGGCGCATCGGGCAACTCGTGGCCCCCATGGCCGGGCCGAGATCGTCCGACCAGCGCCAGCCCGGCTCGAAACGACAGTGACCGACCGTGGCGTCATCCAGGGCGACCGTCGCGAAGCGGACCTTGGGCATGGTCCGCACGTCATCGGGCGAGGCGAAGGTCTTGGCCTGCAGGCGCGGCATCACCCCATGATGGGGCTTGTGGCCCTACAGCCACGCGTTTGCCCTTACTTGGCGTACTCCACGGCGCGCGTCTCGCGGATGACCGTGACCTTGATCTGGCCGGGGTACGTCAGCGACTCCTCGATCTTGTGCACGATGTCCCGCGCCAGGCGCATCGAGGCGAGGTCATCGATCTGCTCGGGCCGGACCAGGATGCGGACCTCGCGGCCGGCCTGGACGGCGAACGAGCGCTCGACCCCCTCGAAACTCTCGGCGATGGCCTGGAGGTCCTCAAGCCGCTTGACGTAGGTGTCCATCGACTCGCCGCGGGCACCCGGCCGGCTGGCGCTGATGGCGTCGGCGATCTGGACGATGGGTGCCTCCACGCAGGCGTACTCCACCTCCTGGTGGTGGGCGGCGATGGCGTTGATGACCTTCATGGGCAGGTTGTGGCGCTGGGCGATCTGGCCGCCGATCAGGGCGTGCGGGCCCTCCATCTCGTGGTCGACCGCTTTACCCATGTCGTGCAGCAGGCCGCCCATCTTGGCGATCTGGATGTCGGCGCCCACCTCCGCCGCGATGACGGCGGCGAGGCGGCTCGTCTCCACGCAGTGCTGGAGCACGTTCTGGCCGTAGCTGGTGCGGTACTTGAGGCGCCCCAGCAGCTTGATGATCTCCGGCGGCAGGCCCGGCACGCCGGCTTCGTAGGCGGCCGCCTCGCCGGTCTGGCGCATCACCACGTCGACCTCGGCGCGCGCCTTGGCCACGACCTCCTCGATGCGGCCGGGATGGATGCGGCCGTCCTGGATGAGCTTGGTCAGGGCGATGCGGGCGACCTCGCGCCGCACCGGATCGAAACCGCTGATGACGACCGATTCGGGTGTGTCGTCGATGATCAGGTCGATCCCGGTGGCCTGTTCCAGGGCGCGGATGTTGCGGCCCTCGCGGCCGATGATGCGGCCCTTCATCTCGTCGGATGGCAGGGGCACGACGCTGACCGTCATCTCCGCGGTGTGGTCGGTCATGACCCGCTGGATGGCCGTCACGACCACGTCCCGGGCCTTCTCCTCGGCCGACTCGCGGGCGCTCCGCTCGATGGCCCGGGCGACGCGTACGGCGTCGTGCTCGGCCTCCTCGCGGACCTCCTCGAGCAGGACGGCCTTGGCCTCGTCGGCGGTCATGTGGCTGACCCGCTCGAGGGCGTCGACCTGCTCCTGGCGGGCCTTGGTCAGCTCCTCGCGATGCTGCTCAAGCTCGCGCTCCCGATCGAGCAGCTTGCGGTCGCGCTGCTCCAGCATGTCGGCGCGCTGGTCCAGTTGCTCATCGCGCTGCAGGAGACGTCGTTCCAGGCCCGATAACTCGCCGCGCTTGGCCCTCGCCTCGTCGTCGGCCTCGCGCTGCAGGCGCACCTGCTCGTCCTTGGCCTGAAGGATGAGTTCCTTCTGCTGGGCCCGGGCCTCGGCCACGATGCGGCCGGCCTTCTCCTGGCTCTGCTTGACGGCCTGGCCGCCCCACACCCCGCGCGCGATGAAACCGAGTCCGAGCCCCGCGGCGAGCGCGAACAACGCGGCCACCGCGGCCATCAGCGGATCCATGGGCACCCTCCCGTCCGGCCCGCGCCGGCGGTACGTCGAATCCACATCAGCACCGGACCACCCCCGGCGGCCCTGTGCACCCGGTGCGCCTCCCTCGGCGTACCGCTCAAGGAGCCTCGTCCCGGGCCCGCAGGTCGAGCGACCCGACCGTTGTCCCGACGCGAGGTCGTTAACGTTGCTGCCGGAAGCCTACGTCCGCCGCGCCGACAGCGTCAAACGACTGCTGTGGCAACGAGCCGGCGTGCCGTCCGCGGGGTAGTCGCACCGCGCGATGTGGTCAGATACCAACCAGGGTGGTACTGGAGCGGATCGCCACTCGAATCCGGCGCTCGACGGTACCCAGGAACGCCGATCCTGAGCGTGGCTCTGACGCCGCCATGGGCTTCCGGCCGGTCGGGACGCCCCTGGAGGCGCGGCTATCTGCTCTGACACCACCCGGATTGGTAGGTGACCAGGTCCCGGCGCGGCCGAAGCCGTGCGTCGGCGTCACGAGTCGGGAGCGGGCTCCTCGGGAGCGTGTTCCTGGACCACGACCGGCTTCGGCGTGGCGGGCGAGGCCCGGCGGCGGCGCTTGGTGACCGGCTTGCGCATGACCGGCCACCAGTCGCACGGGCACAGCCCGCGCGGGCAGCCGGCGTGCGGCAAGCGGGGCGTGCGCAGCTCGTCGGTGATCTTGAAGATGCGCTCGTCGTCGGCCCGACACGCGGCACAGCAGGATGCCCCCACCAGCTCGGCCTCCCGGGTCACGGCCTGGAGCGCGCGCAGGTTGGCCGCCATCGCCTCGCGATGCAGACCCAGGACCTCCTCCGAAGGTGGCGGACTCCCACCAGCTTCTTCGAACAGCGCGGCGGCCTGGCGCTGGCGCAGGCGTGCCACATCGTCCCAGCGCTTGTCTCGCCGAGCGGCCCGGACGGCATGCTCGACCGTGATCAGGTAGAGCGATCGGGCCGACTGGACGGTCGCCGCCGTCAGGGGGGCCTTCTCCAGCCGTCTGCGCCGGTCGACGGGCGCCTCGACGCCCCGCGCGAGCTGGAGCCACGTGCGCCGCTGATGCGTCCACTCCTCGACCTGCGCCTCTCGCTCGCGTTCGGCCTCGAAGACCTCGACAGCGGCCTCGGTCAGGTAGATGGCGCGCCCTTCCGAGTGGCGCACGACGATGCGATGGCGGCACCGCGGGCACAGGCGACTGCTGGTGGGCGGCGGATCCAGCACGACCCCGCAGTTCGGGCACGCCACCGTGACGGGGACCGGGGCGGCGGGGGCTGGTGGCACCTCCACCGGGGCAACGGGGATCGGGACCTCGACCGTCTCGGCCGGGTCATCCCGACCCAGGAGCCTGCGGAGGAACGTGATCTGCACCACCTCGGTTCGCGGGCTGGGTGCGGCCGCCAGTGCCGAGGAGTCCCACGACGAGCGTGACTGCACCGCGCCCCCACATCGCCAGGGGCCGCATCAGGGTACCGCGTCAGGCGGTGGTCGCAGCCTCGCCCGAGGCCGGTGCCGCGTCCTCCGCCGGCGTGGCCCGCGAGGCCGTGCCGGGACGGCGCTGGAGGTACCGCCGGATCGTCCGCCGGTCACGGGCCGCGAGGTCCCAGTGGCAGCGGCACAGGCCCTTCGGGCAGTCCGCGTGGGGCAGGCGCAGCGTGCGCAGTTCAGCGGTGATGCGGAAGATGCGGCCATCGTCCGCGCGGCACGCGTCACAGCAGCGGGCACTCACCAGCTCGGCGTCCCGCGAGATCTCGGCCACGCCACGGAGCTCGGCGGCCACGCCCTCCTGGTAGGTGGCCACGACGTCCGCGGGGGGCGGCACGGGCGACCCGGCGAGCCGGTAGAGGGCCATCGCCTGATCACGGCGGATGCGCGCGGCGCCATCCCAGTCGTGATCGCGCTTCGCCGTCCGGAAGGCCCGATCCACGGTCGTGAGGTACAGCGACCGCGAGGCGGCTACGACCTCCTCCGAGAGACGGGCAGCCGCAAGTTGCGCCTGGCGGCCGGCCGGTGCGCCCGCGGTCGCCGCGAGCCGCAGCCAGCGTTCCCGTTCCCGCGTCAGGCGGCCGGCGTTGGCGATGCGCCGACGCTCCGAGTCGAAGACCTGCACGGCGGCCTCGGTGAGGTAGACCGCCTGCCCGTCGACGCGCTTGACCATGATCCGCTGCCGACATCGGTCGCAGCGGCGGCTGACCGTCGGCGCCGGGTCGAGCACGAGCGCGCAGTACGGGCAGTGGGCGATGACCACGGGCGCGGGTGGGGGCGCCGGGGCGACCACGACGCGGGCCCTGGCCCGGCTCTTGCGCCTGGCCGGCGCGCGCGCGACGGTCCGTCGAGCGACCTTGGGCGCGGGGGCCGGCTCGGCAGCCTGTGCCTGGGGTGTTGGTTCGGCGTCGGCGATCGGCACCACCTCGAGGCTCGGCGGGACGATCGTCTCGGCGACGTCCTGCGTCGGCGCCTCGGCCGACGCCTCGACCGGTTCGGCAGGCATCAGGAGATCGGTGGCAGGCTCGTTCGGAAGGCGCCAGATGTCATCGTCGGCGTGACCTTCCGTAGGGGCCGCCATGACGGGCACCGGCTCGGCGGGATCGTCCCGGACGCTGGGGTCGACCACGGTCCAGCCGTTGGGTCCGGCGCCGCGCTGCACGACCGGCCGCGCGTTGCGGCGCGGTGGCTTCACGGGCGCAGTGGCCGCGTCCCCCATGACGACGATCCTGGGCCGCCGGCTGCCCTGCTGTCGCGTGCGCGGCGCGGACTCGAGCGCCGGCGCGTCGGCCGCATCTTCGCCGTCAACCGGGGCGAGAGCGGCATCCTCGTCGGTGGGCGGTTCCTGCCCCGTCTCTTCGCGGAACATGGCCGCCAGCCGGGCAGCCGTGCGCGACTGCACGAGGTCCCACTCGGCCTGTTCCTTCTTCGACCTGCTCTGCAGGAAGCCCGGCATCCTGGGCATGCCACTCCCTCGCACGTATCGTCAACAGCGCTGACGCAGACTGGGCAGCGCGACGCTGCCCAGTCCTAGGACTTTCAGGGTACTCCTAACCTGCACGCTCTCGTCCAGACCCTCGTGCACCGCCGGTGCTGGCGCGCACCGGCGCTAGAGGACCGAGCGCCCTCGCAGCATGGCCGGATTGAGCTCCGTGGCGGCCACGATATGCCGCCGGTTGACGACCGTGAAGCCGTACCGCGAGATGACCCGGCGGTCGGCCAGGGACCGGGTGCGCACATCGGTCATGGGGATCCATTGCGGGCTGCGCGACTCGATGAAGGCCGACAGGATGGCCTCCGGGTTGAGGTGCACCGAGCCGGTGAGCGTGTGGCCGGTGGTCACGACGATGAGCTGGTGCGCCTTGCGCTGGCGGTATTCGGCGCCGGTCGGCTCGCGCTCCTCCACGTCGGTCATCTCGGCGATGAGCGTCACCTCGTCAGGGTTCACCCAGATGCTGGGCGACGTCACCCTCGTCGGATCGCCGTTGCGCCGCAGGACGGTGACATCCAGCAGCGGGATCAGGCCCTCGTGGTTGTTGACGAAATCGGAGAGGCGGCCGTGGAAGCCGAGGTTCACCGTTCCCGACAGCCGCAGATGCTGGCCCACCAGTTCCAGCGGCAGGCCCTCACTCTTCTGGCTGAGGGCGGGAACGACGGTCTCGAAGCCGAGCGCCTCAAGGTACGTCGCGGCGTCGCCATCGACGATGCCGTCGAGGCCTTCGAGCTGGGGGTCGGTCATGTCAGGGTCCCTCTGCGCATCGCCCCATGCTACGGGACTCGGCCCCGTCAGGTGCTCGGCTCGGGACTCCTGGCCCGGACATGGCCGATCGCGTCGAGCAGGTCGCGGCTGGACACGGGTTTGGCGACGAACGCCGCGCCGCGGGCCAGGATGGGCTCCAGGTCGAGCGTCTCGGCCGTGTAGCCCGAGAGCAGGACGACGCCCGTGCCGGGCGATGTGGCCAGGACGCGCTCGGCGATCTCCACGCCCGACATGTGGGGCATCACGACGTCGCTCACGAGGACGTCGATGTGCGGCTCGCCGCCCTCCAGCATGGCCAGGGCCTCACGCCCGTCGGCAAAGGCGATGACCTGGTATCCGGCGCGCTTCAGCATCGCCGTCGTCAGGTCCCGCACTGCGGCCTCGTCCTCCACCACCAGCACCGTGCCGGTCGAACGGGCCGGCCGCGACCCCTCGCCGATGGTGACGGGCGTGGGGCTCTTGTCGACGCGCGGGAAGTAGAGCTTGAAGGTGGTGCCGAGGCCGGGCTCGGAGTAGAGCCAGATGTGGCCGCCGGCCTGGTGGACGATGCCGTAGATGGTGGCCAGGCCCAGGCCGGTCCCCCGCCCCACCTCCTTCGTCGTGAAGAACGGCTCGAAGATGTGTTCGCGCGTGGCGCGGTCCATGCCGGTGCCCGTGTCACCGACAGCCAGCATCACGTAGGCCCCCGGCGTGACCTCGAAGTGTTCCACCGCGTACGGCTCGTCGAAGACGACGTTGCCGGTCTCGATGGTGATGGACCCCCCATCGGGCATCGCATCGCGGGCGTTGACCACGAGGTTGACCAGGATCTGGTCCATCTGGCCGGGATCAGCCCGCAGGTGTCCCACCTCCGGCAGGAGCCCCAGGAGGAGCCGGACCCGCTCGCCGATGAGGCGCCGCAGCATGGGCTCGATGGTCTGGACGGCGACGTTGAGATCCAGCACCTTGGGGCTGACGACCTGCTGCCGGCTGAAGGCGAGGAGCTGATGGGTCAGCGTGGCCGCCCGGTCCGCCGCCCCCTCGATGGCCGCCACGCTGCGGGCGGCAGCATCGACGTCCAGGGTGTCGCGGCGGTCGGGTGCCAGGTCCTCCGCCAGGAGCTCGGCGTAGCCGCGGATGGCGAACAGCATGTTGTTGAAGTCGTGGGCGATCCCGCCGGCCAGCCGCCCGATCGACTCGAGCTTCTGTGCCTGCAGCAGTTGCGATTCGAGCGCCTTGCGGGCCGTGATGTCGACGACCGTGGCAAAGACCTCGATGCCCTCGGAGGTTGCCACCGGCGCGAGGCTGATCTCCACGGGGAACTCGGACCCGTCCCGCCGCCGCCCGGCCAGGTCGAGGCCGATGCCCATCGGTCGGGCGACGGGATGAGCCATGAAGCCGTTGCGGTGGGCGACGTGGCGGTCGGTGACCCGCTCGGGCAGGAGCAGCTCGACCGGCTGGCCGATGAGCTGGTCGCGGGAGTAGCCGAACGTGGCCTGGACCTGCGGATTGGCGTAGGTGATGTGGGCGGTCGCATCCACCCCCACGATGGCGTTGGGCGATGCCTCCAGAACGGCGCGGAAACGGCCCGAGTCGTCGGCAAGGGCCGCCTTTTCGTCCTGTTTGGCCCCTGCGCGCTTGACCAGCGTGGCCTCCTGTGCGTCCGCGACCCGACCGCTCGTGCGCCGAGGATACTCCGGGCCCAGGACCGCCTCCGCCCGTATCATCGGCCCGATGTCCGGCGGTGGCCCGCGCGAGTCAGCCACGCAGCTGGGCTACCAACCCGCGCTCGACGGCATCCGCGCGCTCGCCGTGCTGGCGGTCCTGCTAGACCGTTGGGACGGCGTCCACTACGGCCGCCCGGGCTCGCAGCTGGTGTTCAAGACGATCACCCCACAGCGGCTGGCCATCCCCCAGCCCTAGCGCGCGGCGGTAGGCGCGTGCCCTCCCCCACGGCTGAACATCGGACGTTCGTAATGAGGACGGACGGCGGCTGCGGTGCCTGAGAACCCCCCATCTCCCTCGGATCGAACCCGTGATGTTCGAATCGGCGAAGGACCGGGCCCATCTCCTGCGTAACGAACGCCTGATGTTCAGTGTGCCGACTTGCGACGCAGGGCCCAGACGGATCGGTGCCCAGCCGCGCAGCACCCCGCGCGAGAGACGCGGTAGGCTGCAGGCATGGCCGAAGGAGGCACACCCCGAGACATCGTCCGGCCGCTCGTGCGGACGCGGCAGTACCGCGAGTTCAGCGACGAGCCGGTGAGCGACGAGGCACTCGACGCGATCATGGATGCGGCGCGCTGGTCCGGCAGCAGCGCCAACGAGCAGCGGTGGCGGTTCATCGTCATCCGGGACGTGGCGACGCTGCGGCAGCTGGCCACGGTGGGCATGCCCCAGACGCGCGGCCTCCACTCGGCGGTGGCCGCGATCGCGATCGTGCTGCCGGACGAACCGTCGCGCGCGATCTCCGATGCCTATGACGATGGGCGTGTCTCCGAGCGCATCCTGGTGGCCGCCACGATGCTGGGCCTGGGCTCGGGCATCTCGTGGATCCGGAGCGGCTTCCAGCCGGCCGTGCGCGAGGTCCTGGGCCTGCCGGAGGATCGGATCGTGCGGACGATCATGTCGCTCGGCCATCCCACGGAAGCGGCCCGCCGGCCGAAGTCACCGCCCGGCCAGGCCCGCCGGCCGCGCGAGGAGATCGTCTTCCAGGAGCGCTGGGCCGAGCCCTCAGTCGGCTGAGGCGCCGATGATCCCGCGCCGCGCGGCGGTGGCCCGCTCCTGGGCGATCATGGACCGCACGCCGCCGTACGCCAGCAGGTTCACCACCAGGCCCAGGATGCCGAACGGCTCGGACAGGTAGAAGAGGAACGGCTGGGTCACCAGCAGCGACAGCAGGATGCCCCACGCCGCCCAGTGGTACGTGGCCAGGCGGGAGGACGGCAGCAGGACGAGGCCGCGCGCCACCAGCAGCCCGCTGGCGATGGCCGAGGCGACCAACCCGACGCTCACGACATCGCCGGTCGCCGTGAACTGCCCGAACAGGACGAGCAGGACGCCCGCCCCGATGATCGAGCCGATCGCGTAGAGGCCGAAGATCACGCCCAGCGCCCGCTCGAACCACGGCTGGTGCTCCACCCGCACGTACATGTGTTCCACGCGTTCGATCAAGCGCGCCAGGGGCGTGTCGTCGGCCGGCGTGACGCCCGTGATGTAGCGCTGCAGCGCGCCGGTCAGCGGATCGGCCTGGTCGGCCAGGGCCAGGAGACCAAGCGCCCGATGCCGCGCCGCGGCGTCGATCTGGCCTCCCTGGGCGTTGGCAGCCAGGACGAGGGCCTGCGCGAGGGCGTCGGGCGGCGCCAGCATCCGCCGCACCTGGGTCGCCCGCACGAGCAGGTAGACCCCGATCAGGGCCAGGTAGATCAGCGCGGCCGTGGGCTTGAAGAAGTAGTCGTTGTCGGCGGTGATGAACTTGCCGATCTCGTCGATGAACGTGCCGAAACCGATCCCGCCGACCACGGCCGCGATCGGCCGGACGCGCCGGTCCAGGAAGGTCGCGTACAGGAAGACGGCGACCAGCAGCAGGAAGCCGCCATAGAGCATGTGCGAGATGTGGAGATCGCCGCCCCCCACGCGGGGGAAGCCGGTGAGCGTCAGGTAGAGGCGGATGCCCAGCACGGCCAGGACCGCGCCGACCAGGAAGAGGTCGCCCAGGTCGACCGCATCGGCGTCACGCAGGAGGCGGATCGACCAGCGCATCGAGCCACAGGATAGGCCGCGGACCGCGGCAGGTCCGGCCTAGCGGCGCCGATCCCGGAGGCGACCCACCGCCGCGATGACGAAGCCCACCAGCAGCCCCGCCACGATGCCACCACCGATCCACGCGACGGTCGGGTCCATCAGGGCTCGGTCTCGGGATCGGGATCCGCGTCCGGCTCGAGGCCCGTCGCCAGCGCCTGGCGGATGACGTCCGGGTCGAAGCCGCCGCGCGCCAGCAGGGCGTAGGCACGCTGGCGCCGCCGCCGGGGATCCAGCTCCCGCACGAGTGCGGCCTTGCGACGCGACAACAGCCGGCGCGCGGCCGCCAGGTCGGGGCCGCCCTCCGGGACGTCGACGACGGACGCGCCCCGGTCATCCAGACCCTCGCCCTCGCGTTCGGCCAGGAGCGTCACCACGAGGTCGCGCTCCAGGCCCTTGGCGAGGAGCTCGCTGCGCAGCGCGTGGGCGCCGCGCGGGCGGGCACGGTCACGGCTCTCCAACCACGCCCGTCCGAAGGCTGCGTCGTCCAGGTAGCCGTAGGCGGTCAGACGCTCGATGACGTGGTCGATGAGCGGGACCTGGTAGCCCAGCGTCTGCAAGCGGCGACGCGTCTCGCCGATCGACCGGGGCCGGACCGCCAGGAAGGCGGCCGCCGCGTCGAGCACGACGGCCGGGTCCTCCACGGCGGCTCGCCGCTCGCGACGCTCGGCGAGGGAGGTCCGGTGCGCCCCGGGTGTGCGCGGGCCGGCCACGTCAGTCGGCCTCGGTGATGCCCTCCACCGGCAGGGCGACGGTGGCGACCTTGGTGCGGATCTCCGCCTCCAGGCGGTCGCTGATGTCGCGGTTCTGGCGCAGGAAGTCCTTGGCGGCCTCCCGGCCGTTGCCCAGGCGCGTCTCGCCGAAGTTGAACCAGGCGCCGGTCTTGCTGACGAGGTCCATGGCCACGCCGACATCGAGCAGGCCGCCCTCGCGGGAGACGCCCTCGCCGTACATGACGTCGAACTCGGCGACGCGGAAGGGCGCGGCCACCTTGTTCTTGACGACCTTGACGCGCACCCGACTGCCGATCGATTCGGTGCCGTTCTTGATCGTCTCGATACGGCGGATGTCCAGCCGCACGGAGGCGTAGAACTTGAGGGCGCGGCCGCCCGGCGTGACTTCCGGGTTGCCGAACATGACCCCGATCTTCTCGCGCAGCTGGTTGGTGAAGACGAGGGCGGTGTTGGAGCGGCTGACCGCGCCGGTCAGCTTGCGCAGGGCCTGGCTCATCAGGCGGGCCTGGATGCCCACGAACGAGTCGCCCATCTCGCCTTCGATCTCCGCCCGCGGCACGAGCGCGGCCACGGAGTCGACCACGACGCAGTCGACGCCGCCGGAGCGGATGAGGGTCTCCGTGATCTCGAGCGCCTGCTCGCCGGTGTCCGGCTGGCTGACCAGCAGCTCGTCCACGTTGACGCCGCACTTCTTGGCGTAGCCGGGATCGAGGGCGTGCTCGACGTCGATGAAGGCCACCACGCCGCCGCGGCGCTGGGCCTCCGCCAGGATGTGCTGGCAGAGGGTGGTCTTGCCCGACGACTCGGGGCCGAAGATCTCCGTGATGCGGCCGCGCGGCACGCCGCCCACGCCGAGGGCGAGGTCGAGCGCGATCGAACCGGTCGGGATCGTGTCGACCGCCTGTCGCTCGGCCGAGCCGAGCTTCATGATCGACCCGCGGCCGAACTGCTTTTCGATGGCCAGGATGGCCGCGTCGACGGCGCGCGTGCGCTCGGCGGGCACCGCCCGCTCCGTCGTCACCTTGTTCGCGCCGTTACGTTCGACCTTTTCCGTGCCGTTGCGCTCGCCGGTCGTGATGCCGGTCCCCGTGATCGTCATGCCTGGAACATCCTCCTGGGCTGACCGAGGGCCGGACCGCCATCACGCCTCGTCCGTCTCCTCCCACCGCGGCTTCCGCTTGGGCTTGATCAGCTCAACGGACTGGGGCGGACTGTCGAGGAGTGACTGGATCTGCGGTTTGGGGGCTGCGGCCTTCGGCTTCTTCTTCTGCTCGCGGTGGGGGCGATCCTTGCTGGCCATCTGTTTCCGCCTCCACGGTGCCAGGTCACCAGTCTGGGTGACGCGGCTCTACGACGACTTCACCCTCCCTTCGCGCCAGCTTGTCTGTCACTGGGTCGGGGTCGGGATGGGTCGTCCGGATTGGGGTCCGGCGCCATCGAGCGCCGGTAAGCCGGGAACGTGCCGGCCCGGATCGCGCGGCGTGCCCGGGCCATGAAGTCTAGGGTGAAGGTCAGGTTGTGACAAGTCGCGAGGCGGTACGCGAGCAGCTCATCGGCCCGAAAGAGATGGGCCAGATAGGCTCGCGAGAAGCTGCGACACAGTCGGCACGGGCAGTCCTCCTGGACCGGCGCACCGTCGTCCAGGAACCGCGCGTTGCGCAGGTTCAGGTGGCCGTCGGGGACCCACAGCGTGCCGTTGCGGGCGACCCTCGCCGGCAGGACCGAGTCGAAGAGGTCCACCCCCTGGTGGATCGCCTCCAGCATGTCGAGCGGCGAGCCCAGGCCCATGAGGTAGCGCGGCCGCGGGTCGTCGGCCAGGAGCCGCACGACCACCTCCAGGGCAGCGGCGCGCTGGGCCGCCGTCTCGTCGCCGGCCAGGCCGCCGATGCACAGCCCGTCGAACGGCAGGGCCGCGATGGCCTGGGTGGAGGCGGCGCGCAGGTCCGGCTCGAGGCCGCCCTGGATGATGCCGAAGAGGGCCTGGTCGGGCCGCGCGTGGGCGGCCAGCGAACGCTCGGCCCAGCGGTAGGTGCGGGCCGTGGCCACGCCCACCTCCGACCGCGACGAGGCATGGGGTGGCACGGGCTGGTCGAAGGCCACTGCCACGTCCGGCCCGAGGGCCTCCTGCACGGCGATCGACAGCTCAGGCGTGAAGCGGTGGGTGGACCCGTCGAGGTGGCTGCGGAACGTGGCTCCCCCGTCATCGATCTCGCGCAGGCCGGCCAGGCTGACCACCTGGAAGCCGCCCGAGTCGGTGAGGATCGGCCGCGGCCAGGCCATGAAGGCGTGCAACCCGCCGAGGCGGGCGATGCGCTCGTGACCGGGTCGTAGGTACAGGTGGTACGTGTTGGCGAGGATCATCTGGGCCCCCACCTCGACGAGATCGTCGGGGTCCAGGGCCTTGACCGTGGCGTTGGTGCCGACGGGCATGAAGGCGGGCGTCTCCACGGCCCCATGAGGGGTCTCCAGGCGGCCGGCCCGGGCGCGCGTGCTCCCGTCTGATGGGGCAGCCTCGGTCACCTGGAAGGTCACCGGCCGCTTCGTCGCCACGGCCGCTTCCGGTCCCGCTGCGAGGCCGGTCACGGCCTCAACTGCCGATCTCGGCGCGCTCGGTGGCGCCCGCCACGAGGAGCAGCGCGCCGACCAGCCAGCCGATGGTGACGAGCGTCGCCTGGTCGGCCGGCAGCGCGGCCGGGGCGCTGGCGCCAGCCAGGTTGGCCCGCTCCACGACGGCGGACGCGGCGTTGAACGGCAGGTACTTCACCACGTCGGGCAGGATGAGGGTGGCGAACTGCTCTCCGAAGAAGAGGGCGATACCCGCCCCGACGCCGGCGAGCTGGCTGCGCGTGAGGGTCGCCACCGCGAAGCCCACGGCCATCTCCTCGGCCAGGCCAAGCCAGACGTGGAGGAGGACGTTCGGCAGGCCGCCGAGGGTCGCCGAGTCGCCCAGGCCGCTCAGTGAGACGCCGGCCAGGGACGCGCCGGCCACCGCCGCCCCGACACCGACGAGGTAGACGACCACCATCGCCAGGCCGGCGGCGAGGATCAGCGCCGCCAGCGAAGCGAGCATGTAGCGCCAGCGACTCTCGCCCCGCGCAACGGCGGCCTTGAGGGTCCCCCAGCCCCATTCGGAGCCGGCCACGGCGGCGGCGAAGGCGAGGCCAAAGAGGCCGCCCAGATCGAGCAGCTGGGTGGCGATCCCGTCGTACGCGCTGGGGAACGTCAGGAGGGCCAGCAGGGCCGGCCGTGCCGCGGACCGCGCACCCGACTCCGGGAGGGTGTTCACGGTCGCGCCGACACCGAGGTAGACCAATAGGAGGAGGGCCGCCACGAGGCCGGCCGTGACCCAGCTGGCCGGGCGACGGGCGAGCTTGCCGAGCGTGGAGCGGACGATCCTCACGCCACGCCCCCGATGCCCAGCCCGCCGCCGTTGGCGCTCCCCTCCCCGGTCAGCTCCAGGAACAGCGACTCCAGGTCACTGCCGGGCTCCAGGCGCGATACGTAGACGCCGGCCTGGGCCAGGACCTGGTTGAGCTCCGCGCTGCGCGATCCGTCGGTGCGGACCTCCAGCCACGTGCCGTCGCCACCCGCCGTGACGCCGACGGCGTCCGCGCCGAAGCGTGCCGCCGCGGCGGCTTGGGCCGCCGGGGCCTCGTCGGCGCCGACCCGGGCCCGCACGACCGCGGATGAGGCGAGCAACTCGTCCACGCGGCCCTCGCGCACGAGCTTGCCCTTGGCGATGATCCCCACCACGTCCGCCAGCTGCTGCACCTCCGGCAGGATGTGGCTGGAGACGAAGACGGTCTTGCCCGTCGCCGCCAGCTGGCGGAGCGTGTCGCGCATGCCGACGATGCCGCCCGGATCGAGGCCATTGGCCGGCTCGTCGAGCAGCAGCAGGCTCGGGTCGCTCAGGAGCGCCGCGGCGATGCCCAGGCGCTGTTTCATGCCCAGCGAGTAGCTGCCGACCTTGTCACCGGCCCGATCGCGCAGGCCCACCAGGCCGAGCAGTTCGTCCACCCGCCCGCGTCCGACCGGCGCGCCCGTGGCGGCCGCGGCGCGCAGGTTCTCCCGCCCCGATAGGAACGGATAGAACGAGGGCGCCTCGATCAGAGCACCGACGTCGAAGAGCCGGTGGCGGTCATGCCACGTGTAGGGCCGGCCGAGCACCTCCAGCGTGCCCGCATCGGGCCGGATGAGACCGACGAGGAGCCGCATCGTCGTCGTCTTGCCGGCACCGTTGGGGCCAAGGAAGCCGTAGACCGTGCCTGTCGGGACCTCCAGGTCCAGGCCGTCGAGCGCGGCCCGCGAGCCGTACGCCTTGCGGAGGCCGTGGACCGCCAGCGCGGTCGTCATGCGGGCAGATCGGCGTCGGCGCGATGGTCGACCGTGAGGTTATCCCACAGGCCGGGGTCGGCGCGTTCGCTGCGACGGGGCGGCGGGACCTCGAAGCCCAGGCCGCGCAGGTGGTCGCGGGCGCGCTCGGTGGCCACGCGGCCCTGCGGCGTGCGGTCCAGGAAGCCGAGCTGGAGGAGGAACGGCTCGTAGACATCCTCGATCGTCTCGACCTCTTCGCCGAGCACGGCGGCCAGGGCAGCCCCGCCGACGGGACCCGAGGCGAACTTCTGGACGATCGCGGCGAGCAGGCGCCGGTCGGTCGTGTCCAACCCCTCATCGTCGATGTCCATGGCCAGCATGGCGGCATCCGCCTCGCGGGCCGTGATGCGCCCGTCGGCCTGGACCTGAGCGAAGTCGCGCACGCGCTTGAGCAGGCGGTTCACGATGCGGGGCGTGCCGCGGCCGCGGCGGGCCAGGATCTCCACCGCCTCGGGCACGATCTCCACGCCCAGGATGTGGGCCGAGCGCTGGACGATGGTGGCCAGCTCGGCCACCTCGTAGTACTCCAGGCGGTGGATAGCCCCGAAGCGGTCGCGCAGCGGCGAGCTGATGCGGCCGGCACGGGTCGTGGCGCCGACGACCGTGAAGGGCTTGAGCGACAGGCGCAGCGAGCGCGCGCTGGGCCCCTTGCCGATCATCACGTCGATGGCGAAGTCCTCCATGGCCGGATAGAGGATCTCCTCCACGGAATGGTTGAGGCGGTGGATCTCATCGATGAACAGGACATCCCGCTCGTCGAGGTTGGTCAGGATGGCCGCCAGGTCGCCGGGCCGCTCGATGGCCGGGCCGGATGTCGTGTGGATGCTGACGCCGAGCTCGCGGGCGATGATGTTGGCGAGCGTGGTCTTGCCCAGGCCCGGCGGGCCGTAGAGCAGGACATGGTCGGCCGCCTCCCCTCGCTGGCGGGCCGCCTCCAGCAAGATGAGCAGGTTGGACTTGACCTGCTCCTGGCCGATGTACTCGTCCATGGAGCGCGGTCGCAGGCTCTGCTCGACGACCACTTCCTCGACCGCCAGGGCGGCCGATCCCACGAGCCGACCGTTCTCGTCCATGGCCCTCAGTCTAGCAGCTGCGAACGCGCCATGTGAACATGCGTTCTACGCCGGCGCGGGACGGTCACTCGCGACGCAGTGTCCGCAGGGCGGCCTTGACGCGGTCCTCCAGCGACGCCCCGGGGGCGCTGGCAAGGACGCCGTCGCGAGCCGCCTCGCGCGCCTCCTGGGGCGCGTAGCCCAGGGCCACGAGCGCGGCCACGACCTCGCTCTGGGTGGTCGCCGCGGGCGTCGCCCCGGACTCGGCGGCCGCCGCCACACCCCCGGCCAGACCGGCCGCCGCGACCTTCTCCTTGAGCTCCAGGATGATTCGCGCGCCAAGCCGCTTGCCGACGCCGCTGACGGCCGTCAGGACGGCCTCGTCGCCCTGCAGGATGGCCAGTTGCAGGTCGGGCACCGGCCGCGACGAGACGATCGCGAGGGCCACCTTGGGCCCCACCCCGGTGACCGTCATGAGGAGCTCGAAGAAGGCCAGCTCCTCCGCCGAGCGGAAGCCGTAGAGGGCCTGCAGGTCCTCCCGGACCAGGTGGTGCGTGTGGAGGTGCTGGTGCGCGCCGACGCGGGCCTGGCTGAGCGTCCGCGGCCCGGCGAAGACGCGGTAGCCGACCCCGCCCACCTCCAGCACCAGGGCGTCGGTGGAGATGGCCGACACCGTGCCGGTGAGGGTCACGATCATGCCGGCAGGGCCTCCGCCCGATAGGCATGGGCCGTGCAGATGGCGATGGCCAGGGCATCGGCCGCGTCGTCCGGCCGCGGCAGGACGGCCAGGCCCAGGATCGTCTGCACCATGCGCTGGACCTGGCCCTTGTCGGCGCGGCCGTAGCCGGTGACCGCCTGCTTGACCTCATGCGGGGCGTACTCCGCGACCGGCAGGCCGCTGCGGGCCGAGACCATGAGGATCACGCCGCGAGCCTGGCCGACGGCGAAGGCCGACTGGACGTTGCGCTTGAAGAAGATCCGTTCCACGGCCACGACGTCCGGCGCGTGATCGGCGATGAGGACCGTCAGGCCCTGCTCGATGAGCAGCAGGCGCTGCGGCAGGACCATCGTGCTGGGCGTCTCCAGGCAGCCGTAGTCGAGCACCTGGAGTCGGTGGCCGTCGAGCTGGACGAGGCCGTAGCCCGTCCGCGCCGTCCCGGGATCGATGCCCAGGACGATCAAGCCGGGGCCGCCTCCGCGAAGACCTCGTCGGGGATCTCGAAGTTGGCCGTCACGCGCTGCACGTCGTCGTGGTCCTCCAGGTTCTCGATGAGGCGCAGGTTCTGGCGGGCGTGGGCGACGTCGACCTCGACGGTGTTCTTGGCGTGCATCGTCAGTTCGGCCGATTCGATCTTGACGCCGCCCGCCTCGAGGCCCTTGCGCACGCGCTCCAGGTCGCCCGGGGCGGTGTAGACCTCGACGGTCTCGGGTGCATCGGTGTCCACGTCATCAGCCCCGGCATCGATGGCCATGAGGGCGATCTCGTCCGCATCGACCCCCGTGCGCGGCACGGCGATGACGCCCTTGGGCTCGAACTGCCAGGCCACCGCGCCCGCGCCGGCCAGCTGCCCGCCGGCCTTGGTGAACATGGAGCGGACGTCGGCGGCGGTACGGTTCTTGTTGTCGGTGGCGGCCTCCACGAGGATGGCCACGCCGCCGGGGCCGTAGCCCTCGTAGATGATCTCCTCGTACTGCTCGCCATCGCCGGCCCCTGCCGCGCGCTCGATGGCCCGCTTGATGTTGTCCATGGGCATGTTGATGGCGCGAGCCGTGTCCATGGCCATGCGCAGGCGGTAGTTGGCGTCCGGATCCCCGCCGCCCGCGCGTGCTGCGATGGCGATCTCGCGGGCGACCTTGGTGAACGCCGCCCCGCGCTTGGCGTCGTTGGCGCCCTTCTGGCGCTTGATCTGCGACCACTTGGAGTGTCCGGACATCGGGCCGGATTCTACTATCATGGCCAGACCCTCCCCGGCGCAGCGCCAGGGTCGCGCGCCGTGCCCTCGGTCGCCCACCAAGCGGTCCCGCTCGCCCAGCAGAGGTCGTCGATGAAGACCGTCGCCCCCGATCACCTGCGCAACGTCGTGCTGGCCGGTCACTCCGGCGCCGGCAAGACGACGCTGGCGGAACACCTGCTCCACTCAGCCGGCGCCCTCAACCGGCTGGGCCGGGTGGAGGACGCCACGGCCGCCATGGACTTCGAGCCCGAGGAGCAGAAGCGCAAGCTGTCGCTCTCGCTCGCGGTGGGGGTGCTGGAGCACGACGGGCATCGGGTCACCCTCCTGGACACGCCGGGCTACGCCGACTTCGTGGGCGAGGTCGTGGAAGGCTTCCTGGCCGCCGACGCGGCGCTCATGGTCGTCGACGCGTCCGACGCGGTGGCGGCCGGCACGGAGACGGCTGTCGGGCTGGGGCGGCGGTTGGGCAAGGCGGCTCTCTTCGTCATCACCCGCTGCGAACGCGAGAACGCCGATCCCATGCGGTCGGTCGACCAGCTGCGCAGCGCGTTCGGGCCCAAGATCGCCCCGCTGCAGGTGGCCATCGGGGCGGCTCACACCTTCAGCGGGTACGTCGACCTGGTGCACCGCACGGCCTGGACATACGACAAGGGCCAGCGCAAGGAGATCCCCGTGCCGGCCGACCTGGAGGCCGAGGTCGCGCTCCGCCGCGAGCAGCTCCTGGAGGCGGCCGCCGAGGCTGATGACGACGTCCTCACGAAGTACCTGGAGGGCCAGGAGATCACCGACCAGGAGCTCGAGGCCTGCCTCCACAAGGGGGTCC
>CAZFGT010000003.1:0-118725 GCA_964518505.1 uncultured Anaerolineaceae bacterium | reverse complement strand
GGGCCGACACTTCCGAGCCGGCCTGGGTGAAGCGGAAGATGTTGTCGATGAAGAGGAGGACGTCGCGGCCCTCCTCGTCGCGGAAGTACTCGGCCATCGTGAGGGCGGTCAGGCCCACGCGCAGGCGGGCGCCCGGCGGCTCGTTCATCTGGCCGAAGACGAAGGCCGTCTTGGCGATGACGCCCGACTCCGTCATCTCACGGATGAGGTCGTTGCCCTCGCGGCTGCGTTCGCCGACACCGGCGAAGACGGAGTAGCCAGCGTGCTCCTGGGCGACGTTGCGGATGAGCTCCTGGATGATGACCGTCTTGCCCACGCCGGCGCCGCCGAAGATGCCGATCTTGCCGCCCTTGCGGAAGGGGCAGATGAGGTCGATGACCTTGATGCCCGTCTCGAAGACCTCGACATCGGTGGTCTGCTGGTCGAAGGCGGGCGGGGCGCGGTGGATCGGCAGGGTCACGGTGGCCTTCACCGGGTCCTTGAGGTCGATCGTATGGCCGAGCACGTCGAAGACGCGGCCCAGCGTCACCTCACCGACCGGCACCGTGATGGCCGCGCCGGTGTCGCGCACGGCGGCGCCGCGGGCCAGGCCGTCGGTCGTGGTCATGGCCACCGAGCGGACCCAGTCGTTGCCGAGGTGGGACTCGACCTCGCAGACCAGCGGCTCGTGACCCTCGCGCTCGATCTCCACCGCGTTGTAGATGGCCGGCAACTGACCCGCCGGGAACTCGATGTCGACCACCGGCCCGGTGATCTGGATGACCTTGCCGATAGCGGTGGGGGCGGCGGTCGCCATGGTGCTTGGATGCCTCCTGGTGTTGGGCGCGGCCGTCAGTGCGCCTGGGCGCCGGTCGCGATCTCGATCATCTCGCGGGTGATGTTGGCCTGGCGGACCTTGTTGTAGGCCAGGGTGAGGTCGTCGATGAGGGTCTCGGCGTTCTCGGTGGCGTTCTTCATGGCCACCATACGGCTCGACTCCTCGCTGGCCTTGGATTCCAGCACGGCCTGGTAGAGGCGCGTCGCCACGTACCGCGGCAGGAGCCGCTCCAGCACGCCGGCCGGGCTGGGCTCGAAGATGAACTGGCGGCCGGGGATGCCGCTGGTGTCCTTGGTCGGCACGATCGGCAGCAGCTGGGCCATCGTGGGGCGCTGGATGAGCGTCGAGACGAAGTGCGAGTAGATGACGTCTACGCGGCCGAACTCGCCGCCCAGGTAGCCCTCACTGATGAGCCGCACCAGCGGCAGCACGTCGGCGAAGGCGGGCCGGTCGCCGAAACCCGCGAAGTGGGCGTCGATGGGCACGCCCGTGCGCCGCATGGCGTCGCGGCCCTTGCGCCCGATGGTCACCACGGCCACGTCGCCGGGGTGGTCCACGATCTCACGCGCCGTGAAGCGCACGATGTTGGACGTCAGCGGCCCGGCCAGCGGCCGGTCGGTGGTCACCAGGACGATGATGCGCTTGCCGCCGCCCGGGTCGGCCAGGAGCGGATGGTGCTCCTGGTCCAGCACGGCGGCCAGGTCGGCCAGCACCTCGTCAAGGGCCTCGCTATAGGGCCGCGCGGCGAGCGTGGCCTCCTGCGCCCGACGCAGCTTGGAGGCGGCGACGAACTGCATGGCGCGCGTGATCTGCCGGATGTTGCGCACCGATCCGATGCGGCGGCGGATGTCGCGCTGGCTGGCCATGACCGGGACGGCTCCCCTCGCTCAGGCCAGGAACGAGGTCTTGAACGCGGTCACGGCCTCATCCAGGGCGCTTGCCAGGTCGTCGCTGAGGGCCTTGGTCTGGCCCAACTCCTGGAGGACCTTGGGGCGTTCCGCCTCCAGGAAGCGGTAGAGGCCCGTCTCGAAGTCCTTGACGCGCGGGGTGGGCACGTCGTCCAGGAAGCCCTTGGTCGCCGCGTAGAGGATGGCCACCTGCTTCTCCACCGGCAGCGGCTGGTACTGCGGCTGCTTGACGACCTCGGAGAGCTTCTCGCCGCGGGTCAGCTGGTCGCGGGTGGCCTTGTCGAGGTCCGAGGCGAACTGGGCGAACGCCGCCAGGGCGCGGTACTGGGCCAGGTCCAGCTTGAGCGGCGCGGCGACCTTCTTCATGGCCTTGGTCTGGGCCGCCGAGCCGACGCGGCTGACCGAGATGCCCACGTTCAGGGCGGGCCGCTGGCCGGAGTTGAAGAGGTCGGTCTCCAGGAACAGCTGGCCGTCGGTGATGGAGATGACGTTGGTGGGGATGTAGGCGGAGACGTCCCCGGCCTGCGTCTCGATGATCGGCAGGGCCGTCAGCGAGCCGCCCCCGTTGGCCTCGTTGAGGCGCGCGGCGCGCTCCAGCAGGCGGCTGTGGAGGTAGAAGACGTCGCCCGGGTACGCCTCGCGACCCGGCGGGCGCCGCAGCAGGAGTGACATCTCGCGATAGGCCCAGGCGTGCTTGGAGAGGTCGTCGTACACGCACAGGGCGTCCTTCACCAGGCCCTGGCCGGGCAGCTCGACGCCGACCTCCATGATCTCCTCGCCGATGGCCACGCCCGAATAGGGCGCCAGGTACTGCAGCGGGGCGGGGTCCTCCGCGCCGGCCACGACGACGATGGTGTGCTCCATGGCCCCGTACTTCTCGAGCGTGGCCACGATGTTGGCGACCGTCGAAAGCTTCTGGCCGATGGCCACATAGATGCAGACCAGGCCCTGGCCCTTCTGGTTGATGATCGTGTCGACGGCCACGGCGGTCTTGCCCGTCTGGCGGTCGCCGATGATCAGCTCGCGCTGGCCGCGGCCGATGGGGATCAGGGCGTCGATGGCCTTGATGCCGGTCTGGACGGGCGTGTCGACGCCCTGGCGCACGATGACGCCGGGTGCGATCCGTTCCACCGGGCGCGTCTTCGTGGTGCCGAGCGGGCCCTTGTCGTCGAGCGGCCGGCCGAGCGGGTCGATGACGCGGCCCAGCAGGCCCTGGCCCACCGGCACCTCCGCCACGCGACCGGTCGTCTTGACCGTGTCGCCCTCCTTGATGGCCGTGGCGTCGCCCAGGATGACGGCCCCGACCGTCTCCTCCTCCAGGTTGAGGGCCAGCCCGAAGACGTCGCCGGGGAACTCCAGCAGCTCCGACGCGAGGGCGTCGGACAGCCCGTAGACCTGGGCGATCCCGTCGCCCACCTCCACGACGGTCCCCACCGAGCGCGTCTCCGCGCTCGCGTCGAAGCCCTCGATGGCGGACTTGATGATGCTGGTGATCTCGTCGGAACGGATGGCCATGTGATCTCCTAGAGGGCGCCCGAGGCGAGCCGGTGACGCAGCCGTTCGAGGCGGCCCCGGACGCTCCCGTCGATGAGGCGGTCGCCGAGCTGCACCTGGATCCCGCCGAGAAGGCTGGGGTCCACGCGCTGGCTCAGCTCGATGCTGCCCCCGGTGAGCTCTGCGAGGCGCGCCGTGAGTTGGCGCACCTCGGCGGGCTCCAGCGGGGCAGCGCTGATGGCGGTGGCGGTGAAGATGCCCTGACGGGCATGGTCGAGACGGATGAATTCGGCCAGCACGGCCGGCAGCGCCTCCAGGCGGCCGCGCTGCAGCAGCAGCAGGGCCAGGTTGCGGACGGGGGTGCGGGTGCCCGATCCCATGATCGCCTGGGCGAGGTGCTGCCGCGCGTCGTACGGCAGGCCGCGGTCGGCCAGGACGCGCGCCACCCTCGCCTCGCCAAGGGCGTCGGCGGCGGCTATCAGGTCGGCACGCCAGCCGGACACGTCGTCGTCGCGGACGGCCAGCTGGAAGACGGCCTCCGCGTAGCGCCGGGCCGAGCTGTCGTGACGAGCCATGCGCGGGTCAGGCCGGCTCGGCCGGGCCGCCCGGCGCGGTGGTGGAGAGGAACTCCTGCACGAGGCGTCGTTCGCGCTCGCTGGTGCGCGTCTCGCCGACGACCCGGGCGGCCGCCAGCAGCGCCAGGTCGGCGACCTGGCCACGCACCTCACCGAGCACGCGGGCCTTCTCCGCGGCGATCTCGACAGCGGCCTGCTCGCGCAGCCGCTCGAGCTCCTGCTGGGTGGCGGCCACGTCTCGCTGGCGCACCTCGTCGGCGGTCTTCTGGGCGTGGGCCACGATGTCGTTCGCTTCGCGGCGGGCCGTCTGGATGATGGCCTGCTTCTCCTCGGCCGCCGCCTCACGCTCGCGGCGCGCGACATCGGCGTCCTTGAGCCCCTGTTCGATGCGCACGCGGCGGTCCTCCAGCATGCGACTGACCGTGCGACCGAAGGCGACGTACAGCAGGACCGCGAACACGACGAAGTTGAGGGCCGAGACGATGACCCAGAAGAAGTTGATCTGAAGCCCAGCGCCGCCGGTGTCGGCGGCGGCCTGGAGCGCCGCCACGTGGAGCGGCGACCCGGCCAGGGCGAGCGGCATCATGGGCGTGAGCGGCCGCTGCCTAGGACGTCTTCAGGACGAGCGCCAGGATGGCCACCACGATGGCCAGCACGCCAAGCCCTTCGGCGAAGGCGGCGCCCAGGATGAACGTGGCGCGGATGTTGGCGGTCGCGTCAGGGTTGCGGCCGATGGCGGCGGCGGCCATGCCGGTCAGGATGCCGATGCCGATGCCCGGGCCAAGCACCCCGAGCGCGGCGAGACCTGCACCGAGTGGTCCCATGGAAGTTCCTCCTGTGGATGGCTCCGGCAGGCGCCGGATGTGGGCTGGGATGAGTAGACGTGGCGGCGATCAGTGGGCGGCGGGCACCCCCGTCATCGGGGCGCCGAGGCTGCCCTCGGGCAGGTCGGCGTAGGCCGGGGCGGCGTGAGCCTCCTCATCGTGGCTTTCGACGGCGATGACGGTGTACATCAGCATGAGGGTCGAGAAGATCAGCGCCTGGACGAAGTTGAGGAGGCCTTCCAGGAGCAGCATGGCAGCCGGCAGCACCGCGATGGTGAGGGCCGTGATGACGCCCAGGGCGACCTCCCCGCCGAAGATGTTGCCGAAGAGACGCATCGCCAGCGTGATGGGCTTGATGAACTCGAGCATGAACTCGATGAGGCCCACGAAGAGGCCGATGAACCCCGCCCCGATGCCCTCCTTGAAGCCGCTGAAGACGAAGAACTTGCCCAGGTACCGCCGCACCCCGAGGGTCCGGAAGCCCTGCGACTGGAAGTACAGGAACGCCACCAGGGCGAGCCCGATGGTCACGTTGACGTCGCTGGTGGGGGCGCGCAGCGCCTCGATCTTGCCGAAGATCGGGATGAGGCCGCTCCAGTTGGAGAACAGGATGAAGATGAAGAAGCCGGCGAATAACGGGACGTGGCGGCGTGCCGGTTCGCCCCCCAGGGACAGGGCCCAGTTCTGCAGGCCTTCATAGACGAACTCGGCGGCATTCTGCAGGCGGCCCGGCACGGCCGTCATGCGCCGGGCGGCGAGGAAGCCCACCACCAGGATGACGAGCATCACCAGCCACGTCGTGAAGATCGGCGCGGTGATGCTCGGGTGGAAGGACAGGATCGCGTCGGCCGGGACCGGGTCGTTGGGGGCCAGGTCGAGCACTACGTGGGGCGCCGGCAGCTCCAGGTTGGCGTTGATGAGGTCGCCGATGCCGGTGACCGACTGCCCGGGCTCGCCCGGCGGGTACGGCGGCACGAACACGAAGGCCAGCACGTCCAGCACGACGACCGCGACGACGAGGCCGATCAGCAGGCGCCGGCTACTGGGCCGCGCGGGCGTGGTCGGCGCCGGGTCCACGGAGTCCATCGACAAGCTGTGCTCCACCAGGTTCAGCCGAGACGGGCGAGGAACCGCATCAACAGCCGGTAGATGACCACGGTCCCCCCGGCTGCGCCGAGCAGGAACCCGGCGACGGTGAGTATCGGGAGCGTCCCGAGCTGGTCGTCGGCCCAGTGACCCGCGAGGGCACCGAAGAGGGTCGTGACCAGGAGGATGATCCCGATCTCAGAGAACAAGCTGAGATATGCCAGGCCCCGACCAGGCTCGATCACGGGGACGCCGACAAAGCGCCGGGAGTATAGCAAATGCGACCCCCCGGCCGACCGCCGGGACGGCTCAGAGACCGACCGTGAAGGCGGCGGGATCGCTCGTGACGGACGTCTTGCCGCGCGTCACGATCACTTCCACGTAGTAGTAGCCGGGCAGGGTGAACGTCAGGCTCACCGAGCGGCCGTTGCCGTTCGTGACCGGCGCGTACGTGGCGCCGCCGTCGTCACTGACGAGCCACTGGTACGTGACCTTGCCACCGTTGCCCATCGCCACCGTGCACGTGTCCGACTGCAGCGCGGCCGGCGTGTACGTGGCGCAGAAGAACGCTGGATCGATCGAAGGGGTCGGCTTGGGCGTTGGCTTGGGGGTGGGCTTGGGCGTCGGCTTCGGGGTGGGGCGCGGGGTGGGATCGGGCGGGCGTGGGCCCGTGAGCGGAGGCGTCGGTTGGGCCGCCGGGACCGTCACCGGCGCCGGCGTCACGACTGGTCCCGGGGTCGGCGTGGTCAGGACGGCCGGGTACTGCGGCTGGGTCGGGTCAGCGACAGCGACAGCCGTCGGCGTCGGGGCCGTGGACGGCTTGGTCACGACCGCCGCCAGCCCGGGCGTCGGCGGAAGCGGTCCGGCAGGGATGCGCAGCAGGTCGCCCCCCACGAGCACGAGGCCCACCAGGGCGAAGGCGACGAGGGCAGCGGACGCATCGCGCCACATGCGCCAGCGCGGATCGGCCGGCGCGCCGGCACGCTGGCCCGGCATGTCCTGCGACCGCCACAGATCGCCGTCGAGGGCCATCGGGGCGCGCCGCATGATGGCCGCCTCGCCGGGGTGCACCGGATAGGCGACGGTGGCGGCCCGCGATGCCGCGGCTCGAGCGCCGGCCCACGGCACGAGGGCGGACGAGATCGAACGGGGCCGCGCGGCGGGCATCGGCGGGAGGGCGGATTCGGGCGCGGGCACGGCCGCCATCGCGGCCGCCGGCGCCATGACCGGCACGTCCAGCCCGGCGAACGGTTGGGGGCCGGGCCCAGCCCGCAGGCCGGCCAGCCTCGCGATGACCCGGGGGGTCGCCTCGGCGACGAGGCGCTCCTCAGCGTGCCGGCGACGGGCGCGGCGGAGCCACGCGAAGGCGCCGATGGAGAGGCCCACGAGGAGGAGCAGCAGGAGCGGGATGAGCGGTTGGATCGTTGTGCACCTGGTACCTTCGGCCACGATGGAGGTGGCCCGAAGGGACTACCGATGCTAGCACCGCGGGGGTCTCCCGCAAGCGCGGCGACCTACGTCGACTTACCTATCCTCGCCGTTTCCCGGTGCATCCTCGCCCTCGTCCTGGCCGTCATAGGCGTCAGCGTCCAGGGCGCCGTTGCCCCGGCGGAGCGACACGTACAGCAGCACGCCGGCGGCCGCCACGAGGCCGGCGAAGGCGTACAGCTGACCTGAGCCGGACAGGATGAGCGAGAGCACGGCGAGGATGCCGGTGAGGGCGTAGATCGTGAGGACGGCGCCCCGATGGGAGATCCCCAGGTCCAGCAGGCGATGGTGGAGGTGCCCGCGATCGGCGGTGAACGGGGCCTGGCCCGCCAACGTGCGCCGCACGATGATCCAGAAGGTGTCGATGATGGGCACCCCCAGCACGAGGATGGCCACGGCCACCTTCGCCGTACCCAGGATCGCGAGGACGGCCAGCGTGTAGCCGATGAAGTAGGTCCCGGCCGAGCCGATGAAGACGCGCGCGGGGTGGAAGTTCCAGGGCAGGAAGCCCGCCAGCGCACCGGCCAGGCAGGCGCACAGCAGAGCCACCGCGGGCTGGTCGATGGCCGATCCCAGGGAGATGAGACCCAGGGTCACGGCGGCGATCAGGGCGACGCCGGTCGAGAGCCCGTCGAGGCCATCGATCCAGTTGATGCTGTTGATCATGCCGGCGATCCAGAAGACCGTGAAGCCGACTGCGAACGGGGTGGAGAACGTGATCACCCGTGGACCCGCCGGGTTGTTGATGAAGTCGACCATCACGCCCGCCACCACGGCGCCGATGGCCAGGGCGGCCTGCATCAGCAGCTGCCACCGGGCGCGGAGCTGGAAACGGTCGTCCAGGAACCCCAGCACCGCCGCGGCCACGGCCCCGCCAAAGAGGGCCAGCGCCTCGGGAGGGGTGATGTCGGTCATGTCGAACGTCGAGCCCGTGCCCGCCACGACCGCGAAACAAAGGCCCCCCACCACGACGAAGCTGGCCGCCACCGCCACGCCGCCACCACGCGGGATGGGCCGGCTGTGGATGCGGCGCGCCGCGCCGGGAGCGTCGATCGCGCCGGTGGCCGTGGCGAAACGGGCCGCCAGCGGGGTCAGGAGCAGGGAGATCAGGAGCGCCGAAGCGAAGGCGCCGCCGATGACCAGGAGCGCCCCGGAGTCGGCCTGGATCACGCCGCGGGCAGGCCCGGCACGGGGAACCGATCGCAGATCTCGCGCACCTCGGCCGCCAGCACGACCTGCGCCGCCGGGTCGTCGCGCGTCGCGATGGCGCGCACGATGAGCGCCGCGATCTGGCGCATCTCGGCCGGCCCGAAGCCGCGGGTGGTCGTGGCCGGCGTGCCCACCCGGATGCCCGACGACGTGTTGGGCGGCAGCGGATCAAAGGGGATGGCGTTCTTGTTCACCGTGATGCCGACGTGGTCGAGGCTGGCCTCCGCCTCCTTGCCGGTGACCCCGAGGGGCGTCACGTCGACCAGCATCAGGTGGTTGTCCGTGCCGCCGGACACGAGCCGGGCGCCCTGCTCGCGCAGGGCGTCGGCCAGGATGGCCGCGTTCTCCACGGTGCGATGCTGGTCGGCCCGGAAGTCCTCACCAAGGGCCAGCAGCAGGGCCACCGCCTTGGCCGCGATGACGTGCATCAGCGGCCCGCCCTGGATGCCCGGGAAGACCGTCTTGTCGACGGCCGCGGCGAGCGTGCCCTTGACCGTCGGGAAGTCGCCCCGGTCCAACCCCTCGGGGAACTCCACCCGGCTGAAGATCAGGCCGCCGCGCGGGCCCCGCAGCGTCTTATGCGTCGTCGTCGTGACCAGGTCGGCGTGCGGGAAGGGGCTGGGGTGGAGGCCGGCCGCGATGAGGCCGGCGATGTGGGCCATGTCCACGAAGAGGAGCGCGCCGACGCCGTGGGCGATGGCGGCCATACGCTCGAAGTCGATGATCCGGGGGTAGGCGGAGGCCCCGGCCACGATCAGCCGCGGTCGCACCTCCTCCGCCTGGCGGGCGAGCGCGTCGTAGTCGATGCGTTCGTCGGTCGGGCTGACGCCGTAGGCGTGCACCTCGTAGAAGCGGCCGCTGAAGTTGACCGGCGAGCCGTGAGTCAGGTGACCGCCATGGGCCAGGTTCATGCCCAGGATGCGGTCGCCCGGCTGGAGGACGCTGAAGTAGGCGGCCATGTTGGCTTGGGCGCCGCTGTGCGGCTGGACATTGACGTGCTCAGCGCCCGGGAAGAGGCGCAGGGCCCGTTCCTGGGCCAGCGTCTCGGCGATGTCCACGTACTCGCAGCCACCGTAGTAGCGCTTGCCCGGCAGGCCCTCGGCGTACTTGTTGGTGAGCCAGGAGCCCTGCGCCTCCATGACCGCGGCGAAGGTGTAGTTCTCGCTCGCGATCAGTTCGATCTTGTCGTGCTGCCGGCGCCGCTCAGCCTCCATGGCGGCCCACAGGTCGGGATCCACCGAGGCCAGGGGGGCCCAGCCGAGGCCCGTCGCCTCCACATGCGTCACCGGATCCGGTCCTCCTCCCTCGCCTGCGCGCTTGGTGCGCAGTGTACGCGCCGAGGGTCGCCGCGCCCCGGCTCAGGCGAGGGCGGCGGCCAGTTCCTCGTGGCTGATGGGTCCCGCCCTCAGGAGCCGCCATGAGCCGTCCCCTTCGAGCGCCACGACGGTGGAAGGGACGCCACCTGGCGCCCGGCCCCCATCGATGATCAGGTCGACCGCCGTCCCGAGGGACGCCTGCGCCTCCGCGGCGTCCCGTGCATCCGGCTCACCCGAGCGATTCGCCGAGGTCAGGGGCAGCGGACCCAAGGCCCGGGCCAGGCGACGTGTGAAGGGCTGATCGGGCACCCGCAGCCCGACCGCCTGCGTGCCGCCGGTCACGGCATACGGCAGCTCCACGCCGGGCTGTAGCGGCAGGACCATCGTCAGCGGGCCCGGCCAGAAGCGGTCGGCGAGCCGCCGCGCCGCCGGCGAGTCCACGACCAACGATGCGGCATCGGCGAGGGCGTCCACCAGTAGCGTGAGGCCCTTGCCGACGTCCCGCCCCTTGGCCTCCACGAGGCGGTCCACGGCAGCTTGAGTGAGGGCGCAGGCGAGGCCGTAGACCGTCTCGGTCGGGACAGCGACCAGCCGGCCCGCCCGGATCGCTTGGACGGCGCGATCCAGCGCCGAAGCGTCATCGGCGCCAACGCGGCGCGCCGACGTCGTCACGGGGAGCCGTCCAGGCGGCCACGGCCCAGTACGAGGGCCTCCAGCGCCACGGCGAACCCTTCCTCGTCCACCGAGGCGGTGACGTGCCGGGCCGCCGCACGGACTTCCGCGGGCGAACCGCCCATGGCCACGCCGTGACCGGCCGCGGCCAGCATCTCCAGGTCGTTGTACTGGTCGCCGATGGCCATCGTGGCGGCCAGCGGGATCCGCAGGCGCCGTGCCAGCCAGCGCAGGGCCTGGCCCTTGGTCACGCCGGGGGCCGTGAACTCCAGGTATTCGGGATGCGAGACGGTGACCTCGGCGTGGCCCGCGAACGCCTCGCGGCCGGCGGCCAGGACGCGTTCCGGCACGCCCGGCGGACCCACGGCGAGCACCTTGGTCACCGGCCGGACCACGGCCGCCACGAGGTCGGGCACGAAATCCGCGTCGATGCCCGAGAGGCGCTCGTAGTCGGCGGCGCCCTCGTCACCGCGCTCCATCACCAGCCGGTCGTCCATGTTCACGTGCGGGTCCAGGCCGTTCTCGCGCGACCAGCGGATCGCCTGGCGGGCCACCTGGGCTGCCAGGGTCACGTGGCGGATGGGCGCTGCGGCCGGCTCATCACCGTTCGGCATCTCGCGGATGTAGGCCCCCTGGTAGCAGATCAGCGGAGCGCGCAGCTGCAGGGCACGGGCGAAGCGCAGCGTGCTGCGGTACATGCGGCCGGTGGCGATGACGACGACCACGCCTTGCGCCTGCGCCGCAGCGACGGCCGCGGCCACGCGTGGCCGGATGACGAGGTCGGCACCCACGAGGGTCCCGTCCAGGTCGGTCGCCACCAGCCGGATCGGGGGTTCCGGCCGAGCCCGGACGCGACGCCGGGGCTCCGCCAGCCGGAGCGCGCTCACGGCCGAGCTCCGCGAGCCAGCTCGAGCACACGGGGGGTGCCGCCCAGATCGTCATGCAGGACGGATGTCCAGCCGGGCAGCACCTCACGCACCAGGACCAGCAGGCGGTCCACCTGGCCGTCGCCGATCTCCAGCAGGGCCAGGCCGTCGAGCGCCAGGACACGGTCAAGGTGCTCCATGAGCCGCCCGATGAGGCGTGACCCATCGGGGCCGCCATCCAGGGCGATGGCCGGTTCGAAGCTGGCCGCCACCGGGAGGCCCGGCAGGTCGCCGCTCGGTATGTACGGCAGGTTGGCCAGCAGCAGGTCCACCGTCCCGTCGTTCCCCACCGCCTCCGCTTTCAGGAGGTCGGCATGGCTGAACTCGATCGCGTCGGCCACGCCGTGGCCGACGGCGTTTTCCACGGCGAGCCCCAGGGCCTCCGGTGAGACGTCGGTGGCCAGCAGACGCACCGCGCCGCCGTAGCCGTGCCGTCGGAAGGTCACGGCGAGCGCCACGGCGATGGCCCCGCTGCCGGTCCCCACGTCCAGCACGACCATCGGCGGCGCGTCGGCGGCTCGTGGCGCCGAGCTCAGGCGCGCACGCACCCAGGCCTGGGCCAGGTCGACCAGGAGCTCCGTCTCCGGCCGCGGGATGAGCGCGCGTGGATCGGCCGTGAGGGCCAGCCCGTAGAACTCCTTGACGCCGCGGATGTAGGCGACCGGCTCACCCCGTTCGCGCCGCGCCACGGCTGCCTCCAGGGCGACCGCCTGACCGGTGCCCACCGGCGCTTCGGGGTGGGCCAGCACCGCCGCGCGGTCCACCCCCAGCACGTAGCCCAGCAGCAGTTCCGCATCCAGGCGGGGCGATGGCGAACCCGCCGCGCGCAGCCGCGCCACGGACGGCTCGAGCAGGTCACGCACGGTCGCCACTCCGATCAGGCGCTCACGCCCGGGTCGAGGTGCGTCAGCCGCTCCGCCTGGTCGGTCGTGACCAGGGCATCGATGAGGCGGTCAAGGTCGCCGTCCAGGATGGCCGGCAGGTTGTGCAGGTCGAGGCCGATGCGGTGGTCGGTCAGGCGGTCCTGCGGGAAGTTGTAGGTACGGACCTTCTCCGACCGCTCCCCGGAGCCGACCATGCTCCGACGCACGGCGGCCTCCGCCTCGTGGGCCTTGCGCTGCTCCATCTCCAGCAGCCGCGCCCGCAGCACGGCCATGGCCTTGGCGCGGTTCTTGATCTGGCTCTTCTCGTCCTGGATCTCCACCACCAGGCCGCTGGGGAGGTGCGTGATGCGCACAGCTGAGTCGGTCGTGTTGACGCTCTGGCCGCCGGGCCCGGAGGAGCGCTTGACCTCCACCCGCAGGTCCTTGTCCTCGTCGATCTGGATCTCCACCTCATCGGCCTCGGGCAGGACGGCCACCGTGGCGGTCGAGGTGTGGATACGGCCGCTCGACTCCGTCTCCGGCACGCGCTGCACGCGGTGCACCCCGCCCTCGAACTTGAGGCGGCTGTAGGCGCCGTCGGCCCGGACCTCCAGGATCGCCTCGCGGAGGCCGCCGATGTCGTTCTCGTTGGCGCTGAGGAGATCGGTCGCCCAGCGGTGCCGCTCGGCGTAGCGCACGTACATGCGGTAGAGCTGCGCGGCGAACAGGGCCGCCTCGTCACCGCCTGTCCCGGCCCGGATCTCCAGGATCACGCTGCGCTCGTCGTTGGGATCGCGGGGCACGAGGAGTCGGCGGAGGTCCTCCACGAGAGCCGTCTGGAGGGCCTCCAGGTGGGCGACCTCCTCGTGGGCCAGCTCGCGCATGGCCGGGTCGGAGGCCTCGTCGCGGACCTGGAGCGCGCCCGCCAGCTCCTCGCGGGTGTGCCTCAGGCGCTGCGCCACGTCGACCACTGGCTCAAGGCGGGCGAGGTCCTTGCCATACCGCTTGAGGGCGGCCGGGTCCATGGCCACCGCGGGGTCGGCCAGCCGGGTATGGATCTCGGCCGTCTGGGCCTCGATCTCCAGCAGCCGGTCCTCCAGGGTCATGTCGCGACTCCCGGTTCGAGCGGTGGGGACGCCACCAGGGGGATCCGGGCAGGATCGAGCGATCCGACCGGCGCTTCCTGGCCATTGACCCGCAACGCCTCCCGCAGGGACGCCACCGCGACCTCGATCATGTCGTCATCGGGAGGTTGCGTCGTGATGCGCTGCAGCCAGATGCCGGGCGCGAACACCCACCGCACGAGGGCGTGGTCGCGGTACCGGGCGCCGATCCGCAGCAGCTCATAGCTCACGGCCGCGATGACGGGGATCAGCACGATCCGGCCGGCGATGGCGACGAGCGGATCGCTCGTGGCGAGCAGGCTGAAGAGGATGATGCTGACGATCACGAAGACGACCAGGAACTCCGTGCCGCAGCGGGGATGGGCCGTCGGATAGCGGCGGATGGATCCCACCGTCAACGGGTCGTGGTGCTCCAGGGCGTGGATGGTCATGTGCTCGGCGCCGTGGTACTGGAAGACACGCCGCACCTCGGCGGCGCGACTCACGACCAGCAGGTAGCCCACGAAGAGCACGACGCGGATGAGCGCCTCGGCGAGTCGCTGGAGGATGGGCTGGTCGCCGCCACCGGCCGCCGCCACCCCTGCCTGGGCCAGGAAGAGTGGCAACAGGACGAAGATCCCGACCGCGATGACGAGGGTGATCAGCAGCGTGAAGGCCACCGTGCGAGTCCCCAGTTCAACGCCCTGGCCGGCGGCCGCGACGGTGCCGGAGCGCATCAGCCAGCGGGTACCCACCACGAGCGTGTCGTAGAGCAGCACGATGCCGCGCACGAACGGGGCCCGGGCGAGGCGGTTGCGGTGGAGGGGCGAGGCGAGCGGTTCGGTGGCCCATACGATCACCCCGTCGGGACGGCGGAGAGCCACCCCGATCGCGTCGGGACCGCGCATCAGGACCCCCTCCATCAACGCCTGCCCGCCGTAGGCGAAGGTCTGAGCCATGCCCGGCGGTCCCGCCGACGCCGAGCGCGTCAGCTGCGGGCCGCTCGCTCCAGCCGCTTCTGGAAGCGCTCGACCTGACCGGCCGTGTCCACGATCGTCTGCTTGCCCGTGTAGAACGGGTGGCAGTGGGCGCAGACGTCGACATGCATCTCACGGCGGGTCGAGCCGATGTCGTAGACCGTGCCGCAGGTGCCGCAGGTCACGGTCGCCTGGTGGTAGGCGGGGTGGATCGCCGGCTTCACGCGTCGGCCTCCACGGTGATCTGCTTCTTGTCCCGGGTGGCGTGGCTGAACTTGACCCGGCCGTTCACGGTCGCGAAGACCGTGTAGTCGCGTCCCAGCCCGGCGCCCGTCCCGGCCACGAAGGTCATGCCGCGCTGACGCACGATGATCGTCCCGGCATGCACGGCCTGCCCGTCGCCGGCCTTCACGCCAAGGCGCTGGCCGACGCTGTCGCGTCCGTTCTTGGAGCTCGAGCCCGCCTTCTTGTGAGCCATCAGTCTTCCTTCTTCTTGCGGGGGGCGGGCTTGGCCGGTGGCTGCGGCGCCTGGGTGCGCGTGGCCGGGGCCTTGCCACCGGTGGCGGGTTTGGTGGCTGACTTGACGGCCGGGGCCTTGGGCGCGGCCTTCGCGGCGGACTTGGCAGCGGGCTTCGCCGCGGTCTTGACGTCCGCCTTGGTGGCCTTGGGAGCGGGCTCACTGGCCTTCTTGGCGGCCGCGGCCTTGGCGTCGGCTGCCGCCGTCGTCCTGGCCAGTTTGCGCGCCAGCTCCTTGTCCGCCTCGGCCTGCTTGGCGGCTGCCGCGGCCTCCGCGGCCTCCAGGCGCTCGCGCTCGGTCCGGGCGGCCTCGGCGATCTTGGCCGCGCTCTTCCCGTCATGGACGATGTCCGCGATGCGCAGGACCGTCAGGTCGGCGCGCGAGCCCTGCTTGACGCGGCTGCGGGCCTTGGGCCGGTACTTGAAGACGACGATCTTCTCGCCGCGCGCCTGGCGCACGACATCCGCGCTGACGCTGGCACCCGCAACGTGGGGTCGACCGACCGAGGCTACATCCCCGTCGGCCACGAGCAGGACATGCTCGAACTTGACGGTCTCACCGGCCTCGACATCCATACGGTCGACGACCAGCTCCGAGCCCAGCTCGACGCGGTACTGCTTCCCGCCGTTCTCGATGACTGCGTACATGGTTCCCCACTGGGCCGGCTGCTGACGGAGCGCGCGGCGGACAGGCCGAACACGGCCACGGACCTCGCGGCGCGAAGGCAGATGCTACCGCTGACCCGCTGGCCAGTCAAACGTGGCCACCGGGACGATGGGGTCATTGCCTGAGCGGCCGCCCAGGCCTAGGGTGGTGACTTGATGGACATGGCGCTCGACCCGTACAAGACCCTCCAGGTGGACGTGGAGGCGGACGCCGACGTCATCCGCGCCGCGTATCGGCGGCTGGCCCTCAAGTACCACCCCGACGGTGGCGAGACCCCCGAGCGTGGCCGGCGCATGGCCGAGCTCAACGCCGCCTGGGAAGTGCTGCGCGACCCGCACCGTCGAGCCGCCTACGACGCCGGGCGGCAAGCGCAGCGCACGGCGCCGCCGCGCACGGCGCCGCCGGCCACGCCGCGACCGGCCCCCGCCGATGCCCAGTCGGCCGCTCGCACGGCCTGGGGCGCCGCGGCGGGGCCGCCTCGTGCCGAGTCGGCCAACCCCCTGTGGACGTCGGGGCGCTCCACCGTCGGCACCGGGTACGACGCTGCCAGCATGGGCCGCTCGATGGAGACCGGTTCGGCCGGCCCGCCACCCGGTCGCCCGTCGGGCAGCGTGCTCAACTTCGGCCGCTTCTCCGGCTGGTCGCTGGGTGAGATCGGCCGCACGGACATCGAATACCTGGAGTGGCTCGATCGGGCGCCGATCGGGCGCCAGTACCAGGCGGAGCTGGACCAGCTGTTGCGCCAGGCCGGCCGCCGCTCCAGTGCGGTCCAGGACGAGTCGCGGCGGGGACTCTTCCGCCGTCGCTGAGCGCTCGGCCTCAGAAGCGCGGCTTGGCCTGCCGCAGGTTGATGCTCTCGAGGATGCCCAGACCGAGGGCGATGCTGATGAGCGACGCCCCGCCGTAGGTCACGAAGGGCATCGGGATGCCGGTGATCGGCATGATGCCGATGACCATCCCGACGTTGATGAAGAGCTGGAACAGCAGCATCGACGCCATCCCCGAGGCGAAGGCGAGGCCGAACGTGTCGTCCGAGCGCCAGCCGATGCGCAGGATCCGCCAAAGCAACGCGCCAAACGCGACAAGGACGACAGCAACGCCGATCAAGCCGAGCTGTTGGGCCAGGAGAGCCATCACGAAGTCGGTCGTCTGGACCGGCAGGAAGCCCACCTGCCCCTGTGTCGCGTTGGCGAGGCCCTTGCCGAAGATCCCGCCCGAGCCCACCGCGATCTGGGACTGGATGAGGTGATAGCCCGACCCGAGCGGGTCGGCTGATGGGTCAAGGAACGACAGCAGGCGGGCCTTCTGGTAGTCGCGCAGCACCACGGTCCAGACGACGGGGAGCGCGGCGAGGCCCAGCCCGGCGAAACCGAGGAGCCAGCGGACGCTGCCGCCAGTGAGGAAGAGCGTGCCGACGAGGATGGCCACGAACACCATCGACGTGCCCAGGTCCGGCTGGATGAGGACCAGGGCCACGAGCGGGACAGCCAGCACCAGGGCACCCACGAGCGTGCCCAGCGTGCCCAGCTGGTCGCGCCGCGAGGCGAGGTAGGCCGCCAGGACGATGATCATGAGGATCTTGGCGAGCTCCGAGAACTGGAACTGGAGGCCGAAGACCGACACCCAACGCGCCACGCCGCCCACGCCGGTCCCGACGAGCTTGGACAGCACGAGGAGGCCGATGTTGAGGAGGTAGACAGGCCAGGCGAACGTGCGCAGCCAGCGGTAGTCGAAGGCCGCTGCGACGATGAAGACGAGCGCGGCGATGGCCAGCCACACGAGGCTGCGGGCGAAGGTGCTCCCCGCCGCCAGCACGCCCGTGGCGACGCTGTTGGAGTAGGCCATCAGCAGGCCGAAGAAGACGAGGATCCCGGCGTACAGCAAGAGCTGGATGTCGAAGATGCCCCACACGGCGCCCGCCGACCGCGTGGCCCATGTCTGGACCCGTGCCGGCTCGACGCGCAACGCTCCCATGTCAGTCGCCGTAGTGGTTGCCGGTCTGCAGCAGCTGCGGCAGCCGCAGATCGTGCTTCAGGCCGTAGTGCATCTGCAGGAAGTACTTGACGACCTCGGTCGCGGCGTTGCCGACCGTCCGGGAGTCCTGGATGAAAGCCATCACCACGAGGTTCGAGTCGGTCCGTGAGATGGCCTTGAAGCCGTTCGGGTCGCTCGCCGTCTTGCCCGGGACCTTGGGCACGAACGCCACGAACCACGAGCTGTACGGCAGGCGGCCCTGGGCGTCGCGGACCCCGAACTCGGAGGTGCCGGACTTCCCGGCGATCACGATCGGCTCGTCCACCAGGTTGTAGGTGTGGCGCAGGATCTGCGGGTACAACGCCGCGACCCGCATCGACTGCAGCACCTGGGGACTCGCCGCGAGGGTGCGGATCAGCTTGGGCGCGAACGGCTGGACCACCTGGCCATCGGGCCCCACGATCTGCTGCACGATCTGCGGCTGGTACAGCTTGCCGCCGTTGGCCAGTGCCGCATACGCGTTGATGAGCTGCAACGGCGTCACCGCGTCGTAGCCCTGCCCGATGCCGGCCTGATAGACCTCACCGGGGAAGACGTTCTGGCCGAAGACCTCCTGCTTCCACGCGTTGGTCGGCACGATGCCGGCCGCCTCGCCCGGCAGGTCCACGCCCGTGGGGGTCCCGAAGCCGTACTGCGAGGCCCAGTAGCCGAGGCGGTCGGCCCCCAACATCCCCGCCACCTGGTAGAAGAACGTGTCGCTCGAGTGGCCGAACCCGTAGTCGATGTTGATGTTCCCGAAGCCGAGATGGTTCCAGTCGGGATAGATGTTGGCCCCGAGGCGCAGGTATGGGGCGGTGTGGACCAGCGTCGACGTGGTGATCTTCTTGTCAGCCAGCCCGCCGGTCCCGGTGACGAGCTTGTAGGTCGAGCCGGGGGCGTACTGCTCCGCGATGGCGTGGTTCAGGAGCGGCTGGTTGGGGTTCTTGAGATACGCCTGGAACTGCGCGTCGGAGATGCCTTGGGCGAACGTGTTGTCGTCGTACGTGGGCAGCGAGACCATGGCCAGGATCTGGCCCGTCTGCGGATCCATGGCGATGACCACGCCCGACTGGACGTGGGCCGTGTTCAGGCCCCACTCGAGGGCCGTCTGGGCCTGCTGCTGCGTCTTGAGGTCGATGGTCAGGTCGAGTGAGTCACCGGGGACCGGGTCCTGCGTCTGCGAGAGCACACCCAGGTCCTGGCCGAGGGCGTCGCGTTCGTCCTGCTCCGACCCGTACTGCCCCCGGAGCGCCGCCTCGTACTCCGCCTCGACGCCTGCTTTGCCGATCTGGTCGTCCGACAGGTACCCCTGCGTCGTCAGCCGCTGAAGGTCGGCCGCCGTCACGGCGCCCGTGTACCCGACGACCTGCGAGACCAGTGAGCCATACAGGTAGTCGCGCTGCGACTGGACGACGACGCTGACCCCAGGCAGCTCGAGATGCTGCTCCGAGATGACTCGCGCCACGTCCTCAGGCACACCCGTCGCGATCGTCACTTCGTCGAAGCGGGCACCCGGATCCTTGTCGATCGTCTGATTGATGGCGCTCGAGGTCATCCCCAGGAGGGCCGAGAGGTGGCTCACGACCGCCGGACGCTGGGTGAGGGGCAGGTTCGCCGACAGCACCTGGACGGCGTAGGTGGGTACGTTGCTGACGAGCGCCGTGCCGTTGCGGTCGTAGATGAGGCCCCGCGTCGAGGGGATCTCCTGCGACACGATGCGGTTGCTATCAGAAAGGCCGGTGTAGTAGCTGCCCTGATCGACCTGCAGGTAGAACAGCCGCGCCGCGAGCACGCTGAAGACGAGCGCGATGACAAGGCCGAACACGATGAAGCGGCCCAGCAGTGATCCGCGCGGGTGGCGGTTCTCAAGGTCGATCGACGTCACACCCTCACCATTCGATCCGGTCATGCGCACCGTAACGCAGCCACGCGAATCGCAGGATCGCGGCCGCCGGGATCGCCAGGAGGGCGTCCACGATCGCGGGGGGCAGCATCCCGCCGAGGTCGAAGCTCGCTGGCGTGCCGGCCGTCGCGGCCAGGACGAGGATCTCCAGCGCCTGGAACACCATCGCGAGCACCAGGACGAGGACCGCCGCCACGGCGACGCGGCGCTGGGGCAGGAAACGTCCGACGGTGGCCGTGATGCCGGACATCCCCAAGAGCACCAGGGAGGTTCCGCCGAGCTGATGGCCGGGGAGCAGCAGGTCCGTCATCAGTCCTCCAAGGAAGGCGACCGTAAGACCTTCCTCGACCCCGATCATCATCGTCACCACCACGGTGATGAGGAACACGAGGTTCGGCTGCCCGACGCTGGTCAGGCCTGGAATGACACTGATCTCGAGCAACGCCGCCAGGACGCTGGCGACCGCGGCCAGAATGATGCTCATCCTGCGTGCCTCGAAGCGACCACCCGGACCCGTGCGTCGGGTGCCGACCGGACCGCAACCGGGGTGAGCAGCGCTGCCCGGTCGGCAGTATAGCGCGGAGGGCCCCAACAGCCGCCCAAGAAGCAGACTCAGGGCCGCCTGGAGACGGATCGTGACGCTCAGTGGTGCGCTCCGGCACCAGGGCGGGTGTTTCACGTGCAACAACGGCCAGGCAAGCGTTGGTGAAGTCACCGCAGCCATGATTCGGGCCGTCACGGAGGGCCTCGACGAGTTCCGGAAAGGGTCGGAGAACGCCGAATCCAGTAGAATCAGGTGCAGTGATAGCGCGTCGGTCGGGAAGCTGAGTGGGCGAGACGGTCGCATGCGCGAACCAGAAGGGCGGCGTCGGCAAGACCACCACGGTGGTCAACCTGGCGACCTACCTGGCGCTCGCCGGCCGCTCGGTCCTCGTGGTCGATCTCGACCCACAGGGCAACGCGACGAGCGGGCTCGGGATCGACCGGGCCGCCGTCGTCCAGTCGACGTATGACGCGCTCACCGATGACGTTGCAGTGGACGAGCTCATCGTCGATACCGCGATCCCGCGACTCCGCCTGCTCCCCTCGGCGATGGCGCTCGCCGGCGCTGAAGTGGAACTGGCTTCGATGTCCCAGCGCGAGCGCCGCCTGGGCCGGGCGCTTGCCTCGATCCACGAGCCGTTCGAGCACATCCTCATCGACTGTCCGCCGTCGCTCGGGCTCCTGACCGTCAACGGCCTCACATCGGCGGATCAGGTGCTGATCCCGCTGCAGTGCGAGTACTACGCCCTGGAAGGGCTGAACCAGCTGATCGCCACGATCAACCTCATCCGCGACCATCTAAACCCTGGGCTCACGATCAAGGGAGTGCTCCTGACCATGTATGACGCGCGCACGAAGCTGGCGGCCGACGTGGCCGCTGAAGCGCGCCGTCATCTGGGCGACCGCGTCTTCACGACCGTGATCCCGCGCAGCGTCCGCCTGTCGGAGGCGCCGAGCTACGGACAGCCGATCGCCACGTATCGGCCCGATTCGGCCGGCGCCGAGGCCTACCGAAGCGTGGCCCAGGAGTACCTGAGTCGACAGGGCCTGACCATGACGGTCCCCGCCATCGCGACGCCCGTCCCTGACGCACCCACTGCCGACGAGCAGCGAGGTGCAGCGTGACCGGCCTCGGCCGGCGGCCCAGCGGGCTCGGCCGCGGTCTCGCGTCGCTCATCCCGCAGCGTCCGGCCGGCCCGTCCGCCGTGGAGATCCCCGTCGAGCAGGTCGCCCTCAACCCGTCCCAGCCACGGGCGCACGCCGAGGAGGAGGCCCTCCAGGCGCTGGCGCGCAGCATCGAGGCCCACGGCGTCCTCCAGCCGATCGTCGTGCAGGAGACGGTGGACGGCTACCGGCTCATCGCCGGGGAGCGACGCCTGCGCGCAGCGCGGATCGCCGGGCTGACGCGCATCCCCGCCGTCGTCCGCGGCCCGACGTCCGACCGGCAGCAGCTGGAGCTGGCGCTCGTGGAGAACATCCAGCGCGCCGATCTCAACCCGCTCGAGGAGGCCAACGCGTTCCGACGCCTCATGGGCGAGTTCGAGCTCACCCAGGAGCAGGTCGCCCAGCAGGTCGGCCGCGCTCGCTCGAGCGTCGCCAACACGATGCGCCTCCTCGACACGAGCGAGGCGGTGCAGGACGCCGTGGCCCAGGGGCTCATCAGCGAAGGCCACGCCCGCGCCCTCGGCGGGGCCGATGCCGCGCTGCAGGATGAACTGTTGCGGATCGTCCTTGAGCGTGACCTCTCGGTCCGCGCCACCGAGGAGCTGGTCCGTCGCGCCCGCCCGGCGCCGGTGGAGGCCGCGTCCGGCGCCGCACCGGTCGATCCGGACCTCGAGCGGGTGGAGGCGCACCTGCGCACGATCCTCGGCACGAAGGTCACGCTCACGAGCGGGAGCAAGGGGGGCCGCATCATCATCGAGTACTACGGACCGGACGACCTGGGGCGCCTGGTCGAACGTCTCGGGGGCAGCCCGGCATGACCGAGGCCACCAAGCCGCTCGATCCCGTCGCAGACGCGATCGACTCACCGGCCAACGGCACGGCGCGAAGCCGCAAGCGCGGCAGCGCCAGCTCCGGCTACACCGCGGAGAGCATCCAGGTCCTGGAAGGCCTCGAGGCCGTCCGTCGGCGGCCCGGCATGTACATCGGCTCGACCGACGTGCGGGGCCTCCACCACCTGGTCTGGGAGGTCGTCGACAACTCCATCGACGAGGCCATGGCCGGCTTCGCCGACCGCATCGAGGTCACGCTGCTCCCCGACGGGTCGGTGCGCAACCGCGACAACGGCCGCGGCGTGCCGGTCGGCCGGCACAAGACGGGCAAGGACGCCCTCGAGGTGGTGCACACCGTCCTGCACGCCGGCGGCAAGTTCGGCGGTGGTGGCTACAAGGTGTCCGGCGGCCTGCACGGCGTCGGCGTGAGTGTCGTCAACGCCCTATCGGCCTGGATGAACGTGGAGTCGGAGCGCGACGGGCGCGTCTGGGGCCAGGGCTACGAGCGTGGCAAGCCCACGGGGCCCGTGCGCGAGCTGCGCCGCTCCGACGGGCACGGCACGACGACCGTCTTCATGCCGGACAGCGAGGTGTTCGAGTCCCTGGATTGGAGCTTCGAGGCCATCTCGCAGCGGCTCCGTGAATCGGCCTACCTCAACAAGGGCGTGTGGATCACCCTGCGCGACGAGCGCGAGACGCCGACCCGCGAGAAGTCCTTCTACTTCGAGGGTGGCCTCATCAGCTTCGTGCGCCACCTGAACAAGGACAAGGAAGTCCTTCACGACCGGCCGGTGTACGTCGAGCGAAAGGATGGCTCGACCGTCATCGAGGTGGCCCTGCAGTACAACGACGGCTACGCCGAGAACGTCTTTTCCTTCGCCAACAACATCAACACGGTCGACGGGGGCACCCACGTCACCGGCTTCCGCGCCGCGCTGACCAGCTCCCTCAACGATTGGGCGCGCCGCGCCGGCGTGCTGAAGGAGTCCGACACCAACCTGTCAGGTGACGACGTGCGGGAGGGCCTGACCGCCGTCATCAGCGTGAAGCTGGTGGAGCCGCAATTCGAGGGCCAGACCAAGGCCAAGCTGGGCAACGCGGAGGTCAAGGGCCAGGTCCAGGCGGCCGTCACCGACGGCGTCGGCCAGTACCTGGACGAGCATCCCGCCGACGGGCGGGCGATCATCCAGAAGTGCCTCCTGGCGGCCCGCGCCCGCGACGCCGCGCGCAAGGCGCGCGATCTCGTCATCCGCAAGGGTGCCCTCGAGGGTATGTCGCTGCCCGGGAAGCTGGCCGACTGCCAGGAGCGTGACCCCGCCCGCAGCGAGCTCTACATCGTCGAAGGCGACTCGGCCGGTGGCTCGGCCAAGCAGGGTCGGGACCGCCGCTTCCAGGCCATCCTCCCGATGCGCGGCAAGCTGCTCAATGTGGAGCGAGCCCGCCTTGATCGCGTCCTTGGTTCGGACAACGTGCGGCCCCTGATCATCGCCCTGGGGGCTGGCATCGGCGAGTCGTTCGACCTCGCCAAGCTGCGGTACCACCGCATCATCCTGCTGGCCGACGCGGACGTGGACGGCGCCCACATCCGGACCCTGCTGCTGACCTTCTTCTACCGCCACATGCCCGAGGTCATCGACAACGGGTACCTCTACATCGCCCAGCCGCCGCTGTACCGCATCAGTACCGGCAAGGTCACCAACTACGCGCAGGACGAGCGCGATCGGGACCGCATCGTCAAGGACATGAAGGTCAAGAACCTGACCATCCAGCGCTTCAAGGGCCTCGGCGAGATGAACGCCGAGCAGCTTTGGGAGACCACCATGAACCCCGCCACGCGCACGCTCCTGCGGGCGGCGGTCGACGATGCGGCCGATGCGGACCACATCTTCAGCACGCTCATGGGCGAGAAGGTGGGTCCACGCAAGGACTTCATCAAGGCCGAGGCCCGCAAGGTCGCCAACCTTGACATCTGACCTGCGTCACGCCCCGGAGGGCCCCTCGACGCCGTCGTCGAACGTGTTCCGGGTGGAGGTGGCGCCCCACGGTTGCTTCGTGTGTGGCGACCTCAACGACCACGGCCTGCACGTGCCCCTTCGCGTCGGCGACGGGCGCGCGTGGACCGAGTTGGTCCTGACCTCCAGCCACGAGGGCTGGGCGGGCGTCATCCACGGCGGGATCATCGCCGCGCTGCTCGACGAGGTGATGGGCTGGGCGCTCTTCCAGCAGGACTGCTGGGGCGTGACCGCCGAGCTCGGCGTCCGCTACAAGGCGCCGGTCACGGTCGGCCAGCGGGTCCGCGTGGAAGGCTGGGTCACCGATGTCCACCGGCGGATCTTCCACGCCGCCGGCCACGTGGTCGACGCGGCGAGCGGCAAGGTGCTGTGCACGGGCGAGGCGACGTACATGGCAGCCGGCGAAGCGCAGCGGGCCGAGCTCCAGGCGCGCTACCACCTGCGACTGGTGCCCCTCGCCTCCGACGACCTGGCCCTCACGCCCGTCGGAGTCCGATGATGCCCTCGTCAACGACGGCTCGCGCTCAGGCGTTCGTGGCTCAGCATCGTCCCGCCGCGGTGGCTCTTGGTGACCGCCTGACCGACCTGGTGGCGGATCCCGAGCGCTTCGAGCGCAGCTTGGCACGCGGGTTCCGCGGCCTGGCCGATCCCGTCTACGCCGCCGCCCAGCCCACGATCGTGCCCGGCTCGGCGCCCCTGCTCGGCGTGCGCTGGCCGCTCGTCTCGACCGTGGCGCGCAAGGTCGACCGCGCCCTGGCCGGCCAGTCACCGGCCATCGCCGTGTACCTCGCCGAGCGGCTCGCCCAGGCCGACCTGCTTGAGGTCCGCCTGTTCAGCCACGTGGCCCTGCGTCGCAGCCTGGCCGGCGATCCCGAGCGGAGCTGGCAAGTCATCCGCCGCCTGGCTCGCCGGGCAGCCGACTGGGTAAGCGTGGACAGCCTGGCCGATCTCACCGCCCGCGGCATCCTGCTCGAGCCCTATCGATGGGCGGAACTGGAGCAGCTGGTCTACTCCCCGCACCGCTGGGAGCGCCGCCTGGTGGGCTCCACGCTTGCCGAGCTGCCCGTCCGTATCCGGGCCGACGAACGGGCGACCCGCCTGCGCCCGACACCGGCGCTGGCCCTCATCGCGACCATGATCGGCGAGGCCGACCCTGACGTCCGCAAGGCCCTGAGCTGGGCCCTGCGCTCCTGGCGCGCCGTGGACCCGGCTGGTGTGGCCGACCTGCTGCGGCGCGAGACCACGGTCAGCGTCGACACCATGGACGGCAACCGGGCGTGGGTCGTGCGCGACGCGCTGACCGGGGCGGGCGCGGACGAGGCGCTGGCCGGCGAGCTGCGGCCGGTCCTGGCGGCGGCGCACCTGCGCACGGACCGCCGCCACGACACGAGCCGGGCCCACGAAGTAGCCCACGCCTTCGGCGCGGCATGAGGAGGGCGGCCGCACTATGACGGAGGACATCGGCAAGGTCAGGCGCGTCGGCATCGAGGACGAGCTGCGCACCAGCTACCTCGACTACGCCATGAGCGTCATCGTCAGCCGCGCCCTGCCGGACGTGCGCGACGGGCTCAAGCCGGTGCACCGCCGGATCCTTTTCACGATGCACGAGATGGGGGTCACCTCGGCCGCCTCGTACCGCAAGTGCGCGGCGATCATCGGCGAGGTCATGGGCAAGTACCACCCCCACGGCGACGTGGCCCTCTACGACGCCCTGGCGCGCATGGCCCAGGACTTCTCGATGCGCTATCCGCTCGTGGACGGCCAGGGCAACTTCGGGTCGGTCGACGGCGACCCGCCCGCCGCCATGCGCTACACGGAAGCGCGCATGACGGCCATCAGCTCGGAGCTCCTGGCCGACATCGACAAGGAGACGGTCGACTTCGTCGACAACTACGACGGCACGCGGCAGCAGCCGTCCGTCCTCCCCGCGAAGCTGCCCAACCTCCTCATCAACGGCTCGTCCGGCATCGCCGTCGGCATGGCCACCAACATCCCGCCGCACCACCTCGGCGAAGTCGTGGCCGCCACCATCGCCCTCATCGACGACCCGGCCCTGACCGCCGATGCCCTGTGCGACATCATCCTGGGGCCCGACTTCCCCACGGGTGCCACGATCTTCCGCTTCGAGAAGCGGCGCAATCCGCTGAGCGGCCAGTGGGAGCAGGTCGACGCCATCCGCGAGATGTATGCCCATGGCCGCGGGCGGGTCGTCATGCGGGCCCAGTGCGCGTTCGAGGAGACCCGCCAGAACCGCATGGCGATCGTCGTCACGGAGCTGCCCTACCAGGTCAACAAGGCGGCCCTGGTGGAGAAGATCGCCGAGCTGGTGCAGGGCAAGAAGATCGAGGGCATCGCCGACCTGCGCGACGAGTCCGACCGTGACGGCATGCGCCTGGTCATCGAGTGCAAGCGCGACATCAACCCGCACAAGGTGCTCAATAACCTCTTCAAGCACACGCCGCTCCAGCTGGCCTTCAACATGAACATGCTGGCCCTGGTCGACGGGCAGCCCCAGACGCTGCCCCTGAAGGCCGTCCTGCAGCACCACGTCGATTGGCGCCGCGAGGTCGTCCGTCGCCGCACCGAGTTCGACCTGGGCAAGGCACGCGACCGGGCCCACATCCTCGAGGGCCTCAAGATCGCCCTCGACAACCTGGACGCGGTCATCGCCACGATCCGCCAGTCGGCCGACGTGGAGACCGCACGTGCCAACCTGATCGCCCGCTTCGAGCTCAGCGAGATCCAGGCCAACGCGATCCTGGAGATGCAGCTGCGGCGCCTGGCCGCGCTCGAGCGCAAGAAGATCGAGGACGAGTACCTGGCCGTCATCCAGCTCATCGCTGAGCTGGAGGACATCCTGGCCAACCCGGCCCGCGTCCTGGCCATCATCAAGGACGAGCTGACGGAGCTGGCCCGCAAGTACGCCGGCGAGCGGCGCACCCGGGTCGCCGACGACGCCTCACGCGAGATGACCGACGAGGACCTCATCGCCGACGAGGACGTCGTGGTCACGGTCAGTGGGCGGGGCTACATCAAGCGCCAGCCACTGGCCACGTACCGGCGCCAGGCGCGCGGCGGCAAGGGCATCATCGGCGCCCGCACGGTCGAGGAGGACGCCCTGGAGCATCTCCTCGTGGCCAACACGCACGACTGGGCCCTCTTCTTCACCAATCGCGGGCGCGTCTTCAGCTCCAAGGTCCACCAGGTGCCGGACGCCTCGCGGACGGCCAAGGGCATCCCCATCATCAACCTCGAGGGCGTCCAGGTGGAGACGGGCGAGATGGTCCTCTCCGTGCTCACCACGCCTGATTTCGAGAAGGGCCACAACCTGGTCATGGCCACCCGGCGGGGCATGATCAAGAAGACGCCGATCGAGCAGTTCGAGAAGGTCCGCTCCTCCGGCATCCGCGCCATCACCGTCAACGAGGGGGACGAGTTGGCCTGGGTGGGCGTGTCGGGCGGCCACGACGACATCGTCATCGCCACCGCCCAGGGCCGCATCGCGCGGTTCGGCGAAGCGGAGGTGCGGCCCATGGGCCGTGATGCCGCGGGCGTCATCGCCATCCGTTTGGCACGCGTGGGCGACCTTGTCGTGGGCATGAGCGTCGTCGAGCCGGCCGCCGACATCCTTGTCCTGACCGAGACCGGCTACGGCAAGCGGGTCGCCCTGGCCGACTTCCGGACCATGCACCGCGGCAGCCAGGGCGTCCGGCTGATCTCGCTGGAGGGCCGCAAGACGGGCCCGGTGGCGGCCGTGCAGCTGGTGACCGAAGCCGACGAGGAGCTGCTGCTGATCAGCGCCGGAGGCCAGGTCGTGCGGACCGACGTCAAGACCATCAACCGCTACGGCAGCGCCGCGCGGGGCGTCATCGTGATGCGCCTCAACGAGGGCGACACGGTGGCCGGCATCGCTGTCTTCCGCGCGGGACTGGCGGAGCAGCGGGCGATGGAGGACAATGACGGACCCGCGGAGGACGGGCCACCCGCGGGCGCCTGAGGAGCTGCAGTCGCGTGACCGTGGAGCGGACGCCGGGAACGCCACGCCCATGAGTGCCTTCGGGGCGCCGGGCCGCGTCGGGCTGGGCGAGTACGACCTGTACACCGGGAACGCCAACCTGGGCTTGGCGCAGAAGATCGCGCGCTACCTGGGTCGCGAGCTCGGCCGGGCGGAGGTCTTCGAGTTCGCCAACGAGAACATCTTCGTCAAGATCCTGGACAACGTCCGCCAGCGCGACGTCTACCTGATCCAGCCCACCTGCGCGCCCGTCAACAAGTCGATCATGGAACTCCTGATCATGATCGACGCGTTCAAGCGGGCCAGCGCCGGGCGGATCACGGCCGTGGTGCCGTTCTATGCCTACGGCCGGTCAGACAAGAAGGACCAGCCGCGGGTACCGATCACGGCGCGCCTCATCGCCGACATGCTGCAGGTGGCGGGCGCCGACCGGATGCTCACCATGGACCTCCACCAGGGCCAGATCCAGGGCTTCTTCAGCATCCCCGTCGACGAACTGACCGCCGTCCACCTCCTCAGCAACTACTTCCGGCGCAAGCAGCTGGAGGACCTGGTCGTGGTGACCGACCTGGGCTTCGCCAAGCGGGCCCGCGCCTTCGCCGAGCTGCTGGATGCCCCGCTGGCCATCATCGAGAAGCGGCGCCAGGGCAACCTGGACCGGGCGGAGCTGCTGAACGTCATCGGTGAGGTGGCCGGGCGGCGGGCCATCATCGTCGACGACGAGATCGACACGGCGGGCACGCTCATGGAGACGGTCCGCGCCCTCGAGAAGGAGGGCGTCACGGAGATCTACGCATGCGCCACGCACGGCGTCCTGAGTGATCCGGCCATCGACCGCATCCGCGAGTCGGCGCTCCTGGAGGTGGTCGTCACCGACACCGTGCCGCTGACCCCGGCCAAGCGCATCGCCAAGATCCGGCAGCTGTCGGTGGCCCCCTTGATCGGCGAGGCCATCCGGCGCATCCACGATGGCGAGTCGGTCGGGGCGCTCTTCTCCAGCGAACTCCAGCTGGTGGAGGAGATGCTCCTCTGGGAGGGCAACGAGCCGATCGCGCAGCCGGGCGACGGGCCCCTCGAGCCGGCGGCCGCTCGGTGAGCCTCAAGCTCTACCGACCCGTCGAGGGGGGCCTCGAGCCGCGGCCGGTCCAGCCGCGCGACTGGCGCACGCGCCTGCGGACTGCCCGCTGGGCCCCTTCGCGGCTCGCCAATCCCGAATCAGAGACCGCCGGCCCGCTCCAGGGCGTGCTCCTCTTCGGCGGCCTGGCCGGCTTGACCCTCGTCCTCCTGCTGCTGGGCTACCTGACCGGCTTCTGGCACTGACGCACCGCAGCGCCCGAGGGCGCGGCGGCCGTCGCGGCCTGGCTGCGACGTCGACACACCATCCAGGCTCGGGCGTCACTCAGAGTGAACGTTCTCGCGTCCAAGGCGCGCCGCGGGCCCGAAGGGCCGCGCTCGGCGGCATTCCGTCACAGCCAGTGAACGAAACGCCGCCCAAGGAGCCATCGCGGGTAGCCGGCAGGCGCTATCGGCCCCAGATGTTCACCCCGAGTGACCAAAAGCCGCGCAGGCCGACCTCGGAGCCGACGGCCGGGCTCCTCGGGGCAGGATCGTCCACCCACCGTGAACGCAGCCGCCTCCGCCACGTGGCCATGTGGCCGGCCGACGACTCCGACCCTGAACGGCGAGCACGGCCAAACGAACGACCCGCCCTATACTTTCGCTTCCCATGAAGAACCTGTTGTCGCGCTTCACCGGTGGCGGCGAGCGCGAAGCGCGGCGTCTGCAGCCGCTCGTCGACGAGATCAACGGCCTGGAGGCCGAGTTCGAGGCGCTCTCCGACGAGGAGATCCGCGAGCGCATGATCGCTTTGCGCGCGGAGATCCTCGAGGACGCGGCACCCACCGAACCGTCGGACGATGAGCTGAACCATCCCGAGTCGGAGCGACGGCGGGAGATCCGTATCGCCCGCGAGAAGGCCGACACGCGCCACCTGCAGAGCGTCCTGGACGACGCCCTGCCCGAGGTCTTCGCCGCCGCGCGGGAGGTCAGCCGGCGGCACCTTGGGATGCGCCACTTCGACGTCCAGCTGATGGGCGGCGTGGTGCTCCACCAGGGCAAGATCGCGGAGATGAAGACCGGCGAGGGCAAGACCCTCGTCGCGCCGCTGGCGGCGGCCCTCAACGCCATGGCCGGCCGCGGCGTCCACGTCGTGACCCCCAACGACTACCTGGCCAAGCGCGACCCGCAGTGGATGGGCCCCATCTTCCACGGCGTGGGCCTCACGGTCGGGATCGTCCAGCACGACACGGCCTTCGTGTTCGATCCCGCGTACCGCTCCACCGACGAGCGGACGCAGCACCTCCGCCCGGTGCCGCGCGCGGAGGCCTACGCGGCGGATGTGACCTATGGCACGAACAATGAGCTGGGCTTCGACTACCTGCGCGACAACATGGTCCAGGAGGCCACCCAGCGGGTCCAGCGCGGCCGCTACTTCGCCGTCGTGGACGAGGTCGACAACATCCTCATCGACGAGGCCCGCACGCCGCTCATCATCAGTGGCCAGGCGGCCGAGTCGGAGGACCTCTACTACCAGTTCGCCCGGCTCGTGCCGCGCCTCAAGGAGCGGCCGGAGGGCGAGGAGGAGGGCGGCGACTACTTCGTCGACCTCAAGGAGCACGCCGTCTCGCCGACGGAGGATGGCGTGGCGCACATGGAGCGCCTCCTCAACCTGCCCAACCTCTACGCGGCCGACCCGCGCATGGCCCGCCACTTCGAGCAGGCGCTGCGCGCTCATGCGCTCTACCGGCGTGACCGCGACTATCTGGTCAAGGACGGCGAGATCGTCATCGTCGACGAGTTCACCGGCCGGCAGATGCCCGGGCGGCGCTGGTCGGAGGGCCTGCACCAGGCGATCGAGGCCAAGGAGGGCCTGCGCGTCCAGCGCGAGTCGGTGACCCTGGCCACGATCACCTTCCAGAACTACTTCCGCCTCTATGACAAGCTGGCCGGCATGACCGGTACGGCCCTCACCGAGGCCGAGGAGTTCTACCGCATCTACGGCCTGGACGTGGTGGCCATGCCCACGCACCGGCCGATGATCCGCGACGACTCGCCGGACCTGGTGTACCGCAGCGAGCCGGCCAAGTTCGAGGCCCTCATCGACGAGATCGAGGAGCTCCAGGAGTCGGGCCGGCCCGTGCTGGTGGGCACCATCAGCGTGGAGAAGAGCGAGATCCTCTCCGAGATGCTCAAGCGGCGCGGCATCCGCCACGAGGTCCTCAACGCCAAGTACCACGAGAAGGAAGCGGAGATCGTGGCCCAGGCCGGCCGCAGCAAGGCCGTCACGATCTCCACCAACATGGCCGGCCGCGGCACCGACATCATCCTGGGCGGCAACCCGGCCGGCATCGCCTCGGAGCAGCTCCACCGGCAGGGCCTCAACCCGGCGGAGGTGGAGCCCGAGGTCTACGAGGCGGCCCTGGAGGCGGCCCGCACCGCCTGCGCGGAGGATCACGAACGGGTCGTGGCCGCGGGCGGCCTCCACATCATCGGCACCGAACGCCACGACGCCCGCCGCATCGACAACCAGCTCCGCGGCCGAGCCGGCCGCCAGGGCGACCCCGGTTCCTCGCGCTTCTTCCTCTCCCTGGACGACACGCTGATGAAGCGCTTCGCCTCCGATCGCGTCGCCTCGCTGATGCAGCGCTTCGGCCTGGAGGACGACGCGGCCATCGAGTCCAACCTCGTGTCACGCGCCATCGAGAGCGCCCAGGCCCGCGTCGAGGGCTACAACTTCGATCAGCGCAAGCGCGTCGTCGAGTTCGACGACGTCATCAACAAGCAGCGCGAGACCATCTACGCCGAGCGCGACAAGGTCCTCCGCAACGAGGACCTCACGGAGACCGTCCGGAGCTTTCTCGACGACGAGATCGGCGCGCTCCTGGACCGCCACCTCCTGCCCGACGTGCCGCCGGACGACTGGGACCTGGACGAGCTGTCCAAGGAGCTGGTCGGCCTGGGCCTGGACCCGGCCAAGGTCACGCCCGACGCCCTGTGGGACATGGGCAGCCGGGAGGCCATCCTGACCGACCTCCAGGAGCTGGTCGACGCGACGCTGGCGGAGCGCGAGGCGACGCACGGCGAGGAGGTCTGGGCGGTCGTCGAGCGGATCGTGCTCCTGCGGGCCATCGACAGCCTGTGGGTCGAGCACCTGACCGAGTTGGACGACATGCGCCGGGGCATCGGCCTGCGCGGCTACGGCGGCGAGGATCCGCTGCAGGCGTTCAAGAAGGTCGCCTTCGCGCTGTACGAGGAGCTGCGCGGCTTCATCCGCGAGCAGGTCGCCCACACGATCTTCCGCGTGACGGTCACGCAGCAGCCGACGCCACCGCCGGAGGCCCAGCCGATGCCCGGTCCGGGTCAGCCGGCGGCCTCGCCCGCCGACGGCGCGCCGCCGACGCCGACCCAGCCGCTACCGGCCCAAGCCGGCGGGCCCGTCGCCCCCGCCGGCCCCGCGGCCACCGCCATCGCCGGCCTGCCCGGGCGGGCGCCCGCGGCGGTCCCGGCGGGCACGCCCAAACTGGGACGCAACGACCCTTGCTGGTGCGGCAGCGGGCTCAAGTACAAGAAGTGCCACGGACGCTGACCGGGTCCCTGGCCCGGGTGGGCCTGGCGGTCGTGGTCGGCACGGTCGGTGTCACGGGGTACACGGCCTTCCGCATCTGGCAGCAGGGACAGGTGGATGAGGGCGACCGCCCGGCCGACGCCGTCGTGGTGCTGGGGGCGGCGCAATACAACGGGGTCCCGTCGCCCGTCTTCCGGGCGCGTCTCGATCACGCCCTGGCCGTCTTCCGGCGCGGCTCAGTGCGGTACCTCGTGGTCACTGGTGGCCGGGCCCCCGGCGACCACTTCACGGAGGCCCAGACGGCACGCGCCTACGCCGTGGCGCATGGCGTGCCCGACGATCGCATCCTCGACGAGCAAACGGGCCGCGACACCCTGGAGTCGCTGACCAACGTGGCCGCCGTCTTTCGCCAGAACGGCCTGACGAGCGCCATCTTCGTCAGCGACCGGACCCACATGCTGCGGGTCCTCCGCATGGCCACCGACCTGGGCCTGACGGCGTACGGCTCGCCGGCCACCGACAGCCCGACCGACGCCGACCCCTCGAGCCTGGCCGACGCCATGGTCCACGAGTTGGGCGGCCTCGCCCTGTACTTCTTCAGCCATTAGGCCGTTCTTCCTGGCCTGACCCCTTGAGTCGGGACGATCCCCTCCGTATACTTCCGAAAACACGCCGGCGGCCCAGCCCGACGGCGTTCGATCTGCCAGGCCCGGCACTCCGCGACGTGAGTCATTGCCCAGACGCGGCCGGGAGAGGGAGCGAGGGATCGGGTGAAGTCAGGCGCCGTCGACGACGAATTCGTCGATCTGATCGCCTGCGAGCGTGACTGCCGGTCGTGCAGTTACGCCGCGTGGCTGGATTGCGACGGCAACTGCGGCGTCTGCCCTCATAACTCGTACTGCCCCTGCGTGAACCCCGTCGTCGCTCGAAGCAAGACTGCGCTGCGCATCATCGAGTTGCGCCCCGTCCTGCTCCAGGACCTGCGGAACCGCCAGTAGTGGACGCATCTGCCGTCCGTGACCTGGTCGACCGCGTCCGAGCGACCTCGGGGCGGCTTTGACCTCGACGCCAAGACCCTGACCCTGGCCGGCCTCGACGAGGTCGCCGCGCGGCCGGACCTGTGGGACGACCCCCGGGCAGCCCAGCGCACCCTCAGGCGCGCCGAGCGGCTGCGCGAGGAGATCGAGTTGTGGAGCGGCCTGCAGGCACGGGCGGGCGACCTCCTGGAGCTGACCGAGATGGCGCAGCAGGACCCCGACTTCGCCGCCAGCGTCGACGCGGAGTACGAGGGGCTGCTGGCTGACTACGAGCGGCAGCGCACCGACCTGCTGTTCGGCGGCCCCTACGACGAACGGGACGCCCTCCTGACCATCAGCGCCGGGGCCGGCGGCACCGAGGCCACCGACTGGGCCGAGATGCTGCTGCGGACGTACCTGCGGTGGGCGGAGCGACACCGCTTCGCCAGCGAGATCGTGGACCAGCTGGAGGGTGAGCAGGCCGGCCTCAAGAGCGTCACCGTGGGGGTCCACGGGCGCATGGCCTACGGCTGGCTGCGGGCGGAGCGCGGCGTCCACCGCCTCGTGCGCATCAGCCCCTTCGATGCCCAGAAGCGCCGTCAGACGACCTTCGCCCTCATCGAGGTGGTCCCCGAGGTGGAGGACGATGCGGAGATCGAGCTCGACTGGGATGAGATCCGGGTCGATACGTACCGCTCCCAGGGCGCCGGCGGCCAGCACGTCAACAAGACCGACTCGGCCGTTCGCCTGACCCACCTGCCCACGGGCATCGTGGCCCAGAGCCAGAACGAGCGGTCGCAGATCCAGAACCGCGAGACGGCCATCAAGGTCCTCAAGGCGCGCCTCCTGGAACGGCGCCTGGAGGAGAAGGAGGCCGAGATGCGGGCCATCCGCGGCGAGCACGTGGAGGCCGGCTGGGGCAACCAGATCCGTTCCTACGTGCTGCACCCCTACCAGATGGTCAAGGACCTGCGCACGCAGGTCGAGACCAGCAACACGGGCTCGGTCCTGGACGGCGACCTGGACGCCTTCATGACCGCCGAGCTGGAACGCGAAGCGACCGACCAGACCGGCGGCGGCGCGTGACCGAGCTCGTCGAGCGGCCCATGACCCGCGCCGACGTGAGCGCCTGCCTGGAGGTCTTCTTCAGCTCCATCAACGAGCTGTTCGCCCGCTGGAACCAGCCCTCGCTGCCGCCCGACGAAGGCGACGGCCTGGCGTCCTTCTTCGCTGACCTGGCCTTCGGGGAGGGCGGCCGCGCCTGGGTCGCGGCGAAACCCGACGGGCGACCGGCCGGTTTCGGGATCGCCATCGAACGAGAGGCGACGTGGTTCCTGTCGTTCCTCTTCGTCGAGCCGGGCATCCAGACCGCGGGCGTGGGCCGCGGCATCCTGCGGCGCCTGGTCCCCGGTCCGGGCAGCCCGGCCGCGGCGCCGGGCGCGCTCCACCACACCTGCATCGACGCCCTTCAGCCCATCTCGGCCGGCCTCTACGCCACGTTCGGCCTGCTGCCGCGAGTGCCCATCTACGAGGTCCTTGGCCGGCCGCGTCCCGGGGCGCTGGCCCCCCTGCCGGACGGGGTCGTGGCCGTCCCCTTCCACGCCCGACCGGGCCACACCAAGATGACCGCCAGCGAGCCGGTCGACCCGGCCTCGCTGCCCACCGACCTGCTGGCCGAGCTCGACGCCACCGACCGCCGGGTGCTGGGCTGGCGGCGCCGGCACGATCACCTGGGTTTCATGGCCGACGGCCGCCTGCTGGTGCGCTACCGGGGACGCGACGGGGGGCCGCTGGGCTACGGCTACGTCCACGCCAGCGGACGCGCCGGCCCCATCGCCGTGCGCGATGCGGCGCTCCTGCCGGCCGTGACGGGCGACCTGCTGGGCCGGCTCGAACCGGGCGGCGCATGGCGCGTCTACGTCCCGGGCCACTCGACCAGCCTGGTGCCCCTCATCGAGGGGGGTATGCGCATCAACGGCAACCCCGCCCTGTGGTCCGGCAACCGCGAGGGTCCGGCCTGGGACGGCTACCTGCCCGCCTCGTTCGGCCTGCTGTAGGCCGCGCGATGGTCGAGCACGCCCAGGCAGTCATCATCGGCGGCGGCGTCGGCGGCACGAGCATCGCCTACCACCTGACCGAGCTCGGTTGGCGGGACGTGGTCCTGGTCGATCGGGCGGGTCTCACCAGCGGCTCGACGTTCCATTCGGCCGGCCTGGTGGGCCAGCTCCGCAGCACCACGACCCTGACCCGCATGATGATGTACGGCGCGGCGCTGTACCGGCGCCTGGGCGCCGAGACGGGGGTGGACGTCTCGTGGCACGAGGTGGGCTCGTTGCGCCTGGCCAGCACGCCGGCGCGCTTCGAGGAGCTGCAGCGCCAGGTGGGCTGGGCGCGCACCTTCGGCCTGCCGCTTGAGCTGCTGACGACGGCTCAGACGCAGGCGCGCTTCCCGCTCATGGACCCGACCGGTGTGCTCGGGGCGGTCTACCTGCCGACCGACGGATGGCTCGACCCCTCCAACCTCGCCCTCGCCCTGGCCGCCGGGGCGCGGGCACGTGGCGCTCGCATCCTGACCGAGCACCGCGTCACGGCCATCCGCGTCGAACAGGGGCGCGTCCGTGGCGTGACCACCGACCGCGGCGAGATCGTGGCCGACGTGGTGGTCGACGCGGCCGGTATGTGCGCGCCGGAGATCGGGCGCCTGGCCGGGGTGGACGTGCCGATCATCCCCATGGCGCACCAGTACCTGCTGACAAGACCCCTGGCCGGGGTCACCGCTGACATGCCCACCATGCGCGACCCTGACAACCTCGTCTACTTCCGTGAGGAGGTCGGCGGCCTGTGCATGGGCGGCTACGAGCGGGACCCGGCCCCGTGGGCGCTTGACGGGGTGCCGCCCGACTTCAACGGCCGGCTGCTGCCACCCGATTGGCCCCGCTTCGAGGCGATCATGCAGGGCGCCGTGCGCCGCGTCCCGTCGATGGCCGACGCGGAGGTGACGCGGCTCATCAACGGCCCGGAGGCGTTCACGCCGGACAACGAGTTCATCCTGGGCGAGTCGGCCGTGCGCGGCTTCTTCGTCGCCGCCGGCTTCTGCGCCCACGGCATCGCCGGCGCCGGCGGCATCGGCCAGCAGGTGGCCCGCTGGATCGTCGACGGCGAGCCGGAGCTGGACCTGTGGAAGATGGACATCCGGCGCTTCGGACCGCAGTACCGCAGCCAGGCGTACACGCTCGCCCGGACGTATGAGAACTACGCCACCTACTACGACATCCACTACCCCAACGAGGAGCGCCAGGCGGGCCGGCCGCTGCGCCTCTCGCCGGCCTATGAGGAGCTCGCCGCGCTCGGCGCGGTCTTCGGCGAGAAGTCCGGCTGGGAGCGACCCAACTGGTTCGCCGGCAACGAGGATGGGGCCGGCGTGGCGACGCGGGCCGAGCTGGAGGCTCAGCGGCCGCGCGGCTGGGCCGGCGAACACTGGTCGACGGCCATCGGCGCCGAGGCGCTGGCCTGCCGGCGGCGGGCGGTCCTCTTCGACGAGAGCAGCTTCGCCAAGATCGAGGTGGCCGGCCCCGGCGCCTGCGCCTTCCTGCAGAACCTCTGCGCCAACGACGTCGACCGCCCGGTCGGCAGCATCGTCTACACCCAGCTCCTCAACCGGCGCGGCGGCATCGAGAGCGATTTCACGGTCACGCACTGGGCCGAGGATCGCTTCCTGATCGTGACCGGCACCGCCTTCGGCAACCACGACCTGGGGTGGATCCGCCAGCATGCCCCGGACGACGGCTCGGTCCTGCTGCGCGACATCACCGCGGCCAGGGCCTGCCTGGGGCTGTGGGGACCACTGGCGCGGGAGATCCTGGCGCCCCTCACCCGTGACGACCTGAGCGACGCCGCCTTCCCCTACCTCACCGCCCGCGAGATCACCATCGGCAGCGTCCCGGTCCTGGCCCTCCGCGTGACCTACGTCGGCGAGCTGGGCTGGGAGCTGTACCCGCCGAGCGAGTACGGGCGGACGCTGTGGCGCACGATCTGGGCCCAGGGCCAGCCGCAGGGGCTCGTGGCCGGCGGCTACCGGGCCATCGACGCGCTGCGCCTGGAGAAGGGCTACCGGGTCTGGTCAAGCGACATCACGCCCGAGGAGACGCCCGACATGGCCGGCCTGGGCTTCGCCGTGCGGCTGGACAAGGCGGCGGAGTTCATCGGCCAGGCTGCGCTGCGGGCCGCGCGCGAGGCGGGACCGCCGGCGCGCCGGCTGCGGTGCCTCGTGCTCGACGATCCACGCTCGATCGCCCTGGGCAACGAGCCCGTGCGCGTGGACGGGCGGGTGGTCGGGCGGGTCACGTCCGGCGGTTTTGGCTATGCCGTCGAGCGCAGCATCGCCTACGCCTATCTGCCCGCCGCCCACGCCGCGCTTGGGACGCGCGTGGAGGTGGACGTCTTCGGCACGTGGGTCGGCGGGATCGTGACCCGCGAGCCGCTGTACGACCCGGCCAACGAACGGATCCGGGCATGACGTTCGGCGAGGCGTGGAGCGCGGGCCTGCGACGCGGCAGCGCGGCCGAGCTGCGCGGGTGGCTCGACCTGGCCCTGGCCATGTGCGACGAGGCCGACGGGATGGCCCTGGCGGGCTTCCGCCGCGAGCTGCAGATCAGCACCAAACCTGACCGCAGCCTGGTCACCCAGGTCGACCAGGCCATCGAACGCCACCTGCGGGAGCGCATCCTGGGCGCCTACCCCGAGCACGGGCTCATCGGCGAAGAGGAAGGCGAGACGCATCCCGACGCCGCCGTGCGCTGGTACGTGGACCCCATCGACGGGACCCACAACTTCATCCGCGGCGTGCCGCTCTTCGGCACGCTCCTGGGCATCAGCCGCGACGGCGAGATGCAGGTGGGCGTGGTCTCCGCCCCGGCCCTGCGGCAGCGCTGGTACGCCTGGCGGGGCGGCGGCGCCTGGGTCACCGGGTCGCCCGGCGCGGTCGCCCCGGGTCCGCGGCGGATCCACGTGTCGGCCGTGGCGCGGCTGGAGGATGCCCAGCTGGTCTACAGCTCGCCGACCGACATCGAGCCCGAGGCACCGGGCTTCCGCTCGCTGGTCAGCCGCGCCTGGCGGGACCGCGGCTTCGGCGACTTCTGGGGCTACTCGCTGGTGGCGGAAGGGGCGGCCGAAGCCATGATCGAGGTGGGCATGCACGCCTGGGACCTGGCCGGCCCGCTGGTGGTCCTGGAGGAGGCCGGCGCGCGCGTCACCGACTTCGACGGCCGGCGCACCATCGACGGGTCCACGATGCTCGCCTCCAACGGCCTCCTGCACGACGAGCTGCTGGCCGGCCTCCGCCCCTGAGGCCGGGCCGGGTCACTTGCAGACCGTGCCCTTGACCGGTGCGGTGAGGTCCAGCAGGTAGGCATCCACCGGCGTGTCGATGCACGGCGTGCCGAAGCCGTACGAGCCGTGGCCCTCGCCCGTCCGCGTCAGCAGGACGCCCGAGCTCAGTTCCTGGGCCAGGGCCACCGACCAGGCGTACGGCGTGGCCGGATCGCCGGTGCCCCCGATGACGACGATCGGCGGGGCTCCGGCGGCCTTGATCGAAGCGGGCGCCGCGGTGGGATGGACGGGCCAGAACGCGCAGGTGAGCCCGGTAGCGGCCAGGACGCGACCCACGCGTGGAGCGGTCCTGACCAGCTGCTGGGCCAGCGTCATGTAGGCGGCCGGGTCGGTCGGGGCCGGCTCGTCCACGCAGTTGATGGCGCTGTTGGCCTCGACCTCGTTGCTGTACTCGCCGTCGGGCTTGCGGCCATTGAGCGCATCGGCGGTGGCCAGCAGCAGTGAGCCGTCGCCCTGCGCGGCGAGCCCCAGGGCCCTGGCCAGGTACGGCCAGCCGAAGCCGGGGCTGTAGAGCGCGCCAAGGATGGCGTTCCAGGCCATGCCGGCGGTCGCCGCGCGGCCACCGCCCACCAGCGGCGCCGGGAGCGGCTTCCGCACGAGGCCGGCGATGAGGCGGTCGAAGGCGCGGCCCGACGCGCCGCCCTCGTAGAAGTCGCAGCCCGGGTTCGCCGCGCACGAGGCCAGGAAGCGGTCCAGGGCTCCCTCGAAACTGGCCGCCTGGCCGCGCAGACGGCCCAGCAGGTCGAGCGCCGGATCGACCGCCGCGTCGAGCACCAGGGCCCGCACGTGGTCGGGGAAGAGCCCGGCGTACGTCGCGCCAAGGAACGTGCCGTACGAGTAGCCGACGTAGGTCAGCTTCGCGTCGCCGAGCGCCGCCCGCAGGCGGTCCAGGTCGCGCGCCGCGGCGACGGTCGAGACATCGCCGAGCAGCGGACCGGCGTTCGCGCCGCAGGCAGTGGCGAAGGCCCGATCCGCAGTGGCGAGGGCCGTCCACTGGGCCGCGGTCACGGGATCCGGATCGGCCGAGAGGTACGCCTCCAGATCGGCGTCACAGCGGACCGGCGTGCTGAGGCCGACCCCGCGCGGGTCGAAGCCGACGATGTCGAAGCGCTCGCGCACCGCGGCCGGGAAGATCTGGGTCGCGTCGGCGCGCACGAAGTCGACGCCCGATCCGCCGGGCCCGCCCGGGTTGGTCACGAGTGAGCCGATCCGGCGGGCGTGGTCCGAGGCCGGCAGGCGGATCAGGCTGATGTGCGCGACGGCTGCCCCGCCCGTGGCGTAGTCGAGGGGCACGCTGAGGGTGGCGCACTCGAACGGGGCGCCGCAGTCGGTCCACGCCAGGGGGACGCTCGAGGGTCCCGGTGTCGCCCCGCTCGCCGACGGGCTGCCCGCGACGGCCGAGGGCTGCAGGGTGGGTGGCGGGGCGGGACTGGCGCACCCCGCGATGACGGCCAGGATGACGGGCACGGCCGCCAGCCGGGACCAGGATCGGCGCCGCGCCATCGACTTCACGCCGGGCAGCATACGGCGCACCGCTGGCTCGACCGACCGCACGACCGGGCTGGAGCTGCGGGAATCGTGCGAAAAGGCCCCGGACGGCACGACATCCGTGAAATTCACCCCTTGCGTCGGTGCACCACCGTCCGTAGACTCCGCTGCCATTCCCGCCGCCCGGAGGGGGCGCGGGTCGGAGCTCGTCCGCGTGACGGCAGGTGGGGCCGCGGCATGCGACGAGGCACAGGAGGGTGATCGTGACGATGCAACCGGGCGCCGCGCCGGCCGATCAGGCCGCCCAGGACGACGCCCACCTTCGATCGCTGGGCATCAAGCCGGAGCTGCGCCGCACGCTGGGCTTCCTCTCCGTCTTCGCGGTCGCCTTCAGCTACATCTCGGTGTCCACCGGGACCTTCACCAACCAGGCCGTCGGGTACGGCGTGGGCGGGCCCGTGACGGTCTTCTGGGCCTGGTTCCTGGTGATCATCGGCCAGTCCTTCGTGGCCCTCAACTTCGCCGAGCTGTCCAGCCACTTCCCGGTCGCGGGGTCCATCTACCAGTGGTCCAAGCGGCTCTCCAATCGCACCCTCGGCTGGTTCACCGGCTGGATCTACTTCTGGGCCGGCGTGGTCACCGTCACGGCCGTGGCCGTGACGGTGCCGCTCGTGCTCTCCACGATCATGAACATCAAGCTGGGCGATCCGTCGGCCGTGCCGGGCCTGGACAACCAGCAGTTCCTGGGCCTCATCACGCTGCTGATCTCCACGATCATCAACGTGGCCGGGGTGCGCATCCTGGCCGTGCTGAACAACATCGGCGTGGCGGCGGAGATCGTGGGCATGCTCGTCTTCGCCCTGATCCTGCTCTTCTTTGCCAACCACCAGTCACCGTCGATCCTGTTCGACACGTCGACCACCAGCGGCCTGGCCGGCGGCAACTTCCTGGCCGTGTTCCTGGTGGGCATGCTGATGCCCCTCTTCGTGGTCTATGGCTTCGACACCGCCGGCACCTTCGGCGAAGAGACCGTCGACGCCAGCCGCCGCGCCCCGCGCGGCGTCCTGGCCGCGATCTGGCTCAGCGGCATCGTGGGGGCCGTGTTCCTCCTGGCCGTGACCCTCTCGTTCCAGGACCTCGGCGCGGCCACCACCAGCGCTCAGAACTTCGGCTTCCCCATCGCCGACACGCTGACCCAGAACCTGACCTTCAACATCTTCAACGGCTTCACCTTCGGGCAGCTGTACCTCGTGGTGATCCTCATCGCGGTCTTCGTGTGCACCCTGGCCATCCAGGGCGCAACGGTGCGCCTGCTCTTCTCCATGGGCCGCGACGGGCGGGTGCCGCTGGGCGGCGTCTGGGCCCACGTCAACTCGACGCTCAAGACGCCGGCCAACGCCGGCATCGCGGTGGGCGTCCTGGCCGCCGTCCCCGTCCTGGTCACCGGCGCCGGCGGCGCGGCCGTCCTGGCCATCTCCGCCACCGGCTTGATCTACCTTGCCTACTTCATGTGCAACCTGGGCGTGCTGTTCGCCCGGCGGCGCGGCTGGCCGCACCAGACGGCGCCGTTCTCGCTGCGCAGCTACGGCACGATCATCAACATCATCGCCCTCATCTGGGGCGGCGTGATGATCATCAACATCGGGCTGTGGACGGCCCCCGACATCTTCGGCATCTACGGCAGCGACCTGCGCAACACATGGACGAACCCGTTCGTCAACACGTTCCTCAAGTTCTTTGGCAACCCCCTGACCGACCTGCCGGCGATCCCCGTCTTCGAAGCCACGCTGGGCGTCATCGTCGTCCTGGGGGTCATCTACTACCTCGTCGCCCTGCGCGGCAAGGTGGACGTGGTGCACGTGGCGGCCGACACGGCGACCGGCGAGACGGCCATCGCCTAGGCGGCGTGGCGAGCGCGGTATGACCGGGGGGCCGGTCAGCGGGGAGCTCCTCACGGGGGAGCTCCGCGCGGCCATGGTGAGTGCGCTCCAACGCGTCCCCGAACTGGCCGGCCGCGACCTGGTCCTGACGACCCTCTCAGGCGGCATCACCAACCGCAACTACCGCGTCGATGCGGACGGCGGCCTTGACGTGCCGGGGGGCGACACGGTCGTCCTGCGCCTGGGCGGCAACGACACCCACCTCCTTGGCATCAGCCGGGAGGTGGAGCACGCGGCGACCGTGATGGCTGCCGGCGTCGGCGTGGGTCCGGAGGTGGCCGCCTACATCAGACCCGAGGGCTACCTCGTGACCCGCTTCATCGTCGGTGGGCCCATCACCGACGAGGCCGTCCACGAGCCGGCCACCATCCGGCGCGTCGCCGACTCGATCCGCCGCATCCACGACGGGCCGGCCATCCCGGGCATCTTCGTGCCTTATCGCATCGGCGAGGCCTATCGCGCCCTGGCCGCGTCACGCGGCGTGGCCATCCCCGACGCCTACGCGCGGGCAGAGGCGGTGGTGCGACGCGTGGAACGGGCCTGCGTCGCCGCGCCGCTGCCCATGCAGCCCTGCCACAACGACCTGCTCAACGGCAACTTCATCGACGACGGGGCCCGGGTCCGGATCGTCGACTGGGAGTACGCGGGCATGGGCGACCCGTTCTTCGACCTCGGCAATTTCAGCGTCAACCATGGCCTGGATATCGATGAGGACGAGGTCCTGCTGGCGGCCTACGAGGGGTCGGTGCGTCCCGAGCGCCTCGGCCGCCTGACCCTCATGCGCGTCGTGTCCGACTTCCGCGAGGCCACCTGGGGCGTCCTCCAGCAGGCCATCAGCACCTTGGACGTGGACTTCCACGCCTACGCCGCGCACCACTTCGAGCGGCTCCTGGGCCACGCCGCCGAACCGCGCTTCGAGCGGGCCCTGGCGGAGGTGGCCGCCTCGGGCGAGGGCTGACCGCGTCGCTCGGCCGTCCCTGGCGGGCCGGCCCGGCAGGCGCCTGTGCTACCCTCGCGCCGCCGTGACCGCAACGCTCGAGCCGCCGGCCGTCACGCCGCGACCGCCGGAACCGGACGCCCTCCGTGCCTCGCTCGTGCTGCACGACGTGAGCATGGTGTACCCCAATGGGAAACGCGCCCTGGTGGACGTGGACCTGGTGGTGCCCCGCGGCGACTTCGTCTTCCTCGTCGGCCCCTCCGGAGCGGGCAAGACGACGCTCATCAAGCTGCTGATCCGCGACGAGGTGGCGACGACCGGCGCGGTGCTGCTGGCGGGCCAGGACCTGGCCCACCTGCCGCGGCGCCAGGTGCCGCTCATGCGGCGGCGCATCGGCATCGTCTTCCAGGACTTCAAGCTGCTGCCCAGCAAGACCGTGCGCGAGAACGTGGCCTTCGCCCTGGAGGTCACGGGCACCCCGCGCCAGCAGGCCGCGCCGGTGGTGGAGCGGGTCCTCGCCCTGGTCGGCCTGACCGGCCAGGCCGCGCAGCGACCGGCCCAGCTGTCTGGTGGTGAGCAGCAGCGCACGGCCATCGCCCGGGCCATGGTCCACGACCCCGAGATCATCATCGCCGACGAGCCCACCGGAAACCTGGATCCCCTCATCAGCTGGGAGATCCTGCAGCTCCTGCTGCGCATCAACGAGCTGGGCACGACCGTCCTCATGGCCACCCACAACGCGGAGGTGGTGACCGCGCTGCGACGCCGCGTGGTGGCCCTGGAGGAGGGCCGCGTCGTACGCGATGAGGTGGGCGGCTATCACCGCGAGTACTGAGCTGCACGTGGGCGACGGGCGCAGGCCGTGCTGACCTTCACCGCCTTCTCCGTGCGCCGCGCCCTCCAGGGCCTCTGGCGCAACCGCGTGATGAGCCTCGCCGCGACCGTGACCATGGTCCTGATGCTGCTGCTCCTGGCCGGCCTGCTGATCGTGCTGTCGGGCCTCCAGGCGGGCCTGTCGTTCGTGGAACAGAAGGTCGATGTGCAGGCCTACCTCTACGACGGGGTGCCGCCCGACCGCGTCCAGGCCCTCATCGGGCAGGTGCAGGCGCTGCCGGAGGTCTCGGCGGTCACCTACACGACCAAGGACCAGGCGCTGGCCGATTGGCAGGCCACGCTCCGCGCGCGCGGCCAGCAGGACTTCACGGCCGTCACCGGGACCAACCCCATCCCTGCCAGCATCAACGTCAAGCTGCGTGAGCCGGGCGTCTACGGGACGGTCGTCGACGTGCTCAAGGCGTCCACCGGCGTGGTCCAGCGCGTCGACGAGACGCAGCAGGTCGTCGACGCCCTCATCACGATCACCAACGTCCTGCGCACGATCGGCCTGATCATGCTCGTCATGGTCGGCCTGACCGTCCTCTTCATCGTCGTCAACACGATCCGCATGGCGGTCATGGCGCGGGCCGACGAGATCGAGATCATGCGGCTGGTCGGGGCGTCCGACGCGTTCATCCGCTGGCCCTTCATCTTCGAGGGCCTGTTCGTCGGCCTCATCGGGGCGGCTCTCACGCTGGTCCTGCTGGGCCTCGCGGCGGGTCCCATCAGCCAGTTCACGACCGCCATCGTGGCCCAGGTCCCGGTCGGCTTCGACCAGCAGCTGGGCCTGGAGCTGGTCGGCCTGGTGGTGGGGGCGGGAGCGCTGATGGGCGGCATGGGCGCCTGGATCTCCGTCCGCAGCTACCTCATCCGCTAGCCGCGCGGCCCGGCCGACGGGTCCCTTGCAGGCTCGCCGGCCTTGAGTAGACTGACGCCCCACAAGGTCCGGACCCGCACCGATCCCCTCCGAGGCGTCTCATGTCCCTGCCGCTCGCCTCCCCCGATCCCGAGCCGGCAGGCCGCCGGCCCGTCCACGTACCTGGTTCGCGCCTGGCGCTCGTCGTGGCCGCGGTGCTGGCCGGTTCGGCCCTCTTCGCGTCGGGCTATTCCCTGGGGCACCTGCAGGCCGAGACACCGGGCACGCAGGCGTCCGACGAGGCCGCGTTCCAGGCGTTCTGGGACGCGTACCATGCCATCACGAGTGACTTCGCGGAGGGCCCGGTGGACCAGCGGGCACTCATCGAGGGCGCGCTCGGTGGCATGTTCTCCTCGCTCAACGATCCCTACAGCCAATACCTGGCGCCGGCCGCCCTGACCTCGACCCTCTCGGGCCTGGCGGGCCAGTTCGAGGGCATCGGGGCCGTCATGACGAGTCGCGCACCCGACGGGACGGAGGGCTGCACGCCCCTCGGCGCGGCCTGCTCGCTCGTCGTCGTGCGCACCGTCCCCGGCGCACCGGCCGAGGCGGCCGGCTTGCTGGCCAACGACGTCATCGTCGCCGTGGGCGGCAAGGCGGTCGACGGGCAGACGGTCGGCGCCATCACGGCGGAGGTCCGCGGCCCGGCGAACACGGCCGTGATCCTGCGCCTGGCGCGCAACGGAGGAAGCCCCTTCGACCTGTCGATCACCCGCCAGGTGGTCACCGAGCCACAGGTGGACAGCCGGCTGGTGGACGCCGGCCAGGTCGGCTACATCCACCTGGCGCAGTTCAGTGACACGGCCCCTGCCGACTTCAAGGACCAGCTCGCCGCCCTGTTGGCCCAGGGCGTGACGCACATCGCCTTCGACCTGCGCGGTGATCCAGGAGGCTTCGTGGATGCCGCCCAGAAGATCGCCAGCCAGTTCATCGGCTCGGGGCCCATCTACTGGCAGGAGTACGCCGATGGGCGCCAGGTGGCCCAGGACGCTCAGCCCGGCGGCGTCGCCACCGATCCGCGCGTCTCCCTGGTCGTGCTCGTGGACAAGGGCTCGGCCAGTGCCAGCGAGATCGTCGCCGGGGCGCTGCAGGACACCAAGCGCGCGCGACTGGTGGGCCAGGTCACCTTCGGCAAGGGCGTGATCCAGCAGTTCCAGACCCTCAGCGACGACATGGGCGGCTTCCGCCTGACCATCGCCAAGTGGCTCACGCCTGACAGCAAGACGTGGATCCAGGGCAAGGGCCTGACGCCCGATGTGGTGGTCACGCCGCCGGCCAACCCGCCGGCCGGCGACGATCCGGTGCTCGACGCCGCCATCCAGGCGCTGATGGGCTCGCCCGCCGGCGGCTCCAGCCTGGTGCCGCTCTGGCTCATGGGCTAGGGGTTCCACGGGCCCGCGACCAGGGGCCGCCGCGCTCGAGGCGGGTCCTTGCGCCCCGCCGGGCCTTCCGGTATCGTGCCGCCTAACGAAAGGAGGTGATGTGCAGTGATCGACCCTACGCCTAGCTGCACCACCTCGCGGGAGGCAGCTGCCTAAGCCAAGACCCGCAGGTGGTCCAGCAACCGGATGCCGGCTCGATTTCGGGCCGGCATTCGTGCGTCTAGGAACCCCGCGGGCTCCCGTCCGCGCCTGAAGGATCCATCCCATGGGCGAGACCACGGTGGCGCTGAACCGCCGGGCCCATCACGAATACCTCATCGAGGAGCATTTCGAGGCCGGCCTCGTCCTGACCGGCACCGAGATCAAGAGCATCCGCGCCCGCAAGGTGAACCTGCGGGATGCCTACGCGCGCGTCGAACACGGTGAGGCGTGGCTCATCGGCGCCGACATCGCGCCGTGGACCAGCGGCAACCGCTGGAACCACGAGGCGAAGCGCGTGCGCAAGCTGCTCCTGCACCGCCGCCAGATCGATGAGCTGATGGGCAAGGCCTCGGCCAAGGGCCTCACGGTCGTGCCTCTGCGGCTCTATCTGGACGACCACGGCCGGGCCAAGGTCGAGCTGGGCCTGGCCCGCGGCAAGCAGCTCCACGATCGCCGTCGGGCCATCGCCGAGCGCGATGCACGGCGGGACCTGGAGCGCCAGATGGCCGACGTCGCCCGCGGGCGCTAGGCCGAGGACCATGCCGGACGGCCCGATCCCTCGGGGCGCGGCGCCACAAGGCCAGGCCCGTTTGATCGCCTAGCGCTGGCCGATATCGCGTCCAGTGCTGCTCCCCGCACAAGCCGCCCCCACAAGGAGTCGAGCGTCCTCCGTCGGCTGGGGTTCGGAACGGCTACTGGGCCTGCTGGGCCCGATCCAGGCATGGGCGCGCTACATCGATCCACGGGCGATGCGCGTCGGCGCGGGGGCCCGTTGCGCCGTGACCCTGTGCTCAGAGCAGCACTGCAGGCGCTACGCCCTGTCCTCTCGATGGGGTGCGCCACATCAAGGCTCTCCGTGCCGGCGGCCCCCTCGCGCACCAGTGGGCTTGGTGCTATGTGCATCCGACGGCGATCGGCGGCGGCAGACCCCATGGAGGGACCCGCCCCGCAGCGTGGATGGAGGGGCCCGAGAGGGTGTCCCGGAGCGCGGGAGAGTCGGACAGGCACGTACCACCACGACGGCTGGTGAGAGGAGGGTCGACGGCGGGCTCGGGACCCCAGGAGTCGCCGTCGGTCACGGGGGCTCTTGTCCGAACGGGTGTTCGAGCGTAGAATCGGTGGTCCGGACGCGAGAGCGACCGGCTACGGGGATGTGTGGTTTCGACAGGGCCGGATCCCCGGGGAACGCGAGCCGAGGTGCCGTCAGGCCTCGTTAAACAGGCGGCAAAACGAAGTAACTGGCAACCGCCAGCCTGCTCTCGCCCTCGCCGCTTAACGCGGTAAGGTGAGCGTGGAAGCAGCCTCCTCCCCGTGGGCTGTGGAAGCGTCACTCAGCGGGGATGCAGCTCCGGCCAGTGTGGCGTACCCGGAGACCAGGCCCGATCCAGGGACACGCGACTGGACTGCCCAGCAGACTGCCGATGGCCGGCTGAGCGGTCGACGACAAACCATCGGACACGCTCGTAGTGGTCTCCGGCTGAGGGTTCTGGACGGGGAGTTCGACCCTCCCCCATCTCCACCAGCACTCATGCGATCGGCGCTCCTCCACCCCGGAGGGGCGCCGTTTCGATTCGCGTGTCGCTGCGCACCCGGTTCGCTTGACACCTCGACCGGCGAGGCGCAGCGTGCAGCGCATGCAGAGCCCGAATCCCGCCATCGTCGGGGCGGCGATCGTCAGCGGTCTCGACTCGAACCAGGCCACCGCGCTCCACCATGACGCGGAGCAAGCCCAAGCTCTCCTCGATGAGGCCGATCTCCACGAGACGGACCAGGCGGACTACTACGACGCGGGCACGACCCCGACGCCGCCGGCCGAGCCCCGCCGCAGCCTGCTCGATCGCCTCCTGCGCCGCTAGGTCGGCCCGCTGGCCGCCTCGAAGCGCCAGTCGGCCACATCGCAGACCGGCTCGTAGCCGATGGCCCGGTACACGTGGTTGGAGGTGGGGTTGGCCACGTCGGTGAAGAGGAAGAGCGAGCGGCAGCCGGCGTCCAGCTGGCTCTGGCTGATGGCCGCCACGAGGCTGCTGGCGTAACCGCGTCCCCGACGTTCGGGCGGCGTGTAGACCGGCCCCACGCGCACGCCATGCGGCGTGCGCCCGCCGATGGCGGTCAGCGAGACGGGCCCCTCGTCGTCCCACAGGTAGGCCGCGCGCCCGCCGCCGGCCAGCATCCGGTCGGCGATCACCGCCATGTCCGCCGGCTCGTCGCCCTCGAGTGCCTCGTCATTGAACGCATGAAGCCACGCCACGAGCAGGTCGCGGTCGGCCATGGTGGCCAGGCGCGACGTGCCCGTCGCCGGTCGCGGCGGTCGGACGTGGTCCAGGCGGAAGATCCGTTCCGTGCGCGCCAGCCGCATGCGCTGCCCCGAGCGACGGCGGACCCACGACCGCGCGAAGGCCTCCGCGTGCGCCGTCGGGCCAAGGACGCCGCGGATCGTCGCATCCGGGCCGCGCTCGACGAGGTCGATCGCCACATCCCGGGCGATGAACGGCAGGGCCGCCCGGTCGTCGATCTCGGACAGCACCAGGTTCCACGGCGGCGTCCGGAGAGCCACCGCGACGACCGTGTCGCCGCGCACGACCGCGGCCAGGTACGGCGCCTCGCCGACCGCGCCCGGAGCGGGCGATCGGAGACCGCCAAGGATGCCCAGCAGCAGGTTGTGCTCAGCCTCGCGCCCGGCCAGGAAGTCCCCGGCCAGGGCCAGCAGGTCGTCGGCGCGGGCGAAGCGGGCGAGCCGCAGGGCGGGCACGCCGGACAGACGCCTAGGCGTCCCGGCGGAGGACCACCACGCGACGGTTGGGCTCCTCGCCGATGGACTGCGTGCCGATCCCCTCACGCCCCTTGAGCGCGATGTGGATCCAGCGGCGCTCGAGCGGCGGCATGGGCTCCAGCTGGAGCATCTTGCCCGTCTCGATGACGTGGTCGGCGGCCCGGTTGGCGAGCTCCACGAGCTGCCGCTCGCGGCGCCCACGGTAGTCCTCCACGTCGACGAGGACGCGGGTCCAGGCGCCGATCTCCCGGGAGAGCATCAGGTTGAGCAGATGCTGCAGCGCCGACAGGCGCTCTCCCTTGCGGCCGATGAGGGCCCCCAGCGCCTCGCTCTCGTCGCCCTCGCCGCTCACATCGAGCTTGGACGTCTCCCCGGTCACGATGCTGACCTGCACGTCGTAGCCCATCAGGGTCAGCAGGCGCTCCAGGATGGCCTTGCCGGCGGCGAGTGCCTCAGGCGAAGCCTCGGCCGCCTGGATCTCTTCGCGCTCCACGGTGCGGGAGGCCCGGCCGGCCGCCACTTGCTCGGTCTCGGCATCGGTCAGGCCGGTCGGACGGTGGTCGGTACGGGGGCGGTCCGCACGGTCCACACGCGGGGCCCGCTCGGGCCGGGGTCCACGCTCGGGCCGGTCGCGGCGGGGTGGTCGGTCGGCACGCGGCGGGCGCGTGACCTGGTCGGGCTGGGCTGCGACCTCGGCGCCCGCCGGCTCCACGTCCGGCGCGGCCACGCGCGGCTCCTCCGATCGGACGGGGCGCTCCATCGGCCGCGCACGGTCCGGGGGCCGCGGACCACGGTCGGGTCGCCCACCACGGCCGCGGTCGTCGCGTCCGCGGCTTTCGCGTCCGCCCTCGCGGGCGTCGCCCTCGGGGCGCGGTTCGCGTGGCGGCAGCGGTGTCGCGGCGGCTGCCTCACGGCGAGGTGCGGCGCCGCCGAGCGCGGACCGCGGCGCGGCCACGATGCGGGCCGGCTCGGCGCCCATGCCCAGGACCCCCCGGCTGCCGGGCGTCAGGATCTCGAAGTCGAGATCGTCGAGCCCCGTGACGCCAAAGGCTTCGCGGGCGGCCCGGAGCGCCTCTTCGACGCTCTTGCCGGTGAACTCCTGGTAATCGCTCATCTTCTTCTCCCCCGTCGACTGGTCCGTGCCCGTTTCCTGGCCGGGCGCACCGTGCCGCTGGCAGCGTCCTTGGGATCACGCTGACTGGCGGGCGTCTCCGTCACCCTGGGCCGCGGCGGCGGCGCATCGGCGATCCCGAAGCGCGGCACGTGGCCCTTGGCGAAGGCGGGCGTCCAACCGAGGAACGGGAACAACGAGCCCCATCCAACGGTCAGATATTGCTGCACGATCGAGAAGACCGTGGTGACGATCCAGTAGAGGAACAGGCCAGCCGGCAGGAACGAACCGTAGACGATCGACAGCAGCGGGATGAAGGCGTAGATCTGCTGCTGGCTGCGTGACTGGGAGTCGACCGCGGGCGGCATCATCATGCGCGTCTGGATCAGCTGGAGGCCGGCCGAGACCAGGGCCAGGAGGCTCAGGCCGAAGGTGGCGATGCCCAGCGGGATCTGCGCGAAGACGGCCGGCTGGCCCGCGTTCAGGCCGCCCAGCCAGTGGATGGTGGAATTGAGGCATGGCACCAGGGCGTTGCCGGTGGGGTCCTGGCACTGGATGTTGACGAGCTTCGTCCCGAAGACCGTCAGCATCGAGCTGATATTGGGCGCCTGGAGGCCGGCGCTGAAGACGTAGTACATGGGTAGCAGCAGGAGCATCTGGGACAGCGACGGCAGGCAGCCGGCGGCTGGGTTGATGCCGCGGTCCTGGTACAGCTTCATCTGCTCGGCGCTCTGCTTGTTGCGGTCGCCCTTGTAGCGCCGACGGATCTCCGCCAGCTCCGGCTGGAGCGCCTGCATCCGGCGGGTCGAGGTGATCTGCCGGCGGAACAGGGGGATCAGCAGGAGCCGGATGACGAGCGTCACGAGGATGATCGCGATGCCGATGTCGCCGGTGATGCTGTAGATGAAGGCCAGGGCCAGGAAGATGGTCTGGAAGATCGGCGTGAAGGCCACGGCCAGGATCGTCAGCGGGTCGATGCTGGCGAGCTGGGCCGGGCAGAGGTTGGGGTGCCGCGTCGGACTCGGGCGCGGGGTCGTGGTGGCGAGGGGCGAACCGGCCGCCGCGGAGCTCGGTGTGGGGCTGGCCGTGGGGGCAGGCGTGACGTTCGGGCAGGGCGGCTCGTTGTTCTCCAGGAACGGCGTCTGGCCGGCCGGCGTCGGGGTCGGGGTCGCGGCCGGCGCGCTGGCCGCGACGGAGGCGGTCGGGGCGGGACTGTCGGCGAAGGCCAGGCCGGCCGGCAGCCACATGGCGATCGCCAGGCCGAGCAACGCCACCAGCATGCCGGCGCGGATCAGGAGCGAGCGACTCACGCGGCGGGGATCGAGCATCACGGGACGGGATCGAACCCGCCGGGGGCCCACGGGTGGCACCGGGCGATGCGCCGGGCCCCCATGACGCTGCCTCGCAGGAGGCCGTAGCGGACGATCGCCTGCTCCGTGTAGCGGGAGCAGCTGGGTTCGTACCGGCAGGACGAGGGGAACAGGGCGAAGACGAGGCGGTAGAGACGGATGAGCCCCACGCCGAGGGCGACGCCGATTCGTCTCACCTGTTCGTCACTTCTCCCTTGAGCACGCCCGCAGCCTGCAGGGCCTCTCCGACCGACGACCCCAGCGTGGCCTGGCTCACCGTCGCCCCGGCCGGCCGGACGGCGATGAGGACGTCCCATCCGCCGAGCAACCGCGGCTCCATGCCGCGGAGGATCGAGCGTAGCCGCCGCCGCACCCGGTTGCGGACGACCGCTCCCCCCAGCTTCCGTCCGGTGGCGAAGCCGAACCGTGTCTCTGGCAAGTCGGTGCGCTTGAAGCGGAGGGCGACGTACGTGTCACCCCTGGTCCGCCGCGAACGCTGGAGTTCGGCGAAGTCATGCGCCGAGGTGAGCATGCGCAGAGTGATGCGGTGCGGCCTCGATCCGGGCGGAGGTCAGGCGGACAGGCGCTTCCGCCCCTTGGCGCGCCTGGCGGCCAGCACGCGCCGGCCTCCGTGGGTGCGCATGCGGGCCCGGAAGCCGTGCTCCTTGGCGCGGTGACGCTTGCGAGGCTGGTAGGTCTGCTTCATCGCGCTGGGAGGACTCCTTGGGCCGAGGATCCGGACCCGGACGGGGCGGGACGGGCCCCATTGGTCCCTGAGAGGCACCGAACGCGCCGCTGCGAGGTGTCGGAACCGGGTTCGGTCCGTCCCGCCGTGGCGCGTCGATCAACGCGGGATTATAGGAACCGCTCGGAACGGGTGTCAAACGAACGGACCGGTCCCGCACGTCCGTCGCCCCCCGGGCCGGCCGAAGCCTACTCAGGTCTCGGCGTTGTCCGAGGCGTCGACGCTCTCGACCCCCTCCACCCTCGTCAGGCCGGCGATCAGCTCGTTGGCCGAGGTGCGGCGCGGCATGCGCACCCCCAGCGTGATCTCGTAGCGGCCCTTGCCCAGCTTGCGGCTGTTGATCGACAGGAGATCGGCGTTGGCGGCGGCGATGCGCGCCGACACGGCCCCCAGCACGTCGAGGGCGGCGATCTCGATACGCATCGTCACGGCGTGCGAGCCGGTGGGGTGGATGCGCGCGGCGATGGCGTTCAGCGGCCCCAGGCTGATGAGCATGATGGCCACGGCCACGAAGCCCAGGATGTACTGGCCGGTCCCCGCGGCGAGGCCCACGGCGGCCGTGGCCCACAGGCTCGCGGCGGTCGTCAGGCCGTGGATGATGTTGCCCTGGTGGATGATCGCGCCGGCCCCCAGGAAGCCCACGCCGGTGACGATCTGGGCGGCGATCCGCGTCGGGTCGGGCGCGGCCGCGATGCCCTGGTGGAAGGCGTCCTGGTAGCCGGTGCCACTCAGCACGGCGAACAGGCCGGCACCCATGGCCACCAACAGGTGCGTGCGCATGCCGGCCGGATGATCGTGGATCTCCCGCTCCAGGCCGATGGCCGCGCCGCCGATGGCCGCCAGCAGGATGCGCAGGCCAAGGTCGAGCTGAAGGCCCAGATCCATCGGCGCAGCTTAGCGCCGCTGGAGGCTACCATCGGGCCGATGAGCACGACCCGTCCCCTCCTGCCGCCCGGCTCGGCGTCGTGGGCCGACTTCGAGCGCCTGGACCTGCGGGTCGGCCGGATCGTGGCCGCCGAAGCGTTCCCCGAGGCGCGGCGACCGGCCTACCGCCTGACCATCGACCTGGGCCCGGGCGGCCTGCGGCGCAGCTCGGCCCAACTGCCTGGCACGTACGCCGATCCGGCGGCGCTGGTGGGGCGCCTCGTGGTGGTGGTCGCCAACTTCGCCCCCAAGCGCATCGCCGGCTTCAGCAGCGAGGTGCTGGTCCTTGGCGCGCTGCCGGAGGACGGCCGCATCCCCCTCCTGAGCGTCGATGAGGGCGCCGCGCCGGGGGATCCCGTGGCCTGACGCGGGGCTGCGCGACGGCGCTGCAGGCGCCCCCGCGGAGTGGCATCATCCCCCGTCACCGGCCCCACGGGGCGCCGATCGTCAGTACTCCCAGGGAGTATCCGAACTTCATCGTTGCAGGGCCGCTCGGGGCGGTGCTACTCTCTTTCGACCCCCAGCGCCGGGACGCCGGAGGTGCGCCAGGAGACGGCCCGCCGGTCACGCCCGGGACCCAGCCCGACAGCCCGTCGCCGCCTGTTCGAGCCGCCCGCGCGAACCCAGTCGGGTCGGCCGGCAGCGAGTCCCGCAGCCCAGTCCATGGTCATCATCCAGTCTCGGGGTCGTGCTATCGATGGACGCGAAGCAGGTGTGGCGCGCCGCGTTGGGCGAGCTCCAGGTGTCCCTCTCGCCCGCCAACTACGAGACGTGGCTGCGCGACACCGCGCTCGTGGAGGTGGACGACAGCCGCTTCCGCGTGGCGGTCCCCAACGGCTTCGCCAAGGACTGGCTGGAGACCCGCTATCGCTCGCTGATCAGCCAGACGCTGGCGCGGGTCGTGGGCTACAGCGTGACCGTCGAGTTCGAGGTGCGCGAGGCGCCCGCTCCGGTGCGCGAAAGCAACGACGAGAACCGGTCGGTCCGGCTTGAGCCGACCCGGGTGGGGGGCGAGGGCGCGGCGGTCGGCCTCAACCCCCGGTATACCTTCGGCACCTTCATCGTCGGCTCGGCCAACCGGCTCGCCCACGCCGCCAGCCTGTCGGTCGCCGAGCGGCCCGGGCACGCCTACAACCCGCTCTTCCTGTACGGCGGGGTGGGCCTGGGCAAGACGCACCTCATGCACGCCATCGGCAACCAGGTGCTCTCGCGGCTGCCCCGCAAGCGCGTCGTCTACGCCACGAGCGAGAAGTTCACCAACGAGTTCATCACCAGCATCCAGCAGGGCAAGATCGACGAGTTCCGGGCCCGCTATCGCAAGATCGACCTGCTCCTGATCGATGACATCCAGTTCATCGCCGACAAGGAACGGACCCAGGAAGAGTTCTTCCACACCTTCAACGCCATCCACGAGGACGGCAAACAGATCGTCCTCTCCAGCGACCGGCCGCCCAAGGCCATCCTGACCCTGGAGGAGCGTCTGCGGAGCCGCTTCGAATGGGGCCTCATCGCCGACCTGACGGCGCCCGACCTGGAGACGCGCATCGCCATCCTGCGGGCCAAGGCAGAGGATCAGGCGGTCGGCGTGGGCTCGGACGTCATCGAGTTCATCGCCCGCAAGGTGGCCAGTAACATCCGCGAGCTGGAGGGCGCCCTCAACCGCATCGTGGCCTATGCCAGCATGGGCGGCCAGCCGATCACCATCGAGCTGGCCCAGGCGGTCCTCTCCAACGTCCTGTACAACCCCAAGAAGCGGAGCGTGACCCCCGAGCGCGTGGCCCAGGCCGTTTCCGACTACTACGGCGTGGACCTGGACGCGTTGCGCGGGGAGAAGCGCGACAAGGCCATCGTGACGCCGCGCCAGATCGCCATGTACCTGATGCGTTCGGAGACCGACGTCTCGCTCATGCGCATCGGCGCGGAGCTGGGTGGACGCGACCATTCGACCGTCCTGTACGCGTGCGACAAGATCGCCCGCGAGACGGCCGAGAACGACGAATTGCGCCGCGAGCTGGCGGCCGTCCGCGAGTTGCTCTACGCCGACTGAGGGCCTGCCCGCCAGTCGTCGCCAGAGGTCGCCGCGACCCCTTCCCGGACCTGTTCCTGTGGAGAAGCCGCCTGAATCTGTGGATAACACGGGTCACTTGTGGACAAGCCGTCCGCCAGGGGACCCCTTCACCGGAGACCACGCCCGGCCCAGCGGCGCCACTTCCCACCGTCCGTCCCATCCGGAAGCCCGGCTTTCCACCCCCTCCCCCTGGTCCATCCACCGACCCGTGATGTGGCCTCACACACGGACTTCCACCGTGTCCACAGGCATATGACGGTGATGAGTAGATGAGAAGATTCAGGAAGAAGGACCACCCACCACGACCGACCCGTGGAAGCCGCAAGATGGCGGCCTCCCGGCTCGAGGGAGACCCCCGACCGTGAAGCTCTCGGTGATGCAGGAGAACCTGGCGCGCGGCCTCCAGGTCGTCAGCCGGGCCGTGAGTTCCCGCAGCGCGTTGCCCGTCCTGGCCAACGTCCTGCTGCGAACAGAGGACGCCGGCCTCAAGCTGACGGCCACCAACCTGGAGATCGGCATCACCGTCTGGGTGCCCGGCCGCATCGAGACGGACGGCGCCCTGACCGTCCCGGCCCGCCTCATGTCCGACGTGGTCAACTCCCTGCAGCCGTCCGAACGCGTCGACCTGGAGGTCGAGGACGGCACCATGCGCCTGCACTGCGGGCGCCAGAAGGCGACCCTGCGGGGGATCGACGCGGAGGAGTTCCCGGTCATCCCCGCCGCCGGCGAGCGGCCCACGACCCGCATCAGCCAGCGCGCCCTGCGCCAGGCGCTCAGCGAGGTCGCCTTCGCCGCGGCCACCGACGAGGCCCGCCCGATCCTGACCGGCGTCCTGACCCGCTTCGAGGGCGACCGCGTGACCCTGGCGGCCGCCGACAACTACCGCATCGCGGTCAAGACCCTGACGACCCTGGATCCCGTGGAGGAGACCAGCGTGGTCGTCCCGGCCCGCACCTACATGGAGCTGGAGCGGCTGCTGACCGACACGGACGACCCGGTCGACATCCTGCTGGCGCCGGCCAAGAACCAGGTCGTCTTCCACCTCGAAGGTACGGAGCTGGTGAGCCGCCTCATCGACGGCCAGTTCCCCAACTACCAGCAGGTCATGCCAAGCTCGTTCACCGCCCGGGCGGTGGTCGATCGCGAGGCTCTGCTGAAGGCCGTGCGCGTGTCCGCGCTCATCGCCAGCAACTCCGCCAACGTCGTCAAGGTGCGGGTGGAGGAGGCCTCCAGCGGGCTCTTGACCATCGCCGCCGCGGCCGATGTGGGCGACACGGAGGGCCAGGTCGAGGCGGCCGTGGAAGGCGAGCCGATGACGATCGCCTTCAACGCCCGCTACCTGCAGGAGGCGCTCCAGAACGTGCGCGCCGAGCAGGTCGCCCTGGAGTTCAGCGGGCCGCTCTCGCCGGGCGTCATGAAGCCGGTCGGCGACCCGGGCTATGTGCACGTCATCATGCCGGTCCGCACCCCGTCCTGACGGCCAGCGGTCCGGCCGTGCCCGCACGCGCCGGAGGGCAGCGATGCGCGTCGATCGCCTGGTCGTGACGGGGTTCCGCAGCTACGAGGAACTCGTCGTCGAGCCGCCGCCCGGACCGCAGATCCTGTACGGGGCGAACGCGGCGGGCAAGACCAACCTCGTCGAGTCACTCGTCGTCCTGGCCCGCGGCGGCTCGCACCGGGCCGCGGACCCCGAGCTGGTGGCCTGGTCGGGGGACATGGCCCGCCTCGAGGCCGGGGTGAGCCACGGCCCGGCCCACGGGCCCGATGTCGTGGAGGTCGTGATCCCGCGGCCCGCCGCGGGGACGGCCGCCCGCAAGCGCATCCGCATCAATGGCGTGCCGCGCCGCGCCCCGGCCCTGGGCCAGGCGCTGCGGGTCGTGCTCTTCGCGCCGGAGGAGATGCTCCTGGTGGTCGGTTCGCCGGCCCTGCGGCGGGCCGCCCTTGATGCCCTGGCCGCGGCGCGGTCGCCGGGCCACGGCCGGGCGCTTGCCACGTACGGTCGAGCCCTGGCCCAGCGCAACAGCCTGCTGCGAGCCATCCGCGAGGGCACCGCGACCCGCGACCAGCTGCCCTACTGGGACGCGCTCCTCGTCGACGAGGGCGGGGCCATCGTGGCCGGCCGCCTGGCCACGCTGGCCGACCTGGACGGGCCGCTGGCCGCGGCCCATGCCGAGATCGCACCCGGCGAGGGCCGCCTGGCGATGGGCTACGTGACGAACGCGCCGGCCGAGGCATCCGAGTCGCCGGCCGACGCCATCCGTCGCCGGCTGGCCGAGACGGCCGACAAGGAGTTGTGGAACGGGGCCACCCTGGTCGGGCCCCACCGCGACGACATCGTCTTCCGGCTGGACGACCGGCCGCTGGCCGCGTTCGCCTCGCGCGGCCAGCAACGGACGGCGATCCTGGCCCTCAAGCTGGCGGAGGTCCACCTGCTGACCTCGCCGGAGGGCGAGCCACCGCTGCTCCTGCTCGACGACGTGTTCAGCGAGCTCGATCCGCTGCGGCGGGCCCACCTGGTGCGCCGCATCCAGGCCCTGCCCCAGGCCTTCATCACCACGACCGCCCTGGCCGACCTGGACCCCGAGCTCGTGGCCGCCTCGACCGCCTGGCGCGTCACCGCCGGTCGTGTCGATCGGACCGCCGCATGACGAATCGTCGTCGCCCGATGCGGCGCCTGGGCGACCTCCTGCCACCCGCCGCCCAGGCCCTGGGCCTGGAGGAGCCGCTCATGCGCGGCCGGGCGATGGCGGCCTGGAGCCGGCTGGTGGCCGAACGGGTGCCCGCCGCGGCCGGCGCCAGCACACTCCTTGACCTCCGTGAGGACGGCACCATCGTGGCCGCGGCGCCGTCGCCGATCGTGGCCCAGGAACTGGCCCTGCGGGCGGACGAGCTGCTGGCGGCCTTCGCCCAGGCGCCCGGCGGCCGCCACATGCGGGAGCTGCGGGTCGTCGTCCGGCCCCCACGGCCACCCGGCCGGCCACCGGGAGCCGCCAGCGGAGCGCCGGACGGGCGCGTGTAGACTAGGCGCCCCATGGCCGTCCGACTGCACCTCAAGCCGGGCCTCGTGGCCGCCGCGGACCGCCTGCCGACCTCGCCCGACACGATCGTCGTGCAGGAGCCGACGATCGGCTCCACCAGTCGCTCCAAGGGCAACCTGTACGCCATCGTGACCGGCCGCCCGGGCAGCGGCAGCCGGGCCGGCGAGGCCACGCGCCTGGTCGCCGAGACGATCGAGCGGCAGTACTACTACGACGAATCAGCCGGCATCCCCGTGTGCCTCGAGAAGGCCGTCCGCAGCGCCAACCAGCGCCTGCGCCATGGCCGCGAGAGCCACGGCCTGGCGGCGGGGGCCATCGGAGCGGCCGTGGCGGTCGTCCGCGGTCACGAGCTGTATGTGGCGACCATCGGTGATGCGGACGCCTTCCTGGTGCGCCAGGCGCGCCTCCTGACCCTCCCGGAGGAGGAGCGCGGGGCCGGCCTGCCGGCCGCCGGCGAGGTCGAGGTGGACGTCTGGCGCGGCGACATGGTCGTCGGCGACACGCTGATCCTGAGCGCCCACAACGTGACCACCACGGTCGGCCTCGAGGAGATCAAGAACGCCGCCGTGACGCTCCACCCGCAGTCGGCGGCGGAGCACCTCCACCACCTCTTCGTGGCCGGCGGCGGCGAGCAATCGGACGCCCTCATGGTCATGGAGGCGGCCGAGATGCCGGCCACGCGGACCGACCGCAAGCTGGTGCCCGTGCGGGCCGCCGAACCGCTGGCGGGCGCGCCCGACCGGTCGCCGATCCCCCTGGCCGACCCGCTCGTGGGGGCCGCCAGCGCCGTGCAGGGCGGGGCGCGGGTCGCCCGCGAGGCGATGTCCGGGGCAGCCGCCGACGCCATGGAGCACCTGACCGACCTGCTGCCCCGTCGCCGCACCTCCTACCGCCGCGTCGTGCCGTTGGCCGACCGGACCGCTTCGCAACGGCGCCTGGCCATCGCCTTCCTGGGCTTCCTCGTGCTGCTGGTGGCCCTCGCCGGCGTGGTCTGGTTCATCGGCGGGCTGAGCCGTCCCAACGTGGCCGCCGTGAGCAACGCCCAGCAGGCCATCCAGGCCGCTACCGACGACATGGCCCAGGTGACCAACGGCAACCTCCTGGTCAACGAGCCGACGCGAGCCCACACCATCCTCCAGGACGCGTGGCATCAGCTCACCCAGGCGACCGCGTTCGGAGCGCCGGCGTCGGCCCTGGTCGACCTCAAGGGGCAGGTGTCGGGCGCGCTGGACCAGCTCTACGACGTCAGCTACACGACCTCGCAGGCGCTCCTGACCCTCGACAAGATCGACGCGAACCCGGACCTGCAGGGCCTCATCGTCGGGCCCGACGGCGCCGCCTACATCGTCGACACGGCCAACGGCTCGGTCATCCGCATCGACCTCGCGGCGCGGACGGCCAAGATCGTGGTCCAGAAGGGCCAGAAGGGCATCGCCGCCCCGCGGTTGCTGACCACGGCCGGGCCGGATGTCCTGATCGTGGATGCCGCGCAGGGCCTGTGGCGCTGGGCGCCGTCCGACGCCAAGGGCGACGGCACGCTGGCGCGCCTCTCCATCACCGCGCCGACCCCCCTGGCCCCGGACGTGTCGGCCATCGCGGCCTACCTGCGCAACTTCAACACCGGCCTCTACAACTTCTACACGGTCGATCCGGCCGGGCGCCAGATCGTGCGCTACCAGCCCACCGCGGCCGGCGGCGGCTACGTCACCAGTTCCGACTACCTGACGGTGCCCACCGACCTGTCGGGCGTGCACGACCTGGACATCGTGGACGGTTACGTCTTCACCCTCGCCAGCGACGGTGTGACCCGCTACTTCAGCGGCCAGGCGAGCTCGTTCTCGCTGGACACCCCGCCCGACCAGGGCGACATGCGGCCCGGCCACGACTACCGGCTGCTCAACGCCACGGGCGCCGCCCCGACCGACCGCCTGTGGGTGTGGGACTCCAGCCACGCCCGCATCGTCGAGTTCTCGCGCACCGACGGCAGCTACGTCGGCCAGTTCCTCGTGGCCGACGGCGGCACCGGCTTCGACGGGCTGCGCGGCATGGCCGTCGTGCTGGGCAAGGCGGGCCAGCCGCCGGCGCTGGTGTGGATCACCGCCGACCAGGTCATGGTCAGCCCGCTGGCCGCCATCACCGGCCCGGGCGCCTCGCCGTCACCCTCGGCCAGCCCCTCGCCGAGCCCGCACATCACGCCCAAGCCGACGGCCAAGCCCAAGGCCACCCCCAAGCGCTGAGCCACGCCGGACCGGGCGTAGAATCGCTCGCATGCCGCCAGGGCTGAACGCGATGGTCGTCGAGAGCGTGCGGATCCACATGCTGACGTCGCAGCACGTGGTGATCCTCAAGGAAGCCGACCGGGACCGCTACCTGCCCATCTGGGTCGGGGCCAACGAGGCGGACGCCATCGCCCGGCGGCTCCAGGGCGTCGTGCCCGAGCGGCCGCTGACCCATGACCTCTTCGCCACCGCCCTCGACGAGCTCGGTGTGCAGCTCAAGCAGGTCATCATCTCGGAGCTCGCCGACGAGACCTACCGTGCCCGGCTGATCATGGAGCTGGGCGACCGGACGGTCGACGTCGACGCCCGCTCGAGCGACGCGATCGCCCTGGCCCTCCGGGCGGGCGTCGTCATCTACGCCACGGATGATGTCCTGGACCGCGCCGGCGTGACGCCGGCGGAGGCCGACACGATCGACGAGGAGCGCCTCTCCGTGTTCCGCGAGTTCGTCAACTCCCTGGACGTGCCCGACCCGCCGGAGGGCGAGAGCTAGGCCTCGCTGCCGAGGACCGGCAGCCCGCGCGCCAGGGCGCGGTCGCGGGCCACCCACAGGCGGATACGGAGGCGCCAGAAGTCGCGCACCGCGCGCAGGACGACCCGCGGGTTGGCGCCCGAGGCCTGGCCTGCCACGCGCGGGTGATGCGGCACGCCCACCTGGGCCAGGCGGGCGCCGCGGGCGCGCAGCTTGATGAGCAGCTCGGCGGAGAGGAACGCCCCGCCGGACTCCAGCCGCACGCCGGTGAGGGCCTCGCGCCGGAAGAGTTTGCAGGCGCAGTCCACGTCGCGCACGTTCAGGCCGAAGAAGAGGCGCAGGCACCAGCGGTAGACGCGGGCATACAGGAGGCGCACCGTGGCGTCCGCCCGCCGCAGGCGGTAGCCCACGACCACGTCGGGGGCGTCGGGCGCCTCGAGACGGTCGAGCAGCAAGCGCAGGTCGGCCACGCGGAACTGGCGGTCGCCGTCGGTGAAGCCCACCAGCGGGTAGCGCGCCGCCCGGAAGCCGCTGCGCAGGGCCGCCCCGTAACCCTGGTTGACCTCGTGGTGCACGGCGCGCACGACGTCGGGGTGCTCGGCGGCCAGGCGGTCGGCCAGGGCCCCCGTGCCGTCGCGGCTGCCGTCGTCGACGGTGATGATCTCGAAGCGCTGGGCCAGGGCGGGCAGGGCAGCCAGGGCCTCGGCCACGAGCGCCTCGATGTTCTCGGCCTCGTCGTGGGCGGGGAAGAAGTAGGAGAGGGCGGGCACGACGGCCGCGCTCGCCTCTGGCGGGGCGGCCGCCACCCCGTCAGGGTTCGACATCGCGGCGAGTATAGAGGCGCCTCACCAGCCCAGGGCCACGCCCCAGAAGACGCCCCAGGCGTTGATGAGGACCGAGGCGGCCACCAGGCCCACGACGGCGCGGCGCAGCCCCAGCCGGGCGATACCCAGCGTGACCAGGATCAGGGCGAACGGCGCGAAGTCGTTGCTGAAGCGGTAGCCGAACTGGACCCAGCCCTGGCTGAAATGGACCAGGTCGGCCCCGGCGATCACGGCTACTGCCACCGTGGCGCCGATGACGAGGCGGTCGCGCCAGTCGGCCAGGAGCGCCGGGATGGCCAGCAGGTAGGCCGGGCTGGTGAGCAGCAGGCTCATGCCCAGCGGGTCGGGCCGGATCAGCGCGCAGGTGGTGGAGAAGAGCCCCTCGACCCCGCACTGCGGCTGGACCGTGGGCAGCCAGGCCAGCATGATCAGCAGGTTCTGGGGCAGGTAATGCAGGTCCTCCGCGCTCCACGTGCCGGGGTGGTAGCCGATGGCCTGGAGGGCCGGGAAGACCTGGGCCAGGAGGCCGCCGGGGATGGGTACCGTCTCGGTCTGGTACAGGTAGTCGTAGCCCGGCTCGAAGAGCTGGCCCGACGAGGCCAGGTTGTAGGCCAGGAGGACGGCGACGGGGATGGCTGCGCCGAGGGCGGCGGAGAGGCCCCGTCGCCAGATGCTCCCCCCGCTGCCGACGACGACGAAGAACGGCAGGCCCAGGATGGTCGTCAGGCGCGCCAGCGCCGCCACGCCGAAGACGAGGCCGGCCACGAACTGCCGCCCGTCGAAGGGCAGGCGCCGCACGGCGGCCCGTGCCCGGTCGCGCTGTTCGCCGTCGACGGCGAGGGTGACGGCCAGGAAGACGAAGAAGCTGGCCACCACGTGGGCCGCGAACCACGTGCTGCCCAGCATCGCCGCGTACCAGGCGACCGTCCCGAAGCCGTAGAAGGCGGTCGCCACGAGGGCCGCCAGGCGGTCGTCCGTGACGTGCGAGGCAAGGCGCCAGGCGAGGGCCACGTTGACCGCGCCAAGGCAGGCCACGAGGAGCGCCGCGTCGGTGCCCAGGCCGCCCAGGGCCACGAACGGGATGAGCAGCACGGCCGGCAGCGGCGGGAACGGCAGGAGCGCGTAGCCCGGCGCCGAGGGGAGCGGGTAGACGTCCTGGAAGTAGTCGTTGCGGAACCCGTCCGTGACGACCGGCCAGGTGATGGCGAAGCGGCCGTGGAGGTAGGCGTCGGCCTGCCACACGAAGTGGTCGTAGACGTTCTGGCGCGCCGGATTCGAGGCGATGTAGATGACGAGCGCGGCGACGAACACGGCGACGCCGATCCAGGTCGGGTCAAGGCCGTCCAGCCGCGCGCGGAGACGGTCGGCGACCGACCTGGGGCGAGGCGGGGGAACGGGGCGGGCCGTTGCTATACTGCGGGCCACTCGTCGCTCGTGCAGGAGGCCGGTTGGACTCGACAGCGCCTCGGCCGGGTGAGGCCGCACCGGGGCGCACGGCGCCGAGACGCTCGGACGGGTCGCCCTCGGCCATCCCCGCCATCGCCATCCTGCTCCTGGTCGGGCTGGCGTTGCGACTCATCATCGCATACGTCCTCTTCCCGGGCTCTGGCTTCCAGAGCGACATCGGCAGCTTCACCTCGTGGGCCCTGACGCTCGCCCACGGCGGCCCCGGCGGCTTCTACGCCAACGCCGGCTTCGCCGACTACCCGCCCGGCTACCTCTACGTGCTGTGGATCCTGGGCTCGATCGGCAGCGGCGTGGCCGACCTGCTGGGCGGCGGCACGATCACCTTCGGTGGGATCGTCCTGCCGCTGCCCGACACGATCGTGGGCGGGCTCATCAAGCTGCCGGCGATCGCCGCCGACCTGGGCATCGCCTACCTCCTGTACCGCCTCGTCCGCCGCTGGCTGGGGACGCGATCGGACGCCCGCGGCGCGGCGCTGGGGGCCGCCGCGCTCTACCTCTTCAACCCGGTCACCTGGTACGACTCGGCGCTGTGGGGCCAGATCGACGCCGTCGGCGCGCTGGTCATGCTCGTCGCCATCGCCTTCCTGATCGACGGCTTCTCCGAGGCCGCCGTCGGCTTCGCCGTCGTGGCGGCGCTGGTCAAGCCGCAGTTCGGCATCGTCCTCGCGCCGCTCATCGGCGTGACGCTCCTGCGCCGCCACCTCTTCCTCATCGGATCGGGACCGCGGGCGACAGCGGTACCCCGGGCGCTCCGTTCGTGGGTCGTGGAGGAACAGGGCATCTGGCGCCTCGTCAGCTGTGCGGCGGTGGGGGCGGTGGTCCTCTTCGTCCTCATCACCCCGTTCGGCCTGGACGTGCCCACGCTGATCTCGCGCATGGGCGACACGGCCGCCGGCTATCCCTACCTGAGCGTCAATGCCTATGACCCATGGGCGCTCATCGGCTCCGGCGGGCAGGCCTCGCTGGCCGCCGGCGGGGGCTGGTCGTCCGACCAGGTGCCCCTGCTGGCTGGGCTCAACGGCTTCACGATCGGGGCCCTGCTGCTGGGCCTGGGCTTCGCCGTGGGGGCCATCCAGCTCGCGTGGCGCGATTCACGCCGCTCGATCCTGCTGACCGCCGTCTTCCTGTCGCTCGCCTTCTTCATCCTGCCCACGCGCGTGCACGAGCGCTACCTCTTCCCCGTCTTCGTCTTCCTGCCGCTGCTGGCGGTCAACTCGCGGCGCTTCCGGGTCCTGACGCTGGTCCTCGCCATCGGCTCGTTCATCAACCTGCACGGCATCCTCACGGTCGGCAACTACGGCACGGCCAACGTCAGCGGCCTGCCCTTCGGGGCCGACATGCGGAGCTTTGGCGGGGTGCTCCTGAGCGTCATCCTCCAGACGGGCGGGTTCCTCGTCGTGGCCTGGTCGCTGCGGCCCATCAGCGACCTCGTCGCCGGGCCGCTGCGCCGCCTGGCGGGCCTCGGGGCGCGGCCGCCGGAGGTCGACCCCTACGACCGGCCGCCGCCGGCACCACGGGCTCCGGCCCCGGCGCCGCTGGCGTCACCGGGTCTCCAGGCTCCCCGGCGATCGGGCCTGCTGCGCGGACTGATGGCCCGCTCGCTGCGGCGTGACCGCAGCGGCGAGCTGCGGCGCGAGCCGTTCGGGCTGCCCGACCGGCTGGACGGGCTCGTGGTGCTCATCCTGATCGTGGCCGCCATGGTCCTGCGGACGTGGGACCTTGGCCAGCCCTTCGGCATGATCTTCGACGAGGTCTACCACGCCCGCACGGCGACCGAGTTCCTGCAGGACTGGCGCTACGGCGAGCCCCACGACATCTACGAGTTCACCCACCCCCACCTGGCCAAGTACCTCATCGCCGTCGGCCTCGTGGCCTTCGGCGACGACAACGTGACGGGCACGGCCGATCTGGGCGGGCCGGTCACCGACGCCGTGACCGAGACGCGCTGGAGCCCGCCCGACCAACCGGACCAGCGTGATGGCGACCGCCTCTACACGGCCACCCCGAGCGGCGTCGTGGCCTACGACCTGGCCACGCGGCAGGTCGTGGCGACCGTGGCCCTTGGCCAGGGGCGGGTGGCCGTCCATCTGGCCGTCGATGAGGGCAACCACGTGCTGTACGTGGCCGACGACGCGGGCGGGCTATGGACCATCCAGACGGCCGACCTCGACGCCATGCGCCTCGCCACCTCCGCGGCGGCGCCCGTGGCGACGCGCCTCGGCACGTTCGGCGGCCCGGTCGCGACCGTCATCGTGTCGTCCGACGGCGCCCACGTCGAGGCCATCACGACGGCCCACCAGCTGGTCAGCCTGGCCACGGCCGACGGCAGCCAGTCCGCCTCGGTGGCCGATCCGTCGGCGGCCGCCCTGGTCGCCGTGCCCACGGACTCCGGGGCCGGCGCGGTGGCGGTCGCCGAGGGCGACACGCTGGACCTGCGGGACGCGGCGACGCTGGTCTCGACGAGCCAGCTGACGCTGCCCGAGGCAGCCACCGGGCTGGTGCTGATGAACGGGCTCGACCAGCCCACGATCTACGCCGCCGGCGAGTCGTCGCTCAGCTGGGTGGCGGTGCCGGCCTCGGGCGGGACCACGCTGGGCGGCACCCTCAAGATGCCCGGCCCGGTCCGGGCGGTGGCGTGGGACGAGTCGTCCAACATCATCCACGTCCTGGGCCGCACGGCCGACGGCAGCAGCGACACGGTGTACGTCGTGGAGCCGCACGGCAACGCCGTCTTCGCCGACGCCCGCCTGCCGTTCTCGACCATCGCCATGACCCTGGACACGCAGCCCCAGCGCCCGGCCCAGGATCGCCAGCAGCTCCTGGCCGTGGACTCAGCCGGCCAGCTGGCCGTGGTGGACATCGGCAACCACGCCTACGCCTGGCGGATCATGGGCGTCATCGCCGGCGCCCTCCTGCTGGGCTGCCTCTACCTCCTCGTGCGCATGCTCTTCCGCCGGCGCTCCGTGGCCCTCCTCACCGCGGGCCTGGTGCTGGTCGACGGCATGTTCTTCGCCCAGTCGCGGATCGCCATGAACGACACGTACGTGGCCCTCTTCATCGTGGCCGCCTACATGCTCTTCGTGCCGATCTACATGGGGCTGTGGCGTCGCCGCTGGGTGGTGGCCCTGGCCATCCCGGCCATCGGCGTCCTGCTGGGCCTGGCCCTCGCCTCCAAGTGGGTCGGCGCCTACGCCATCGGCGGCATCGTCCTGCTCGTGCTGCTGCGCTCAGCGCTGGGCCGCCTCCTGGCCCTCGCGGCCATGGTGGGCCTGACGGGCGTGCTGGGCTGGCTGGCCATCGGCGCCACCTCCGCCGGCGCGCCGATCGGCGATGCGAGCTTCCTCGTCCTGATGGTCATCCTCACCGGGGTCCTGGCGGCGGCCATCGTCGTGCGCCCCATCCGCTGGACGCTCGACGAGGTGCGCTTCGCGGTCGGTGCCCCGGCCGCGGCCGGCGGGCTGGCGCTCCTGGCGGGCATCGTGCTCGGCGGGCGGGCGCCGGCGACCGGTGCCTCGGCCACGCCCGGCAACCTCGTCCTGGTGGGGGCCGCCTTCCTCGTCCTCGCGGCCGCGGTCCTGGTCGCCTTCTCGCTGGCCGGCCGGAGCGGCCTGGGCCCCCTGGCCCGCGTGCGTGCCGGACCCGCCGACCCCCCGCCCGCCGAGGCCCCCGACCAGGGATGGCTCATCCCCGGCGCGTTCCTGGGCGCGCCATGGCTGCTCGCCCTGGCCTGCTTCACGCTCGTCCCGCTCGTCGTCTACGTCATCAGCTACGCGCCGTGGATCGCCCTGGGCAACCAGTGGTTCACCGGTTACCCGGCCGGCCACACGGGCCAGACGCTGCTGGACCTCCAGATCCAGATGTACAACTACCACAACGACCTGCGCGCCTCCCATCCTGCGTCGTCGCCGTGGTGGGCCTGGCCCTTCGACTTCAAGCCGGTGTGGTTCTTCCAGCAGGGTTACGCCAACGACACGACCGGCATCACGTACGACGCCGGCAACCTGGTGATCTTCTGGCTCGGCGTGCCGGTCATGGCCTGGGCCGCCTGGCAGGCCTGGGCGCGGCGGAGCCTGGCCCTGACGATCCTGGTCATCGGCTTCGTCTGCCAGTGGCTCTCCTGGTCACGCATCGACCGGGCGAGCTTCCAGTACCACTACTACACGGCGCTGCCGTTCCTCTTCGCCGCCGTGGCCTACTGGCTGGCCGAGCTATGGCACGGTCCCTCGCCGCGCACCTGGCTGCTGGCCCGCCTGGCCGCCGCGGGTGCCCTGGTGGCGGCGCCGCTCCTGTGGCTGGCCCGCGTGCCGCTGTGTGCGCTGGCCGGGACCTCCCGGGTGGCGCCCAACTCGCAGGTCTGCGGCTTCGTGAGCATGCCGTTCGTGCTCACCGAGCGGGTCGCTGCCTCCGCCGTGGTCCTCATCGTCGGCGGCGCCATCCTGCTCTGGCAGCTGCGCCTGGTGCTCGCCGAGCGGGCTTTCACGGCCGGCCGCCAACGCCCCGGCGGGGGCGGCCTGCTCCACTCAGGCGCGCCGTGGCTCGTGCTCACCGCGGCGGCCCTGCTGGCCGCCCTGGCCCTGGCCCAGTCGCGGTTCGGGGACCAGTCCCTGATCTCCGCCCCGCTCGGCGCGCTGGGGCCCTACGCGTTCGCCATCATCGGCACCGTGCCGCTGGCGGTCGCCGCCTGGTTCGTGCTCACGATGCGCGACCCGCATCGCTTCGTGATCGGCATCCTGGGTGCCGCCGCCCTGTGGTTCGTCATCTTCTACGCCGACATCGCCGGCCTGCCCATCCCGACCGGCCTCAAGAACATCTTCCAGGTCCTGCCTCTGCCGACCTACGTGTACGACTTCCAGTTCGCCGTCAACACCGACCCGCCGCAGACGCTGCAGGTGCTGGGCCTCCAGTCCGGGTCGCTCGTGCTGGTCACCGCGGCCCTGGCCCTGGCCGTGATGTACGCCGCGTGGACGCGCCGCGCCCAGCGCCTGGAACTCCTCCGTGGCCCCGGGCCGGACCCCGACGAGCCGGTAACGCGTTGACAGCGGGCACCGCCTGACCGGGTCTGAGCACGCCGCCCGTACCATCGACGAGTCCGCAGGCGGGACCCGTGCGCTATGGTCGTGGCGGTGAGGGCGCCCAGACTGGCGGGGTAGCACGGCGCTCCATGTCGCCGTCCATCACGCGTGTGCCCCGGACACGATCGGATCTTGACCATCGCTCGACGCCCCACCCTCAGCACCGCCGTCGCCTTCGTATTCGCGCTGGCCTGCGTGGTCGCGCCGGCGGGCGGCGCCCGGCATGCCTCCGCCAGCAGCGGATCGATGACGCCGATCGCGGCAGAGGCTCACGAGCTGGACCTGCTGAATGGGCAGCGCAGCGCCGTCGGCCTGGCCCCGGTGATCATGGATCCCCGGCTCCAGGCGATCGCCGAGCAGCGCTCCATGAACATGGCCACGCTGCACTACTTCTCCCACACCCAGCCGGACGGCCGGACAGCCCTTTCCATGATCGAGGACTCGGGCATCCAGTGGTCGGCCATGGGCGAGATCATCGAGTGGAACGCGGGCTACGGCAGCTGGGGCCCGTCGGCCGACGAGGCCGCCACCGACTGGCATGCCTCACCGCCCCACTACGCCATCATCACCACGGCGGCGTACACGGCGGCCGGCATCGGCGTCGCGTATGACGCGACGAGCGGTCGGACCTACTGGACGGGCGTCTTCATCAAGGGCCCGCCCCCGCCTCCGCCCCCGCCGCCGCCGGTGGACCCCGACCGCATCTCCGGGATCGACCGCTACGCGACCTCGGCGGAGACCTCCGCCTCCAACTTCGCGCCCGGCGTCAGCGTGGTCTACGTCGGCAGCGGCCAGGCCTTCCCCGACGCCCTCTCGGGGGCCTCGGCCGCCGGCAAGAACGGCGGACCGGTGCTGCTGGTCCAGAACGGCCTGCTGCCCATGAGCACCGCCCAGGAGCTGGCCCGGCTCCAACCGGGCCGGATCGTCCTGCTGGGCAGCACGAGTGCTGTTGACGGGCCGGTCATGAGCCTGCTGCAGGGCTACACCAGCGGTTCCGTGACCCGCCTCGCCGGGAGCGATCGCTACGCCACCGCGGCAGCGGTCTCCAGGGCCACGTTCGCGGCGCATCCGGCCGCCGTCTACATCGCCAGCGGCCTCAACTTCCCCGACGCGCTGGCCGGCGCGGCCGCCGCGGCCCACGTCGGGGCGCCCGTGCTCCTCGTCAGCGGCGGCATCCCCGCCAGTACGGCCACCGAACTCAAGCGCCTCGTGCCCACGCACATCTACGTCCTGGGCGGCACGGCCTCGATCTCCGCCTCGATCCAGACGGCCCTCGCGCAGTACACCGCCAGCCGCGCGCCGACGAGCGTGACGCGGCTGGGCGGCACCGATCGGTACGGCACGGCGGTCGCCATCGCGCAGGCCACCTACAGCCCCGGCGACACCCTCTACGTGGCGAACGGCGAGAACTTCCCCGACGCCCTGGCCGGCGCGCCGCTGGGCGGACCGCTGCTGCTGGTGCCGAGTGGCGACATCGTGCCCCAGGAGGTCCTCGACGAGGTGCACCTGCTGGCACCACCCTCCATGGTCGTCCTGGGTGGCCCGAGTGGCGTGTCCGACGCCGCCGACATCGCCCTCCATCTCGCCGCCGGCCTGCCCTGGCCCTAGGCTGGTCGTTCGGCCCGGTCGGTCGGTTCGGGGATCGCCGCGCGGAAGCCTGAGGGCAGCCGCCCCTGGGCGGCCAGGCGCCGGATGACGAAGCCGTAGTAGTCGTCCACCTTGGCCGTGATGCGCGGCCAGCCGAACTGTTCGGCGCGGCGTCGGCCGGCATCCGCCAGGCGCTCCCGGCCGGCGGGGTCGTCCAGGAGCGTCGCCAGCGCCACCGCCAGCTCGTGCGGGTCGCGTGGCTCGACGAGGAGCGCCTCCACGTCCCGCCGCACGACGCCCTTGTAGCCATGGATGTCACTGGCCACGATCGGCGTCCCGGCGGCCATCGCCTCCAGCAGCACGATGCCGAACGACTCCTGACCGGTGGCCGGGGCGACGAAGACGTCCGCCGTGGCGAAGTAGCGGGCCTTCTCCTCATCGCTGACGCGACCCAGGAGTTCGACGCCCTGGAGGCGCCGCGTCTGGACGTATCGCCGGACCTCCCGCTCCAGCGGCCCGGAGCCCACGACGAGGAGTCGGCAGGGCCGTCCTGAGCGGCGCAGCGTGCGGTACGCCTTGAGCAGCACGGGCAGGCCCTTGCGGGCCTCGAAACGGCCGACGAACAGGATGTTGGGCGTCCCGTCGCGCCACTTGGCGATGGGCCGCGCCGATTCGTAGCGCCACAGGTCCACCCCGTTGGGGATGACCTTGTAGTCGCCCGGGAAGTAGTGATCGATGAAGTGGCGCGCCGCCGCGCTGACCGCGATCCGGCCGTGCAGCCGCGCCACCGACCCCCGCACCGCCCGCCCGATGACCTGGTAGGCCGGGCTCCAGCCGGCATAGGCGTGGAAGGTCGCCACGTTCACGCAATCGGATTCGCGCAGCAGGATGGGGGACAGGAACGGCACCAGCGGTTCGTGGAAGTGCAGCAGATCGAAGCGCTCCGCGGCGATCAGGTCGCGTGCCTGGGCCAGGTAGCGCGGCGAGAGGGTCAGCGTGCCGACGGAGCCGTTGGTGGGCACGCTGAAGCCGCGGCCCAGGCGGATCACGTCGCCCTCGCTGGCCTTCTGCAGGCCGTGCGTGCTGGAGATGATGCGCACGTCATGGCCGCGCGTCAGGAGGTTCTCGTAGAGGTGCCGGACGTGCTCGTTGACGCCCCCCGGCAGGGGGTAGACGTAGGGCGTGACGAGGCCGATCTTCACGGCCGGCCGGCCTCCTCGGTGTCCGCTCCGTAGCGAGCAGGCCGCTCGCGTCCGCCCGGGTAGCCCAGGTCGCGGCCAGTGCCTCGCCGCAGCAGGCGGCCGCCCAGGTCGGCCGAGAGGTCCAGGGCCTTCTTGCGGTACTGGCGGCCGACCATGCCCACCTGGGCGAACCGCGGGTAGAAGTCGCCGTGCCAGGTCGTCGTGCCGGCCAGGATGGCTTGGCGCAGGTCATCCGCGGTGCGGCCCGGGAAGCCGGTCCAGCCCTGGCCGATCTGGTCCAGCTCGTGGGCGTCGCTGTCGCCGATGCCCGGCAGTCCGTGCTGGGCGGCGAAGGCCACCACCTGGGGGTGCCAGCGGCGGCCGATGGTGGTCGGGTTGAAGACCTCGAGGGCGTCCGGATGCACGTTCGGGTCGGGGTCGGCCAGCAGTCGCAGCAGCGTGCGGCGGCTGACGCACAGCGGGTAGGGGATGAACGGATGGGCAGGCACCGCCAGGCCCCCCTGGGCATGGACCTCAGCGATCGTGGCCCGCATCGAGCGCCAGGGCCGGACGCGGCTGGTCAGGAATAGCCCGAGCAGGTGCCCCCCGCGAGTACTGACCTCCTCGCCCACGACCACCTGGAAGGGGTACGCCCGGCTGCGGGCCATGGCCTGCGCCGCGAGTGCGGCATCCAGGCGGTCGTGATCGGCGATGGCGATGACGTCCAGGTCGCCCCGCGCCGCCACGCGCTCGAGGACGTCGGTCACGGGCGCCGTGCCGTCCGAGGCCGCGGTGTGGATGTGCAGGTCGGCCCGCCCGGGGCGCGTCACGTCGGCGGGATCGACGGCGCTCATGCGCCGGCCGCAGTGGAGGGCACGAGGTCGGGCCAGATGGGGAACAGGAGGGCCCACCATTGCTCCGGCGCGGCGGCCACGAGGCGTTCGAAGGCGCGCGCCTCGCCTTCCATGAAGGCCTCGACGCGCTGGCGCAGCGAGCCGCCGCTGGGCAGGTCGAGCGGCACCATGCGACCCGCGTAGCGACTCCACCCCACCCGCCGGATGGCCACGGCGTACGTGGGCACGCCGCTCTCCAGGGCCAGCAGGGCCGGGCCGGCCGACAGGGGCGCCGGCGCGCCGAACAGCCGGGTCGGCCGGCCGCTGCCGGCGATGTCGCGGTCGGCCACGATGCCCACCAGGCCGCCCTCGCGGAGGGTGCGCCGGAGCTCCGGCCCGGCCGTCTCGGGCGGCATGACGGCCTGCACCCCCAGGCGTTCCCGCTGGGCCGTGAACCACGCCTGGAGCGGCGGATTGTCGATGATCTCCATGGGGCCGGCGACGCGTCGTCCGCTGCGCACCGCGCTGTAGATGGCGGGCATCTCGACGGGCCCGAAATGCAGGCCGAGGGCGAGCAGGGCACCGCCGGCGGCGACGCGCGCGTAGGCGGCGTCGATCGTCTCCGGCGTCTCGATCACGAGGTGGGACGCCAGCCAGGCGGCCGTCATGGTCGGCCCGCGCATCAACTCCACCAGGTATCGGGCGTGATGGCGGTAGACGCCGCGGACCAGGTCGTCAAGGACGCGCGGGTCGCTCGTGGCCGCCGTGACGCGCGGGGTGGCCAGCCCGGCCGCCACCAGGCCCTCACAGACCCGCCGCATGTTGGCCCGCACGAGGTCCCGCTGCGGCGCCCGGGCGAGGAGGTAGCGGGCCCCGCCAAGGGCGTCGGCCAGGCGCTCAAGGGGGCCGCCCGGCAGCCGGCAGGCGAGGGCGGAGCCGGCCGCCACGAGGCGTGCCGTGAGGCGCTGGCGCGGCGTGCCGGTCGGCGGTTCGCTCATGCCGGGGCCGGCTCAGCCGCCGCCGCTTCGACCGGCGCCTTGTCGGCCAGCATGCCGGCGGCTCGCGCGGCCAGCGTCTGCGCCTCGGCGTCCGTCGCCGGCCACATGCGCTTGAACGTGTACCACTGGGCGGGCGCGACGCGGACCATGGTCTCCACGGCGTCGGCGATGGCCTGGGTCGCCCGGGCCACGCCGGCCGGGGAGCCGTCGCGGACCTCGATCGGATCCAGGTGCTGCGCCTCGTAGTGCCCATCGGGCAGCCGGCGGCAGGCGACCGGTACGAGGCGTGCCCCCGTCCGCGCGGCGAGCACCGCCGGGCCGGCCGGCAGCGTGGTCCAGGCCCCGAAGAGGCGGACCGGCACGTCCTCGGCGCGATAGCCCCAGTCGACGAGCAGGCCCAGCACGACCGGCTGGCGGAGGATGCGGAAGAGCGACCGGAGGTTGCGCCAGGGGACGACCTCCACACCCCAGCGGCGCCGCTGCGCCTGGAGGAGTTCGTAGAGCTCGGGATAGGCGCTGTCGTCGGCCAGGCCGTAGACGGGCATGCCGCGTGTCGCGAAGGCGGCCACGAGGGTCTCGATGCTGCCGATGTGGCAGCTCACGGCGATGAGCGAGCGGCCCTCCGCGGCGGTCCGTTCGTAGAGCGCCCGGAACGAGTCGTAGCCACCCGGGCCCCCGGTCTCGAACAGGCGCCCAGGCTCGTCGAGCGGCCGCGAGGGCAGCCGCATCAGCTCCACGACGTACCGCGCGTACGTCTGGTAGACGCGCCGGGCGAGCCGCCGCGCGGCGGGATCGTCCGGCGGCACGCCCAGGATGTGGCCCGCATTGGCCTGGATGATGCGTCGCTTGGCCGGCCACGCCGCGTAGCCGGCGAGGAACCCGGCGCGCGCCACCGGCCAGGCCACGCCCACGGGGACGTGGCCCATCACGGCCGAGGTGGCCCGGTAGGCGGTCACGGTCGCCTTCTCGTTGGCGCGCAGCAGGGTGCGCCGCACCCGTCCGCCGCGGGCGGGCGGGCGATGCGGCGCGGGTACGGTCGTGGAGGCCACCGGCGCGGGAGGCGCTGGGGGTGCGGCTCCCGATCCGGGCGTGCGGCGCTTCAGCGTGCCGCCACGCTCGCCTTGGCGCGCGCCGGGGCCATCCGGCGCATGCGACGCGCCGGGGCTGCCTCGGTGCCCACCAGGGTCTCGTTGTCCTCGCCCCGGATGAAGGCCTCGACCCGCTCGAAGGCGATGTCGTCGTGGATCTGGATCGGCGGGCTCTTCATGAAGTACGAGGACGGCGCCACGAGCGTGCCCTTCAGGCCGCGATCCAGGCCCAGCTTCAGGCAGCGGACCGCGTCGGTGATGACGCCGGCGCTGTTGGGGCTGTCCCAGACCTCGAGCTTGAGCTCGGCGTTGAGGGGCACGTCGCCGTAGGTCGTGCCCTCCATGCGGATGTAGCACCACTTACGGTCGAGCAGCCACGGCACGTGGTCGGACGGGCCGACATGGATGTCGTCGGGGTCGATGTCGTAGTCGAGCATCGACGTGACGGCGTTGGTCTTGCTGATCTTCTTGGACTCCAGGCGCTCGCGCTCGAGCATGTTCAGGAAGTCGGTGTTGCCGCCGAAGTTGAGCTGGTACGTGCGGTCCAGGCGCACGCCGCGATCCATGAAGAGGCGGGTCAGGACGCGGTGCGTGATGGTGGCCCCGACCTGGCTCTTGATGTCGTCGCCGATGACCGGCAGGCCCTTCTCGGCGAAGCGGCGCTGCCAGTACGGCTCGCGGCCGATGAAGACGGGGATGGCGTTGACGAAGCCGACGCCGGCCGCCAGGGCCTGCTCGACGTACCACTTGGTGGCCTCCTCCGAGCCGACCGGCAGGTAGGAGACGACGACGTCGACCTTGCGCGACTTGAGGATGCCCACCACATCGGCCGTCGGGCCGGGCGCCTTCTCGATGATCTGGCTGAGGTACTTGCCCAGGCCGTCGTGGGTCATCCCGCGCTCGACCTTGACCCCGATGTGGGGGACCTGCTTGAAGACGTAGGTGTTGTTGGGCTTGGTGTAGATCGCCTCGGACAGGTCCTTGCCGACCTTGTTCTTGTCGATGTCGAAGGCGGCCACGAACTCGATGTCGCGGATGTGGTACCCGCCCAGGTTGACGTGCATGAGGCCCGGCACGAACTCGTCGTCCTTGGCGTTCTCGTAGTAGTAGCGGCCCTGCACCAGGCTGCTGGCACAGTTGCCGACGCCCACGATGGCGACGCGGATCTTGCCGTCGCCGCGCTTGCCGCTGCCCTTCGCCGGCGCTTCCTTCTCCTGCCCGTTCTTGCTCACGTGCTGCTCCATGTGCTCCTACCTGGTCCCTTCTGCCTGATGCTGGACGTAGACGATGCGTTGGATGACCGTGACGGTGCCGAGGACGGCGATGGCGGCAAGGGCCAGCTGGAGCCACGGGCCGCCGGCCGGTCCACCCCCCAGGCCAGCCGCCACGAGGCCCAGGCCCAGGAGCACGACGCGCTCGGGGCGCGGGGCGATGCCCGTCTCGCCATGCCAGCCAAGGCTCTCCGCCTTGGCCCGGCTGTAGCTGACCATGAAGGCGGCGCCCATCGCCAGCGCCGCCAGCAGGACGGTCACCGACTGGCCCGCCAGGGCCGCCCCGGTGGCGATGCCGGCGTAGACGATGCCCTCGCCCCAGCGGTCGAAGGTGCTGTCCATGAACGCGCCGAACGGGCTGGCCGTGCCGGTGGCGCGGGCCACGGCGCCGTCGAACATGTCGAAGGCGGCCCCGAACGTGGCCACCAGCCCGCAGGCCAGCCACAGCTGCAGGCCGCCCAGGGCGGCCGCCGCGACGGAGATGCCGAAGCCGATCAGCGTCAGCGCGTTGGGCGTCAGGCCGACCCGGGCGAGGTTGGCGGCGTACGGCTCCACGCGGTGGCGGAAGCGATCGCGCGCGGCGACCGACAGCAGCGAGCCCTCCTTGAGGTTCATCCCGCCAGGCCCAGCCACGCGCGCTCGCGCTGCTCGGCGGCCAGGAGCGCCGCGGGTTCGAGGCTACACACCGTCTCCCGGCCGCTGCGACGCATGGCCACGAGCCCGGCGGCGCGGAGGCGGCCGAGGTGCCAGCTGACCAGGGGCTGCGACAGGCCGACATGCTCGGTCAGCTCGGCCACGGTCGCCGGCCCGTCGGCCAGGCGGCGGACCAGCCGCAGGCGGTTGACGTCGGCGAGGGCCTTGTGGAACGCGCGCAGTTCGCGCAGCTCGTCGGGAGCCGTGGTGACGGAGGCGATCGTGGCGCGGATGCGGGCCGGGCTGGCCATCAGGGCGGGTGCGCTCTCGTGATTGATAAAGACACATTGATACTAGGCCGCGACCGGGGCGGTGTCAACGGGGAGCCGCCGCGTACACTGCCGGCCGTGAGGGCCCGGGCCGTGAGTCGTCGCGCCGCCTGGTCGCTGCTGGCCATCCTGAGCGTCGCCGCCGGCCTGGCCGGGGCCGAGCTGCTGGTGACGGCCACAGCGCTGCCCTCGATCGTGCAGGACCTGGCGAGCTGGCAGGAGCTGCGCCAGGCGTCGTGGATCGTCGACGGCTTCTTCGTCACGAGCATCGCCGTCATGCCCATCGCCGGACGGGCCGCCGACCGCTACGGGCTGGTGCCGCCGCTGACGCTGGCGCTCGGCCTGTTCGCGGTCGCCTCGCTGGTCGCCGGCGCCGCCCCGACCCTGGCCGTCCTCATCGGGGCGCGTCTCGTGCAGGGCCTCGGCGCGGGCGCCATCGTGCCGCTGGCGACATTCGGGGCAAGCCGGCTGTTCGACGGCCCGGCGCGCGCCCGGGCCCTCGGGGTGGTCGGGGGCGCGACGTTCCTGGGCATGGCCGCCGGCCCCTTCCTTGGCGCCTGGGTGCTGCAGCACCTGGATCTCGGGGCCCAGGTGGCTGCGTCAGGCCTGCAGGGGACGGCCGCGCCTCATCTGCTCGTGCCGGCGTGGCGCTGGATCTTCTACCTGGCCGCGCCGGTGGCCGGCCTGGCCGCGTTGTACGTGTGGGCCGCTGGCGCCGCCTGGCCGACGGTGGACCGGAGGTCGATGCGTTTCGACATGGTCGGTGGCGTGGCCCTCACGGTGGCCTTCGCGGCAGGCCTCCTCGCCCTCACCTGGCTGGGCTGGTCGGACGCGCCCGGTGGACCGGGCGGGGCGGTCGTCCCGGCCGCGGTGGCCTGCGCGGCCCTCGTGCTGGGGATCGTCGTCGAGCGGCGCGCGGCTGAGCCGTTCCTGCCTCGCGGCCTCCTGCGGGATGTGCGCCTGCGCGGCGCCGTCCTGGTGAGTGGTCTCACCGGATACGCGCTGGCGACCGCTCTCGTCGGCGGGGCCGTCTTCGTCGACCGGGTCCGCTACGGCGGTCCTTCCGACCAGCAGCTCGTGCTTGGCTCGCTGGCGCTGACCATGGCCATCGGGGCGCTGGCGTCGGGCCTCATCGTGCGCCGCGTCGGGGGGCGGGTCGTGGCCGCGGTCGGGATCGTCATCGGGGCAGCCGGGCTGGTGTTGGTGGGCCGCGAGGACGCGACCTCCGCGACGACGATGGTGGCGCTCGCGCTGGGCCTTTTCGGGCTGGGTTTCGGCCTGACGGTCACGCCGTACGCCGTCACGGCTGTCGAGGCCCTGGGCCGGGACGCCTACGGCCTCGCCTCGGGCCTGGTGACCCAGGCGCGCTTCGCCGGCATGGGCGTGGGCGTGGCCATCCTGACGGCCCTCGGCTCGAACCGCATCCAGTCCCTCTCGATCGTCCTGACCGACGCGGCCGCGCGCGACGCCGTCCTGCCGGCGACCCTTCGTGGGCGGCCGCTCGACGACCCGTTCGTGGTGGACGCCCTGGAACGGTGGGCCGCCGGTCAGGCCGCCGGCATCCTGGAAGGCCTGTTCATCGTGGCCGCGGCCGTCATGCTCGCCGCGCTCCTGCCGACCCTCTGGCTCGCGGCGCGGCGGCCTGATCCCGCGGCCTGACGGCCAGCGAGCCCGGGTGTCGCTCAGTCGTGATAGCGCGGGTCGCTGCGTGGGCGCGGCGGATCCGTCGGCCGTGATCGTCGTTGCGACAAGTGGCATCGTCACGCTCCCCTGCGAGCGTCACTGCAGCCGTCCCGACATCCCACGCGTCAGCGTGAACCCAAAGGGTGGCCAGCGACGAACCTGCGGCCGCAGTTGACCCCGATTCGGGCGTTTCCGGGGTCGACTCGAACCTATGAGGTTCATCCTGGTGAAGGAAGGCCCTTATCGCCGCCCTTAGCCACCTTTTGGGTTCATCGGGCGCCTCGGTAACGCTCGGAACGTGGCCGGCCCTGCGTCCTAGCTGCAGGTCACCGGGTGGGGCGCCGGATGGGCGGCCGCGTGGTCGGCCGGGGCCACGCTCACGAAGATGGCTGCCACCTGGAGCTTGGGCAGGGTCGGGCTGGGCCCTTCGCTGGTCTGGAGGACGAGCTGCTGCGCGTCGGCGGCCACGGACGAGGCGATCGAGAAGTCCTCGCTGTGGCGTTTCACCGTGGAGATGTCGTACGTGTAGACGAGGTCGTCGTCGGTGTACACCTGGACCTCGTCGCCCAGCATGCTGTCGCCGTTCGCCGTGAGCGAGGCGGTCAGTAACGGCAGGAACATGCCCGTCCTGGCGTGGGCGTAGATGTAGACACTCCGACCATCGTTGCCCGGCAGGCCGATGTTGGTGCCGGCGAAGTTGGCGCCCGCGCCATCGTAGTACTGGGCCACGTTGCAGAGCGGGAAGTTCTGGCCCCCCGGATACAGGTACGAGAGGACCGGCAGGTCGATCTTCATGGCGGCGATGACGATGCGGGTCGGCGCCGCGTGGCCGGGCGCGGTGGACGGACTGGCTGACGGGCCGCCCGAGGGATGGACGCCGCTGCCGCCTGGTGAAGGCGACACCACGGCGAGGCCGGTCGGTGAGCTGGTGGGCCCGGCGCCGGTCGCGGGCGCGGCCACGGTCAGCAGTCCGGCCGCGAGCAGGACGACGCCCGCCGCGGTGATGACGGCGGAGACGAGGCGCTGGACGAGGGGGCGAGCTTGGCGCATCGACGGGCGATGCTAGCAGGCCTCCGCGCGAGGGCCGGCGACGGACGACCGAGGCGAGGACGTAGACTGCGCCGGCATGCGTATCCCCACCCTGGTGGGCCTGATCGCGGGCCTCGTCGTGGGAGCCCTGGTGCTCGGCGCCATCGCCATGAACCTGGGCTCCACCAAGCTCGAGCCGCCGCCCGCGTCGCTGGCCCTCGCTTCCCCGTCGCCGAGCCCGTCGGTGAACGCCAGCCCCTCGGCGACGCCGAGCGCTACGGCGACCCCGGCTGGCGGCGGCCCGACGCCCTCCTCCAACGGCCCGACCACGGCGCCGACGCCCACCATCGCGGTCGGCCTCAAGGTGGGCCAGCAGGCGCCCGGGCTCACGGTGGCACGGGTCGGCGGGGGCACCGTCGACCTCGCGAGTCTGCGCGGCAAACCGGTCTGGCTGGCCTTCACGGCGAGCTGGTGCCCCAGCTGCCGCGATGAGATGTCGCTGATGGATGCGGCGGCGGCCCAGTACGGCAGCCAGCTGCAGATCGTCGCCGTGGACGTGCGCGAGGACGCCGCCACGGCCGCCTCGCTCGTGGCCCAGACCGGCTTCGTGGCCACCATGGGCATCGACGCCGACGGCACGGCGCAGCAGACCTTCAACGCGCTGGTGCTGCCGATGCACTACTTCATCGACAAGGGCGGTGTCATCCGCTACGTCCTCTTCGGCGAGGGGACCATCCCCGGCTTCGCCACCGGGCTCAAGTCGATCCTGCCGGGCGCCGCCAGCTTCGCCCCGTGAGCGACGGCGTCGAGGGGCGCCGGCTCTCCGTCGATGGCGCGCTCGAGCTCGCCGGGGACGCCCTCCATGCCACGCCCTGGCTGGTCGTCTCCGATTTCGACGGCACGCTGAGTCCCCTGCAGATGGATCCGTGGGGCGCCACCATCGTGCCGCTGGCGCAACGGGCGCTGCGTCGCCTGGTGGCGCGGCCGGCCACGACCGTCGTCCTGCTGTCCGGGCGCGCCTCCGCAGACCTGGCCGGTCGCGTGCGCGTCGGTGGGGCGGATTACCTGGGCAACCACGGGATGGAGCGCGGCCGCCTCGCGCGTGGTGCCGCCTCCCGCCGCCTGCAGACCGTGCGGCGGCCGGGGTTCGAGGCCTACGACGAGGGTGCCGAAGGCCTCGCGATGGGCGTCCCACGGCTCCTGCCGGAGGCGTGGCTGGTCGTGGAGCGCAAGCCGCCGGCCCTGGCCCTCCACTTCCGCGGCGCGCCGGACCTCGCCGCGGCCGCCGTCCGCGTCCGGGCCGCCGTCGACCGCCTGGACCCCGAAGGCCGCTTCGAGCGGCAGCTTGGCATGCGCATGCTGGAGCTGCGTCCGCCGGGCGCCACGACCAAGGCGCAGGCGGTGGCCACGCTGCTCGACGAGGTGCGCCCGGGCTTCGCCGTGATGCTTGGCGATGACGTCAGTGACGCGGCCGCCTTCCGCGTGCTGGATGCCGCCCGGGACAGCGGCCGTTTGCGGACCCTTGCTGTGGGGGTCCACGGGCGGGCCGACCAGGTGCCCGAGATCATGGCCGCCGCCGACGCCGTCCTCGCCAGCCCTGCCGAGGCGGCGCGCCTGCTGTGGCGGCTGGCGACCTGGCCTACTGGATGGCCGCGGCGGCGGCCTGGGCCATCGGGATGAGCAGGCCGGGGACCACGCCGATGAGCACTGTGGCCACGGCCGCGATGAGGAGGCCCAGGCGCATCGGTCGGCTGTCGGTGACCGGCTGGGCGTCGGCCGCCGGCTCCTGCATGTACATCACCACCACCACGCGCAGGTAGTAGAAGGCGGCCATCGCCGCGTTGACGACGGCGATCACGGCCAGCCAGGGCACCAGCCCGCCCGACTGCAGGGCGGCCTCGATGACGTACGCCTTGGCGAAGAAGCCAGCTGTGGGCGGGATCCCCGTCAGCGACAGCAGGAACAGCAGCATCAGCGCGCCGGCCAGCGGGGCGCGGCGCCCCAGGCCGGCGAACGTGGCGATCTGGCTGGTCACGCCGGGCCGGCCCTGGAGGGCGGCCACCACGGCGAACGCGCCCAGGTTCATGAAGGTGTAGGCGGCGCTGTAGAAGAGCACGCCGGCGATGCCGGCCGAGGCCGCGCTGGAACCCGCCGGCGCACCGGCGAAGGCGGCCAGGCCGACGAGGATGTAGCCGGTGTGGGCGATCGACGAGTAGGCCAGCATCCGCTTGATGTTGTCCTGCGTCAGGGCCACCAGGTTGCCCAGCGTCATGGTCAGGGCGGCCAGCACCACGACCACGCCGACCCAGTCGGCGCGCATGGGGGCCAGGGCCTCGGCGAAGAGGCGCAGGATGAGGGCGAAGGCGGCGATCTTGGGCCCCACCGAGAGGTAGCCGGTGACCGGCGTGGGCGAGCCCTGGTACGCATCCGGTGTCCAGTAGTGGAAGGGCACCGCGGCGATCTTGAAGGCCACCCCGGTGGTCATCAGCGCGAGGCCCATCAGCAACCCGGCGGCCGGCACCTGCCCGCTGGTCACCACCTGCTGGAGGTGTGACGCCACGCCGGCCACGCTCGTCGTGCCGGTGTAGCCCCAGGTGAAGGCCAGGCCGAAGAGGAAGATGGCCGAGGAGAACGAGCCGAGCAGGAAGTACTTGATGGCGCCCTCGGTGGCCAGGCCGTCCCGCTTGGCGTAGGCCACGAGCATGTAGCCGGGCAGTACCAGGAGCTCCAGGCCAAGGAACAGGACCAACAGGTCACGGGCGGCGGAGATGAGCATGGCGCCGCTGATGGCGAACAGGAGGGTCGCCACGTACTCGGGCAGGGGGTAGTGACGCGGCCGCAGGTAGTCGGGCGAGAAGAGGATGGTCAGGAACGCGATGGCCAGGAAGAGCATGTCCAGGAACGTCGTCAGCGGATCCAGCTGGTAGGCGCCGCCGAAGACGGGCTGCACCGTCCCGCCGAGCCCGACGGCCACCACGAGGACGAGTCCCACGAGGGTCCCCACCGTCCCGATGACGATCGTCACGCGCTCGTCGCCGGGCCGCACGATGTCGGCCAGGATGACCAGCACCGCCAGCGCGACGACGTAGCCGAACGGCGCGATGGCCGCCAGCTCGGGCCCGGTCACGGGGTGCCCGCCAGGGCGGTCACGGTGCCATGGACGGCGTTGAGGACGCTGTCCGTGGGTCCCTGGATGACGCCAAGGGCGAGCCCCGGGAAGAGGCCCAGCAGGAGCACCAGCGTGCCCAGGGGCACGAGCGTCATGACCTCCACCGGGCTCAGGTCGGTCAGGTGGTCGCCCAGGCCGCGGAAGAAGTCGGACAGCTCGCCGGTGAACATCCGCTGGTACAGCCACAGCAGGTAGGCCGCCCCCAGCGTCATGACCAGCACGGCGATGGCCGCGTACAGGGGCCAGGCCACGAACGAGCCCTGGAAGACCAGGAACTCACCCACGAAGCCGGCCAGGCCGGGCAGGCCGACGCTGGCCAGCATGAAGAAGCCGAAGGCCACGGCGTACACCGGTGTCGCACCGGCCAGGCCACCCATCCGCGCGATGGTGCGGTCATGGCCGCGCTCGTAGATGACGCCGACCAGCAGGAAGAGGGCGCCCGTGATGAGCCCGTGGTTGACCATCTGGAGCACCGCGCCCTGGAGGCCCTGCTGCTGGAAGATGAAGATGCCCAGGGTCACGAAGCCCATGTGGCTCACCGACGAGTAAGCGATGAGCTTCTTCAGGTCGGTCTGGACCAGGGCCACGATCGCGCCATAGATGATGGCGATCAGCGACAGCACCACGATGGGCACCGCGAACGACTGCGCCGCGTGCGGGAAGAGGGGCAGCGAGAAGCGGATGAAGCCATAGGCGCCGAGCTTGAGCAGGACGCCGGCCAGGATCACCGAGCCGGCGGTGGGCGCCTCCACGTGCGCGTCGGGCAGCCATGTGTGGAAGGGCACCATCGGCACCTTGATGGCGAAGGCCAGGAAGAAGGCCAGGAAGGCGCCGGTCTGGAGCACGTCGGTGAAGGGGAAGCCGCGCAGCTGCTCGTAGTCGAAGGCGCCCGTGAAGTCGCCGCCGTGGGCGGAGGCGAAGGCGAACGCGGTGGCCAGGATGGCCACCAGCATGAGCAGCGAGCCGACCAGCGTGTAGAGGACGAACTTGATCGTGGCGTAGATGCGGTTGGGCCCGCCCCAGATGCCGATGATGAGGTACATCGGCACGAGGACCACTTCCCAGAAGACGTAGAAGAGGAAGAGGTCGAGCGCCAGGAAGACGCCCAGCATGCCCACCTCGAGGATGAGGAAGGAGATCATGTACTCCTTCACCCGCTCCCGGATGGGGCCGAAGCTGGCCAGGATGCTGATCCACGTGAGCAGCGTGGTGAGCACCACCAGCAGCAGGCTGATGCCGTCCACGCCCAGCTTGAACTGGATGCCGAAGGCGGGTACCCACGTCGCCGTCTCGACGAAGCGGAAGCCCCCGGCATCCGACGCGGCGCCGTTGAAGCCGATCAGCAGGAGCAGCGAGAAGCCGAAGCTGACAAGGGCCGTGGCCAGGGCCAGCCGGCGGATGAGCACCACGCGGTCGCGCGGCATGAAGGCGATGAGCAGCGCGCCGACGAGCGGGCTGAAGACGACCAGCGCGAGGAGGGGCAGGCCGGCCATCAGCGGCCCGCCAGGAGCAGGTAGCCGCCGGCCACCACGAGCAGGCCGAGGGCGATGCCCAGGGCGTAGTTCTGGACGTGGCCGGTCTGGATCTGGCGCACCTCGCGACCGGTGCGCTGGATGAAGCGCCCGGTGCCGTTGACGGTGCCGTCGACGACCGTGCGGTCGAACCACCACGCCCCGTTGGCCAGGCGGCTGCCGAAGCGCACGAAGATCAGGTCGTTGAGGTCGTCGAACCACCACTTGTGGAACGACGCCGTGTAGAGCGGCCGCAGGCGGGCGGTGATGGCCGCCACCCGATCGGGCAGAGGCGCCGTCTCGCGCGCCGTGAACGGCCAGTGGAAGCCGAACAGCCGCATGCCGGCGATCGTGCCCACGGCCGCCACGGTGACGCTGATGAGGATCAGGGCGCCGTCGAGGCCGAAGAGGCTGAACGACTCGGGGCTGCGGCCCAGGGTCTGCTCCGCGTGGGCGAAGACCGGATCGAGCCAGCTGGAGATCGCGCCGGCGCCGAACGGCAGGCCCAGACCCAGGCCGAGCAGGGCCGACGGGATGGCCAGCAGGACGAGCGGCACCGTCATCGAGCGCGGCGACTCGTGGACCTGCGGTTCCACGGCCGGGTCGACGTGGCTGGGCCCGTAGAACGTCTTGCCCATGAGCCGGAACATGTAGAAGGCGGTCAGGCCGGCCACCCCGATGCCCACGATCCAGACCCACAGGAAGCCGGCCTTGAAGCTCTGGCCCAGGATCTCATCCTTGCTGAAGAAGCCTGCCAGCGGCGGGATGCCGGCGATGGCCAGGGTGCCCACGAGCATCGTGGCGTGGGTCACCGGCAGCTTCCGCCACAGGCCGCCCATGCGGTTCATGTCCTGCTCGTCGTGCACGCCGTGGATGACCGAGCCCGAATCGAGGAACAGCAGGCCCTTGAAGAAGCCGTGGGCCATGAGATGGAAGATGGCGGCCACGTAGGCGCCCACGCCGAGGGCCGCGAACATGTAGCCCAGCTGGCTCAGCGTGGAGTAGGCCAGGACGCGCTTGATGTCGGTCTGGGTCAGGGCGATCGAGGCGGCCAGCAGGGCCGTGAAGATGCCGATCGCGGCGACGATGACCATGGCCGACCCGCTCTGGCTGAAGATGGGGTTGGCCCGGGCCACGAAGTAGACGCCGGCGTTGACCATGGTCGCCGCATGGATCAGGGCGCTCACGGGCGTGGGGCCCTCCATCGCGTCGGGCAGCCAGACGTGGAGGGGGAACTGGGCGCTCTTGCCGACCGCCCCGCAGAAGAGCAGCAGGGCGATGCCGGTCATCTCCCAGGGCTGGATGGCGCCGCTGGCCAGCTTGGCCGGCAGGAGGTTGAACACATCGGTGAAGTTGAGCGTCCCCACGGTCGACCAGACGGCCATGATGCCGAGGGCGAAGCCGACGTCGCCGACGCGGTTGACCAGGAAGGCCTTCTTGGCTGCCAGGGCCGCGCTGTGCCGCCGGTACCAGAAGCCGATGAGCAGGTAGCTCGACAGGCCGACCAGCTCCCACGCCGCGAACAGCAGCAGGAAGTTGCCCGCCAGGACCAGCAGCAGCATGCTGAACATGAAGAAGTTGAGGTAGGCGAAGAAGCGCCACCGGCCCGGGTCGTGGGCCATGTAGCCGATCGAGTAGACGTGGACCAGCATGCCTACCGTGGTGACCACGATGAGCAGCGCCGCGGTCAGGTTGTCCACCGCCAGGTTGAAGTCGATGGTGAAGGCGCCGGCCGGGATCCAGCGGTAGAGCGTGACCTGCAGGCCCGTGTCGCCGTTGCCGCCGCTCAGCTGGCCGTAGACGACGACCATGGCCACGGCCCAGGTGGCCACGATGGCCGCCACGGCAGGCACCCACGAGCTCGCCCCAAGGCGTCGCCCGACGAGTGCCGTGATGGCGAAGCCGGCCACCGGCAGGAGCAGGAGCAGGACCGTCAGCTGGGTCACCGCTCAGTCACGCATCTGGGCGTACTCATCGACCAGCGGCGTGCGCCGGTTGCGGTAGATGGCGATGACGATGGCCAGGCCCACGGTCGCCTCGCCGGCCGCCACGGCCATGACGATGAGGGCGATGACCGCGGCGTTGCCGTGCAGCGACGGCACGAACGCGCCGAAGGCCAGGATGGCCAGGTTCACCGCGTTGAGCATCAGCTCGATGCACATGAGCATGGAGATCGCGTTGCGCCGGGCCAGGAAGCCGAAGACGCCGATACAGAAGAGGAGCGCCGAGAGGACGAGGTAGGCGTCGAGGTTCTGGCTCATATGTCGCTGTCGGAGCGAGGCGCGTCATCTTTCTTGGCCAGGAAGACGCCGCCGATGACGGCCGCCAGCAGGAGCACGCTGACCACCTCGAACGGCAGCACAAAGTCACTGAAGAGCTTCGAGGCGACGTCGGTGGTCGCCGTCGCGGTGCGGTCCGGCTGGGCCAGCGGCCAGCTGGTGGCCCCGTCGACGATCACCAGCACCACGGCCAGGCCGATCGCGGCCAGGGCGGCGGCCCACGCCTGGTGGTGGAAGACCAGGCGCGCCGGGCCGGCCTTGGACTGGGTGAGCATGACGGCGAAGAGGATCAGCACGCTGATGGCGCCGATGTAGACCAGCACCTGCGCGCCGGCCACGAGCGGATTGCCCAGCAGCACGTAGAGGCCGGCCAGGAACAGGAAGCAGACGATCATCCACAGGCCGCAGCGGATGATGTCCCGCCCCAGGACGACCATGAGGGCCGAGCCCAGGAGGCCGCCGGCCAGGATCAGGAACAGCAGGTCGTTCCAGGTCCAGCCGAGCAGCGGGATCGTGGAGGGGATGCTCAGCATGGCGACCTAGGAGGCGTCGGACGCGTGGCCGTCGCCGTGGCCGTTGCCCAGCCCGTTACCGTGGCCGTTGCCGCGCACGCTGGCCGGCAGGACCGGCAGGAGGCGCCCGGCGTCGACCGACCGGCCCGCCGCCTGGGCCCGCGTCAGCCAGTCGCGTTCGCGCTGGATGTAGGTGACCTCGCTGGTGTGCTCGATGGCGCTGATGGCCAGCAGGTCGATCAGGGGCTCGGCCCGGCTCTCGTGGGAGAGCTCGAAGTCGGGCCCGCAGCGCAGCGCGTCATAGGGGCACGCATCGACACAGATGCCACACAGGATGCAGCGGCTCTCGTCGACGTCGTAGCGCTCCAGCACCCGCGGCTTGGGCATCAGCGCGCCCGTCGGGCACGTCTCGGCGCACCGCCCGCAACTCACGCAGGGGGTCGTGTTGAGGCTCATGTCGAGGGGCGTCGTGACGAGCGTGTCGAAGCCCGTACGCATGAAGTCGTAGCAGGCCGCCCCCACGACCTCCTTGCACACGTTGGCGCAGCGGCCGCAGTCGATGCAGCGCGACGGCTCCCGCAGGATGAAGGCGTGGCTGTCGTCGCGGATGTAGTCGTGGTTGTGACCGGTGAAGCGGTTCTCGGTCACCGAGCGGAAGGACAGGCCCGTCCGCGCCGGCTCCAGGGTCGGCAGCGTCGTGCCGTACTCGATGCCCTGACGGCGCAGATCGCAGAAGCCGATCGCTTCGCAGGTGCACTGCAGGCAGCGCCCCGACTCGCTCATCGCCTCCTGCTGCGTGTAAGGGATCTCGTATTCGATGTAGCTCTGCTTGCGCACCTCGGGCGCCATCGACTTCAGCCGCAGGCGCGGTTCCTTGCGCTCGTCGGTGTAGGGCACGATGGAGAGGAACTCGGGCTGCGGCTCGGCCAGCGTCTGGCGCGTCCGGATCGCCTCCAGGTCGTGGCCCTTGAGGTACGCATCGATGGCGTACGCCGAGCGGCGGCCCTCGCCCACGGCCTGGACGACCGTGGTGGCGCCGACGCGCACGTCGCCCGTGGCGAAGACGCCGGCCCGCCCGGTGGCGAAGGTGACGGCGTCGGCCTGCAGGCGTCGCTGCTTGGAGGCGGCCAGGCCGTCGGAGCCGTGGTCGAGCCAGGTGAGGTCGGGGCCCTGGCCGATGGCCAGCAGGACGCGGTCGCAGGGGATGGTGAACTCGGTGCCCTCGACCGGCTCCGGTCGGCGGCGGCCCTTCTCGTCCGGGGCGCCGAGCCGCATGCGGATGAACTCCACCCCCGTGACCTTGCCCTTGGCGTCGGACAGGACGCGCGTGGGGGCCGCCTGGAAGATGGCCCGCGCGCCCTCCTCGATGGCCTCGTGGACCTCGTTGGCGGCCGACATCTCCTTCATGTCGCGGCGGTAGACGAGCGTGACCTCACTGGCGCCCTGCCGCAGCGACGTGCGGGTGCAGTCCATGGAGGTGAAACCGCCGCCGATGACGACCACCCGCTTGCCCTTGTGGCCGGGGTAGGGCAGACCGAGCGTGGCGATGCGCAGGTACTCCAGGCCGTCGAGCACGTCGGGGGCGTCCTCGCCGGGCACGCCGAGCTTGTTCGTGTCGTAGCAGCCGATGGCCACGCAGACCGCATCGAAGCCCTGGTTCTGCAGGTCGTCGACGGTGAAGTCGCGGCCCAGGGCGCGGTCGCAGACCATGCGGATGCCCAGGTCGGTGAGGCTCTCGTACTCCCCGGCCAGCACCTCGTCCTTGGGCAGGCGGTACTGCGGGATGCCGTAGCGCAGCATGCCGCCGGGCGCCGGGTCACGCTCGAAGATCGTCACCTCGTGGCCGGCGATGGCCAGGTAGTAGGCGGCCGAGGCGCCCGCCGGGCCCGAGCCGATGACCGCCACCCGCTTGCCCGACGGTGCCTGCACCTCGAACGGCACGGGCGCCTTCTGGCCCCGGCCCAGCGCCTTGAGGACCTGGTCGCCGGCGTAGCGGTGGCTGTCGCGGATGGCGATCGCCTCGTCCACCTCGTCGCGGCGGCAGTGCTCCTCGCACGGCGCGGGGCAGACCCGCCCCAGGATGCTGGGGAAGGGGATGGTGCGCTTGAAGATGCGCGCCGACTCGACGAAGTTGCCTTCCGTGTTGGCCTTCAGGAAGCCCGGGATGTCGATGTGGCTGGGGCACTTGTTCTGGCACGGCGGCAGGCAGTAGGCGTTGTGGTCGCTGAAGATCAGCTCCAGGTTGGTCTTGCGCAGCTGGCGGATCCGCGCGGTCTGTGTCTGCACGACCATGCCCGCCTCGGCGGCGCGCGAGCAGCTGATGGGCGGCTGATCCTCCCCGGCCAGGTCCACGACGCACATGCGGCAGGCCCCGAAGCCCGGCAGCTTGGGCTCGTAGCAGAGGGTGGGGATCTCGATGCCGTTGTCGCGGCACAGCTCCAGGATCGTCTGGCCCTCGCGACCGGTGATCTGCCGGCCGTCCACCTCGATGGTGATGGCGGGGCTGACCTGGGGGCGCTGCGGCGCCTGCGTCTCGAGCAGGCGGTCGGCGAGCGAGTCCTGGGCGGCGGTCGGCGCAGGCAGCAGGTCGGTCATGCGCGGACAGGTCCTTGGCTGGCGAGGGACGGGCTCATCGGGCGGCTCCGGCGGCGACGCGCAGGGGCTTGCACACCCCGGCGGCGCACCGGCCGCGCACGATGTGGTCGTCGAATTCCTGGCCGAAGTATCGCATCCCGGATGTGAGCGGATTGGGGGCCGTGATGCCGTGGCCGCACAGCGAGCCATCCCGGACATCGGCCGCCAGGTCCAGCAGGAGGCCCGTGTCGGTGGGCCGCGGACGGCCGCTCATGAAGCGCTCGCCGATCTCCGTGAGGCGGCGCGTGCCGATGCGGCAGGGGATGCATTTGCCGCACGACTCGTCGTTCATGAAGCGCTCCATGAGCGTCGCCAGCTCGACGATGCAGGCGTGCTCGTCGAGCACGAGCAGGGAGCCCGAGCCCATGATCGCCCCCGCCGCTTCGAGCGCGTCGGGCGCGAGGGGCGTGGCCAGGGCGTCGGGGGGCAGGAAGCCGCCCGAGGGGCCACCCACGAGGGCCGCCTTGAGCTGCCCGGTCGCGCCGCCGCCGGCCTTGTCGATGACCACGGCGAGGGGCGTGCCGGTGGGCACCTCGGCCACGCCCGGCCGATGGACGGCGCCACTGAGCTGCACGAGGACGGTGCCCGGGTAGTCCGGATCGCCGATGGCCCGGAACGTGGCCGGCCCGTTGATGAGCAGCCAGGGCACGCTCGCCAGGGTGGCCACGTTGTTGACCGCGGTGGGGGCCCCGAAAAGGCCACGCTCAGAGGGGTACGGCGGCCGCTGCTCCGGCACGCCCCGCTTGCCCTCCAGCGCCTTCAGCAGGACGGTCTCCTCGCCGAGCACGAAGCCGCCCTCCAGCGGCCGGATCTGGATCTCCACGGTCACGCCGCTGCCGAGCACGTCGTCGCCCAGGTAGCCCGCCGCCACGGCCGCCTCGAGCGCCGCCGTGAGCCGCTCGATGGCGGCACTCGCGTCGGCGCGCACGACGAGGAAGGCCTCCTGGGCGCCGACGGCAAAGGCGGCGAGGGCCAGGCCCTCCAGCACGGCGTGGGGGTCAGCTTCCATCAGCGTGCGGTCGACGACGACACCCGGATCGGCCTCGTAGCCGTTGGCCACGGCGTAGCGGACCAGGGCGGGCTGCGCACGCACGGCGCGCCACTTGTCGGCCGTGGGATAGCCGGCCCCGCCACGGCCCCGCAGGCCGGCGTCGCTGACGGCCCGCACCACCGCCTCCGGGCCCTGTCGGACGGCCGCCTTCCAGGCGGCCCAGGCGCCCAGCTTCTCCGCCTCGGCCAGATCGGCCCGGGCGTCGAGCTTGGCGGCTCGGGCGAGGAGCACCGACGGCCAGCCGGCCGGCTGGCGCAGGATGGGGGCGGTCATCTCAGGCCCGTCCCGCCGGCGCATGGCCGGCCCGCAGGCGGGTCAGCAGATCGGTGATGCCCCTGGCCGTCGGCTCGGCCTGGACGGCGCCGTCGAGCGTCACGTAGGCGGCCCCCGGCGAGCCGCCGTGGCAGGCCGCCGCTTCGAGCCGCACGGCGCCCTCGGGGCTGCTGCCGCCGAGGGTCGTCGAGGCCGCCGCCTCCGCGGCAGCGAGCACGCGGCCCGCGCCGCGGAAGGTACAGCTGGGGCAGCGGCAGATGGCCAGCACATGGCCGCCGGCCGGGGCCATGCGCAGCTGGTCGTAGAAGGTGGCCGTGCCGTATACCTCGGCGTACCACGCGCCGGTGGCATGGCTGATGTGCTTGAGCGCCGCGACCGACAGGTGGCCGTAGGCGTCCTGGGTGCGGCCCAGGATGGCCAACATGTGGCGCGGGTCGTAGCCCTCGTCGGCCAGGATGGCGTCGAGGGCGGCCGTGTCGATGGGCTCGAAGGGCGTCGCGGTGGGATCGGGGACCGGCCGGCCGGAGCGGCGCAGGGCCGACTCCTCGCGGCGTTCGCCGTACTGCTCGGCGGGGCCCCAGTGGACGTGGTAGCGGTCGCGCGTGTCCACTCCGCCCATGTCGATGCACTCGATGGGGCACGCCTGGGCGCACTGGAAGCAGGTCTCGCATTTCAGCGCCCCGGCCTCGTCATAGAGCAGCAGGAGGCGGCCGCGGTGGCGCGGCGCGACTGGGTACACCTCCTCGGGGTACTGCACCGTGGGCTTGAGGCGCAGCATGTTGCGGAAGGTGAGGGCCATCCCCTTGAGGATCCCCAGCCCGGGCACGAAGCTCATCCGCGCACCTGGGCGATGATCAGGATGGCCAGGGCGGTCACGAACAGGTTGGCCAGCGAGGCCGGCAGGAGCCACTTCCAGGCGAAGCCCATCAGCTGGTCGATGCGCACGCGCGGCAGGGTGGCGCGCATCCACACGAAGATCACGACGAAGACGTAGGTCTTGCCCAGGAACCAGAGCAGGCCCATCACCGCGTCGAAGCTGAAGGCGGCCCAGATGAGGACCGCCGCGCCGACCAGGGCGTTGAAGCAGAGGAAGCCGATCACGAGGGCCTGCCAGAAGCGCAGCTTCGTGAAGAGCATCCAGAACGGCAGGGCCAGCAGCACGGTCAGGATGGGCGGCACGACGAGGACGGCGATCAGCAGGCCCACGCCCAAACCGCTCAAGTCGATGGCGCCGGGATGGGCGCCCAGCGCCTGCCACACCGGCGTCAGGTCGAGCGGGGCGTTCCAGCCGCCCAGGAAGAGGGTCACGGTCAGGGCGGACAGGATGAAGACATTGACGTACTCGGCGAAGAAGAAGAAGCCGAAGCGCATCCCGCTGTACTCGGTGGCGAACCCGGCCACGATCTCGCTGTCGGCCTCGGTCAGGTCGAACGGCGTGCGGTTGCCCTCGGCGGTGGCGGCGACGAAGAAGATGACCGCCGCCAGCGGCTGGCGGAAGGCGTACCAGTCCAGGAACGAGCCCGACTGCTGGTGGACGATCGTATTGAGGCTGAGGGTGCCGGCCAGCATGATCACGCCGACGACCGAAAGGGTCAGCGGGATCTCGTAGCTGATGATCTGGGCCGCCGCCCGCAGCGCCCCCAGCAGCGAGTATTTGTTGAAGCTGGACCAGCCGGCCATCATCAGGCCCACCACGCCCAGACCGCCCACGGCGAAGAAGTAGAGCAGGGCCAGGTTCATATCCTGGGCGAACAGCCCCGGCGCGAAGGGGATGACCAGGAAGCTCATGACCGAGGCCAGGTAGACGACCACCGGCGCGAGGGTGAAGACCGGCACGTCGGCCCCCGTCGGCGTGAAGTCCTCCTTGGCCAGCACCTTGAAGCCGTGCAGCGTCGACGCCAGTACGCCCCACGGGCCCTGGCGATTGGGGCCCAGCCGCAGGTTCTGCAGGGCGATGACCTTCATCTCCAGGTAGATGATCACGAACGCCGTGGGTACGGTGAAGAGCAGCACCGCCGTCGCCGCGACGAGGAAGCGCAGGAGCGGCACGTTGTCGTTGAGGGCCTCGTAGATCCAGCTCCACAGGTTGGGCAGGATGCCGCTCGAGACGCCACCCAGGAAGACCACCCCAAGGCCGCCGACCACGGCGGCGAGGGGCAGCAGGACGCGGCCCGCCGGCGACAGGCGCTGCCACGGCCGCGAGACGATGGTCACTTGTCCACGCCGCCCATGATCGGGTCCAGGCTGGCCATGATGGCCATGATGTCGGCGATGAGGTGGCCCGGTGACAGCAGGCCGACCGACTGCAGGTTGAAGAACGACGGGTCGTGGATACGCAGCCGGAACGGCTGGTCCGTGCCGTCGCTCATGGCGTAGACGCCGTACTGGCCGCGGGGGCTCTCGATGGCCGCCCAGGCTCGCCCCGGTCGCGGCCGCAGCAGGCGTGGCAGCTTGGCCATGATGGGCCCGTCGGGGATGCGGTGGAGCACCTGGTCGATGATGTGGATGCTCTGCTTGATCTCGTCGAGGTGGAGCAGGTAGCGGGCGTACGAGTCGCCTTCCTCGCGGGTCGGGATCTCGAACTCCAACTCGGGGTAGACCGAGTACGGATGGGCTCGCCGGACGTCGTAGGGGATGCCCGTGGCGCGCAGCGGCGGGCCGCTGAGGCACATCCGCAGGGCGGTCTGGCGGTCGATGCGGCCCAGGCCGCGCGTCCGGCCGACGAAGATCTCGTTGCTGTTGATGAGGGCCATGCTGTCTTCGATGTGGCGCAGGGCGTGGCTCATCCAGTCGCCCAGCCGGCTCATGAACTCGTGGTTCAGGTCGCCGTTGACGCCCCCGATGCGCATGTAGTTGAAGAGCAGCCGCTGGCCCGTCAGGGCGGCCAGCATCTCGACGATCTCGTCGCGCTCCAGGAAGCCGTACAGGATCGGCGTGATGCCACCCAGGTCAAGGGCCAGCCAGCCCATGAACAGGGCGTGGCTGGAGATCCGGTTCAGCTCGCAGGCGAGGACCCGGATGTACTCCGCCCGGCGGGGCACGGTCACGTCGAGGAGCTTCTCCGCGGCCAGCACCGGCACGTACTCGCTGAACATCGAGGCGATGTACTCGAGCGGGTCGCAGTGGCTGATGACCATGTGCCAGTCGCTGTTCTCGCAGATCTTCTCCACACCACGGTGGAGGTAGCCCAGCACGGGGTCCAGGTCGACGATCCGCTCGCCGTCGATCTTGAGGACGACGCGCAGCACGCCGTGCGTGGAGGGGTGCTGCGGGCCGATGTTGATGAGCATCTCGCCTTCGCGCAGGGTGTAGAACTCGGCCTCGCGCTCGGTGCGCGGCGGATAGGGCGGGATGGCGTCGTAGATGGTGGCCGGGGTGTCGACGAAGAGCGACGGGTCGTCGAGCGAGCGGATCCTGGTCTCGGGCGATGTCACGGGGTGGCCTCGCGGGCGTGGCGCAGGTCGGCCGGCGTGCCCGTCAGCACGGCCGGCTCGGGCGCCGCCTCCATGGGCCGCACACCCTCGCCGGGGGAGCGACTGGCGTCGTCGGGCAGCAGGAAATCCTTGCGCAGGGGGAAGCTGCGGTAATCGGGCGGCATGTAGATGCGGCGCAGGTCGCGGTTGCCCTCGAAGACGATGCCGAACATGTCGTACGCCTCGCGCTCGGCCCACTCGGCGCCACGCCACAGGAAGGTGACCGAAGGGGCACGCGGATCCTCGCGCGACAGGCCGGTCGCGACGACCCGCAGCCAGTCGCGGCTGCCGGCCGACCAGAGGTGGTACACGACCTCCATGGCGGCGCCCGTATCAACGCCGCAGAGGTCAGCCAGCAGCTCGAAGCGGAGGCCCGGGTCGTCGTGGACGATGCGCAGCACCTCGGCCACCTCCGCCACGTCGACGAAGATCTCGGTCGTATCGCCACGCCCGCCGACGGGCGCGCGGAGGCGACCAGCGAGCGCGGTCTGGAGGCGGCGCGCCAGGGCCCTGTCCAGGTCGGAGCCTCCCTCGGTCGGCCTAGACGCCTGCCGGCACGGACGGGCCCACCTGGCGCTCGGGCCAGTGGCCGCGCCGGGCCATGATCAGCTGCTGGAGCTTGAGCATGCCGTAGATGAGGCCCTCCGGACGGGGCGGGCAACCCGGCACGTAGACGTCGACGGGCAGGACCCGGTCGATGCCCTGGACGGTGGCATAGGAGCGCTTGTAGCGGCCGCCGGAGCAGGTGCAGTCGCCCATCGCCACGCACCACTTGGGCTCGGGCATCTCCTCCCACAGGCGCACCAGGGGGCCGGCCATCTTGGTCGTCAGCGTGCCGGCCACGATGAGCACGTCGGCCTGCCGGGGGCTGGCCCGGAAGGGGAACATGCCGAAGCGGTCCATGTCGTTCTTGCTGGTGGCGGCCGACATCATCTCCATGGCGCAGCAGGCCAGCCCCGACAGGAGCGGCCACAGGCTGTTGGCCCGGATCAGGTCAAGGACGTAGTCGGCCTTGGTGGGGATGATCTCGAGCGCGCCGCTGAAGCGGGCGTTGTCGCTCTTGTCGCCGTACAGCTCCAGTTCGCGCAGGTGCGTGATGGTCGGCGGGCGGCCGCCGTCGTAGGCCGCCGGGTCGGCCGCCGACCACAGCGAGTTGGCCACCACGAGGGGCCGATCGACACTCCCATCGGGCTCGGCGACGGGCGCCGGCAGGTCGCGCGGCGGCTCGTTCACTTCCACGTCAGGACCCCCTTCCGCCAGGCGTAGCCCAGGCCCACGAGGAGGATGCCGACGAACGTGAGCATGCTGACGAAGCCGCCCAGCAGCACGTCACGGAAGACCAGCGCCCACAGGTAGATGAAGACGACCTCGATGTCGAAGGCCACGAAGAGCAGGGCATAGATGTAGAAGGAGAGCCCGAAGCGGCCCCACGTGTCGCCGAACGTGTCGATGCCCGACTCGTAGGGCAGCCCCTTGTGGCGATCACCCTTGCTGCGATGGCTGAGCAGCCACGACGCGCCGATCGTCAGGAAGACGAAGCTGACGCCGGCGACGGCGAAACCGAGCACGTACCAGAGCTGCGTCACGAGTCCTCGCGATTGCGGTCACGTCGACACATGGGGCCGGGCGTCGGCGACCGAAGGCACGGTCGATCCGGCGTTCTGCCCGCATCGGCATTCTATCGTGGCCCGCTGCGACCGCGGGCCGGTCAGCCTGGGTCGCCCGACGCGAAGCGAGCTCCCGCCAGCACGCCCAGCCCGGGCCCCACGAGCGTGTGGCCGCCGAGCAGGATGGGGATGGCCGCCCCGGCGGCCGAGGCGGTCAGCTCGCCGAGCCACCGATCGCGGACGGCCGCCGGACGCAGGAGGTCGCTCGCGAACCGGTCTTCGGGAGAGGGCCAGCCGGCCTCGTCGGGGCCGAGCCGGTCGGCCAGCAGGACGCGGCTGTCCAGGATGGCCCCATCCGCGAGCTCGGCGACGGTGTCCGCCAGCGCCCCGGCGCCGCCACGCGCCTCGAGCAGCCGGCCCAGCGTCGCGCGCGGGGGTCGAGTGGCCGAGTCATGCGGCACGGGCTGCTGGGCGAGCGGGCTCGACGCCCGCAGGCCGCGCTCCTCCGCCAGGAACCGCACGCGGCAGCGCGCCCGCCGCTCCAGGAGGGCCATGCCAAAGGAGGAGGCACGCCCGAACACCAGCAGCTCGCGCCGGGGGTCACCGAGCACCGCCCGTAGCTCAGCCAGGCGCGGCACCTCGAGGTGCTCGGCGGAGGCGAGCCGGCGCAGGGCCGGCGGGGTGCCCCGGGCAAGAGCCAGCAGGGCCAGGTCGAGCGGTGTGTCCAGGTCCAGGGCCAGCCGGTCGCGACCCGGCAGCTGGGCCACCGGGATGCCGGCGCGCTCGCTCAGCCACCGCGGCAGGGCATTGTCACCGGGCAGCGACGGCAGATCGCGGAGGACGCGCGCGTCGCCTACCGCGCAGACGTCCGAGGAGTAGCGATTGTTGGTCAGGCCACGCCGCTCCCCGCTGACGGCCACGGCGACGAGGCGCCTGGCGTTCGCCCGGCCCAGGAGGGGCACCGCGCCGGCCCCAAGCACGACCAGGCCGGGGGCGGCGTCGCCAGCGGTCGAGGTCACCTCCGCGGCAAGGCTGCGGAGGGCGGCCCCGAAACTCGCCGCACGCTCGCGGACGACCCTCACCTCAGCCGCTCCGGCACGCTCGAAGCGCACCACCTGGTGTTCGACGAGCCGGTCGCGAGCGCTCGCCAGGAGGTGGGTGAGGGATCCGGCGGTGGCGGCCGTTCGGGGGTGGAAGATGATGACCGTCGCGGCGCCCACCGCCGGAGTCTACGAGGAGGTCACGCTGAGCCGTTCGGCCGCCGTGCGGGCGTACATCGGCCTGGGGGCGAATCTGGGTGACGCTGCCGCCACGCTGACGCTTGCCGTGCGGGCCTTGGGCGCCCTGCCCGGGGTACGTCTCCGAGGGGTGTCCCGGCTGTACGTGACCGCCCCGGTCGGGGTCACCGATCAGCCCGCCTTCCACAACGCGGTCGCGGTCCTGGACGTGCCGCGCGGCGCGACCCCCGCGGCGGGTGCCCTGGCGCTCGTGGTGGCCCTCAAAGGCCTGGAGCGGGCGCTGGGCCGCGTCCCCGGCGTGCGCTGGGGACCCCGCGCGCTGGACCTGGACCTCCTGGTGTTCGGCCGCCAGCGGATCCACGTCCCTCGGGCGAAGGCCGCGCGCAGCGCCGACCCGGCCCGCACCGGCGTGCAGTGGCTGGACGTGCCCCACGCGTCGGCGCCGGAGCGCGCCTTCGTGCTGGCACCGCTGGCCGACCTCGCCCCGGGTCTGGTCCCACCGGGCTGGCACGTGACCGTGGCGCACGCTCTTGCCGAGCGAGCGGCCATCGAAGGTCCGGGGGCCGCACGGCCTGTCGCAAGGTGGGATCCTGCCGCCCGGGCGTGGGTCGCGGACGCCTGAATCGTGCTCCGGAGGTCGGTCCGGAGGAGGCTTGCATTCGCGCTTTCGGCCCCTATCATTACGCACCAGCTTTGACGGCAACCCACGTTCGCCGCCGGAGCCGGCCCGCGGATGGCGGCTGCGCGACACCCGGAGCCCGGGTCCCGATGGGGGAGGACGGGCCGATGGTGTCGGCCGCCGAGCGCGAGACGGCTCTGGCCAAGGGGACGGGTGGTCGGACCGGCAGCGCCCGTCAGCAAGGCGGGCGGGGAATGAGGAGGAACCGTGGATATGAGGCTCGCCAAATTCGGCGCGCTGGCGGTCACGACCGTGCTCGTGGTCGGCGCCTGCTCCAGCAACGGCAGCGCGTCGGGTGGAGGTGGCAAGACCATCAAGATCGGCACCGAGTTGCCGATGAGCGGCGCTGAGACCGCCAACGGTGAGCCGACCGCCAACGGCGTCAAGCTCGCCATCAAGCAGTCGAACGCCAAGAGCGAGATCCCGGGCTACACCCTGGACATCAACGTCCAGGACGATGCCGTGAACGGTGCGCATGACCCGCAGCAGGGCGCCACCAACATGCACACGCTCGTCGCCGACACGACCGTCATGGGCGTCGTCGGACCGTTCAACTCGAGCGTGGCGCAGGCGGAGATCCCGATCAGCAACGCCGGCGGCCTGCTGCAGTGCAGCCCCGCCAACACCAACACCGGCCTGACCTACCCGCCGGACTCGGCCCAGTACCGGCCGACCAACCCGAGCAAGATCAACTACATCCGCACCGCTGCCCCGGACAGCATCCAGGGCCCCGCGGGCGCCGACTATGTCTACAACGACCTGAAGGCCAAGTCCGTCTACATCCTTGACGACACCGAGACCTTCGGCGTCGGCGTCGGCGACTCGTTCGCCGCCGAGTTCAAGAAGGACGGCGGCACGGTCACCAAGCGTGACAGCGCCCCCAAGTCAACGACTGACTACACCCCGCTCTTCACGGCCGCCGCGGCCGCCAAGCCCGATGCCGTCTACCTCGCCGGCACGACCCCGACCGGCATGGGCCTCGCGCTCAAGCAGGGCCGCACGGTCGCGGGCTTCGAGACCATCCCCTTCATGGGTCCTGACGGCGTGGCCGACCTCGGCCCCGGCGGCACCACGGGCGCGACGATCACGGTCGCCGGCTCGGCCGCTCATGACGTCTTCGGCACCGTGGCGGGCATCCACGACCTGCCCAGCGGCTCGACGTTCGTGGCCGACTACACCGCGGAGTTCGGCAAGGCCCCCGGCGCGTACAGCGCCGCCGCCTACGCCTGCGCCCAGGTGATCATCGCCGGCATCAAGGCCGCCGTGGCGGCCGGGACCACCGATCCGGCAGCCATGCGTGAGGCGGTCCGCGCCCAGGCGACGGCTGCAGGCAACAAGTTCGACACCGTCGTCGGGTCGATCAGCTTCGACAAGAACGGCGACATCACGACCCCGTACATGTCCTTCTACAAGACCGACCTGACTCTTGCCGGCGGCAAGGGCGACTGGGTCTACGTGAAGCAGCAAGCGTTCACGGACCCGAACGCGTAACACGCGATCAGGAACAGGCCGGGGAGCCCCAAGCTCCCCGGCCTGTTTGTAACCCGTCCCTTGTCTAGCGGTGCGAGGGCCATGAGACAAGACCCGATGCGCGTCCTGCGGCCCGCCGTGGTCGTCGTCGCCGCGCTGGTCTTCGCCTTCGTGGTCCTGGGCATCCAGCAGTTCCAGAACTTCCTGACCCTCGGCGCCATCTACGCGCTGGTGGCCCTGGGCTACACGATGGTCTACGGGATCATCGAGCTCATCAACTTCGCCCACGGCGACGTCTTCATGGTCAGCGCCTTCCTCTCCATGTGGATCATCAGCGTGCCGCTGGGCCTGGCCGACAAGGCCATCGACGATCCCCTCGAGCTGATCGTGGTCCTGGCCATCGTGGTGTTCGTGACGATGGTGGTGATGGGCATGATCGGCGTGGTCATCGAGCGCTTCGCCTACCGGCCGCTGCGCCACGCTCCGCGCCTGGCGCCGCTGATCACGGCCATCGGCGTGTCGTTCATCCTGCAGAACATCATCCAGGCCATCTTCTCGACCTCACCGATCGGCGTGCCCCAGATCTTCCCGCGCACCAAGCTGGACATCCTCGGCGGCAGCATCGGCGTCCTCAACATCTTCATGGTCGTCGTCGCCCTGGTCCTGATGGTGGCCCTGCAACTCTTCGTCAGCCGCACCCGCCTGGGTCGGGCCATGCGCTCGACGGCGCAGGACCGCGAGGCGGCCGAGCTGATGGGCGTGGACATCAACCAGACCATCGCCATCACGTTCTTCATCGCCGCCGCCCTGGCCGGCTCGGCCGGTGTCATCCAGGGGCTCTACTTCGGCAGCATCCAGTACAACCTGGGCTTCTTCGCCGGCCTCAAGGCCTTCACGGCCGCTGTCCTGGGGGGCATCGGTAATACGACGGGTGCGGCCATCGGCGGCTTCGTCATCGCCTTCATCGAGGTCTTCGCGGCCCAGATCGGCCTGGCCCGCTGGTCCGAGGTGGCCGTGTTCACGGTCCTCATCCTTGTCCTCGTCTTCCGCCCCAGTGGCATCCTGGGCCAGGCCCTCGGAGAACGGGCATGACCAGCTCTCGGGCCCGGTTGTCGTCGCTCATCCGTGCCCACCGGTCGATCTCGGTCCTGGTGGGCTGGGCCCTGGTCGGAGCGCTGCTGCCCGTCATCGTCCTGCTGCCGCCGTTCAGCACGTTCCAGGGGCAGGGCCTGTGGGTCGGTGGCTTCGCCAACTCGGGCGTGTTCATCCTGCTGGCCCTTGGCCTCAACATCGTGGTCGGCCTGGCCGGCCTGCTCGACCTGGGCTACGCCGCCTTCTTCGCCATCGGCTCGTACACCTACGCCTTCGGCGCCTCCTCGTTCACCGGCCTGAACGTGCCCTTCTGGCCGATGCTGCTGGTGGGCGCCTTCGCCGCGGCCACCTTCGGCATCCTCCTCGGCGCCCCGACGCTGCGCCTGCGCGGCGACTACCTGGCCATCGTGACCCTGGGTTTCGGCGAGATCGTGCCGGCCGTCTTCCTCAACGCCGACACCTATACCCGCGGCACGAACGGCATCGGCGGCGTCGCCCAGCCGGCCCTGCCATTCCTCAAGTTCGACTTCACCAACCCCGTGCCGTTCTACGTCACGATGGTGGTCATCCTGGCCGTGGTGATGGTGCTGGTGTACCGCCTCCAGGGGTCGCGCCTGGGGCGCGCCTGGATGGCCGTTCGCGAGGACGAACTGGCGGCGGCCAGTTCCGGCGTCAACACGGTGACGACCAAACTCCTCGCCTTCGCCCTCGGGGCCTCCACGGCCGGCCTGGCCGGCGTCTTCAACGCCTCCAAGCTGGGCATCGTCAGCCCCGACCAGTTCGGCTTCGCCGTCTCCTTCACCGTCCTGGCCATGGTCGTCCTGGGCGGCATGGGCAACGCCTGGGGCGTGGCCATCGGGGCCTTCACCCTGTACGAGATCCAGAGCGTCCTGCTCAAGGAGCTCAACCAGTTCTTCCAGCAGCTGCAGGTGCCGTTCCTGGACACGATCGACTTCGTGCAGTACCAGTTCCTGCTGTACGGCCTGGCCCTGGTGGGCATGATGCTGCTGCGGCCGGAAGGCCTGTTCCCGAGCCGCCGGCGCCAGCGCGAACTCCACGACGTGAGCGAGGACGTGGCCGACGTCCCGCCGCCGACCGCCGTGCTGGGCGACTGATGACCGACACGGCCAGCGCCACCGCGGCCCCCGACTACATCCTGCAGGCGCAGAAGGTCACCAAGCGCTTCGGCGGCCTGGTGGCCGTCCGCGAGGTGGACCTGGAGATCGTGCGGGGCTCCATCGTCAGCCTCATCGGCCCCAACGGCGCCGGCAAGACGACCTTCTTCAACGTCATCGTGGGCATTCTCGATCCCACCTCCGGGCATGTCCGGATCGGCGGCCAGCGGCTCATCGGCCGCCCGCTGCGGGCCTGGCTGGAGCCGGTCGTGTGGTTCACCCCGGCCGTGGTCGTGGGCGCGCTCACGGCGCTGCTCTTCGCCATCACGGGCACGGCCGCGGTGGCCGCCCTGGGCGGGGCCATCGCGCTCTTCACCCTGGCCGCCATGTTCCTGGCCGCCATCGTCCGGCCGTCGCGGTATGTGCGACTGCTCAAACGGGCCGGTATCTTCCGCAGCGCGAAGCCCAACGAGATGGTCCACGCAGGTATCGGCCGGACCTTCCAGAACATCCGCCTGTTCGCCAACATGACGGCCCTCGAGAACGTCCTCGTGGGCATGCACAGCAAGCTCCACGCCAACGCGCTGGATGCGCTCCTGAGCACGCCGCGCGCCCGGGCGGAAGAGGTCCGCGCGGCGGCCCGGGCGGAGGAGTTGCTGGCCCTCGTGGGCCTCAAGGGCAGTGGCGACGTCGTGGCCCGCAACATGCCGTACGGCGACCAGCGCCGGCTCGAAGTCGCGCGCGCGCTGGGCAGCGACCCGACGTTGCTCCTGCTTGACGAACCCACGGCCGGCATGAACCCCCGCGAGACGGCCGACATGATGACGCTCATCAACCACCTGCGGACCGAGCTGGGCCTCTCCGTCCTCCTCATCGAGCACGACATGCGGGTCGTGATGGGCATCAGCGACCGCATCTGCGTGCTCGACCACGGCGAGCGCATCGCCGAGGGCACCCCGGCCGAGATCCGGACCAACGCGAAGGTCATCGAGGCGTACCTGGGGAAGCCGCCCGAATGACGCTCGCCGAGCCGACCCCTGCCGCCCCTGCCCAGGCCGAGATCGTTCTGGAGCTGCAGAAGATCCATACGTACTACGGCCGCATCCACGCCCTGCAGGGCGTGTCGCTCGATGTCCGCCGGGGCGAGATCGTGACCCTCATCGGGGCCAACGGCGCCGGCAAGACGACCATCCTCAAGACCATCTCCGGGCTGCTCCACGCGCGCGAGGGCAAGGTCCTGCTCGACGGCAAGGACATCACGCAGCGACCCGCCCACGAGCTGGTCAGGGCCGGCATCGGACACGCTCCCGAGGGGCGGCGCATCTTCTCCCGCCTGACCGTCCTGGAGAACCTCCAGATGGGGGCCTTCACGCGGCCCCACGCCGAGGCCCAGGAGGGCATCGAGCACGTCTACACCCTGTTCCCGCGTCTCCGCGAGCGGTCGAGCCAGCGCGGCGGCTCCCTCTCCGGCGGTGAGCAGCAGATGCTGGCCGTGGGGCGCGCCCTGATGAGCAAGCCCTCCGTCCTGCTCCTCGACGAGCCCTCGCTGGGCCTCGCCCCCATCCTGGTGCAGGAGATCTTCTCCATCATCCAGGAGATCAACTCACGCGGCACCACGATCCTGCTGGTGGAGCAGAACGCGCTGCAGGCCCTGCATGTCGCCCATCGCGGATACGTGCTGCAGACGGGTCGCGTCATCCTGGCCGACACGGCCGCGGCGCTGGCCGCCAACCAGGACGTCCGCCGAGCGTACCTGGGCGAGATCTGACCAGAGCCGCCGCCGGGCGGCGACCGGGACGCACCTCACCTCGAGGGCCGGCCGATGGACCAGGGACCGCATACCGCACCCGTCGCCTCAGGGGCCGCCGAGCCGCGCCGCCGGGCATCCATCCTCGCGGCCGCCATCGTGGTCGCCCTGGCGCTGGCCGTGGTCAAGCCGTGGTCGCTGGGCCAGGCCGGGCCGGGCGCGAATGGCAGTGCCATCCCGCTGCGGGCCACCCCGACCGGTAGCCCCGGGATCGCCTCGGTCAGCCCGACCACGCCGGCCGGCGATCCGAACGCGATGGCCTGCCTGGCCGGCGAGGCCGAGCAGGTGCTGACCGTCGAACGCTCGGCCGACCGTGAAGTCCGCAGCTGGATCGCCGTGCCCGGCCTCGCCGCCACCGGCCCGCTCGACCCTCGACTCGTGCCCCTCACCATCTTCTCCAGCCACGTGGTCGGCCTCGGGGTCTGTGCCGCCCGCCCCGGCACCGGTGCCTCGCCCGTGTCCGAAGCGCCCACGGCGGGCAGCGAATCCGGGGCCACGCTGGTGGACGTCCGATCGATCACCCTCGTCGCGGGGGTCGCCACGGCCACCGACCTCGGGCCGCCGCAGCTCCTCCCCGACGCCCTCAACGGCCAGGACCCGGCACTGCTCTACGGGCCGCCGTCCGTCGGTGGCCCGGCCGCGACCGCCTCTGCGACCACGCAAGCCTCCAGGGCGACGGGCTCGCCGTCCCCGCCCGCGTCGTCGGGCGAGGCGGCCTGGCGCGCCGGCTGGTATGCCATCGCCTTCCGCTTCGCGTCCGACGACGCCAGCGTCCTGCGCTGGTTGCGCATCGACCTCGCGACGGGGGCCGGGGGTGGCTCCTGAGGTGGCAAGTAATGACCACAACATGCCTTGACAGATGACAAGGAGCGTAGCTAGCCTGCCCGCATGGTGATCCGGCGACGCCGCGCCATCGCCGCCATGGCGGCCGTGCTGGCCCTCGCCGCCTGCCAGGGGGCGGCCCCGGCCGCCCCTTCCGCCTCGCCGGCCGGCAGCGCCATACACGCCACCCCGCAGGTCCCGGCCGACCCGAACGTCTGGACGCGCATCCAGCCCGATGCCATCGAGCAGCCGTTCGGATTCATGAGCGTCCACGTCGACGCCTATGGGAACCCGGTCTCGATGTGTGCGCCGTGCCACCCGGCCGTGGACACGACGATGACCGGCATCGCCAGCGGGCCGGGTGGGCTCGTCGCGGTCGGCTGGATCTTCCAGGGCTTCCACGGCGAGGCGTGGCACTCGGCCGACGGCAGCACCTGGTCGCTCGACGGGCAGCTGGCCGAGAACTCTGTCCTCCAGGCGATCGCGGCCGATGCCACGCGCTACGTCGCCGTGGGCCTCAACGGCCAGGGCGGCACCGCCTGGAGCTCCACGGACGGCGTCACCTGGCAGCAGACCACCTCCAGTGACGCGTTCGCCGCGAGTCCCCTGCGCCTGACCGCGGTGGCCCACTGGAGCGGTGGCTTCGTCGTGGCCGGCTACGAGGGCACCGAATTCGGCACGGCCAGGGCCGCCTTCTGGGTCTCGCTCGACGGCTTGACCTGGCAGCGCGCCCCCGACAGCGACGCCTTCGCCGACGCCCGACCGACGGCGGTCACCAGCGGTGGGCCCGGGCTCGTGGCGGTGGGCATCTCGGGGCCGGCCGACGCGCCGGGCCCGGCGGTCGTCTGGACGTCGGCCGATGGGCTGCATTGGACGCGCGAGCCGGCGAACCCGCTCTTCGATGACGCGCGCATGCGCACCATCACGAGCGTCCCCCGGATGGGCCTCGTCGCCGCCGGGGAGGACCTGGCCGGCGACCAGGCGATCGTCTGGACATCGCAGGACGGCACCGCCTGGAAGCGGGGCACGGCCACCGCGTACCACGGCTCGGTGGGCCTCCAGGTGCGCATGTACGCGGCGCTGGCCGGCGGCCCCGGCGCCGTCGTGGTGGGCACGGCGACCGAAGGCATCCAGTACGGCGCCGCGGTGGCCTGGACCTCCGCCGACGGCCTCACCTGGACGCAGCAGCCGGCCGGCGTCGAGTTCGCCGACGGCGAACTGACGGGCGTGACGTCTTCGGGGTCCAAACTCTATGCCGTCGGCGACCGGGGGGCGCCCGACGTCTACGTCGCCACGGTCTGGACGAGCCCGCCCGCCTGGTCGCGCTGAGGGCGGCCCGTGAGCAGGATGGGCCCCCGCCAGCAGCTCCCCCTGGGGCTGACCCCCAGGCTCTCGATCGACCAGCTGCTGTGGGTCGCCAACACGAGGCATGGCCCGGGCGGCCACTGGTTCGCCCGCGTCACGGTGGACACGGGCGACCACGACCACCTGCTCGCCCCCGAGGACGCGGTCGACTACCTGGACCGCCACCATGTCCCGGTCCCGGCGGTGTCACCGAGCCCCACCCAACTCGATCGCCTGGGCGCCATCCGCGAGATGATCCGCGCGCTGCCCGGCGGTGGACAGCCGTGGTCCCCGGAGGTCATGGCGATCCTCCAGGCGACCCGCTTCGTGGCCGACGCCGACGGCGGTCTGCGGGCGGATGGCGAGGGGTGGGACGGCTTCATCGGCGACCTGCTGCTGCCGCTGCTCCAGCTCGTCGAGGTGCGTGAGCGCGTCCGGCTGTGCGGCAACCCGCACTGCCGGCTCATCTTCGTCGACGTGTCGCGCAACCGGTCACGCCGCTGGTGCGACTCGGCGGGATGCGGCAACCGCGACCGTGTCCGCCGCTACCGCGGCGCCGCGCCGCAGGCCTAGGCGCGAGGCGCTGTCACAGGCGGACGGCCGGGGGCCGCTCGCGATCGAACATGTGGACCGTGTCGACGAAACGGACCTGCTTGGTCTGGTAGCCCATGACCAGGGAATGGGTCCTGGCGCCACCGCCGAAGAAGCGCACGCCGTGGAGCAGGTCTCCGTCGGTGACGCCGGTGGCGCTGAAGACGAGGTGCTCACCGGGCGCCAGGTCGCTCGTGTGGAGGATGCGCGACTCATCGGTATGGCCCATGCGGGCGGCCCGGGCCCGCTCCTCGTCGTTGCGGAAGCGGAAGCGGGCCTGCATCTCGCCGCCAAGGCAGCGCAGCGCGGCGGCCGTGATGACGCCTTCGGGCGCCCCGCCGGTGCCCATGACGGCGTGCACGCCGGTGCCCGACACGGCACAGGAGATGGCGGCCGAGAGGTCGCCATCGGTGATGAGCTTGATGCGCGCGCCGGCCCCGCGCACCTCCTCGATGAGGTCGGCATGGCGGGGCCGGTCCAGGATGACGATCGTGATGTCGTTGGGGCGGCGACGCAGCGCCGCGGCGATGCGCTCGACGTTCTCGGCCGGGCTGACGGTCAGGTCCACCTGCCCGGCCACGACCGGTCCCACGCACAGCTTCTCGAGGTACGTGTCGGGCGCGTGGAGGAGGCCTCCCCGCTCGGACGCGGCCAGCACGGTGATGGCGTTGGCCTGGCCGCGCGAGACCAGGTTGGTGCCCTCCAGGGGGTCCACCGCGATGTCGATCTCCGGCTGGTCGGGCAGGCGCTGGCCGACCTGCTCGCCGATGAAGAGCATGGGCGCCTCGTCGCGCTCGCCCTCGCCGATGACGATCGTGCCCTGCATCTCGAGCTCGTCCATCGTCCGCCGCATCGCCTCGGTGGCGGCGCGGTCAGCGGCGACGTTGTCGCCCCGGCCCATGTAGCGCGCCGAGTCGATGGCGGCGGACTCGGTGATGCGCACCATCTCCAGGGCGATGCGCGACTCGATGCTGGTTTCGGGCATCGGGACCTCCTGCGCGTCGGTCGACGTGGCTCGGCTAGTGGCGTGAGTGGCGACGGCCGGTGAAGACCATGGCCATATGGTGGCGGTCGGCGATCTCCACGGCCATCTCGTCCCGTCGCGAGCCGCCCGGCTGGACGATGGCCGTCACGCCGCGTTCGGCCGCCAGCTGGATGGCATCGGCGAAGGGGAAGTAGCCGTCCGAGGCCAGGCAGCTCAGCTTGGCCCGTTCGCCCGCCCGGTGCAGGGCCACCTCGACCGCCACCAGCCGGCTGCTCTGGCCTGCGCCGACCCCCACGAGGGCCGCGTTGCGGGCCACCACGACCGCGTTGCTCCGCACGTGGCGCACGCAGCGCCAGGCGAACATGAGGTCGGTCAGCTCCTCCAGCGTGGGCCGCCGATGGGTCACGACCTCGAAGAGCGAGCGGTCGTCCTCGTCGCGGTCCAGGGTCTCCACAAGCAGCCCGCCACCCACGCGCACGAAGTCCAGATTGGCCATGCCGTAGTCCGGCCGGCCGCTGGCCGGGGTGCCCGGGACCTGCAGCAGCTGCATCTCCGACTTGCCGGCCAGGACGGCCAGCGCAGTCTCGCCGAAGCCGGGCGCCACGATCGCCTCGAACGGCGTGTCCACGATGGCCTGGGCCGTCTCCTCATCCACGACCCGGTTGACGCCCAGCGTCGCGCCGAAGGCGTTGACCGGGTCGCAGTCGAAGGCCCGCTTGTAGGCCGAGGCCAGCGTGTCGCTGCTGGCCAGGCCGACCGGATTGGCGCGCTTGACGATGACCGCCGTGGGGCCGGTGAAGTCGGACACGATGCGGTGGGCGGCATCCTGGTCCAGCAGGTCGTTGAAGGTCGGCGGCCCGCCCTGGAGGTGGACGGCGTCCACGATCACCCCGGCGCGATGGCTCGTCTCGCGATAGATCGCGCCGCGCTGGTGGGGGTTCTCGCCGTACGGCAGGTCGGCCAGCTTCTCCAGCACGAGCGTCAGGCGCGAGGGGAAGCGGATGCCGCTGATCTGGTTGAGGTAGGCCGCCACCTCGGCGTTGTACGCGGCGACCGTGGCGAAGGCGTCGGCGGCCAGCTGCTGGCGCAGCTCGGGCGAGACCTGGCCGCGTTCCCGCAGGTCGGCCAGCAGGGCCTCGTAGTGCTGGGGGCTGCTGACGGGCGTCGAACCGGCGAAGTTGCGGGCGGCCGCGCTCAGGAGGGCCGCTCCGCCGACCTCGATGCGCTCCACGGCCTCGTCGAGGGGCACCAGCTGCTTGCCGACCTGCGGCGCGAAGGGGGCGATGTTGACGACCACGAGGTCGATCAGCCCGATGCCGTGCTGGGCCAGCTCGGCGAGCTGCTCCGGCCGATCGCGGCGGGCCAGGATGCCGGCATAGATGGCGGGGTGGAACGTCTTGACCTGTCCGCCGGCCAGCGCCGGGACATCGGTCAGGACGGCGACCGAGGCGACCTCCACGCCCTCGGCGGCGAGGGCCTCGCGCGTGCCGTCGGTGGCGAAGACCTCGACGCCCAGGCGCAGCAACTCCGCGGCCAGGGGGGCCAGGCCCTCCCGATCGGCGACCGAGAGCAGGGCACGCACTCGGCTCCTCCGTCTGCTGGCTTCCCGGGGCTACGCCTGCGGGGTGGGACCCGAGGGGTCGGGGCCCGAGTATAGCAATGGCCCTCTGCTATCCTCCCCGTCCGGAGCGGCGGGGTGGACCCGGCGCATGGCCGACTGGAAGGGATCGATACGGCGTGACCCTGGCTCCCTGGGATTACCTGCTCATGCCCTTCAACCAGCACCAGTTCCCCGACCTGTTCTGGCCGGTCGTGGTGGCCTCGGCGGCCCTGCTGGTCGCCCAGATCGTGCTCTACAACGTGCGGTCGCGCGCCCTGCACCGGTTCGAGCCGTTGGTCACGATGCAGGAGTGGCTGCTGTGGACCGGCTTCTGCACCTTCGGCCTGCTGCTGATCATGTCCCTCTTCCAGTGGTACTTCCTCTTCGTGCTGGCGACGATCGTGATCGGTGTGGCCTGCTACGTGTGGGTCCGCTTCCGCCACTGGCCGCCCGAGATCGCCGGCTACAACCAGCAGCTGCGCCGGGCCCGCTTCTTCAGCCAGGCCCGCTACAAGCACCCCGAGGCGACGATCCGGACGCGCCGCCGCCGTCGGCGGCGGTAGGCCGGGGCGCGCGGCGCCGGCCATGGACATCCGCCGTTTCGGGCCCGGGCATCGACGCCCGGAAGGGCCGCCCGGCACCACCGGGGTGTCGGCCCAGGTGCTCCACCAGGACGCACGCGGCAGCGTCGCCGAACTGGCCTTCAGCACGCACGCCATGATCACGCCGCACGACAACCCCAACACCTGCCTCTTCGTGGTCGTCAGCGGCGGGGGCTTCGTGCAGGTCGGCGACGAGCGTTCACGCGTGATGCACGGCGAGGCCGTGCTGTGGCCTGCCGACGTGCTGCACGGCGCCTACACGGATGGCAGCGAGATGCGGGCCATCGTCGTCGAGCTCGCCGGCCCTGACGACGGGTGGGCGCGCGGCCTGCTTGACGCGACGGCATCCGCGGGCACCGGCGAGGCCACGCCGGCCGAGGGCACCCTGAGTCGACCCGCCAGTCCACCCGCCGATCACGACCGCTCCTCCGGCGAACCCTGGTAGGCGAGATGCCTGCTGCCGCGCGGATCGGGCGGGCGAAGCGCCGTGCCCCAGCGCGGGTCACGGCCGCGGTGCTCCTGCTGGGGCTGGCGTCCGCGGCATGCGCCAGCGCGCCGGTGGTCACACCCTCCCTGGAGCCCATCGTGACGGCCAGCGTGGCGGCCAGCCCCTCGCCGGGTTCGCCCGGGACGTCCGCTTCGCCCGAACCGACCGTCACGCCCGGCCCGTCGGCGTCGCCCACCCCGACCGTGAGACCCGCCGGCCTGTCGCCCGACGGGCCGCTGCCCCAGCTCACCGGCCTCGCCGCGCAGCTCCAGGCGCAACTGGCCGCGGCCGTCAAGCGGCTGCACATCCCGGGCGTGCAGGCCACGGTCCTGCTGTCGGACGGCGCGTCATGGAGCGGGGCGGCCGGCCTTGCCGACATCGCGGTCGGACGGGCCATGACCACGTCCGACGTCTTCGACGTGGGCAGTATCACCAAGACGTTCGTCGGGGCGGAGGTCCTCCGCCTCGCCGATGCGGGCACGCTCCACCTTGACGATCCCCTCAGCCGCTGGCTGCCGGCCTATCCGGGGGCGGCGGCCATCACCGTGCGTGAGCTGCTGGCCCACACGAGCGGCCTCGCCGACTACTTCGCCAACGAGAAGCTGCTGATCCACCTTGGCGCGGCGCCGCGGACACCGTGGCAGCCGGCGGCCCTGCTGCCGTACGTGGGCAAGCCGCTGTTCCCGCCCGGCAAGGGCTGGTACTACTCGAACACGAACTACCTGCTCCTTGGCGAGGTCATCCAGGCCGCCACCGGTCGTGACGTCGGGGACGAGCTCGCCGCAGGGTTCCTGGGGCCGCTGACCCTCCACTCGACCGCCCTGCAGAGCGGGACGACGACGGCCCCCGCCCCGGCGCTGGGGCCGCTGGCGCACCCTTATGAGCGCCTCGCGGCGCCCAAGGTCGCCTTCAAGGACCTGGCCGACGGGACCGGCTACCTGCCGTTCACCTCGTTGGCCACCTCGCTGGATGCGGCCGGTTCGCTGGTCAGCACGTCCGCCGACCTGGCGCACTGGGGGGCCGACCTGTACGGGGGTTCACTCCTCACGGCTGCGTCGCTGCAGGCCATGGAGGACACCTCGATCTCCGCGCCCTGGAAGCCACGCTTCACCTACGGACTGGGCACGCAGCGCCTGACCATCGACGGCTTCACGAGCTTCGGCCACGGCGGCGCCTGCTCGGGCTACCGGGCGGCCCTGCGCTACTTCCCCCTGCTCGGCGCCTCGATCGCCGTCCTGACCAACATCGACGGCCCTGATCCGGACGCCATCGTGGCCCAGCTGGTGGCCCTCATCACCGCGCCTGGCGGCGGTCCGGCGAAGGACTGAGCCTCAGACCTCCCCGGCCGCCACGGTCGCGCCCAGCTGGCCCAGGATGCGTGCCGTGGCCCCCCAGACGAGCCGGCCCTGGACCTCGTAGGCCCCGAAGTGCAGGCGCCAGCCGTCCCGCTCGAGCTCGCCCTGGCTGATCGGCGCTCCGGGCAGGAACGCCGCCAGCGGCGGGGTCAGGATGGCGGCCACCTCGCGGGCATCGGGCACGAAGTGCGGTTCGCGATCGGCGAGCGCCAGGACGGGGATGAGCCGGAAGCCGCTCGGACCGATGGCGACCTCCTCGAGCCGTCCCACGAGCCGCACCCCCGCCGCCGCGGCGTCCAGACCCACCTCTTCGGCCGCCTCACGCAGGGCGGTCGCCTCGGGTGAGTCGTCGCTCGCCTCGCGCGCACCGCCCGGGAAGCTGACCTCGCCGGCATGGTGGGTCACCGTGGCGGGGCGCTCGGTGAGCACGAGCCGCGCCTCCCCCGTCGCGTCCGGATAGACCAGCACCAGGACGGCGCTCTCGCGCGTCGGGGCCGGCCACGAGGGTCGGGCGCGTGACGGGTCGCCACTCGCGTCGGCGGCGATGCCGGGCTGAAGCCCTGCCGGTGGAGGCGGGAGGGGGTGGGGCAGGCGTGCCAGCCGCCGGGCGGCATCCACGAAGCGCATCGCGCCGTCAGCCGCGCGAGAGCCGGAAGTCGAAGCCGCGCAGCGGCGGTTCGGCCGCCATGCCGCGCCCGAACCCGAGCACGGCGAAGCGGCCCATGGCGCCCGGATCCAGCAGGCGCAGCAGCGCGCCGCGAGCCGTCCGGTACCGCTCGGCGGTCGTCGCCGGGTCGCTGCCAAGGCGCACGAGGAGCTCGCCCGCGTCGAGTCCGGCCATGAACTCGGCCAGGGTGGTGCGGCCGATCGGTGTCAGGCCGGCGGCCTCGGCGGCCGCCTCCATCGCCGTCGTGTCCACATGGGCGGTCAGGTCCTGGAGGCCGACGGCGCGGTACGGGTCGGCGCCGACATGGTGCGCCCGATAGGTGCGCAGCAACCCCTCCGGATGCGGCGCGCCCCACAGCCCTGCGCCGGGGCCGCCATAGTCGATCAGCAGCAGCCAGCCGCGGGCCAGGAGTGCGCCGACCCGCTGGATCCACTCGCGCGAGGCGAGCGCGACCTCTGCCCGGTCGCCCTCCCGCAGCTCGATCCCGGACGCCGCCAGGGTCGCCTCCAGGCCGGGGTGGGACGGCGGGCCCGGCTCGTCGTCGAACCAGCCATCACGCCACGTGGTGTACAGCTCGCACACCTCGCCACCGACCACGGTCACGCGGTGGACCGGCAGGGCGTCGAGCAGCTCGTTGGCCACGACCACGCCGGTGATCAGGGCGTCGCGGTCGAGCTGCATTGGTTCGGGCCCGAACCCCTCCGTCTCCAGCCGCCGGAGGACGGTAGCCTCGCGCGCCGGGTCGGCCTCCAGCGGGCGGTAGCGGATCGCGTCGAGCAGCGGGGAATGGCGCGCCCGAAGCTCGTGCAGGAGTCCGGAGGCGAGGGCGCCGCTACCCGCGCCGAACTCGTGCACGGCGAACGGATCCGGCCGACCCATGCGTTCCCAGCCGGCCTCGAGGTGGGCCGCCAGGGCCGCGCCGAAGAGAGGGTCCATCTCCGGCGCGGTCAAGAAGTCGCCGGACCGGGTCGTCCGATCCGCCCGGGTCACGTAGTAGCCGGCGGCGGGGTCGTAGAGGGCCGCCCCCATGAAGACCGCGAAGGGGATAGGTCCTTCGGCCAGGATCTGGTCGCGCAGCTGCTCGACCAGCGGCCGGCGGCTCTCCGACCACAGCTCCTCGATCGTCGGCGCGGCCGATGGCAGCGGGCTTCGGACGCCGAGGAGCGGATCGGTCACGCGCAGATGCTAGGGCGCGGCCGTCGCCGACACCTAGTTGAGGAGGTCGCCCCCGTCGTCGGGCTTCTTGCGCGGGCGCGAGGCTCGCTCGATGGCCGCCTCCACCGGATCGGCCGGCGCGGCGGGCGTCGCCGCGCGGGCGCGGGCGTCGCGGCGTTCGCCGGCCGTGGCGACCACCGTCTCGCCGCCGGCCCGGAAGAGGAGCGTCCCGGAGAGCGCGTCCGCGTCGGCCAGGATGTGCGACCCGGGCGGGAAGCGACCCTCCAGGAGCGCGCGGGCCAGCGGGTTCTCCACCAGGCGCTGTACCGACCGCTTGAGCGGGCGGGCGCCGAAGGCGGGATCGTGGCCCTCGGCCGCGATCATGCGCCGAGCCGCGGGCGTCAGCTCCATGGTCAGCTCGTGGTCGGCGAGGCGCCGCTGGAGGTCGGCCAGCAGGAGGTCCACGATGGCCGCCAGGTCGGTCTCCGTGAGGGCATGGAAGACGATGACCTCGTCGACGCGGTTGAGGAACTCGGGCCGAAACTGGAGGCGCAGGGCTTCCGTCACCTGGCGCTTCATGTCCTCGTACGCGGCCTCATCCGTGCGCCCCCCGTAGGCGGCGATGAACTGGCTGCCGATGTTGCTGGTCATGATGATGACGGTGTCCTTGAAGTTCACCGTGCGGCCCTGGCCGTCGGTGAGGCGCCCGTCGTCGAGGACCTGGAGCAGCACGTTGAACACGTCCGGGTGGGCCTTCTCGATCTCGTCGAGCAGGACGACCTGATAGGGCCGGCGTCGGACGGCCTCGGTCAGCTGGCCGCCCTCGTCGTAGCCGACGTAGCCGGGTGGTGCGCCGATGAGCCGGCTGACCGAGTACTTCTCCATGTACTCGCTCATGTCCAGGCGGGTCATGGCCGTGTCGTCGTCGAAGAGGAAGCCCGCCAGGGCTCGCGCCAGCTCGGTCTTGCCCACGCCGGTGGGGCCCAGGAAGATGAACGAGCCGATGGGCCGCTTGGGATCCTTGAGCCCGGCGCGGGCGCGGCGGACGGCGTCCGAGACGGCGGCGATGGCATCGTCCTGGCCGATCACCCGCTCGTGCAGACGATCCTCCATGTGGATCAGCTTGCCCGCCTCGCCCTCCAGCAGGCGGGTCACGGGGATGCCCGTCCAGGTGGCCACGATGCGGGCGATATCGTCCGCGTCGACCTCCTCCTTGAGCATGCGGCTGGCGCCGCCGGCAGCGGCCACGGCCGCCTCCTGCTCCTTGAGACGGTTCTGCAGCTCCACCTGCCGCCCGTACTTGAGCTCGGCGGCGCGGCCGTAGTCGGCGGCGCGTTCGGCCGCCTCGATCTCGTGCTGGAGGGCCTCCAGGTCGGACTTCGTCTGGCGCAGGGCAGCGATGGCGGCCTTCTCCGTCTCCCACTGCTGCTTGAGGCCGCCGCCCTCCTCGCTGATCTCGGCCAGCTCCTTCTCCAGGGCCGCGAGGCGCGCCTTGGAGGCGTCGTCCTTCTCCTTGCGCAGGGCCTCCCGCTCGATCTCCAGCTGGATGCGCCGCCGCTCCAGTTCGTCGAGCTCGGTGGGCATCGAGTCGATCTCGATCCGCATGCGGCTGGCGGCCTCGTCGACCAGGTCGATCGCCTTGTCGGGCAGGAAGCGGTCGCTGATGTAGCGGTTGCTCAGGGTGGCCGCCGCGACGAGCGCCGAGTCGGTGATGCGGACGCCGTGGTGGACCTCGTACCGCTCGCGCAGGCCGCGCAGGATGGAGATGGTCTCCTCCACCGAGGGCTGGTCCACGAAGACGGGCTGGAAGCGCCGCTCCAGGGCGGCGTCCTTCTCGATGTGCTTGCGGTACTCGTCGAGCGTCGTCGCGCCGATGGTGTGCAGTTCGCCGCGCGCCAGCATGGGCTTGAGCAGGTTGCTGGCGTCCATGGCGCCCTCGGCGGCGCCGGCCCCGACCACGGTGTGCAGCTCGTCGATGAAGAGGATCACCTGGCCGTTGGAGTCCTTGATCTCCTTGAGGACGGCCTTGAGGCGCTCCTCGAACTCGCCGCGGTACTTGGCGCCGGCGATCAGGGCGCCCAGGTCCAGCGACACGACGCGCTTCTCCTTGAGCGACTCGGGCACGTCGCCGCGCACGATGCGCTGGGCCAGGCCCTCCGCGATGGCCGTCTTGCCGACACCCGGCTCGCCGATCAGGACGGGGTTGTTCTTGGTGCGCCGGCTGAGGACCTGGATGACGCGCCGGATCTCCTCGTCGCGGCCGATGACCGGATCGAGCTTGCCGGCGCGCGCGTCGGCGGTCAGGTCGCGGCCGTAGCGCTCCAGGGCCTGGTAGGTCGATTCGGGGTTCTGGCTGGTGACGCGCTGCCCGCCCCGCACGCTGGCGAGCGCGCCGAGGAGAGCCTCCTTGCCGGCGCCGGCCGCCTCCAGCAGGCGCTGGGCGTCGCCGCCCGACTCGCTGGCCGCGATCAGCAGGTGCTCCGTCGAGACGTACTCATCCTTGAGCCGACGCGCCTCGTCCTCCGCCCGCTGCAGCAGCTGCTGGGCGCGCCGGTCCAGGCTCATCGAGCTGCCCTCGACACTGGCGCGGCGGCTGAGGGCCGCGGCCAGGTCCATGCGCAGGCGCGGCACGTCGACACCCACCCGGCGCAGGGTCGTGGCGGGCACGCCCTGGTCGTCATCGAGCAGAGCGGCGAGGAGGTGCTCGGCATCGAGCACGGGGCTGTGCGCCTCGGTGGCGAGGCGCTGGGCGGCCAGGATGGCCTCCTGGGCCTTCTGGGTATAGCGGTCGAGGTTCATGCAGCGAGTGCTCCCGTGGTGTCCGCGGTCGGGCGGGCATGAGTCGGTCGTTCGCTCCGGTCCGCCTGGCGGGGATCGGCCTGGTGGATGTGGTCGGCGAACTCCTGGAAGCGGCGGCGGTCGTCCGCGGAGAGGCCCGTCGGCAGGACGACACGGATCCTGACCAGCAGGTCGCCGAAGCCCTCAGCCTTGAAGCGGGGCATGCCCTGGCCGGTCAGGCGGAAGGTCCGGCCGGCCTGCGTCTCGGCCGGGATCCGCAGCATCACGCGGCCCTTGAGGGTGCGCACCGGCACCTCGGCGCCAAGGAGCGCCTCGGCCAGCGTCACCGGCACCTCGCGCTGCAGGTCGGCGCCACGCCGCACGAACTCGGGGTGGTCCGCCACGTGGATCTCCAGGTAGACGTGCCCGGCCTCGGGGCCCCGGCCGGCCTTGCCGGTCAGGCGGATCCGCTGGCCGGAGGCGACGCCGCGCGGGATCGTCACCTCCAGGCGCCGGTCGCCGACCTGGACCAGGCGCGTCGCGCCGTGGTACGCCTCCTCCAGGGAGACGTCGACGCGGGCCTCCAGGTGTTGCCGCTCGAGCGGCGCGACCCGTTGCTGGCGCGGCGCACTGGTGGCCTCGGCCTGGTCCAGGCCGAGGCCGGCCAGGATGTCGCCGAAGTCGAGGCCGGCCGTCTGGGTACGGGTCGCGCGGCGTGAGCCGCGGGCCCCGGTCGCGCCGTCGGCCGGACCGGCCGCCCCGAAGAACGTCTGGAAGAAGTCGCTGAAGCCGGACAGGTCCTCCGCGTTGCCGCGGTACTCGAAGCGGACGCCCGGCCCACCGGCCCCGCCGAACCCGGTGTAGCCGGCGAACGGATCGGCCCCGGCACGGCCGGCGCGGCCGGCGCGCTGGACCTGTTCCCAGTTGGCCCCCAGCTCGTCGTACGCCTTGCGCTTCTGGGGATCGCTGAGCACCTCGTGGGCCTCGTTGACCTCCTTGAAACGCGCCTCCGCGGCCGCGTCACCCTTGTTCAGGTCCGGGTGGTTGGCGCGCGCGAGCTTGCGAAAGGCCTTCTTGATGTCGGCCGGGCTGGCGTCGCGCGCGACCCCCAGGGTGGCGTAGTAGTCGCGGTATTCCATCGGCGGTACGGGTCCGCGGCCTCAGGCGACCGCGGGAGGCTGATCGGCCGGCGGGAACGTCGGGCGCACCGCGGCCGCCGCCGGGAGGCGGGTGGTCGTGGGCTCGTCGGCCGGCTGGGGCCGGCCCTGCGGAAGCGGCGTCGGCTTGCGCCGGAGGGCCGCTTCCAGGACCTGGTCCATGGAGTCGACGAGGACGAGCTTGATCTGCTTGCGGATCTCCTCCGGGATGTCCCGCAGGTCCTTCTCGTTCTTGCGCGGAAGGATGACCATGCGGGCGCCCGAGAGGTGGGCCGCCAGGATCTTGCTCTTGAGGCCGCCGATCGGCAGCACTCTGCCGCGCAGCGTGATCTCGCCGGTCATGGCCGCGTCCTTGCGGACGGGGATGCCGGTAAGGGCGCTGACGATGGCGGTGGCCATCGTGATGCCGGCCGACGGGCCGTCCTTGGGGGTGGCGCCGGCGGGCACGTGGATATGCAGGGTGTTCTTCTCGAAGACCTCGCGCGGGATGCCCAGCTGGGCCGCATTGGCCCGCGTCCAGGACAGGCCCGCCCGGGCCGACTCGCGCATCACCTCGCCCAGCTGGCCGGTGAGGATGAAGTCCTCCTTGCCCTCCATGCGGGTGACCTCGACCGAGACGACGTCGCCGCCGACTTCGGTGACGACCAGACCGGTGGCGGCCCCCACCTGGTCCTCGGCCTCCAGCTCGCCGTACTCGAAGCGGTTCGGGCCGAGCAGGTCGGCCAGCTTCTTCTTGTCCACGACGACCTTGCGCGTGCGACCCTCGGCGACCTGCCGGGCGATCTTGCGCATGACGTTGGCGAGCTCGCGCTCGAGGTTGCGGACGCCGGCCTCGTGGGTGTATGAGCGGACGAGCTCGACCATGGCCTCGTTGGTGATCTCGATGTGCTTGGCCTTGAGGCCGTGGTTGCCCATCTGCTTCGGCACCAGGAAGCGCTTGCCGATCTCGATCTTCTCCTGCTCGGTGTAACCGGGCAGCTGCACGATCTCCATGCGGTCGCGCAGGGCGTTGGGGATGGGGTCGAGGAGGTTGCCGGTGGCGATGAAGAGCACCTTGGAGAGGTCGAACGGCACCTCCAGGTAGTTGTCCTGGAAGGTGTTGTTCTGCTCCGGATCGAGCACTTCCAGCAGCGCCGAGCTGGGGTCGCCGCGGAAGTCCATGCCGATCTTGTCGACCTCATCGAGCATGAAGACGGGGTTGTTGGTGCCGGCCGTCTTGATGTTCTGGATGATGCGGCCGGGGAGGGCCCCGATGTAGGTGCGGCGGTGGCCGCGGATCTCGGCCTCGTCATGGATGCCGCCCAGGCTCATGCGCACGAACTTGCGGCCCATGGCGCGGGCGATGCTCTTGCCGAGCGAGGTCTTGCCCACGCCTGGCGGTCCCACGAAGGCCAGGATGGGGCTGCGGATGGTGTCCGCCAGGGTGCGCACGGCGAGGTACTCGAGGATGCGCTCCTTGATCTTCTCCAGGCCGTAGTGGTCCTCGTCAAGTATTTGGGCGGCCTCACGGATGTCCAGCTGGTCGACCGTGGCGACGTTCCAGGGCAGGCCCACGAGCCAGTCGACGTAGGTCCGGATGACCCCCACCTCCGGTGAGGCGGACGGGATCCGGCTCATGCGGTCGATCTCCTTGATCGCCCGCGCCTTGACCTCCTCGGGCATGCCGGCCTGCTCGACCTTATCGCGCAGTTCGCTGATCTCGGCCTGCTGCGGGTCGTCCTCGCCGAGCTCACGCTGGATGGCCTTGAGCTGCTCGCGCAGGATGTACTCGCGCTGCGTCTTGTCCATCTCGGACTTGACTTCGGACTGGATCTTGCCCTTCAGCTCCAGGA
>CAZFGT010000002.1:21465-139458 GCA_964518505.1 uncultured Anaerolineaceae bacterium | reverse complement strand
CGGCGCTGACGGCGGGCACGACCGCATGGAGGTCGCCCAGCACGGCGTAGGTGGCCACGCCCATGATCGGCGCGTCACCGTCGGGGTTGATGGCCAGGATGCGCTTCGACGCCTTGCAGCCGACGATGTGCTGGATCGCTCCGCTGATGCCGCACGCGATGTACAGCTCGGGCGCGATGCGCTGACCGGTCTGGCCGATCTGCTCGGTGTGGGGGCGCCACCCGGCGCTCGTGACGGCACGAGACACGCCGACGGCCGCGCCGAGCAGGCCGGCCAGGTCCTCCAGCTCGGCGAAGGCGGCCGTGCTGCCCACGCCACGCCCGCCGCCGACCACCACCCGCGCGTCCCCCAGGGCGATCCCACCCGAGGCCCGGGGCTCGTGGCCCGTGACGCGCACACGAAGGTCCGTGTCGCTCAGGGCGGGGGTCACGTCCACGATGGCCGGGGCCGCGGCGCCGGCCCGCTCGTCGACGGCGACGCCGTGCGGCGCGACCGTCAGCAGCCGCACGGACGCATCGAGCCGCGCGTCCTCCAGCAGGCTGCCGGCCCAGCGCTGGCGCGTCAGCAGGAACGGGTCGGTCGAGGTCACGTCGAGCACGTTGGCGGCCATGGGCAGGTCCATCCGGGCGGCCAGGTACGCCATCACCTCGTCGCCCCGGTCGCTGCCGGCGGCGAGCACCACTGGCGATTGGGCCGCCTGGGCGACGTGAGCAAGCGCGGCCGCCCAGGCCATGGGGGCATAGTCGGCCATCCGGTCCGAGACGACCACGTGAGCCCGGCTCACCCCATGGGCGCCCAGGTCTGCCGCGACCGCACGACCGTCGGCCCCTACGAGGACCGCTTCCAGCGGCCCTCCGAGCGCCTCGGCGATCTGGCGTCCGAGCGCCAGCGCCTCCAGCGACAGGCGATCCGCCTCGCCGCCGGCATGTTCGACCAGCGCCAGCACGGGCCCGCTCACGCGTCGAGTCTCGCGCTTCGGCGGTTCCGTACGAGCCCCATTCGTGCTCCGAGCACATGGCGATGGGTCAACGACCGCAGGGTCGAGCTTGTGGGGGCCGGTACGAGTCCCATTCGTACCAGGGCGGCCTGGGTGCGATAAGGCGACCGATCCGCCGCGTCCGGAGCGCTGCCGAGGCCGTTACGGGCCACGCTCGCGCTCACAGCACGAATGTGGCTCGTAGGGCGAGTCGGAAGGTCCGAGAGCCGGAGGGGACCCGTCATGCGTCGAGGACGCCGATGCGTACGAGCATGTCCACGACGGCGGGGGCGGCGTCGGCGCCGCGGCCCAGGATCTCCACCGCCGCCCGCTGCTCCACCGGCACCCGCAGGCCCAGCTTGACGAGGCCGGCGGGGCGGGGCGTGGGCTGGACCAGCTCGACCTCCTTGCGCCGGGCCCGCAGGCGGCCTGGCACCGACGGGTAGCGGGGCAGGTTGAGGCCCTCCTTCACGCTCGCCACGGCCGGCAGGGGGACGTCATACGTCTCCCAGCCGCCGCCCGCGGCCTCGCGCCGGCCCTGCAGCCGGCCGTCGGCCACGGTCAGGCCCTTGAGGCCGCTGAGGCACGGCCGGTCCAGGGCGACCGCGACGCGGATGGCGACCTGGAAGTCGCCCGTGTCGGCCGCCTCGTTGCCGAACAGGATCAGGTCGAACGGCCCGTGGGCCGCTTCCTGGGCCCGGATCGCGTCGGTGATGGCGGCGGCTGTCGCGCCGGGATCCCACTCGCCGGCCTCCGTCTGGAGCAGGATCGCCCGGTCGATGCCGATGGCCATCGCGTCGCGCAGCTGCTCCTCCGCCGCGGCCGGCCCCAGGGTCAGCACCGCGCTCGAGCCACCCTGCGCCTCGATCAGGCGCACCGCCTCCTCCACGGCGCACTCCTCGTGCGGTGAGACGGCGAAGCCCAGGTAGCGGGTATCCATCTCCTGGCCGTCGGCGGTCAGGACGATGCGGCCGCCGGTGAGGGGCACGCGCTTGACGGCGACCAGGACCTCCATGCCGGTGGCTCGCTAGGCCCGGATGCGCTCATTGGCCGGGTCGAACAGCGGCGTGGCCCCGGCCACGGCGACCGTCACCGGGTACTGCTCGCCGAAGTACTCGACCTGCAGCTTCGTGCCCACGACCGCCTGGGCCGGCGGCAGGTAGCTCATCAGCAGGTGCCGTCCGACCGATGGCCCGGAACCGGCGCTGGTGGCGTAGGAGCGGCGGCCCTTGGCGTCGACGAGCGACTTGCCGTCGGGCGTCGTGATGGGCTCGCGTCCCAGCATGTAGCGCTTGACGCCGCTGGATGAGGTCGGGTCGTCCACGGTCAGGGTGCACAGCACCGCCGCGGGCGGGGCGGCCCGCTGCTTGAGGTAGGCCTCGCGGCCCACGAAGTCGGCGTCCTTGACGGTCGGCCGGGCCATGCCCGCCTCGACCAGGTCGTACTCCAGCTCGAGTTCGTTGCCGTGGGCGCGGTAGCCCTTCTCCAGGCGCGCCGTGACGGCGTACGTGCCGATGCCCACCGGCACGAGGCCGTGGGGCCGGCCGGCGTCCCACAGCGTGTCCCACACGCGGGCCCCCTGCTCGATGGGGACATGGATCTCCCAGCCCAGCTCGCCGACATAGCTGATGCGAGACGCGAGGGTACGCACGCCGCCGATGTCCACCGGGCGACAGGTGGCGAAGGGGAAGGCGGCGTGGCCCATGTCGGCGGCCGTGGTCGCCTGGACGACGTCGCGCGCCCGCGGCCCCCACACGCCGATCGTGGTCCATGCGCCCGTGGCGTCGAACAGCTGGGCCGAGCCGTCGGCGGGCAGGTGGTCCACGAACCACTGCTTGTCGCGCATGCCCATGCCGCCGCCGGTGACGACCCGGAAGCGCTGCTCGCCCAGCCGCATGATCGTCAGGTCGGCGTAGATGCCGCCCGCCTCGTTGAGCAGCGGCGTGTAGATGACCCGGCCGACGGGCACGTCGACGCGGGCCACGCAGAGGTGCTCCAGCGCGGCCGCCGCCCCCGGCCCGGTCACGTCGAAGATGGCGAAGGCGGACAGGTCCACGATGCCCGCCCGCTCGCGCATGGCGAGGTGCTCGGCGTTGATGAGCGGCGACCACCAGCGCGCCTCCCACTCCGCCTCGCGCGGCATGACCCGATCGCCGAACTCGGCCAGGAGTGGCGCGTTGGACTCGTACCAGTAGGGCCGCTCCCAGCCGGCCGTCTCGAAGAAGACGGCCCCCAGGTCCCGTTCGCGGCCGTTCATGGGTGAGAGGCGCAGGTCGCGGTTGGAGGCCCACTGCTCCATGGGGTGGACGATGCCGTACGTCTTGTTGAACCCCTCGGCGGAGCGGGCCCGGATGTGGTGGTCGGTCCGCTGGTGGTCGTAGAAGCGGGCCACGTCCGAGCCGTGCGGGTCGATCTCCGGCTCACCCGTGGTCATCCACTCGGCGACCGTCCGGGCGATGCCCGGCCCCTCCTTGATCCACACCGCGGCCACCGACCACAGGCCGCGGACCTCCGGGGTCTGGCCCAGGATCGGCGCGCCGTCCGGGGTCAGCGACAGGAGCCCGTTGATGGCGTGGCGGATGCCGACGTGCTCGTCGCCCAGGATGTCCGGCACGAGCTCGAGCGCCTGCTCCATCTGGAGCGAGAAGTCGTCCTGGGTGAAGGGCAGCTCGGTGGGCGAGAGGGCGGAGGCGGCCAGCGAGGGGATCTCGTCGGCGTCCATGAGGATCGGCCGATGCGCGTACGAGCCTACCTCCAGGTCGCCGCCGTGCTGGCGCTCGTACATGTTGGTGTCCATGTCGCGGATGATGGGGAAGGTGATCTCGCCGACCGTGTCGGCGAAGAGTGGCACGGGGCCCACGCTGATCATCTGGTGCACGGCCGGGGTGAGGGGGATCGAGGCGCCGGCCAGGCGGGCGATCCGCGGGCTCCACACGCCGCAGGCGATGACGACCGTCTCGGCCTCGATGGAGCCCCCGTCCGTGTGGACGCGGCGGATGTGGCCGTGCTCCACGTCGAGGCCGGTGACCTCCACACCCGCGGCGATGGTCAGGGCCCCCAGGGCCTGCGCCCGCTCGCGCATGATCGTGCCGGCCCGCAGGGAGTCCACGACCAGCACGCCGGGGGCGTAGAAGGCGCCGCGGATGACGCCTGCGTCAAGGTAGGGCACGAGGCGCTTGGCCTCCGCCGGGGTGATCAGCTCGGCGTCGATGCCCCACGCGTGGGATGAGGCGAGCCGCCGCTTCAGCTCCTGCATGCGCGCGTCCGTGCGCGCCACCTCCAGGCCGCCGCTCTGCGTGGCGACGCCCATCTCCACGTACTGGCGGGCGCTGTCGACGGTGAAGGCCGTCATCTCCTTGGAGTGGTCCGTGAGGTAGATGAAGTTGGAGGCGTGACCGGTCGAGCCACCGGGGTTGGGGAGGGGGCCCTTGTCGAGCAGCACGATGTCCCGCCAGCCCAGCCGCGCCAGGTGGTAGGCCATGCTGTTGCCGACGATGCCCGCGCCGATGACCACCACGTTGGCGCGATCCGGTACCGCCATGAGTGAGCTTCCCTCCTCTGGCCGGCGCGGCCGGCTCCGGCCCCTCAGGCCAGGTTGACGACGATGGTCTTGAGTTCCGTCAGCCGCTCCAGGGAGTAGCGGCCGCCGACCCGGCCGAGGCCGCTGGTCGAGCCGGCGCGCCCGCCGAAGGGCAGGTGCGACTCCCAGTAGTTGGTGCCCTCGTTGATGTTGACCCAGCCGCTGCGGGCCGCCTCGGCGAACTGCAGTCCGCGTCGCAGGTCCCGGGTGAAGATAGCCGACAGCAGGCCGTGCGACGACGCGTTCACGATGCGCAGGGCCTCGTCCAGGTCGGCGATGACGGTGACGGGGGCCACCGGGCCGAACGTCTCCTCACGGGCGATGGCCATGTCCTCCGTGACCCCGGCCAGGATCGTCGGGCGGAAGAAGAGCGGGCTCCCGGCCGCCGGGGCCGCCTCGCCCCCGGCGATGAGCGTGGCGCCGGCCGCCACCGCGTCGGCCACGTGGTGGGCCGTCTTGGCCGCGTTGGCCTCGTTGTTGAGCGGCCCCATGGTGGTCGCGTCGTCCAGCGGGTCGCCCATCCGGACCTGCGCTGCCACCGCGTCGCGCAGCGCCCCCAGGAAGCGGTCGTGGACGTGGCGATGGACGAGGATGCGCTCGCCGGCCGTGCAGCTCTGGCCGGCATTGAGGTAGCAGGCCGCCAGGGTGGCCGCCACGGCCGCGTCGAGGTCGGCGTCGTCCATCACGACCAGCGGGCCGTTGCCGCCGAGCTCGAGCAGCAGCTCCTTGCCCGCCGCGCGCCGTGCGATGCCGTGGCCGGTCCGCGTCGAGCCCACGAAACCGACCGCCGCGGTCAGGGCATGGCCGGCGATCTCGTCACCGACCGTCACGCCGGGCCCGGTCACGAGGTTGAAGACCCCCGGCGGCAGGTCCGCGTCCACGATGCATTCGGCGAGACGCACGGAGCACAGCGACGTGTGGCGGGCGGGGTTCCATACGACCGTGTTGCCACCGGCCAGGGCCGGCGCGAGAAGCTCGGCGGCCATCGTGTAGGGCCAGTTCCAGGGCGTGATGATGCCGACCACACCGCGCGGCACGCGCTGCACCAGGATGCGCTTGCGGGGATCCACCGAGGGCGGCATGAGGCCCTCGAGGCGGGTGGCGTCGGCCGCGGCCATGCGCCAGTAGGCGACCAGTTCGTCGACCTCGTCGTAGGCCTCGGCGCGGAGGGGCTTGCCCTGGTCCTCCGTGAGCGCGCGGGCGAGGTCGTCCCGTCGCCCGGCGATGACGTCGCCGATGCGCGTGAGGGCCGCCGCCCGGTGGAACGCCGACGTGGCCCCCCAGCCAGGCGCCGCCGCCGCGGCGGCCTCGACCGCTCGCTGGGCATCGGCGCGATCGCCGAGGGCCACCTCGCCAAGGTGCGTCCCGTGCGCCGGATCGACCGCCTCGAACCACTGGCCGGACACGGCCGGCACCCAGCGCCCAGCGATGTGCAGGGACGTCGTCGCGGTCGTGACGGAGGCCGGTGGCACCTGCGTAGTATTCCTGCCACGAGGAGCCGTCCGCAACCACGCAGCGAGGCGAGGGAGATGACCGCGCCATACGACGTCCTGATCATCGGCGGCGGCTCGGCGGGGAGCGTGCTGGCCAGCCGCCTGAGCGCCGATCCTGCAAGGCGCGTCCTGGTCCTGGAGGCGGGGCGCTCCGACTACCGCCTCGACGTCTTCATCCACATGCCGGCCGCCCTGACCTTCCCCATCGGCAGCCGCTACTACGACTGGCGCTACCAGTCGGAGCCCGAGCCGTTCATGCGTGGCCGCCGGATCTACCACGCGCGGGGCAAGGTCCTGGGCGGCTCCAGCAGCATCAACGGCATGATCTTCCAGCGCGGGAACCCGCTGGACTACGAACGGTGGGCCGCGGACCCCGGCATGGGCACGTGGGACTACGCCCATTGCCTGCCCTACTTCAAGCGCATGGAGGACTGCCTGGCGGCGGTGCCGGACGACCCCTTCCGAGGCCACGACGGCCCCCTGGTGCTGGAGCGCGGTCCGGCCGCCGGGCCCCTGTTCGGCGCGTTCTTCCAGGCCGTGCAGCAGGCAGGCTACCGCCTCACGGACGACGTCAACGGCTACCGCCAGGAGGGCTTCGCGCCGTTCGACCGCAACATCCACCGCGGCCGCCGCCTGAGCGCGGCGAGGGCCTACCTGCACCCTGCCATGGGCCGTCCCAACCTCCGGGTGGAGACCCGGGCCTTCGTGACGCGGATCCTCTTCGAGGGCACCCGGGCGGTCGGGGTCGAGTACGTCCGCGGCCGGGGTGCGGCTCGCCAGGTCAGGGCAGGGGAGGTCATCCTCTGCGGCGGCACGTTCAACTCGCCGCAGCTCCTGCAGCTGTCGGGCGTGGGGCCGGCCGACCTCCTTGGCTCACTGGACATCCCCGTGGTGGCCGACCTGCCGGGCGTGGGGGCGAATCTCCAGGACCACCTGGAGGTGTACATCCAGTACGGCAGCAGGCTGCCCGTGTCGATGCAGCCGGCCCTCCAGAAGTGGCGGCGGCCGTGGATCGGTTTCCAGTGGCTCTTCCTGCGGCGCGGTCCCGGGGCCACCAACCACTTCGAGGGCGGCGGCTTCGTGCGCGGCGACGACCAGGTGGCCTACCCCAACCTCATGTTCCACTTCCTGCCGCTGGCCATCCGCTATGACGGCAGCTCGCCGGCCGGCGGCCATGGCTACCAGGTCCACGTGGGCCCCATGTACTCCGACGCCCGTGGCTCGGTCCGCGTCACCAGCCGGGATCCGCGGGTCCATCCGGCGATCCGCTTCAACTATCTCTCGACCGAGCAGGACCGCCGGGAGTGGCTCGAGGCCGTGGGGGTCGCCCGGCACATCCTCAACCAGCCGGCCCTCCGACCGTTCAACGCCGGCGAACTCTCGCCCGGCCCGACCGTGACGACCGATGAGCAGGTCCTGGCCTGGGTGGCCAGCGATGGCGAGACGGCCCTCCATCCGTCATGCACCTGCCGCCTGGGCACGGACGGGGACTCGGTGGTCGATCCGTTGACCATGCGCGTGCACGGCGTGGAAGGCCTGCGGGTCGTCGACGCCTCGGCCATGCCGTACGTCACGAACGGCAACATCTACGCCCCGGTGATGATGCTGGCGGAGAAGGCCGCCGACCTGATCGCCGGCGCCACGCCGCTGCCGGCCGAACCGGTGGAGTTCTACCGCCACCCGCCGGCCGGCCCCGCCAGTTCGTGACCTTCGACCCTTCCGGCCACGGCCGTGTGACATGACCATCCGGCGCGCAAGGCTTGCAGGAGGGTCATCACCGTGTCGTTGAGCGCCCTGGACCTGGCCCGGTGGCAGTTCGGCATCACGACCGTCTACCACTTCCTGTTCGTGCCCCTGACGATCGGCCTGGCCTTCATGGTGGCCGGGTTCCAGACCGCGTGGGTCCGCACCGGGCAGGAGCGCTACCTGCGTCTGACCCGCTTCTACGGCGAGCTGTTCCTCATCAACTTCGCCCTCGGGGTCGTGACCGGCATCGTGCAGGAGTTCCAGTTCGGCATGAACTGGAGCGCCTACAGCCGTTTCGTGGGGGACATCTTCGGGGCCCCGCTGGCCATCGAGGGCCTGCTGGCCTTCTTCCTCGAGTCGACCTTCCTGGGCCTCTGGATCTTCGGTTGGGGTCGGCTGCCGCGGTGGGTCCACCTGGCCACCATCTGGATCACCGCCATCGGCACGGTGCTGTCGGCGTACTTCATCCTGGCGGCCAACGCGTGGATGCAGAACCCGGTCGGTTTCGCGATCAACCAGGCCGCCGGGCGGGCGGAGCTCACGGACTTCCTGGCGGTCCTGACCAACCCGATCGTGCTGGTCATGTTCCCCCACACCATCGCGGGCGCTTTCCTCACGGCCGGCGCCTTCGTCGCCGCCATCGCCCTGTGGCGCCTGGTCCGTCATGGCGGCCCAGACGACGAGGCGTTCCGCGCCGCCGCCCGGGTGGGCGCGACCGTGGCCCTCGTGGCGGGCCTCCTCGTGGCCATCACCGGTGACACCACGGCGCGCCAGATGACCGCCATCCAGCCCATGAAGATGGCCGCCGCCGAGGCGCTCTACCAGACGGAGGCGCCGGCCTCGTTCTCGATCCTCACGATCGGCTCCCCCGACGGCCGGCAGGAGGTCTTCTCCATCCGCATCCCGGACCTCCTGTCGCTGCTCGCGACCGGTGATCCCAACGGCAAGGTGGAGGGCATCAACGACATCCAGGCCGCCTATCAGGCCACGTACGGCCCGGGTGATTACGTGCCGTACGTGCCGGTGGCCTACTGGACGTTCCGCCTCATGATCGGCCTCGGCGTGCTGGCCGCCGCGGCGGCGGCCTGGCTGTTGTGGCGCCTGCGGCGGGGCCGGCGGCCGGTCGGTCGCTTCGCGGTCGGGGTGGCGATCGCCCTGCCCTTCCTGCCCTTGATCGCCAATTCGCTGGGCTGGGTCTTCACGGAGATGGCGCGCCAGCCGTGGATCGTCTTCGGCCTCATGCAGACGTCGGCCGGCGTGAGCCCGGGGACCTCCGCCTTCGAGGTCCTGTTGACGGTCGTCGTCTTCACCCTGCTGTACGGCGGCCTGGCCGTGGTGGAGGTGGGGCTCCTGCTCCGTCGCATCCGGGCCGGCCTGCCGGAGGCGCATCCACCGGACGAGGGGTCCGACGTGGACCAACCCCTCACCTTCGCGTACTGAGGCACGCTCGATGTCCCTCACCACCATCTGGTTCGGCCTGATCACGATCCTGTGGGTCGGCTACCTCGTCCTGGAAGGCTTCGATTTCGGGGTGGGCATCCTGCTGCCGTTCGTCGGGCGCACGGAGGCTGAGCGCAGGGCGGTGATCGCCACCATCGGCCCCGTGTGGGACGGCAACGAGGTCTGGCTCCTGGTCGCCGGCGGCGCGACGTTCGCCGCCTTCCCCGAGTGGTACGCGTCGCTGTTCAGCGGCTTCTATCTCGCCCTGTTCCTGATCCTCGTGGCCCTCATCATCCGGGGGGTCGCGTTCGAATACCGCAGCAAGCGTCCCGAGTCCGCCTGGCGGGCGTGGTGGGATCGGGCCATCATCGTGGGCTCGTTCGTGCCGGCCCTGCTGTGGGGTGTCGCCTTCGCGAACATCGTGGCCGGTGTGCCGCTCGACAGGAGCCATGTGTTCACCGGCGACCTGCTGACGCTGCTCGGGCCGTACGCGCTGCTGGGTGGCCTGACCACCCTGGGGCTCTTCGTGACGCACGGCGCCACGTTCCTGGCCCTCAAGTCCACCGGCGTGGTCCGGCAGCGGGCCAACGCGGTCGTCGGGATGGCCGGCCTGGTGACCGCGGTGCTGGCCGTCCTGTTCCTGGGCTGGACGCAGGTCCAGAACGGTGACCCAGGGTCACTGGCACTGTCCGTCGTGGCGGCCGTATGTCTGCTGGGGGCGCTCCTGGCCAACCGCATGGGTCACGAAGGCTGGGCCTTCGCCGGCACGGCGGCCACCATCACTCTGGCCGTCGTGGCCCTGTTCACCGCGCTCTACCCGGATGTCCTGCCGTCGACGACCGACCCGGCCTTCAGCCTGACCATCAGCAACGCGAGCTCGACGCAGTACACGCTCGGCATCATGACCGTGGTGGCCGTCATCTTCACCCCGCTCGTCCTGCTCTACCAGGGCTGGACCTACTGGGTGTTCCGCCGGCGCGTCGGCAGCCCCCGCGTCACCGACTCCCCGCCCGCGGGCTCGTGAGGGCGGTCGACCCTCGCCTGCTGCGCGTCGCTCGCGCGGCCACCGTCGCCCTCGCCAGCGCGGTCGTCCTGGGCCTGCTGACTGCCGGCCTGGCCACGACCCAGGCGTTCCTGCTCGCCGATGCGATCAGCCGGGCGTTCCTGGGCGGTGCGACGCTCGACGCCATGCAGCCGGTGCTGGTCGCCCTGGCCGTCGTGTTCACGGCGCGCGCCGTGGCCGGGTGGGCTCAGGAAGTCGTGGCCCAGCGCTGCTCGGCCTCCGTCAAGCGGACCCTGCGCCGACGACTCCTGGACCATGTTGCCGGTCTGGGCCCCGAGTGGACGGCCGGGGCGCGAAGCGGCGAGGTCGTGGCCCTGGCGACGCACGGCCTTGACGCGCTGGATGGGTATTTCGGGCGCTACTTGCCGCAGCTCGTCCTGGCGGTCATCGTGCCGCTGGTCGTGATCGTCGCGTTGGCCGCGGCGGACTGGCTGGCGGCGCTCACGGTCGCCCTGACGGTGCCCCTGATCCCGCTGTTCATGATCCTCATCGGGCTGGCTACGGAGCGCCAGCGGGGCCGGCGATGGAAGGCGCTGGCCCGCCTCGCGCACCATTTCCTGGACGTCGTGACCGGGTTGCCGACGCTCAAGGTGTACGGCCGGGCGCAGGCCCAGGTGGGCGCCCTGGAGCGCGCCACCGACGCCTACCGCCGCGAGACGCTGGCCACCCTGCGGGTGGCCTTCCTGTCGGCCTTCACGCTCGAACTGGCCGCGACCCTCTCGGTGGCCCTCGTGGCCGTGGAGATGGGCCTGCGCCTGGTCGGCGGCGGCGTCGACCTGCGGACCGGCCTGTTCGTCATCGTGCTGGCCCCTGAGGCCTACCTGCCGCTGCGCCAGCTGGGCCTCCAGTTCCACGCGAGCGAGGAGGGCCTGCAGGCCGCGGCAGCCGCGTTCACCATCCTGGAGACGCCACCCGAGCAGGCGGGAGGGATCGTCCCGCCGCCCGACATGCGCACGAGCCAGCTGCGCCTGGCTGCGGTCACGGTCCGCCGGCCGGGACGCGTGGCGGAGGCTCCATGGGCGACCGATCTCGTCACCCGGCCAGGCGAGATCGTGGCCCTGCGGGGACCCAGCGGGACGGGCAAGAGCACGCTCCTGGCGGTCATGCTCGGCTTCATCGCGCCGAGTGACGGATCGGCCCAGGTCGTGGCGCCAGACGGCCGCGCGGTCGATCTCGGCGACCTGGACCTCCGCCTCTGGCGACGGCAGGTTGCGTGGGTCCCCCAGCAGCCGTTCTTCGTCGCCGACACAGTCGCCGCCAACATCAGGCTGGCCGCTCCGGACGCCTCGGACGGACGCATCGCGGCCGCACTTGCCGAGATGGGCCTGGGCGACGTGCCGCTGGGGCGGCGGCTCGGCGAGCGCGGTCTGGGCCTGTCCAGCGGGCAGCGGCGTCGCCTGGCCGTGGCCCGGGCCCTGCTCCGCGACGCCCCGCTGCTGCTGCTTGACGAACCGACCGCCGGTCTCGACGCCGCGCACGAAGCGGACGTGCTGGCTCGGGTGCAGGCCGCAGCCCGGCGGGACCATCGCGCCGTCGTGCTCGCCGCCCACCGGCCGGCGGCCATCGCCATCGCGGACCGGATCGTCGACGTCCGCTGGCGGATCAAGGGCGCGGCGTAGGCCGGCGATGCACGCCCTCATCGCCGTCGCGCGACTCGGCCGGCCCGTCAGCGGACGGTTGGGCCTCGCGGTCCTTCTCGGGCTCGGCGCCGCCCTTGCCGGCATCGGCCTGACGGCCACGTCCGCATGGCTGGTCTCCCGCGCGGCGCAGCAGCCGCCGGTCCTCTACCTGATGATCGCCATCACGGCCGTCCAGGCCTTCGGCATCAGCCGCGGCGTGTTGCGGTACGGGGAGCGACTGGCGGCCCACGACGCGGCCTTCCGGGTCCTCGCCCGTCTGCGTGGCCACGCCTACCGGCGCCTGGAGCGCCTGGCGCCGGCCGGCCTGGCGGCGTACCGCTCCGGGGACCTTCTGGCGCGCCTGGTGGCGGACGTGGACGGCCTCGCCGACCTCTGGTTGCGCGTCCTGCTGCCGTACGCGATCGTGCTTGCGGCGGCCACCGTGGGGACCCTCCTGGTCGGCGCGCTGGTGCCGGTCGCGGGTGTCGTTCTCGGGGTCACGCTCGTCGTGGTCGCGTTCCTGGTGCCGCTCGTCGCGGGGGCCGTCGGCCGTGATGCGGAGAGACGGGTGGCGCCGGCCCGGGGGGCCCTCGCGGCCGCCGCGACCGACCTGCTGGCCGGAGCGCCCGAGCTGCTGGCGAACGGGACGAGCGCGGGGCAGCTCGAGGTCCTTGGCGGCCTCGACGGGGCCCTGCTGGCCGCCGAGCGACGGGCCGGCGCCGCCGTCGGCCTGGGGGGGCTGGCCGCCGGCCTGGCGGCCGGAGCGGCGACGTGGTTCGCCCTCGCGGCCGGCGTGGGCGCGGTCCGCTCGGGTGCCCTGGACGGGGTGGCCCTGGCGGTGGTCGTGCTGACGCCCATGGCGGTGCACGAGTTGGCCGCCGGCCTGGTGCCCGCGGCCCAGCACCTGCCGGGGCTTGCCGCTGCCGCCGACCGCGTCCAGGAGGTGCTCCGCCAGCCGGACCCCGTGACCGAGCCGGCTGCTCCGGCGGCCCTGCCGGCGGGCCCGTACGGCCTGCGGCTGGTCGGCGTCGCCGCGCGGTACGGCGACGGTCCGCTCGTGCTCCACGACGTGGACCTGGATCTTCCCGCCGGGGGGAGGGCGCTCGTCAGCGGACCCAGCGGGTGCGGGAAGAGCACCCTGGCCGCCCTCCTGCTCCGCTTCCTGGACCCGACCGCGGGGTCGGTCGAGCTCCTCACGCCCGCGGGGTCCTGCGATGTGCGCCGGCTTGCCAGCGACGATGTCCGCCGCGTCGTGAAGTCGTGCGCCCAGGATCCCCACGTCTTCGATACGACGCTCGGCGACAACCTGCGGGTGGCGCGCCCGGATGCGACGGACGCGGACCTGCGCGACGTGCTCGCTGCCGTGCGCCTCGCCGCCTGGGTGGAGACGCTCCCGGCGGGCCTGACGACACCGGTGGGCGAGCACGGAGCCCGTCTCTCTGGTGGCCAGCTGCAACGCCTGGCCCTCGCCCGCGCCCTGCTGGCAGACGCGCCGGTGCTGATCCTGGACGAGCCGACGGAGCACCTCGATGAAGCGACCGCCGCCGCGCTCATGGCTGACGTCCTGGAGGCCACTCACGGACGGACGCTGCTGGTGCTGTCACATCGGACCGGGCTGCTGGCCGGGGCCTCGTGGGACGTCCACCTGGAGCTCGGCCGGCTTCAGCCCACGCCGTCCTCGTAGGCCGCCCGCCGGATCAGGACGACCGCCCACGTCCTGAACGGCCGCCACGTCTCCATCCGGTGCGCCAGGGCGGCCGCATCGGCGGGCGCCTGGTCGCCCAGGTAGTGGCGCAGGGCGCCGAGCAGCCGGGGCTCCTCGACGCTCGCCGCGTCGGCCGGGCCGACCGCCCGGATGGCCACCAGGCCGGAGTAGAAGGGCCCCAGGCCCGGCAGCTTCTGGACCTCCTCGCGGGCCACCGCGGGATCCATGGCGCGCAGGCGAGCGGGGTCGAGCAGGCCGTCGAGGGCCGCCTGGGCCACCGCCCGCAGGCGTCGAGCCTGCTCCGCGGACGGAAGCGGCAGCGACGGGGCGTCCAGGATGGCCGTGGGGGTGGGGAACGCGCTGAGGCGTGTACCCGCCAACTCGAATGTCGCCCCCAGGACCTCACCCATGCGGCGGCGCAGGGCATTGGCCTGGTGGCCCGACCTGTGGCCGGCCAGGATGGCCCACGCCGCGGCCTCGTACGGCGAGTAGTGCAGCACCGGCCGGAACCCTGGGTAGCGGGCCTGGAGCCGGCCGATCAGCGCGTCGCGCTCGCCGACGGCCGGCCAGCCACGGCCGTCGTGGTCCAGGGAGACGATGCGGGCGACCTGGTCGCGCACGGCCGCCACATCCGTCGCCCCGTGCACCTGGCCGACGACCGACCCGCCCGGGCCTTCCGTCAGCACCACGCCGGCCAGCTCACGGAAGCCGTCGACGCAGAAGGCGAGGCGCATGACCGCCACCACCGGCGCGGGCTCCCGCGGCCCGAAGACGTGGCTGGCCGCCAGGGCCAGGGAGAAGGGGCCGCGCGGCTCGATAGTGAAGCTGGCGCTCATCGCCCGGGAGGGTACCCCGCGCGGGCGCGCCGCGGTCAGGGGGTCGGCGGCCGGTCGTGCGACCATCAGGGGTATGCGAGGTACACGCACGCAGGTGCCCGCCCTCGGGCCGCGCGGTGAGGGATGGGTGGCCGCCCAGCTGGTGCTGTTCGCGGCGATCGGCCTTTCCGGTCTGCTCGCCGTCGTGTCGAGTCCCAACGGCCTGGTGCCGGCCGCACTCGCATCTGGCGCCGTGCTCGTGGCCGTCGGCCTGCTGGTGGTCGCACGCGGGGCCGCCGACCTGGGGTCGAATCTCACCCCATTCCCTCGGCCGCGGGAGGTGGCCGCCCTGATCGACCGGGGCGCCTATCGGTACGTCCGGCACCCGATCTACGGCGGTCTCGTCGTGGCCGGGGTGGGTTGGTCGATCGCGACCGTCTCGCCGCTCGCGCTGGTCCTGGCGGTCGTGATGGCGCTGCTGTTCGACGCCAAGTCGAGGCGCGAGGAGGCGTGGCTGACGGAACGGTTGCCGGGCTACGCTGCCTATCGGTCCCGTACGCGAAAGTTCGTGCCGGGCATCTACTAGGTCGAGGCGGGGTCTATTGACCGAGTAAACGCCTACTCAGCGTGTAAGGGCGATGCTCGGGCGCTTCCGGTGGCTCAGACGTGCGCCGGGGCACCCCCGCGCCGGAGTTTGCGCGTGATCGGCCGCGGGCGGCCGGCCCCACACGGTCACCGCTGCGCGCCGTGGCGACGCGGAGTGGTCGATCTGCAGGCGACCGCACGCGTACGTTCCCCGGACGTGCGCATGGATGCGGAGGACCGCCCCGACGGTTGCTCGGGTCGCCGGTGGCCGTTGTCGCGTACGCGCCCGCAGACTGATATGCACCCCGTTCGGGCGCTCGTGGTTGTCGCTGAGACTGAGTCGCGATCGCCGTCGCTGAAGCCCGACAACGGCATGCCCGGGAACGGCGCTTACCAGTCCCCCGGGGACTAGACGACCACGGGACGGGCAGCCCGGAGGCCGGCCGATGTGCCTAGACGCGACCCTTGGGCACGGTGTGCCAGTACGTCTTGTTGAAGACGATCTTGCCCAGGTGCCAGAAGCGGTTGGGCCGCGGTGGCTTGGGCGGATGGCCGTAGTCGAACTGCAGCAGCGTGCCCTTCCCGTCGCCCACCTCGAAGAAGCACATGACCTTGCCGGCGTAGTCGGCGTGCTTGCCGCTGGGCTGGCGGCCCTCGATGGCCGCCGCGACCCGCTCGGCGACGACCGGCGCCTCGAAGTGCGCCGTCGAGCCCGCCTTCGAAAGCGGCAGGTCGGTCGCGTCGCCAAGGGCGTGGATATGGGGCTGGCCGGCGACCTGCAGGGTGGCCCGATCGGTCGGCAGCCACCCGCCTGGCGCGCTGGCGAGCCCACTGGCGATGAGGAAGGGCTGGCCGGTGTGCGGCGGCACGAGGATGAGGAGGTCGTAGCCCAGCTCCTCGCCCTCGAGGCTCTCCACGACCTTGCGGTCGGCGTCGATGCGTTCGACGTTGAAGAACGTGTGCAGCTCGATGCCCTTCTCCTCAAGGATCGGGGTGACCATCTCGCTGACCGACTCGATGGTGAAGGCGCGGCCGATGGGGGAGCAGAAATGCAGTTCGCAGCGCTCGCGCAGGTGGCGCTGGCGCAGCTCGGCCTCGATGAGGAGGGCCACCTCCAGCGGTGCCGGCGGGCATTTGTAGGGCATGCCGGCGATACCGATGACGATGCGCCCGCCGCTGAACGCATCGAGCGTGTGGCGCAACTCCAGGGCCGCCTCGGCGGTATAGAAGTGATGGGCCTGCGTGTCGAAGTGCTCGATCGCCTCGGGCACGATGCGGCAGCCCGTGGCGATCACCAGCTCGTTGTAGGGCACCGTCTCGCCCCACTTGAGCGCGACGGTCTGCTGCACCGGGTCGATCTTGACCACGTCGCCCACGACGAGGTGGACACGCGGATCGAGCAGGGAGGTCTCCGGTCGCGACAGGTGGCTGGCGCGCTCGCCGCCCATGGCGATGTACATGAACCCCGGCTGGTAGGTGTGCTGGCCGGTCGCGTCGATGAGCGTGATGCTCGTGCGGTTGTCGTCGAGGCGCTCGCCGAGGCGCTTGACCAGCAGGTTGGCGGTCAGCGTGCCACCGACCCCGCCGCCGAGGATGACGATGCGGTCCACGGTCGCCTACCGCAGCTTCTCGACGACGATCTCGTCGTAGCCGTCCCGGGTCTCGACGCCGACCAGGCGATGGCCGGCCTTGGCGACCCACTTGGGGATGTCGAGCTTGGAGCCGCTGTCCGACGAGAGGACGGCCAGCACGTCGCCCACCTGGGCCTCGCGGATGGCGCGGATCAGCTCCATGAGGGGGCCCGGGCAGTAGCTGCCGCGGGCGTCGATGGTGCGGGTCACGGCGGGGCCCGGGAGGGTCTCGAGCATGCGAAGGGTCCTTTCCGGTCTAGATGAAGAGGCTTGCGTCGGCCTCGGTCATCATCGCGATGGCCGTCGCGGCGCCGGCGGGCTCGCCCATCTCATCGATGAGGTCCTCGCGCTTCAGGCCGAACATGTCCATCGTCATCTGGCAGGGGATGAACTCGACGCCCAGCGTCGTCGCCGCCTCCAGCAGCTCGCGCGGGCTGGCCACGTGGTACTTCTTGCTGAGGACGCCCATCATCCACGGGCCCATGCCCATGAAGTTCATCTTGCTGAGCTTCAGATGGTCGATGCCGGGCCGTTGCATCAGCGTCAGCATCTTCTGCATCCAGTTGTCGCCGACGATGCGCTTCTGGTCCTTGACGAAGGGCAGCAGGCCCCAGAACGTCACGAAGACCTTGCAGCGGACGCCGCTGGCGGCGGCGGTCGAGGACAGGATCATGACGGGCCAGACCTTGTCCAGCTCGCCGCTCCAGTTGACGATGACGAGTTCCTTGGTCTTGACCGCGCCCTCCGGCTCGGGCGCCGGGGCGGGTGACGGCTCGACGGGGATGGGCGGGGCGATCGGTTCGGCGAGAAGGGTCATGACGGGTGCCTCACTTGTGGCGGATGACGAAGCGGTAGACCGCGCCGTCGACGCTCTGCTCGACCAGGTCGTGGCCGGTCGTGCGCGACCACGCGGCGAAGTCCTTGACCGACCCGGCGTCGGTGGCGAGGACCTCCACGAGGGCGCCCGACGCGAGCGGCTTGATGGCTTGGGCCGTCTTGACGATCGGCATCGGGCAGCTCAGGCCGCGGGCATCGACGTGGGTGGTGATCTCGAGGGTCGCCATGAGGTGTACCTCCACTTGGCTCAGATGAAGACGACGGGGCCGTCGCCGGCCGTGATCAGGAATGAGGCCACGCCTTCCACGCCGTCGACGAGGGGATCCAGGTCGGGCGCGTCGAGGTGCAGCAGGTCCATGGAGAGCGAGCAGGCCTGGATGTCCACGCCGCCGAGCTCCTTGGCCTGGCGGAGGGTCTCCGCCCAGGGGGCCTGACCGGCCTTGCGCAGGGCGTCCACCGCGGCGCGGCCGGCGGCGCCGGCCTCCGGGGCCAGGCCGTGGTCGTCGGCGATGTGCGCGGCGCGGAAGGCGTCGAGGGCCCAGTACTGGAGGAAGATGTTGACCGGTCGGCCGAGGGCGGCCGCCCCGGCCGTCAGCACGGCAGCCGCCTGGAGCTTGTCGTCCGTGCCCGAGAACAGGACGAGGTTGAGGGGCTGGCTGGGTTCATCCATCGAAGGTCACCTCGCGGCTGAGGGGACGGGGAGCGGCGCGGGGACCCCGTCGGCGGCGATCGCCCCGAGGCGGTTCAGGCGCCGCCGGAGGACCGCACGCATCAGGTCGCAGGCGACCATCACGTCGGGGTCGACGAGCCGGTAGCGAACCTCCCGGCCGTCGCGTTCGGCCTCCACGATCCCGGCGGCCCGCAGGACAGCCAGGTGCTGGGAGGCATTGGGCTGGCTCATGCCCATGGCGTCGGCGAGGTGCCCGACTTCGAGCGGACCGTTCGCCAGGGCATGCAGGATGTCCAGGCGCCTCGGGCTGGCCAGGGTCTTGAGGATGTCGGCCTGCAGGATCGTGATGTCGTCCATGGCTCGACTATCGACATATGCGCACGTGCTGATGAGTGCCGGACGGCCCTTCCGCGAGGGCCGCAGGTCACATGGCCGCGCGGGCCGGGGCGGCGGGCAGGGTGGTGACGATGCGCGCGCCGCCGGTCGGCGTGGCGGTGGCCAGGATCGTCGCGTCGTGCGCGGTCGCGATGCGCCGGGCGATGGCCAGCCCGAGGCCGCTGCCGCCAAGGCGGTCGCGCTTGGCGCCGGGCAGGCTGGCGAAGGGTTCGAAGACCCGCTCGCGCTGATCGGCGGGGATGCCCGCACCCGTGTCGCTGACGGTGAGCTGGACGGCCCGTGGCCCCGGCGCGACGGCCACCGTCACCTCGCCTCCCGTTGGCGTGTGGTCCAGCCCGTTGTCGACCAGGATCAGCAGCAGCTGCATGAGGCGATCCCTGTCGCCGAGCACCAGCGCGATGGGAGGCGTGTCGATGACCATCCGCACCCCCCGCTCGGTGGCGAGCGCCTCCGTGCGGCGGGCCGTCAGGCGCACGACTTCGGCCAGGTCGACCGGCCGCCGGTCGACGACGAGCGGGGCACCGTCGGCCGCCGCCAGGGCCAGGAGGTCCCCCACCAACCGGCCGAGGCGCTCAGCCTCGGCCACGATGTCCTCCGTCAGGGGTCGCCCTTCGGCCGTCACGAGATCCTCCCGCTGGAGCACCTCCGCATCGGCCCGGATGAGGGCGGCCGGCGTGCGCAGCTCGTGCGACGCCTCGGCCACGAATCGGCGCTGTGCCTCGAACGAGCGCCTGATGGGGACCAATGCCCGATCGGTCACGAAGAGGGTCACGACGGCCGCGCCGAGGAGCCCGAGCAGGCCGACCAACACGATCGCGGAGACCAGGCTGGCCGCCTGTTGGTCGTGCAACGTGAGCACGAAGCCGGCCTGCACGAAGCCGCTGAGTGAGCTGCCGGTCGCGTCCTCTGCGCCCTTGATGGGCAGCGTCAGGAGGCGCACCCGGACCCCACCGAGCGTGACCGTCCGGAGGTCGGAACCGGTCGATCCGGCCTGGCTCGCGGCGGCCCCCACGGGCAGGCCCGCCAGGATGACCCCGGAGGGGTTGGCGATCAGCCTGGCTGAAGGATCCAGGTACAGCACGAACGTGTCCGACGAGGCGGGCGTGTCGGACGCCTCGCCATCATCCGACGAGGTGGGCAGCGACCCCTCCGCGCGCGTCACCGCATCCGTCGCCGAGGAGGTCAGGGCGTGGTCCACGTCGGCGTCGAGGAAGGCCAGGCTCACGAAGGCGGTGACGAAGCCGGTGAAGACGACCAGCAGTGCCGTCGTCAGCAGTGTCACGAGGAACAGGCGTCGTCGGGTGGTGCTGACGAGGCGGGCCAGCGGCGTGGCCATGGCAGCCGCCTACGCCGGGACGCGCAGGGTGTAGCCCACGCCGCGGATCGTCCGCAGCAGCCGCTCCTGCCCCAGCCCGGCCAGCTTGCGCCGCAGGTAGTGCACGTACAGGTCGACCACGTTCGAGTACACGTCGGGCTCCGCGCCCCACACCGCGTCAAGGATCTGCTGCCGCGTGACGACCTGCCCGCTGTGGCGGAGCAGGTACCCGAGCAGGGCGAACTCGCGGGCGGAGAGATCGACCACCCGCTCGCCGACACGGGCCACGTGGCGCGTCTCGTCGAGCTCCAGTTCGCCGGCCCGCAGGCGGCTCGGTGTCTCCGGCGCCGGGCGGCGGCCGAGGGCCCGGACGCGGGCGAGCAGCTCCGAGAAGGCGAACGGCTTGGCCAGGTAGTCGTCGGCCCCCGCGTCGAGGCCGGCGACGCGCTCCTCGACCGCCCCAAGGGCCGTCAGCAGGAGCACCGGGGCCTGCACGCCGCGAGCGCGCATCAGCCGCAGGACCTCCAGGCCGTCGAGGTCGGGCAGCATCCGGTCCAGGATCACCACGTCGTAGGCCGGGCCATCGGTGAAGGCGAGCGCGCCGACACCGTCGGCGGCCACGTCGACCACATGGTGCTCGGCGGTCATGACGCGTCGCACGAGGGCGGCCATGCGGGGCTCATCTTCGACCAGCAACAGGCGCATCGAGCCGATGCTAGGTGTGGTCAGGATGCCCGGTCGAGTGCTGAAGGTCCCATGATGGGCGTGGTCCAGTAGCGCTCGGCGACGATGGCGTCTGGCGACACACCGCGCGCAGCGAGGAGTCGCGTCGCGGCGGCGATCACCTCGGGGTTGCCGCAGAGGTAGGCCACCGTTTCACGCGGGTCCAGCCGATGGCGCTGCCAGGCAGCGTCGAGGGCCACGTCCAGGTGGCCGACCGCGCCGCTCCAGCCGGCATTCAGGGGGTCCGCCGGTCGCGAGATCACCGGCTCATACGCCACCCCGGGGTGGCTCGCGGCCCAGCGCTCGAGCCGCCCCCGGTAGGCCAATTCGGCCGTGTAGGACACCCCGTGCACGACGATCAGGCGAGGCGGGCGGGCATCCGCCGGCCCATCCAGCAGGGCCGCGAGCATCGCGATGATGGGCGCCAGGCCGGTGCCGGTGGCGACGAAGAGGGCTGCCCGGTCCAGCCGGGGGTCCAGCGTCAGCAACCCCTTGGGCGGCCCCACCCGGAGGCGCGCCCCGAGCGGCAGGTCCCACAACCGCGGCGTCAGCGCCCCGTGCGGGACGCGCCTGATGAGGAACTCCAGCTGTGACGCCCCGGTCGGTGGAGAGGCGGTGGAGTAGGGGCGCTGGAGGAGCCGTCCGTCGGCCCAGATGCCGAGGGCGAAGTACTGCCCGGCGAGATGTGTCGCGACCGAGCCGTCGCGTCGCACGACGAAGCGCGCGACGGACGGGCTGAGGTCCAGGCGGCGGACGAGCGTCGCATTGGGCACGAAGGCCGCGGATGTGCCTGCACCGGCCGCCCCGCGCGCACCCGCCGGCCGTACATGCTGGACCACGGCCGGCCCCAGGGCGATCCGAGTCACGGTACGAGGGGGCCGGCTACGCAGCCGGGAGGAGCTCGTCGACCGCTCGACGCGCGCGCGCCGGGTCGCGGAACCACGTCGCGTCCACCAGGGCGAAGCCAGCCCACTCCTGGGGCAGCTGATCGGCCCGGAAGATGGCCTGGTTGGGGCAGGCGGTCTCACACGAGCCGCAGTCGATGCATCCGGCGGGGTCGATATAGAACTTGCGGTCCGACGCGGGATCGGCGCTGATGCAATCGACCGGGCAGACGGCGACGCAGGACTGGTCCTGCTGGTCGATGCATGGTTCGGCGATGACGTAGGACATCAGGGCGTCTCCAGTGAGGTGGATGGCACGGCACGCTGGACGGGCCGGCTGGCGCCGGCGGGTGAGCGGTGCGCCGCGATCGAGATGACCAGGCGGTAGGCGAAGAAGAAGATGGCCACGGCCACCGGGCCCAGGTAGATCCACGAGGCCCAGGTCGCGCCGGTGTCGGACCCCGAGGCGATGCCGTGGGCGGCGGCGCCCAGGAACGCCAGGAACGTCAGGTAGTGGATGAGCCGCCATGCCCGCTGGCCGATCTGGCGGCGGATGTAGAAGCTGCCGGTCACCAGCACGACGAGGTAGAAGGCGACCTGGCCGATGCCCACGGCTGTCGAGGCGTACGGGGAGGCGAACGGGACCACGATCGCGGCGGGCGAGAAGGCGTACGTCTGGTCGCCCAGCAGCAGGAGCCCGTGGAGGCCCGACAGGCCCACGCCGACCAGCGCCAGGTCCTTGTGCAGGGCGAAGCTCACCGGCCGGTGGGCGATCGCATCGAGGAGCTTCGTCGACAGAAGCAGGCCGTACACGACCGAGCCGGCGACCGCGAAGTAGGCCAGGAACCCGGTGACCCGTGCGGCGTACCAGGCGAGCTTCCCCGGTGCCAGCGCGGCCGTGGCCTCAACGAGGCGGATCGCCTCCGGCAGCGCAGCCCCCAGGAACGCGCCCACGATCAGGCCGAAGAAGACCCACAGGATGAGACGGACGGGGCGGGGCAGGCCACGGTACGCCGGCGGCCGGCCGGGGCGCGCGGTCGGGGCAGGCCGGGGACGCTCCAGCGCCACGTCAGCGGCCCCCTGGTTCGTCGAGCAGCGCCAGGGTCCGAGGCGAAGCGATGGTCTCGCCGCGATCCGTGAGCAGGACGGCGCCCCGCACCCCGGCGCGTTCGAGAAGCGCCAGGCCGTCTTCGGAGCCGGCGATCACCGCGGCCTTGGCCAGGCCCTCCGCCTCGGACGCCGAGGCGGCCACGACCGTCGCCTGGACCACGTCGGTCACGGCGGGCAAGCCGGTGCGCGGATCGATGAGGTGGTGGCGCGCCTCGCCGGCCCACTCCCAGCGATGGACCGAGGTGCCCGAGGTGGCGACGCCGTGCGTCGAGGGCCAGGTGCCGCCCTCGGCGGCGAGGTGGAGGACCGCGAGCATGGCCCCGGGGTCGCGGGGATCGTCGACCGCCACGGCCCAGTGGCGGCCGGGCGGACAGCGCACGGCGAGGTCGCCGTCCGCGTCGACGATGGCACCCGACCACCAACGAAGGAGCCCGAGGGCGCGATCGGCGAGCCAGCCTTTGGCGACCCCGTCCAGGTCGAAGCGGACGCCCGGCGCGCGGTGGACGACGGCCGTCCCGTGGGGCCCGGGGACCAGTCGCCAGGCGCGATCGAGCGCCCGGGTCGCGACCCCCGGCTCCGGCGCCTCTGCGGCCAGTCGCGCGTCCAGGAGCGTGATGTCCACGAGGCCATCGGTCGTGCGGGCCGCGGCCTGACCGGCCCGCATCGCGCCCGCCAGCGTGGGCCCCACCGGCACGGTCGCGCCAGCAGCGGCATTGAGAGCCGACAACTCGGAGGCGGTGAGGTGTCGGCTCAGGCGGTCGGCCCAGCGACCCACCCGGACCTGCACGGTCGACGCGTCGTGCCGTGCACGCGCCTCCTCCGACCTCACGGCGGCGAGATGGACGACGAGGCGGCCCCCCATGGCACGCGCCGAGTACGTCAGCGGCTCGATCAGGGTCGTGGCGGGCCGGTGCCGTGTCCCGGCCGCGGTCGCCTGGCCGGCCACGGTCATCACGGCACCACCGTGCCGGACTGGGTCGTGTGCACGATCACCGTCTTCTGGGCCGGCGCCGCGACTCGCGTCACGATCGTGATGGGTTTGGGCGCCTTGGCATCGATGACCGTGGCGCCCGGCGGTGCCGTCTGGCCCGGCTTGAGCTGCACGTACACCACGGGGCGTTGCTGCGTCACCGTTACCGGCGAGGCCGGTGCCAGCGTGGCGGCGTCGGTCACGGGCGCCGCGGCGGGGACCACGAAGATGGCCGTGACGAGGCCCGAGAGGGTCGCCAGACCGCCGATGCCGACGGCCATCCGCATCGGCGTGGGATCAGGCCTGGCCTTGGACGGGCGCCCGGGCTCGGCCTGGTGAGGGGTCGGTCGGGCCTGCATCAGTGGTCCCCCCCGCCGTCATCCCCGCCGCCATCGTCGCCCCCGCTCGGGGTGGGCACGGTCACGTGGATGACCTTGGGCTTGGCCGGCGGCGCCGTCTGGGTCACGTGGATGACCTTGGGCGGGGGCGCCGGGCGGACGTACACGATGTCCGGCGGGAGCGTCCCGAGTGCGGCCGTCGGGGCGGCAGTGGCCGTCACCGGAGCCGCTGTGGCAGCCGCGGCGCGGCTGCTGAGGTAGCTCTGGGCCAGCGAAAACCCCCCGACCGTGGCGATGACCGCGAGCGCGGCCACCACCAGGCCGAGGCGATGGACGGATGAGTTCATGGCAGGTGCGTCCCTCGAATGTCGGTCAGGTGGTCCGGGTTCAGGCGCAACGTAGGCGGCCGCCCTGTGCTGGACCATGGGCCAGGATGTGATGACTCAAAGGAACGGTCAGTCGCCGGGTGCGTTCAGGCGACGAAGATCCATAGGCCACGCTCCTTGCCTTGGGCCCCGTGAGTCGAGGGCCGGTGTTGGTGGAGAGACGCCTCGGGGCGCGGAGGTTTCAGCCGGGCACGAGCCGATGGTCCTATCGCGCCCCGCTCCGTCGGGCCATCCCGGTCAGTCGTCCGATGACGGTCCGGGCGACTGGGCGCCACCTCCCGAACTTCCGGGTCCGTCGTCGCTCGGGTCGCCCGACGGGTCGCCGTCCTTTTCGGAGGGCTGCGCGCTCTCCGCCGGCTCGCTCGGTTCAGCCGACTCATCCGGCCCCCCGCTCGGGGTGGGGCGGGCGGAGGGGTGAGGTGAGCGGTCGGCAGGCGTCGGCGTCACCGGATGCGGGCTGGGCATCGGCGTCGGGGACACGAGGTCGGTGGGGGAGGGTCCCTGCTGCGTGACCAGCCAGCCGTGCACCAGCTGGGCCCCGCCGACGGTGGCCCCGGCGGCCGCCGAACCCAGCACGAGGACGGTCGCCACCACCAGTGCGGCCGCCCGCAGGCGCAGACCGACGCCCCCGCGGCGCTGCCCGCCGACCAGGGCCAGCATCGCCCCGAAGGCCCGGGCCGCGTCCCGCGGCGCCAGCGCCGCGATGGCCCGCGCGAAGGTCACCGGCGGCGTGGGCGGCGCTTCGCGCGCGACCGCGATGAGGACCCGCGGCAGCAGTTCCGGTGGCACGGCGTGGGCGGTGCCCCGGGCGTACGCCTCCAGGTCTCGCGCCACGCCGGTCAGCTCGTCGCTGCCGGGACCCAGGTCGTCCGGTCGGTCGAGGCGGGTCATGTGGCCACGCTCGCCGGAAGCGAGTCACGGAGTCGCGCGAGGCCGCGCCGCAGGTGCGTCTTGACGGTTCCCAGCGGACGCCCGGTCGCGTGCGCGATCTCCTCGAGCGTGAGCTCTCCGAAGTAGCGCAGGACGACCGTCTCGCGGTACGGCTCGGGCAGTCCGCCGACCGCCCGCCGCACATCCTCGGCCTCCTGGGCCGACATCAGCAGCCTCGCCGGGTCGGCCGCGGCGGTGAAGGGCGCGCCGGGACTGGTCGGATCCAGGTGCACCGTCGGCCGCCGTCGACCGGCCTGCCGGAGGGCCTGGCGCGTGGCGATGCGCCGCAACCAGCCGGCCAGGGATCCCTGGCTCCGGAAGGTGGCCAACGCCCGGTACGCCAGGACGAACGTCTCCTGCGCGGCATCCTCGGCATCGCTCACGGAGCCGAGCACGCGATAGCAGACGCGGTAGACCATCAACGCCTCACGCTCGACCAGGGTCGCGAACGCTTCCCGATCGCCCGAGGTGATGGCGAGGACCAGCTCGTCATCGGTCACGCGGACAGGCTGCCGCACCGGGGGACCCGACGGCATGACCCATCGGACCCGTGTCGGCGGGACCTTTTGCCGCGATCCGTCGGGGATCCATCGCTTCACAAGAGCGGCCGCGGCGGGGAAAGGTTTCAGCCCGGCTTGTCTGACGGGCCCTTCGACACTAGTCGCCCATGTCCGTGGGCGTCATGATCGGGAGACGTCGCTGGGAGGACCCGCCGTGTCGCGCCACATGTCCCTCGTCGCCGCCATCGTCGCGTTGCTCCTGGTCGCCTGCACGGCCAGTCCGACACCGACACCAACGCCTGCCGCGACTCCCACCACCGGGCCCACCGCGACCGCGACCGCGACCCCGGTGCCGACGGCCACGATCGCGCCGACGACCACCCCCACGGCCTCGGCCCAGGCCACGGACGCGCTGGGCCCCTTCATCTGCGACGCCACCATCGTCCTGCCGGCCGTCGGCACGGGGCAGGCGACGACGACCGCCGTGCGCGTCGGGCTCCAGTCGGGCTACGACCGCCTCGTCTTCGCCTACGCCGGCACGCCACGCCCGCAGTTCACCGTCAACCCGGTGGTCCCGCCCTTCACCCTCGATCCGAGTGGCAAGCCCCTGACCGTGCAGGGCGCCCAGTTCGCGCGCATCCGCCTGGACGGCATCGTGGTCGGCTACAAGGGCGCCACGAGCTTCAAGCCCGGCGGCCCGTTCATCGTCGACGTGGAGCGACAGGGCGAGTCCGAGGGCGAGCAGAGCTGGATCGTGGGCCTCACCACGGGTGCCTGCCCACGGGTCTTCGGCCTGACCGGGCCGAGCCGCTGGGTCGTCGACTTCGGCCGACCCTGATCCCCGGCCGCCGGCCAGGGCCGGCGGCTCAGGGGCGGGTGGGCAGGGTCAGGGGCACCGTGCCGGCTGCCGCCGGGCCGATGGTGGTCCACGGGTCACTGGCCACGGCCAGCCGGAGCATGGCCACGTTGTCGAGCTCGGTGACCGCCTGCAGGTCGACCACGCCGTGCTCCCGGGCCCACGCCAGCCCCGCCAGCAGCAGCGCGGCGCCCACGTGCTGACGCTGCGCCGCGTCGGCCACCACGATGGCGAACTCCACGCGGCGGTCGCCGCATGGCTCCAGGCACAGGTGGCCCACGATGTGGTCTGTCCCGCCCTCGTCCGGCACGACCGCCACGAAGCCCTCGCGATGCTCATGGTCGACCACGGTGTAGGACGTCGCCTCCGTCGGTGAGATACCGGCGCGGGTGGCCATGAAGCGGTGGTGACGGGCCTCCGCCGACAGGCCGGCGTAGAAGCGCTGCAGATCCGCCGCGTCGCCGCCGCGGACCGGCCGCACGGTGACGTCCGCAAGGGACGGCAGGGGGGTGGCGGCGGCCTTCACGGGATCAGGACGGCCGTCCCGTCGAGGGTGCCGGCGCGCAAGCGCTTGAGGGCCGCCACGGCGTCGGCCAGGGGAAAGGGTTGCGGGTCGGTCTGGAGGGGGATCCGCTGGGCGAGGTCCAGGAACTCGCGACCGTCGTGGCGCGTGAAGTTGGCCACGCTGCGGATGCCGCGTTCCCACCACAGCAGGTCGTAGTCGAAGGCCGGCATGGCGTCGAGGTGGATGGCATTGATGGCCAGGGTGGCCCCGCGGGCCAGCGTGCCGAGTGCCGCCACGACGACGCTGCCGACCGGGGCGAAGGTGACCGCCGCGTCCAGGGGCACCGGCGGCTTCTGGGTATAGCCACCCACCCATCCGGCCCCCAGGGCCTCGGCACGCGACCGTTCGGCCGGGGAGCGGGTGAAGACCGAGACGTCGCAGCCCCAGTGACGGGCCACCTGGAGCGCCAGGCGGGCCGAGGCACCGAAGCCGAACAGGCCCAGGCGCCCGCCCGGCTCGATGCCGCAGACCTTGAGGGCCCGGTAGCCGATGATGCCGCCGCACAGGAGTGGCGCGGCCTCCACGTCGCCGAACGACGATGGCAGCTGGTAGACGTGGTCAGCGGCTGCCGTGAGGTACTCGGCGAAGCCGCCATCGCGGTCCCACCCGGTGAAGCGGGCGGCCGGGCACAGGTTCTCGTGCCCCGTGCGGCAGGCCTGGCAGGTGCCGTCGACATCCGCCACCCAGGCCACGCCGACCCGCTCCCCGATGGTCCACCCGGTGACGCCCGCGCCAAGGGCCACGACGTGGCCCACGGCCTGGTGGCCGGGCACGATCGGCAGGCGGTGCGCCGGCAGGTCGCCCATGACGAGCTGGAGATCGGTCCGGCAGACGGCGCAGGCAGCGACCTTGATGAGCAGCTCGCCGGCGCCCGGCCCGGCCTGTTCGGCCCTCGTCAGGTGCAGGCGGGCCCGGGTGAGCGCGCCGGGAGCGGCCAGTTCGACGCGGTGGCCCGCCAGGGGGCCGTTCATCGGGTCGTCACGCCGACCGGTATAGCAGGGCTGACGGCGGCTGTGTCATCGGCCACGAGGCGGGTCCCGGCCCGGCCCGCGAGCACGGCGACGGCATCGTCGAGGGCGCCGATGGCGGCGAAGCCGCCGGTGCGGCGGACGAAGGCCGCGGCCGCCGTGACCTTGGGGCCCATCGATCCGCCGGGGAACGTGCCGTCGGCGACGCCGGCGGCCGCCTGGGCGAGCGTCAGGACAGCGACGCCCGACTCGCCGCTCGTCCCGCGGCCCAGGCGCACGGCGGGGACATCGGTCAGGAGGAGCAGCGCCTGGGCTCCGACGGCCTCGGCAAGCAGCACGGCGGCGAGGTCCTTGTCGACCACGGCCTCCAGGCCGGTGAGGGTGCCGTCCGTGCTCCGCGCCACGGGGATGCCACCGCCGCCCGAGGCGATCACGATGGCGCCGCTGTCGACGAGGGCGCGGAGGCTGGACGCTTCCACGATCTCGCGCGGTGCGGGCGACGGCACGACCCGCCGCCAGCCGGTGCCGTCGCGGGCGACCGTCCAGCCGCGCGTGTGCGCCAGGTCCCGGGCGGTGGGCTCGTCATAGACCGGCCCGACCGGTTTGGACGGTGCCGCGAAGGCCCCATCGGCGGCGTCCACGACGGTGCGCGTCAGGACGACGGTGACCGGCCGGTCGCGACCCTCCGTGACGAGACGGGCCGTGAGGGCCTGGGCGAGCAGGTAGCCGATCTGGCCCATCGACTCCGCCACCAGCACGTCGAGCGGCGGCGGCGGCACCGTCGCAGCGGCTGCGTCGGCCTCGATGGCCAGGAAGCCGACCTGCGGACCGTTGCCGTGGGTCAGCACGAGTTCGTGGCCCATCCCCTCCAGGTCCACCAGGGCGCGCGCCGCCCCCAGCAGGTTGTGGTGTTGGACCTCGATCGAGCCGGCCTCACCGCGACGGATGAGGGCGTTGCCGCCCAGCGCGACGACGACGCGGGTCATGGGCGACGCTCACCGTCGGCGTCGCCGGTGAGCACCGTGTAGAGCAGCGCTGTCTCGGTGTGGAGGCGGTTGGCGGCCTGGGGCCAGACGCGCGAAGCCGGTCCGTCGATGACCTCGTCGGTCACCTCTTCACCGCGATGGGCGGGCAGGCAGTGCAGGAAGATGGCGGACGGGGAGGCGAGCGCCATCATCGCGCCGTCCACCCGGTAGCCGGCGAACGCGGCCAGCCGCGCGGCCCGCTCGGTCTCGTGGCCCATGGACGTCCACACATCGGCGTAGACGGCGTCGGCGCCGGTCACGGCCTCGGCCGGATCGTGGGTCAGGCTGATCGTCCCGCCGGTCGTGCGGGCCTGATCACGCGCTGCGGCGACGACGGTCTCCGACGGCTCGTAACCCGTGGGCGTGGCGATGCGCAGGGCGAAGCCGCCCAGGCCGGCGGCCTCGATGAGGGAATGGCAGACGTTGTCGCCGTCCCCCACGAACGCCAGCTGGAGGCCGGCCAGCGCGCCGAACTCCTCTTCCATGGTCATCACGTCGGCCAGCGCCTGGCAGGGGTGGTGCTCGTTGGTCAGGGCGTTCAGGATGGGGATCGAGGCGGCCGTGGCCAGCTCCTCCACCGTGGTCTGGGCGAACGTGCGGACGGTCAGGCCGTCCAGGTAGAGCGACAGGGCGCGGGCCGTGTCGCCGATGGTCTCGCCACGGCCCAGCTGCAGCTCGTCGGGGCGCAGCACGATGGGCAGCATCCCGAGCATCCAGGCGGCCGATTCGAAGCTGACCCTGGTCCGGGTCGACGGCTTGTCGAAGATCATGCCGATGCGGCCGCCGCCGAGGCAGCCGCGGAAGGCGGCCGGCTCTCGCTTGAGGCGGGCCGTGAGGTCCAGCAGCGAGCGCAACCCGGCCGGTCCCAGGTCGGCCAGGGTCAGGAAGTGGCGCGGCGGCGCCACCGACGCCGCCGCTTCCGCGAGCATCGTCGTCATGGCGTCACACCCCCGCCAGGATCGGCGGCCGTGCCATGCGGGCGACGGGCTCGATGATCTGGCTCAGCGGCATGCCGTCCACCTGGACGAGGTCGTAGCGCACCCGGGTGATCGGCTTGTCGAGCTTCAGGACGCGGGTCAGGTCGATGGGCGTGGCGGCGAGGACCAGGTCGGCATCGACCGCGTTGAGGGTCGTCTCGAGCTCGTGCACCTGCGTCGGGCTGTAGCCCATGGCGGGGACGAGCGGCTCGAGCCGCGGGTAGCGGTCCAGGACGTCGCGGATCGAGCCGACGGCCGCGGGCCGCGGATCGACCAGCCGGGCCGCCCCGAAGCGACGTGCCGCGACGACGCCGGCGCCGTAGGCCATCCCGCCGTGGGTGAGGGTGGGGCCGTCCTCGACGACGACCACGCGGCGGCCCTCGATGGGCGGCCCTTCCAGGGTCAGGTCAGAGCGGGCCGCCAGCACCTCGGCGGTGGGGTTCAGCTCGGCGATCGTGGCGCGCACGGCGGCCACGTCGGCGGGATCCGCCGAATCGACCTTGTTGATGATGACGACGTCGGCCATCCGAACGTTGGTCTCGCCGGGGTGGTAGTGCCGCTCGTCGCCCTGGCGCAGCGGATCGGCCACCACGATGAAGAGGTCGGGCCGGTAGAAGGGGAAGTCGTTGTTGCCGCCGTCCCACAGGATGACGTCGGCCTCCTGTTCGGCCTGGCGCAGGATCGCCTCGTAGTCCACGCCCGCGTACACGACGGTGCCCGCGTCGAGGTGCGGCTCGTACTCCTCGCGCTCCTCGATGGAGGTCTCGTAGCGATCGAGGTCGGCGTAGGTCGCGTAGCGCTGCACCCGCTGCGCCACGAGATCGCCGTACGGCATGGGGTGGCGGATGACCACCGGGGTCAGGCCCCGCTCGACGAGCAGGCTGGCCACGTAGCGCGTCGTCTGGCTCTTGCCGGATCCCGTGCGCGTTGCCCCGACGGCGATCACCGGGCGGCGGCTCTTGAGCATCGTGCGGGCCGGGCCAAGGAGGACGAAGTCGGCGCCGGCGGCCAGGACGCGCGACGCGGCGTGCATGACCGTCTCGTGGCTGACGTCGCTGTAGGCGAACACGACCGTGGCGACCCGCTCGTCATGGATGAGCCGTTCGAGCTCCGCCTCGGCCACGATGGGGATGCCCTGCGGATACAGCGGGCCCGCCAGCTCGGCCGGGTAGATGCGGCCGGCGATGCCCGGGATCTGCGTCGCCGTGAACGCCACCACGTCGCTCGTGGGATCGTCACGGTAGACGACGTTGAAGTCGTGGAAGTCGCGCCCCGCGGCACCCATGATCACGACTCGCGTGCGGTCCATGTGGTCTCCTATCGGCTCTTCGTACGTTCCGGGGCGCAGAGCGTCACTCGGGCTCGTAGCCTGAGGATGTGGCTCGCGACGCGCCGCCGCACCGGCCATTGGATGCCGCGCAGCGTGACGAACGGCCCCAAACCGGGCCTCCCGCCGACGATCCGAGCGTCACTCCGGGGCGGGCCGGACGGCCCTCGACGGGCATCTCGCGAGCGGTGACACTGGCCTCGCGGGACCGTTATCGGACCGCGGCTCCGAGGGCGACGCGCCCTCCGCCACCGGGAAAGGGGATCGATGCTCGAAGCGCCGCGCACCCGGCTCGTCGCCCGTCGTCGTGGGCGCGAACTGATCGCTCAGCCGTTGCTCAACAAGGGCACCGCGTTCACCGACGAGGAACGCGACGCGCTCGGCCTGCGCGGGCTGGTGCCGGCGCGCATCACGCCCATCGGCGAGCAGGTCGCGTTGGAGCTCGAACACGTCCGCCGCAAGCCGGATGACCTGGAGCGCTACATCGGCCTGGCGGCCCTGCAGGACCGCAACGAGACGCTCTTCTACCGCGTCCTCGCCGAGAACCTGGAGGAGTTCCTGCCCATCGTCTATACCCCGACCGTGGGCCGCGCCTGCCAGGAGTTCAGCCACATCATGCGGCGCCCGCGCGGCGTATGGATCACGCCCGACGACGTCGGCCGCATCGACGAGATCCTCCGCTCCGCGACCGACGAGGCCATCCGCCTCATCGTGGTCACCGACAACGAGCGCATCCTGGGCCTGGGCGACCAGGGCGCGGGCGGTATGGCCATCCCCATCGGCAAGCTGGCCCTCTACACCGCCGCCGCGGGCATCTATCCCGCCTGGACGCTGCCCGTCTCCCTCGACGTCGGCACCGACCGCGAGGAAGCCCTCCATGACCCGCTGTACCTGGGCTACCGCGCCCCGCGCCTGCGCGGCGCGGCGTACGACGAGGTGCTCGAGGCGTTCGTCGAGGCGGTCGGACGCGTCTATCCCGCGGCCGTCGTGCAATGGGAGGACTTCAAGCAGCACAACGCGCTGCGCATCCTGGAGCGCTACCGCCACCGCCTGCCCAGCTTCAACGACGACGTCCAGGGCACCGGCGCGGTCGTCCTCGCCGGGATGCTCGCCGCCCGCCGCGAAAAGGGCGGCCTGGCCGGCGAGCGAGTCCTGTTCCTGGGCGCCGGGGCCGCCTCGATCGGCATCGCCGGTCAGCTCCGCCGCCAACTCCAGCGCGAAGGTGCTCCGGCCGGTGTCGACGGACCCACCATCGCCCTCATGGACAGCGGCGGGCTCGTCCACCAGGAGCGACCGAAGCTGGCGGACGACCAGCGTGCCTTCGCCGTGGACCCGAGTTGGTTCATCGACGCCGGCCTGACGCCGGAGGAGTTGACCGACCCGGTCGCCATCGCCCGGGCCCTCAAGCCGTCGATCCTGGTCGGCACGACCGGTTGCCGGGGGGCCTTCACCGAGGCCCTCATCCGCGAAGTGGCCAGCCACGTCGAGCGGCCCCTCATCCTGCCCCTCTCCAACCCCGGTGACCGTGCCGAGGCGCAGCCGGAGGAGATCACCGCGTGGACGGACGGCCGGGCCATCGTGGCTACCGGCAGCCCGTGCCCGCCGGTCCAGTTCAACGGCACGTGCCGCACGGTGGGCCAGGCCAACAACGTGTTCATCTTCCCCGGTGTCGGCCTGGCCGCCATCGTGGCCGAGGCCCGCGAGGTCACCGACGACGCCTTCGGGGTCGCCGCCCGCGAGCTGGCGAGCCACGTCTCGGCCGAGCGCCTGGCCTCAGGTGCGATCTACCCGCCCATCAGCGAACTGCGCCACGTGGCGCGCGCCATCGCTGTGGCGGTGGTCCGCCACCTGCGGGATACGGGCTACGGGCGCCAGTTCCGTGACGAGGAGATCGAGCCCGCCGTGGAGCGGGCGATCTGGTGGCCGGACTACCTGCCGGTGGTGGCCGGGGCGACCGATGCCGTGTCGTCCTCGAGCAGCGGGATCAGGTAGCGCTCCTCCCGCTCCAGGTGCGCCCGCACGAGCGCCTCCAGGCCGAACAGGTGGCACTTGAGGTCGAGCAGGCGGGTGCTTGCTCCTGCACCGTGCAGCGCCTGCTGGTCGGCCCTGACGCGCGCGGCCATCTCGCGGATCTGGTGGTGGTCGAAGCGGGCGAAGCGGGTCACCCACGGTGAGCCCGTCTGGGCTTCGATCTGGGGATAGAGCCACGAGTCCTCCCACGAGATATGCGGCTCCAGGTCGTGGTCCAGCCAGCTGAGGATCTCCAGGAGGTGACCGGACAGACCGGGCTCCACCCACCCGCCGATGCCGCAGGCGACGTCGTGGATCCGCTCGATGCCGCGGGCCAGCTCCCGATGCTCGTGCTCGGTGAAGGCCCAGATCGCCCGGGGAGTCCCTGTCCGTTCTGCCATCGTTCCGTCCTCCCGGCCGGGACCGTTGTGGTGGCGATCTTCCGGCGCTTCTACCATCGCGGCCGCGTCGACCATGGGGCAGTCGCGAAAGTCACCATCGAGCGGGCCGTCCGACACCTTCCCGCGCCGGCCGGGGGCGCTCAGACCGTGAGGTTGGCGATCTCCAGCTGATGCCTGGTCCAGCCCATGAGGTTGGCCAGGCGCCGCTTGTCGAGCCGCTCGCAGGCCCAGTTCCAGTGGATCGACACCGTGTCGCCGGGCTCGACGTGGTCGATGAAGCCGGCGCCGTCGCGCCAGGCCTGGACACGTTCGAGCTGTGGTTCGACCAGGGCCAGCTTCCCGTCCACGAGGTGGATCGGCACGACCGAGACGACCAGCCAGTCACCCTCGACGGAGACCACGCGGCCCCAGCGGATGCGGCAGTCATCGATGACCTTGAGGACGTCGGCGACGTGGTCGTTGCGCATGAGGCCGGTGCGCGGGAAGACATCCATGACGTGGAAGGCGTGGACCGGCTTGGCGCCGACGCGCGGCGTGTCGGCCAGCCAGCGCCAGGCGTCGGCCCGGAGGCGCGGGCGGAACCGCTCGTTGAGGGAGGTCCCGACCTCGACCGGCTCGACGTTGTCGAGGAGGGCGTTGCCCAGCCAGTAGGCCTCCACCACCTGCGGGTCGAGCGGGTCGGGCCGGCCGTTGGCGCGGGCGATCAGCTCCAGATAGGGCCATGCGCCCTCGAACTGGTGCGCCAGGGCCCGCACGTCGCCCTCGTGATGCCCGTCGACGGCCGCCTCGAAGAGCTCGCGTGCGTCACCGGGGCCGCAGTAGCCGAGCCGGTTGGGGCCGAAGGCGTAGCGGGCGAAGAGGAGCGGCCCGGGTACCGGCTGGGTCCCCTGGGGGCCCGCCTCAGGCATCGACGGTGACGCCCGCCGAGATGCCTTCCGTGGAGGACCGCACGAGCCTTCCGGCCCGGACGCCGGCGAACGCGGTCAGCCCCACGGCGGCCGTGATCAGGAGGTAGCCGGCGACGAGGCCGACGGACGGCACGCCCCCGGTGGTCAGCGCCTGGAGGGCGCCGGTGATGACGGCGCCGCCCACGAGGACGCTCGTGACGACGGTCGCCGGAGCCCGGTGCAGCGCCCCGAACCAGGCCGCCACGTAGCCGGCGAGGACGACGCCGGTGAGAAGCACCCAGCCCCAGGCGCTCGCGCCGAGGGCGAGGATCCCGCCCACCTGGCCGCTGACCAGGACGAAGCCGACGAGGGCCACCATGCCGATGCCGAGTCGCCCGGCGGCCACGAGCGGGGTGGCCGTCGTGCGCAGGAACCGCCGCACGACCACGACCTCACCGGCCCAGCACAGGGTGGCGATCAGGATCAGGGTCTCACCGGTGCCCCACACGACGCCGCGCGGCGGCAGGACCAGGAACTGGCCCACGGCGAGGACGATGAGGGCCACGATCTGGGTCCACCCCAGGCGCTCGCCGAGGAACGGCACGGCCAGCATCGCGACCCACACGAACATGGTCTTCTGGATGAACGCCGCCGACGGCGCGCTGGCCATCGACAAGCCGGTGAAGAAGAGCAGGAAGGCGATCCCGCCGCCGACCACGCCGACGACGGTGAGGGCCAGCCAGCCCGTGCGCCGGACCTCACGGACCTGGGCCGGCCGCACCGCGGCGGCGGCGACGAGGAGCAGCAGGGCGGCCGCCACGCCGTTCTTGAGCGTGGTGTAAAGGGCCGCATCGGGGACCTGCTTGACGGCGAAGGCGTTGAGCCAGATGGCCAGGCCGCTGATGCACGCCGCCACGACGGCCAGCACGATGCCCCATCCGGGCGTGTCGGGCAGGCTCGCCACGAGGCGTGGCGTTCGGCTGCGGTGGTCGTTCATCGTGGGGCTCCCATCGGTTGAAGTGGTGCGGAAGGTGGAGCCGCCGAGGCCAGCTCGACGGCGTCGGTGATCTCTCCTGCGGCGTCGGCCTCGAGCCGGCGGATGACGAGGCTGCCGGCCACGATAACCCATTCCCCGACCTGCACCTCCGGCTCGACCAGGAGCGAGACCACACGGCGCCGGCCGGCGACCTCGACGGTCGCCTCGGAGCCATGGATCTCGGTGATCCGGCCGGGGGCCATCAGGCACATGCGGCGGCCCCTTCGGTGCGGGCGTGCTCGACGGCCTCGCGGATGGCGGAAGCGAAGCGCGGCAGGGCCGCGGCGACGGGACCGCTGAGGACGTCGCCCATGGCGAAGCGGGTGCCGCCCAGCGCCACCACGCGCCCCTGCAGCGGCCGCGCCCCGATCAACTCGGCGAGGGCCACCGTGCCGGCGACGGCCAGGGCGTGCGAGGAGCGGGGACGGATCGTCTCGTTCTCCAGCAGGTCGGCCAGCGGCAGTTCAAGGATGGTCCCCGGCTCGATGCCGGTCGCCACGTCGACGATCACCACCCGTGCCTGGGGCGGGACCGCCAGGAGGTCGTCGACGTCGAGCTGCCCGACCGCCCGCACGCGGACATCGGGCGGCAACTCGGACACCACCGCCTCGCAGGCGGTCATCGCCGCGCCGTCATCGCCCCGGTCGGGGGAGCCGCAGATGAAGACCTCGACCTCGACGGCCGCCATCATCACCCCAGGTCCTGGATGTGCAGCTGCAGGAAGTGCGTGGCGCAGCTGATGCACGGGTCGTAGCTCCGGATGAGCTGCTCGATGCGATGGGTGGCCTGGTCAGAGGGAAGGCCCAGGACCTGCGGCGCGAAGATCGTCAGGTCGGCCTCGATGGCGGCCTGGTTCTGGCTCGTCGGGGGCACGATCCGGGCGTCAGCGATGAGGCCCTGGTCGTCGAGCTGGTAGGCGTGGAAGATCATGCCGCGAGGCGCCTCGGTGGCCCAGGCCGCGGTGCACGGGCCGGGGGTCCACGGCGTGGCCGCCCGATCGGGCGGCTGGTACGCCTCCACGATGTCGAGCGCCTCGGCCACCGCGTCGACGAGCTCGATGGCGCGGGCCACGATGCTGCGGTAGGGGTTGGTGCGGATCTCGCCGGCCAGCCCGGTCCGGGCCAGCGCGGCGGCGGCGGTGGGATGCAGCTGGTCCGCGGCGAGGGTGAGGCGCGAGCCGGGGCCCAGGAGGTAGGGCCGGCCGTCGTGGCTGCGGGACTGCAGGGCGTGCGACCAGGCGACCTGGCCCTCCTGGAACTCGCTCAGCCAGTCGGTCGGGGCGAGGTCAAGGCCGTCGGTCGAGACGATGCGGCCCTCGTTCATGGGGTACTCGGTGGGGTGGCGGAGCGCCACCATGCGAGCCTCGCGCTGGAAGTCGGGCGGGACCAGGCCGGCCACCAGGTCGACCGTGGCGAGGGCGATCTCCAGGGCCGCCGCGAGCGGCTCACGGAGGGACGTGATCTCGGTCTTGAGGAAGGTGCGGGAGAAGCCGCCGACACGCACCGACACGGGGTGGATGGCACGCCCGCCGATGAGCTCGACGATCTTGTTGCCGGCCTTCTTGAGGTTGAGGCCGGCCTCGACCGCGGCGCGATGGTCGCGCGCCAGCTCGAGGGCGCTGGCGTAGCCCAGGAAGTCGGGCAGGTGCAGCAGGTAGACGTGGAGGGCGTGGCTCTCGATCCACTCGCCGCAGTACAGCAGGCGGCGGAGCGCGCGGACCTGCGGGTCGATGGGGATGCCCAAGCCGTGCTCGAAGGCATGCACCGCGGTCATCTGGTAGGCGACGGGGCAGATGCCGCAGATGCGGGCGACGATGTCGATGACCTCGTCGGGCGTGCGCCCCACGACGAGCCGCTCGAAGTAGCGTGGAGCCTCGAAGATCTCGAGGTGCGCCTCTTCGACGGCCCCGTTGCGGACGCGCAGGCGGAGCGAGCCTTCGCCCTCGACGCGGGTCAGGCCGGCGATATCGACGACAAGGTCGCCGCTCGTGCCGGTGGGCAGGCCGGTGTCATGCATCGTGCGGCTCCAGCTTGGGTTCGCCGGGCCCGGGCGGTCCGCCGTGGGCGTCGATCTGGGTGCGGAACGGGGGCGACCAGGCGGTGAAGCCGGAGAACAGGCGGGCCACTTCGTGGGCCGACCGGTCGTCGGAGAGCCAGGCTGCGAGAGAGGTCGTGTTGGCCGCCTCGCGCGGGCCGAAGCAGCCGTAGCAGCCGCGGCCGTAGGCGGGGCAGATCGCCCCGCAACCGGTCCGGGTGACCGGGCCAAGGCAGGGCAGACCACGGGCGACGGCGACGCAGACGACGCCGCGCCGCTTGCACTCGAGGCACACCGCCTCATCGGGCAGCTGCGGCTTGCGGCCGGTCACGAGGGCGATGAGGAACTCACGCAGCTGGGCCGGCGAGATGGGGCAGCCGCGCAGTTCACCGTCGACGGCCACGAAGTCGGCCACCGGCCGGGCCATGGCCAGCGACTCCACGAACTCCGTCTGGGGGTAGATGGCGGCGCGGATGGCGTCATGGTCGAACCAGTTGCGGATGGCCTGGATGCCGCCCGCGGTGGCGCACGCGCCGATGGTGATGAGTCGCGTGCTCACGGCGCGCAGCCGGGCGATCTCCTCGGCCTGCTCCTCCGTGCTGATGGAGCCCTCCACGAAGAGGACGTCGAAGGGGCCGGCGGAGCGGCGGGAGGTGGCCTCGGCGAACTCCACCACGTCCACCCGCTCGGCGATGGCGAGCAACTCGTCCTCGAGGTCGAGGAGCGTCAGCTGGCAGCCGTCGCACGAGGCGAACTTGACCACGCCGATGCGCGGACGCTGCGGCGTGCCGGCGCGCGGGGAATGTCGCACGGGCGCGGCCCAGGGTTGGCTGGTCATCTAGAGGCCCTCCCGGCCGAATGCGTCACCGAGTCCGGCCAGTGAGAACACGGGCCCGTCACGGCAGACGAAGAACGGCCCCAGCTGGCAGTGGCCGCACGTGCCGACGCCGCAGGCCATGTTGCGTTCGAGGGTCAGCCAGGTGGTCGCGGGCCGCACGCCGAGGCGACCCAGCGTCGCGGCCGTGGCCTGCATCATCCGCTCGGGGCCGCACATATAGGCGGTGACCCGGGCTCCGTTCCAGCTGGCCTGGTCGAAGAGTTGCGTGACGACGCCGACCCGCCCGGTCCACTCCGGCCCGGCCCGATCGACGATCTCGCTGACCTGCAGGTCGGCGCGGCCGGCCAGGGCGTGCATCTCGTGCACGAAGAGGCGGTCGCCCGGTGTCCGCGCGCCAAGGTAGAGGCGCACCGCGCCGAACCGCGGCCGCTCGGCCAGGATGCGGTCGATGAGCGGCCGCAAGGGGGCCAGGCCGATGCCGCCGGCCACGATCACGACGTCGCGGCCGTAGGCCTCGGCGACCGGCCAGCCGCGACCCATCGGGCCGCGCAGCGAGATCTCCGCGCCGAGCGGCAGGCTGGTGATGGCGGACGTGGCCGGACCGACGGCCCGTACGGTCAGTTCGAGGCCGTCCGGCAGCATGCGCGAGATGGAGATGGGCGGCACGGCGAAGGCCGGCAGCTCGACCATCACGAACTGGCCGGGCTGGGCGGCCAGGATGGCCGGGTCGCTGCAGGCGAGGCGGATCGTCGTGGTGTCGACGGTCTCCGCCGCGAGGGCCCGGATCGTGGCCACGGCGTGCGTGGCGGGCAGCACCGTCTCCAGCGGCGCCGGCGCACGGCCGGCGGCCGGCGAGCGGGGCCAGGGGATGGGTCCGGCCGGCGCGTCGGCCGGGGCGATGGCGCGGAGTTCCTCGCGCACGTCGATGCCCACGGGGCACCAGGCGATGCAGCGACCGCAGCCGACGCAGCCGGTCGAGCCGAACTGGTCGAACCACGTGGAGAACTTGTGGGTCAGCCACTGGCGGTAGCGATCCTTGACCTGGGGCCGGAAGTTGGCGTCTCCGGCCACGCGGCCGAAGCCGAGGCTGAAGCAGCTGTCCCAGGTGCGGCTCGTGCTGCCCTCGACCCCGTCGAGGTCGGAAGCGACGGCCACGCTGGTGCAGAAGCAGGTGGGGCAGACGAGGGTGCAGTTGGCGCAGGCCAGGCACCGTTCGGCCACCTGGTCCCAGCGCGGATGATCGAGCGCCGCGCGCAGGCGGGCCGGCAGGCCCTCCGCTGGCACGGGGTCACCGATGGCTTCTCGCACGGCCGCGACCTGCTTCGTGGCACGGTCCGTCTCGGGGGCCGCCGCGGGTCGCAGCCCGAGGCCCTTCACGAGGCGGGCCCCGGCGGGCGTCCCGGTGCGCACGACGAACCCGTCGTCGAGCTCCGAGAGGACGATGTCGACGCCGCCCTTGACCTCGGGCCCGGTGCCCATCGAGGTGCAGAAGCAGGTGCTGGTGGAGGTGGCGCACTCGACCGCCACGACCAGGGCCGCCTCGTCGCGGGCGGCATGGTCGGCGTCGCCGAGCGGCCCGGCGCGCATGGCGCGGGTCTGGATGGCGAGGGCCGCGACTTCGCAGGCCCGCACGCCGACGAACGCCAGCCGCGGCGCGTCGGGGATCACCGACTCGACCACGACCTGGCCCTCGTCGCGGCGGCCGCGCGTCAGGGGCACGACGGACGGGTGGGTGAAGCGCTTCCAGCTGGTGACCGGGATGGTGTAGTCAAAGGCCCGCTCGCCGCCCTTGGAGCGGAGGCGGTACTTGCCCGGGGCCGTGTCGGCCTCCCAGCCGACCGGCAGCTGGGCCGGTGAGGTCAGCTCGTCGTAGACGACCGCTCCGTCGACGACCGTCGGTCCGACGACGCGTCGACCGTCGGCCTGGAGAGCGGAGAAGAGGTGTTCAAGTTCGTTGCGCGGCAGGAAACGGCCGCTGTCGAGTGTCATGAGACGTGACCGACGCGATAGAGGTCCAGCAACTGGACCCGCGTCGCGGCCAGCCGCCGCGCGACCACCTTGAGCATGCGCTGGTAGACGGCGCTGGCGAGTTCGCAGTCCTCGTCCATGGCCGCGAGCAGGCGCTCGCGCTCGAACAGGAGGGCCTGCGTGGCGACGAGCGCCGTACCCGTCGACGTGGAGCGTGAGCCGGGCATAACGGCCGACCAGCCGAAGACGTCGCCGTCGTCGACCGTCAGGATCGTCTGCGGGCCGACGCCGGGCACGTTCAGGCGGAGGGCGATCCGTCCGCTGATGACGACGCCGAGGGCGGCGATCGGCTCGCCTTCCCGGATGACCTGGCTGCCGGCCGGCACATCAGCGACGTCGGCGAGCGCCGCCAGGCGCTTGCACACATCGGGCGACATGCCTGCGGCGAACCGCGTCTTGCTGAGCAGGGCACGTGTTGATGAGCTCATGGGCCCATCCTGCGGGACGGGCCGTGGCGCATCGAGGGCCATTGGTCACGCGTCCCAGTGACCCTCGGCGGTCGTTGGGGGGCCGTCCGGCGTCCATCCTCGCGATGGCCGGTGATCCCGGCCCCGCTGGAAGGAGCCTGCGATGCGCGCCCTGCTGGCCCTGGACGGGTCACCCTCATCACGAGCCGCGACCGAATTCGCAGCCTCGCTCGCCTGGCCGAGTGGCTCGATCATCGACGTCGTCGGCGTGGTCGCCACTTCGACCGAGACCGGCCCCGCGCGACAGCAGCTCGAAGAGATGCTCGATGACGCGGCCGAGTCGTTGAGCAGCGAGTCCCGGGTCGTGCGTCGCACCACGCTGGTGGGTCGCGCCGGCACCCTCCTGGTGGAGACGGCGGCCGATCTGCGCGCCGAGCTGGTCATCGTCGGCAGCCGCGGGCGGGGTCCGTTGCGCTCGATGCTGCTCGGGTCGGTGTCGGCGGAGGTCGTGGACCATGCTTCCTGCCCCGTGCTCGTCGTGCGTCGAGCGGCGGCGGACTCGCTCCTCGTGGCCGTGGACGGCTCACCGTCGGGCGATGGAGCGGTCAGCTACCTCATCGCCAACCGGATCCTGGCCGAGCGCCCGATCGAGGTCCTGAGCGTCGCGCCGGGACCCGACCTGCCGGTCATGCTGCCGCTATCGGAAGGGGCCGACCGGCCCCTGGAGCCCGCTGAGGGCCGGCTGGTGGAGGACCGCTGGCGCGCCGAAGCCGTCGCGGCCAGCGTCGCCCGCCGTCTCGAAGAGAGCGGCTATGCCGTCCGCTGGTCCATCGGCACGGGCGATGCCGCCCACGAGATCATCAAGGCCGCCGAGAACTTCGACACGGGCCTCATCGTCGTGGGCAGCCGTGGCCACACCGGCCTGACCCGCCTGCTGTTGGGCAGCGTGGCCCGCAACGTGCTGCTCCACACGGCCGCCTCGGTCCTCGTGGTCCGCGAGCCGCTCAGGGTCGCGGCGCCGGAGGAGGTCAAGGTGCCCGCACGCGTGGAGCGGCCTGAAGCGGTCTCCGTCTGAGGCGCACGGGGGCGGCTCCCGCCCCCGCGCCACTGCCCCTGGCCGGTTCGGTCAGGCGCGCGGGCCGCCGGTGACGGCCAGCGGTTCTCCGGTGCGAGCCTCGGTCGTGGTGGGCTCCGTCCATCGGCCGCCGTGCGCCGCGACGCGCGGCGGGTGGACGACGAGTACGGAGCACGGCGCGTGCGTCACGATGTTGCGCGCCACACTGCCCAGGACGAGCCGGGTCAGGCCGGTCCTGCCCCGCGTGCCGACCACGATCAGGTCGCTGCCCGTCGCCTCGACCGCCTTGATGAGCTGGTCGGCGGCATCGCCGTCGCGGACGCTGCCGGTGGCCCGGTAGCCGGCCCGGACGAGCCGCTCCACGGTCGCCTGGACGAGCTCCACCTCGTCGGCCCGCGTGGCTTCCTCGGAGGCCAGCAGCTGCGGCACCGTCGTCACGCCGCCGGCCTCGGCCATCCCGACCCACCAGGGGTAGAGGGAGGGCGCGACGGCGACCACGTGGATCGGGGTCGATCGGAGGGGGACCCACTGGAGGACCAGATCGACCGCTCGCTCGGCCCCGGTCGAACCGTCGACGCCCAGCACGACGCCACGCAGGCGATCGCTGTGCGCCACCAGCACGGGCCGGTCGGACAGATCGATGACCTCGGCCGAGACGGACCCGAGGACCATCGACGAGAGGGCTCCGTGGCCGCGGCTGCCCATCACGATGACGTCGGCCTCCCACCGCCGGGCCTCGTCGGCGATGACCTGCGCCGGCCGCCCGGCCAGGATCACGGTCTCCACCGCCAGGAACGGCCGGAGCCGCTCCGCGGCGTTCTCGAGCGTCGCCGTGGCGGCCACACGGGCCACCTCGTCGATGTCGAAGGGCGCCACGGGCGCCACGATCGGCCAGGGGTTCCCGGCGCTCATGGCCACTTCGTCGAGGACGGTCACGACCCGCACCACGGAGGGAGCGGGCCAGGGCTCCTGGATGAGGAGCTGCAACGCGCGTTCAGCGGATGCGGAACCGTCGGTCGCCAGCAGCAGTCGCATCGTCATCACCTCGGGACCCCGAGGCGGGCCATCTCCGAGTCCGGCGAGGCGCGCTCGTGGTCGTGTCGCCATCATGGGTCGCCGGGCCGCGCGTGGGCAGGGCCGTCCGGCCCGTTGTGGAAAGGGCGGATGACCCGCGCGCCCGCGGCCGGAGCGGGCCATCCTGTGTACCGCGGTGCCCACGGCTGGCGCCCCGAGCCAAGGAGCGAAGATGCGCGTGGTCAGCGCGGCGGAGGCCGTGGCCGGGATCCGTTCCGGCGACCAGATCTACCTGCAGTGCGCCGCGGCGACCCCCGAAGTGCTCCTGGCCGCCCTCGTCGCTCGCGCGCCGGAGCTGCACGACGTCTCCGTCGTCCACCTGCACATCGAGGGCCCGGCCCCCCACCTGGCGCCCGAGATGGCCGGCCACTTCCGCCACCGGGCGTTGTTCGTCGGGCCCAACGCCCGAGCGGCGGTGAACGAGGGCCGGGCCGACTACGTGCCCGTCTTCCTGTCGGACGTGCCGCGGCTCTTCCGGCGCGGCCTGCTGCCGCTCGATGCGCTCTTCCTCAACGTGACCCCGCCCGACCGTCACGGCTTCTGCTCGCTGGGCACCTCCGTGGAGGCCGTGCCGGCGGCCATGTCGGCCGCGCGCACCGTGATCGTGCAGCTGAACCCAGCGCTGCCGCGCACGCTTGGCGAGAGCTTCATCCACGTCAGCGCCATCGACCTGGCCGTCGAGGTGAACGAACCGCCCCACGTGCTGAAGGTGCCCCAGATCGGCGAGACGGAGCGCCGCATCGGCCAGTTCGTGGCCGAGCTGGTGCCTGACGGGGCCACCCTCCAGCTGGGCATCGGCGCCATCCCCGCGGCGGTCGGCGCCGCACTCGGCGGGAAACACGATCTGGGCATCCACACCGAGATGTTCACCGACCCTGTGGTCGACCTGGTGGAGGCGGGCGTCGTCACGGGGGCCCGCAAGGAGCGCAACCGGGGCAAGATCGTGTGCGCCTTCATGATGGGCAGCCGCCGGCTGTACGAATTCGTCAACGACAACCCCATGGTCGAGATGCGGCCGGTCGACTTCACCAACGACACGGCCGTCATCCGCACCTTCAGCCACATGGTGGCCATCAATTCAGCCATCGAGGTCGACCTGACCGGCCAGGTCGTGGCCGATTCGATCGGCCACCGCATGTACAGCGGCGTGGGCGGCCAGCACGACTTCGTGCGCGGGGCGCTTCTCGCCGAGTCCGGCCGAGCGATCATCGCCCTGCCCTCGACGGCCCACGACCGCTCGCGCATCGTGGCCACCCTCCAGGACGGGGCCGGCGTGGTGACGACCCGGGCCCACGCCCCCACCATCGTCACCGAGTGGGGCGTCGCCGAACTGTTCGGCCGGAGCCTCCACGAGCGGGCGGAGGCCCTCATCGCGGTGGCCCATCCTGATCACCGCGACCAGCTCCGCTACGAGGCCCGCGAGCTGCACCTCGCCTGAAGCCGGCGGGCCGTTCGTCACCGGCGACCGTGACGACGGCCTCTCGCCACGGGCCGACCACGAGCCTAAGGTCAGGGCATGACGCCCCCTGTCCTGTCCTCGCCCGCCCCCGGCCGGTTCGCCGCATCCACACCCCTGTCGGCCGACGCGGCCCTGGCCCTCGTCGGTGAGCGCGGCCTCCGGCTGATCGAGGCAGACCCGGCCGCCGGCCGCACGGCGAACCTGCTGCTGGTGGCCATGCGCCGCGAGCACCACGACCGCCAGTTCGAGCCCGACTGGCTGCTGTACTGGGTGGCCGCGGCGGGCCGTGGCGTCCGCCGGCGCCTGGACCGCAGCAGCCTGGAGATCACCGGCGCGCCCTTCGCCTGGGGCACGATCCGCGTCTTCGACCGCCTCTCCGTCTTCAACACCTACGTCACCTTCGGGGGGACGATCACCCTGGGCCATGCCGCCGACGGCACGCTGGTGGCGCAGTTCGCCTCCCCGGCGCCCATCTTGCGCTGGACGGGGCGGGATCAGCCGCCTGACGTCCGAGCCGCCGAGGCGGAGTGCTTCTTCGCCCGCATCATGGTGCCCATCGACTTCACTTCGGGCGCGGAGGCCCTGGTCTCCGCCACCAGCCCCCTGGCGGTGTACTCGGCCATGTTGGCCGACCTCGAGCCGCGGCTCGCCGCCGAACGGGCCCTCGATGCGCCGGACGCCCGCCTTTCGGTCACCGTGCGCCACGAGGCGACCCGCGTCCGCACCTCGGATCCCGCGGCGTGGCAGGAGGGCCGGGACCTGCTCGTGCGACTGGGTCTGGCCTCCGCCTGACGAGCGCCCGGATCCCCGGCAGCTCGCCCCCGGTCGGGTGACGTTGGTCACCCCGGACCGGGACCTCCGACGCTGGTCGGCGCATTCCGAGCGGACCAACGTGGAGGCGTCCGCGGGGTGGCGTATGCCTCAACGGGACCGGTACGTGAAGGAGGCGTGCGATGACGCTCGAACGGATCCTTGTGGCGTACGACGGCTCCGAACCAGCGTTCCGCGCCCTTGAGCAGGCGGCCGAGGTGGGCCAGGTGGAGGACGCCCAGGTCGACCTGGTCATCGTGGGCACCCCTGAGCTGCACGACCCCGAGGTGATCATCCAGCAGGCGGTCGGCTACCTCTGTGACCGCGGCTTCGATCCCGAGGTCCACATCCGCTTCGGCGACCCGGCCGGCTCGATCCGCCGCGTGGCGGACGAGGAGGGCTACGACGCCGTGTACATGGGCACGCGCGGCCACGCAGGCCACCTGAGCCCCCTGAGTCCGAGCGTCTCGGGCGCCGTCGTGGAGCTGGCCCACGTCACGACGGTGGTCGCCCACTGAGGGTCGTCGCGACCCGCGGTATGCTCGCCGCCTGAGGAGGCATCCAGGCGGCTGAACTCGTTCCCACCGCGAACCCCGGCCTGACCGCCGCGGCCGCGGCCGAGCGGCTCCGCCTTGACGGCCCCAACGCGTTCCCCGAGCGCGGCCAGCGGACGGTCGCCCGCATCCTCCTGGGCCAGTTCGCCAGCCCGCTGGTCCTGCTCCTCCTGGCCGCCAGCGCCATCAGCGTCGTGGTGGGCGACCGGGTCGACGCGGGGATCATCCTGACCATCGTCGTGGTGTCGGCGGGCCTGGGCTTCATCCAGGAGGCCCGCTCGGCGACCGCCGTCCAGGCCCTGCGGGCCCGCCTCGCGCTGCAGGCCACGGCCGTTCGCGACGGGGCGGTCACCGACGTCCCCGTCGCCGACCTCGTCGTGGGCGACGTCGTGCTGCTGGCGGCCGGCGACATCGTGCCGGCGGACGCGCGCCTGCTGGAGACGAACCACCTGTACGTGGACGAGTCGGCCATGACCGGCGAGTCGGCCCCCGTGGCCAAGGCGGTCGAGGGTGCGGATGGGTCTCCTGCGCCCACCGTGGAGGCGGACGGATCAGCGCCGCCAGCGGCCGGTCGGGAACACCTCGTCTTCTTTGGCACGAGCGTCATCAGCGGCACCGGCCGGGCGGTGGTCGTGGCCACCGGGCCGCGCACCGAGTACGGCCTCATCGCCCGGCGCCTGCAGGAACGGCCGCCGCGCAACGACTTCGAGCGCGGTGTACGTCGCTTCGGGCTGCTGATCGCGCGGATCATCCTGCTGCTCGTGATGGGTGTGTTCGCCGCCGACGTCGCCCTGCAGAAGCCGCTCCTGGAGTCGTTCCTCTTCGCCCTCGCCCTCGCCGTGGGCCTGACACCCGAGCTGCTGCCGGCCATCGTGACGGTCAACCTGAGCCGTGGCGCACGGGCCCTGGCCTCCCATGGGGTGCTCGTGCGGCGCCTGCCGGCCATCCAGAACCTGGGCAGCATGACCGTGCTCTGCACCGACAAGACCGGCACCCTGACCGAGGGCCACCTGACGCTCGTGCGTTCGATCGGGGGGGATGGCCAGCCGGCCCCGGGCGCGGTCTCGGCGGCCTGGCTCAACAGCCACTTCGAGACGGGCTTCACCAATCCGCTCGACGCCGCCATCCTGGCCGCGGCGCCGGGCCCGGCTGACGCGGCCGCGTACAAGAAGGTCGCCGAGTTGCCCTTCGACTTCCAGCGCCGCTGCCTCAGCGTCGTCCTGACGCGCCCCGACGGCACGCCCGTGCTGATCTGCAAGGGCGCGCCGGAGGCGGTCCTGGCCCGTTCGACGCAGGTGCGCGGCCCGGCGGCGCCGCAGCCGCTCGATGCGCCACGACGGGCGACCCTGGAGGGCCAGATCGCCGCGGCGGCCGCCTTGGGCCAGCGGGCCATCGCCGTCGCGACGCGATCCGACGCCGTGGGCCCGGACCTGACCGCCGCCGATGAGCGCGACCTCGTGTTCGAGGGCCTGCTCCTGTTCAGCGACCCGCCCAAGGCTGACATCGCGGCGACGCTCGCGGAGCTGCAGGCGCTGCACGTCGACCTGCGGATCGTCACCGGTGACAACGAGCTGGTCGCCCGCGCCGTGGCCGAGGCCGTCGGCCTGCCCGTGCGCGCCGTCCTCACGGGGGACCAGATCCAGGCGCTCAGCCCGACCGCCTTCGTGGCCCAGGCGCAGGGCGCCACGATCTTCGCCCGGGTGGACCCCGACCAGAAGCTGCGCGTCATCCAGGCGCTCCAGGAGCGCGGGGCGGTCGTGGGTTACCTGGGCGACGGCATCAACGATGCGCCGCCGCTGCACGTCGCCGACGTCGGCATCAGCGTCGACAACGCCACCGACGTGGCCCGCGCGGCGGCCGACGTGATCCTCCTGCAGGCCAGCCTCTCGGCCATCGCCCAGGGTGTCCGCGAGGGCCGCCGCACGTTCGGCAACACGCTCAAGTACATCCGCATGGGCACCAGCTCCAACTTCGGCAACATGCTGAGCATGGCCGGGGCGGCCCTGATCCTGCCCTTCCTGCCCATGCTGCCGAGCCAGATCCTGCTCAACAACCTGATCTACGACGCCTCCCAGACGGCCATCCCGGCCGACACCATCGACCCCGAGACCGAGCAGGAGCCGGCCCGCTGGGACATCGGCGGCATCGAGCGCTTCATGGTCGTCTTCGGGCCCATCTCCTCGGTCTTCGACTACCTGACGTTCGGCCTCCTGCTGGCCGGGCTGGGCAGCTCGGAGGCGGCCTTCCACACCGGCTGGTTCATCGAGTCGCTGGCGACCCAGGTCCTCGTCATCTTCGTCATCCGGACCGGCCGGGTGCCCTTCTGGCGGAGTCGCCCCAGTCGCTGGCTGGTGGCCGCGGCCGTCGTCGCCGTGGCCGTGGCCGTGGCGCTGCCGCTCAGCCCGCTCGGCGGGTTCCTGGGCTTCACCGCGCTGCCGCCGGTCTTCTGGCTCGCGCTGCCGGTCCTCGTGGTCAGCTACCTGGCGATGGTGGAGGTGGCCAAGTGGTTCCTCCTCAGGCGCGCTACCCTCGTCGGTGACCGTGCGATCCACGCCTGACACGACCCTGGCGCCCGACGAGGCAGCCCGCCTCGACGCGTACTGGCGGGCCGCCAACTACCTCTCGGTCGGTCAGATCTACCTGCTGGCCAACCCGCTGCTGCACGAGCGGCTGCAGCCCGAGCACATCAAGCCGCGCCTGCTGGGGCACTGGGGCACGACGCCGGGCCTCAACTTCATCTACGTCCACATGAACCGCGTCATCCGCAACTGGGACCTGGACGCCATCTACATCACCGGCCCGGGTCACGGCGGGCCCGGCCTCGTCGCCAACGCCTATCTCGAGGGCACCTACAGCGAGGTCTACCCCGACATCACCCCCGACGGCGAGGGCATGCGCAAGCTGTTCCGCCAGTTCTCCTTCCCCGGCGGCATCCCCAGCCACGTCGCGCCCGAGACGCCCGGCTCCATCCACGAGGGCGGTGAGCTGGGCTATGCGCTGTCGCACGCTTACGGGGCGGCCTTCGACAACCCCGACCTGGTGGTCTGCTGTGTCATCGGCGACGGTGAGGCCGAGACGGGACCCCTGGCCACCAGCTGGCACTCCAACAAGTTCCTGTCGCCGGTCCGCGACGGGGCTGTCCTGCCGATCCTCCACCTCAACGGCTACAAGATCGCCAACCCGACCGTCCTGGCGCGCATCCCCGAGGGCGAGCTGCGGGCCCTGCTGGAGGGCTACGGCTACGACCCGGTCTTCGTGACCGCGGAGGAACCGGCGCAGGCGCATCAGGACATGGCGCGCGTCATGGACCAGGTCATCGCCACGATCCAGCGGATCCAGCGGGCGGCGCGGGAGCAGGGCGCCACGGACCGGCCGCGCTGGCCGATGATCGTGCTGCGCAGTCCCAAGGGCTGGACCGGCCCGGCCGTCGTCGACGGCCTTCCCGTCGAGGGCACATGGCGGGCCCACCAGGTGCCGCTCGGCGAAGTGCGCACCAACCCGGAGCACCTGCGCCTCCTCGAGACCTGGATGCTGAGCTACCGCCCGGACGAGCTGTTCGACGAGCACGGCAGCCTCGTGCCTGAGCTGGCCGACCTGCCGCCCAAGAGCTATCGCCGCATGAGCGCCAACCCGCACGCCAACGGCGGCCTGCTGCTGCGTGACCTGGCCCTACCCGACTTCCGCGACTATGCCGTGCCGGCCGTCTCGCCCGGCGCGACCACGAGCGAGGCGACCAGGGTCCTGGGCGCCTTCATCCGCGATGTGATCAAGGCCAATCCGTCGACCTTCCGCCTCTTCGGGCCGGACGAGACGGCCTCCAACCGGCTGGATGCCGTGTTCGAGACGACCGACCGCCAGTTCGAGGGAAGCCTCCTGCCGACCGACGAGCACCAGGCGCCGCAGGGCCGCGTCATGGAGGTCCTCTCGGAGCACCAGTGCGAGGGCTGGCTGGAGGGCTACCTGCTGACCGGCCGGCACGGCCTGTTCGATTGCTACGAGGCCTTCATCCACATCATCGACTCCATGTTCAACCAGCATGCCAAGTGGCTGAAGGTGACCAACGGCATCCCCTGGCGCCGGCCCATCGCCTCGCTCAACTACCTGCTCTCCTCGCTCGTGTGGCGGCAGGATCACAACGGCTTCTCGCACCAGGACCCGGGCTTCATCGACCACGTCGTCAACAAGAAGGCCGAGGTCGTGCGGGTCTACCTGCCGCCCGACACGAACTGCCTGCTCTCCGTGGCCGACCACTGTCTGCGCAGCCGCCAGTACGTGAACCTGATCGTGGCCGGCAAGCAGCCCGCACCGGACTGGCTGACGATGGACCAGGCCATCCTCCACTGCACGCGCGGCATCGGCCTGTGGGACTGGGCCAGCAACGACCAGGGTGGCGAGCCGGACGTGGTGATGGCCTGCTGCGGCGACACGCCGACGCTCGAGACGCTGGCCGCGGTGGATCTGCTGCGCCAGTACGTCCCGGACGTGAAGGTGCGCGTCGTGAACGTGGTCGACCTGATGCGCCTGCAGCCCGCCAGCGAGCACCCCCACGGTCTCTCGGACACGGAGTTCGATGCGCTCTTCACGGCCGATCGACCGGTCGTCTTCGCCTACCACGGCTATCCCTGGCTGATCCACCGCCTCACCTACCGGCGCACGAACCACGCCAACATCCACGTGCGCGGCTACAAGGAAGAAGGGACCACCACCACGCCCTTCGACATGGTGATGCTCAACGACCTGGACCGCTTCCACCTCGTGATGGACGTCATCGACCGGGTGCCGGGCCTCGCCGCGCGGACCGGCCACCTCCGCCAGCTGATGGTCGACCGGCGTGTCGAGTGCCGGGCCTACACTCGTCGCGTGGGCGACGACCCGCCAGATATCCGCGGCTGGACGTGGGGCAGCACCGCCGGCGGATGAGCGCGCCGCGGCAGATCCTCATCGTCAATGCCGGCTCGAGCAGCCTGAAGCTGCGCCGCCTGGACGCGCACGACCAGCTGGTGGCCAGCCACGACCTGCAGATGACGCGCGGCACCGTCGACCGGCCCGCGCTCGCCCGGGCCCTGGCGGATGCCGAGCCGCCCGACGCCATCGGCCACCGCATCGTGCATGGCGGCCGCCGTTACCTGGGGCCCGTGCGGCTGGATGCCGCGGTCGAGCGGGACCTCCGCCTGCTGGTCGACCTGGCGCCGCTCCACCAGCCCAAGTCGATCGATGCCCTCGAGGCGGTCAAGGCGATCTACCCCGACGTGCCCGCGGTCGCCTCCTTCGACACCGCGTTCCATGCGGCCATGCCCCCGGCGGCCACGACGTACGCCCTGCCGCGCGAGTGGCGGGAACGCTGGGACCTGCGCCGCTATGGCTTCCACGGCCTCTCGCATGCCTATGCCACGCGGCGGGTGGGGGAGTTGCTCGAACGACCGCCGACCGCCTTCCGCGCCGTCATCTGCCACCTGGGGGCGGGCGCCTCGCTGGCCGCGGTCGCGGGGGGCGTGTCGGTGGACACGACCATGGGCTTCACGCCGCTCGAGGGGCTGGTCATGGCGACCCGTTCCGGCAGCGTCGACCCTGGACTCCTCATGTGGCTCCAGGAGCACGTGGGCATGCCGGCCCAGGAGATGGCGGCGACGCTCGAGAACCGGGCCGGACTGCTTGGCCTCAGCGGGACCGCCGACATGGCGGCCGTGATCGACCGGGCCGCCGCCGGCGACGAGGTCGCGAGCACGGCGCTGGCCGTCTACCTCCACCGGCTGCGGGCGGCGGTCGCCGCCATGACCGCGGCCATGGGCGGGCTGGATGTCCTGGTCTTCACCGGTGGGGTCGGCGAGCACGCCCCGGCCATCCGCGCAGCGACCTGCAAGGGTCTGGCCTTCCTGGGGGTCAGCCACGACCCCGCGGCCGACCTTCGGGCGCCGGCTGCGGGATCGCCGGACCGCGAGATCGGCGTCCCCGGCGCACCCGTCCGGGTGTTCGTCATCGAAGCGCGCGAGGACCTCCAGATGGCCCACGAGGTGCGGCAGGTCCTGGCCGGCGGCTGACGCCGCCGTGGCGGGCCCCTGGCGACACCGCCTCATAGGGGTGCCGTGTGGCCCGCGGGATGGTGACCGAGGACCGTAGTCCGGTCGGCGCGCCGCGCCTAGCGTCGGCTCGAGCCCGAAGGGGCGTACAGCACCGACCATCGATCTTGTCCGGGGCAACGGCTCCGGGAGGTTCCCGGGCGCGAGGTCCGTAGGGCGACACCGCGCATCTCTCCCGGGTCCACGGCGGATGACCCCCACCAGGGTCGCCGTCACCTGGTCGGTCGCCGGTGCCGGCCCCTCCGGGCCCTTCCCTATGCGGCGCTCAGGGCCCAGGCGGCGACGCGCTCGAGCTCGCCCGCTTCCAGCGTGGGCGGCGTGACGCGGGTCACGAAGAAGCTCTCGGGCGGGGCCACCGTGCGGGCGCCGGCGCGGCGCAGCAGGGAGGCCGCGGCGGCCGCGGCGGATCCGGTCAGCAGGCGCGACATGCGGAAGCGGGTGTCGAACGTGGCGGCGCGCATCCCCGCCAGGGACCCACGCGGCAGGGCGCGCAGGGCCTCCTTGAGCGGAGCCGACGCGCCGTGGGCATGGGTCGGGCCGCCGACCAGCAGCAGGTCCACGCCGGTCAGATCGCCGACGCCCTCGGCGGCTGATCGAAGGTCGACGGTGTTGCCGGCGGCCAGGGCCGTCTGCGCGGCACGCGCGACCTGCTCCGTGTTGCCGAACTTGGAGTCACAGACGATCACGACGTGCATGGAACCTCTCCTTCCTGAGTCGCTCGTCGACCCGTCAGGGTCGGGCTCGTTGGGCGCTCCGGACGGACCGGCGAGCCGGTGCGTCGTCCAAGCGTGAGCCTAGGTTCCGGGGTGCGCGGCGTCGCGGGTCATCCGGCCTCAGATGATGGGCCGCAGGTCCCCACTCGCCGTCGTCGACCACGCGACTGCTCCCAGAGCGGCCCGCGCGGGAAGGGCCGGAGGGCCCTTCGTTCGGGACTTTCGGCCCGCCGGACGGCGCCCATCGTCTCGTAAGGTCCAGCGAATCGGAGGACGTGATGGGCTACCGCATCACCATCGACAACGGCGGGTGCATCAACTGCGGGATCTGCATGGACGTCTGCCCCGTGCAGGCCCTGGACATGACCCGCCCCACGCGAGCCGGCGTCGAGTTCTCGGGCGGGCCCGGATCGCCGCTCCGCTGGATGATGGAGTACCCCGTCCAGACCGGTGAATGTATCGGCTGCACCATGTGCGTCAACGAATGCCCGGTGTCGGTCGTCCATCTCGACACGGTCGCCGGCACCACGCCCGTGGCGCCGTCGCAGGGTCCCATCACCATGGCCGAGGCCGCCCCGGCGGAGGGTTGGGTACCACTATCCGCAGTCACCCGGGAAGGCCTCAAGCCGCGCCACCCGTCGCCGTTCGGGCCGTGGTATCAGTGGCATACCCGCGCCGACGTCCCCCGCCGCCCGGCTTGGCTCGGGCACCGTGAGGTCGCGCCAGCGCCGGTCGCGCCGTGCCAGGCGGCCTGTCCCGCGGGCACCGACGCAGCGCGCTACGTCGGCCTGCTGGCGGAGGGGCGCAACGACGAGGCCTACGCCGTGGCCGCAGAGGTCAACCCCTTCCCCGCCGTGTGCGGCTGGATCTGCACCGCACCGTGTGAGTCGGCGTGCCGCCGTGGCGTGCTCGACGAGCCCATCGCCATCCGGACCTTGAAGCGCTTCGCCGTCGAGCATGGTCACCTGCCCGCGATCGAGAGACCGGCGGTCATGCGCGAGGCCAAGGTCGCCATCGTCGGCGGTGGCCCGGCCGGCATGTCGGCGGCGTACTACCTCGCCCGGCTCGGCTATCGCGTCACGGTCTTCGAGGCGATGCCCGTGCCCGGCGGCATGATGGCCATCGGCATCCCCGAGTACCGCCTGCCGCGGGCGGCGCTGCGGGCCGAGATCCAGCGCATCGTGGACCTCGGCGTGGAGCTGCGCCTGGGCAGCGTCATGGGTCGCGACTTCACCCTGGCCGAGCTGGAGGGGCAGGGCTTCAAGGCCATCTTCCTGGCGACCGGGGCGTCTCGCAGCCGTCGGCTTGGCGTCGCCGGCGACGACCTCCCGGGGGTCATCCCCGCCACCGTCTTCCTGAAGGAGACCAACATCGGCGAGCCGCCGGCGCTCTCCGGGGCGGTCGTCGTGGTGGGCGGCGGCAGCACGGCCATGGACGCCGCGCGCTCCGCCCTCCGTGCGGGAGCCTCGAGCGTGACCGTCGTCTATCGCCGGCGTCGCGAAAACATGCCGGCCCAGCACGAGGAGGTCGAGGCGGCGGAGCGTGAAGGCATCCGCTTCTTGTTCGAGAGCGCCCCGGACCGGGTGGTCGGCGAGGCCGCCGTGACCGGCCTGGCCGTGCGGCGTCAGGCACCGACCGGCACGGCCCCGGACGGCACCCTCACCGACGGTCCGGTCGCCGGCCCTGGCGAGATCGTGCCGGCAACCACCATCCTGGTGGCCATCGGCGAGGAGCCCGATCCGTCGATCCTCCCGGAAGGGGCCGGTATCGAGGTCACGGCGACCGCCGCGATCGCCACCGACCCGGGCACGCTCGCCACGGGCCGGGCCGGCGTGTTCGCCGGCGGTGACGTCGTGTCGGGGCCCAAGACGATCATCGACGCGGTCGCCGCAGGACGTCGCGCTGCTGGCTCCATCCACGGTTACCTGGCCGGGGTCGCCGACGGCGAGGCCGCGGTGATGGCCGCTGTGCGCTATCGGACCGCCACCCCGGACCTCCTGCCGCTGGACCTCGCGGTCCGGCCACGCGCGCGAGCGCCGCTGCCGATATTCGAGCCCGGTTCGTTCGCGGCGACGCAGCAGGGGTTCGAATCGGAGATGGCGCGGGCCGAGGCGGCCCGTTGCTTCCGTTGCGATGCGGTCCACCGCTGCGGTGACGTCAGGGTCACCGCGGGCCGGCAAGTCAAGGCGACCCCCCAGGTCGCCACCCCAGGAGGACGGTCATGACGCCAGATCAGGTCTCGGCGTTCTTCGACGCCGGCGAGAGCTTCGTCGAAGGCACCATCGCGGCGGCGCTCGTCGCCCTGTGGATCCTCGCCCTGTCCCTGCACGTGGCGCGCCCGTACATGGTCGCCAACCTGCACAAGTTCACCCTCCGCCTGGGCGCTGACCTGTGGTGGATCGTGTACGTCGCCCTGCGCGACCTCATCCTCGTGCAGGTCTTCCTGGGCAGCTTCATCTTCTTCTACCCGGACGTGGTGGCCGGCAAGGACCTGCCCGTGACGGGCGGGCTGGCCGCCGTCTGCGCCTTCGCGGTGCTGCTGATGAAGCTCGTCTCGCCGGGTGACTCGCACCTCGGCTGGTTCCGCTGGCAGACCCTCCTTCTGGGCCTGGGTACGGCGCTGTACGTCGGGCCCTACGTCCTCGGCGTGCAGCTCACCAACATCGACGACCCGACGGCCAAGCAGATCGCCTCGATCATGGTCAGCTCCCAGAACACGGACTGGAGCCTGCCGCTCTGCTACCTCTCGGCGGCGCTCGTGGGGATCATGGGTATCGCCGCCGTCGTCTACAACCTGCGCCGGGCCACCGACCACAAGTCGCAGGCCGTCGAGGCCTAGGAGACCACCGTGAACGCACAAGACTTCACCGACGCCCTTGTCAACGGCGGCGAGGGCTGGCTGGTCCTCTCCGTGGCGGCCGTCCTGCCCATGCTGTGGACCTTCACCCTGATCCTCCACTTCTCGCGCCCCTACGTCATCCGCTTCCTGGGGACGTTGACGCTGCGGTTCGGCGGCGACGTGTGGTGGCTGTCCTACGTGCTCATGCGCGACGCGCTGCTACTGGTGACGCTGACGCTGAGCATCGTCTTCCTGATGCCGAACCTGTACATCGGGCTGGGGCTGCCCCTGACCGCGCCGCTGGCCACGGTCATCCTGATGTGGGCCCTGGTCGTCAAGCTGCTGCGCGATGCCGATGACGACCCGCAGGCGTTCACGATCGTCAGCCTCCTGATGGTCGTCGCCTCGGTGCTGTACATCGTGCCCCAGATCTACGGGCTCGAGGCGGCCGACCAGGTGGACCGGCTGAACGCGTTCGCCGGCCTGGGCGGCATCCCGGCCGCGCTCTCGGCCGCATCGGACGCCGGCACGAACGCCCTGGCCTGGCCGATCCTGGGCCTGAGCCTCGTGCTCTTCGCGCTGACGGGAGGGTTCCTGTTCGTGCGCTTCCTTGTCCGCCTCGGGCATGAAGGCCCGAGCGAAGAGGCCGCCGCCGCCTGAGGCGGACGATCGTCAGTCGGGCGCGCCCGGGAAGCGGTGCTTGGCGACGAAGGCCGCGGCCTGGGCGCGACGCTCCAGGTTCAGCTTGGAGAGGATCGAGCTGACGTAGTTCTTGACCGTCTTCTCGGACAGGAAGACCTCCGCCGCGATCTCGCGATTGGTCTTGCCCTCTGCCACCAGGCTGAGGATGCGGCGCTCCTGCTGGGTCAGCTGGGCGTACTCGTCGGGCTCGCCGTCGGTGGCGATGCGGCGGATGCGGTCGAGGACCTGCGCGGTCACCGCGGGATCCAGGAGCGACTCGCCGCGAGCGACCGTCTCGAGGGCGGACACCAGGTCGCGGGCGCGGATCTGCTTGAGGAGGTAGCCGCTGGCGCCGGCGATGATGGCCGACATCACGGCCTCCTCGTCGGGATAGCTGGTCAGCATCACGACGCGGGTGGCCGGCATCTCGGCCCGGATCTCCCGGCAGGCCTCGATGCCCGACCCGTCCGGCAGCCGCACGTCCATGACCACCAGGTCGGGCTGGTACCGGCGCGCCTGGGAGATGGCTTCCGCCACGGTGCCCGCCTCGGCCACCACCTGGATACCCGGCCGTCGGCTGAGCATGGCCACGAGCCCCTGGCGGACCACCTCGTGGTCGTCGACCACCAGCAGGCGGATCGACGTGGTGGTGTCCGGGCTGCTGCCACTCACGAGCGCGCGCTCGCCGCCGTGCCGCGGGGCACGATGACCTCCACCTGCGTCCCGCCGCCGGGGCGAGGCGAGAAGGTCAGCGAACCCCCGATCCGTTCGGCCCGTCGTGTCATGTTGCGGACTCCTTGGTGTCCCAGTGATGAGCTGGTGGCCTGCATGCCGACACCATCATCGGTGACGATCAGGTGCAGCTCGCCCCCATCATCGCGCACCCGCAGCCAGGCGCGTGCGGCGTGGGCATGGCGGGCGACGTTGCTGAGCGCCTCGCTGGCGATGGCGAGCAGGTCACCCGTGACCGTCGCGGTCGGCTCCGCCACCGGCTGATCGGGGACTTCCACCACCACGTCGAGGAGCGTGTCGTGTCGCGAGTCGTCGGCCAGGGCGGCCAGCCCGGCGAGGAGCCCGGCACCCTCCAGGAGGCCCGGCTCGAGGGTGTAGATGAAGTTGCGCACGTCGGCGATGGCCAGGTGCAGGGAGTCGATGGATCGCTCGATCATGGCCTCGGCTTCGGCATCGGCGACCCGCGAGGCGACATCCTCCAGGTGCAGGCTGATGGCGTACAGGTTCTGGATCAGGCCGTCGTGCAGGTCCCCGCTGATCCGCTCCCGTTCGGCGACCAATGCCAGCTGGTTCACCTGGGCCAGCAGGCGAGCGTTCTCGATGGCGATCGCGGCGTGCAGGGCGAAGGCCTCCACCAGGCGCCGGTCGTCATCCGTGAAGTGGCCGCTCCGCTTGTCGGTCAGATACAGGTTGCCGACCGGCCGTCCCTTGACGGCCACGGGGACGCCCAGGAAGTCGTGCATCGGCGGATGGTGGGGCGGGAACCCGAAGCGGCGCGGATCCTGGCCGATGTCGTCGACGATGATCGAGCGGCTCTCGTGGATGATCAGGCCCAGCAGACCGTGCCCTTCCGGCAGGTCGCCGATGCGGGCCCGCGTCGCTGCGTTGAGGCCGCTGGTGATGAAGCGCTCAAGGCGCCCGTTCGCGCCCACGATGCCCAGCGCGGCATAGCGCGCGTCCACCAGCGTGCGGGCCCGGTCCGCGATCAGCTGCAGCGTCGTCTCCGGCGCCTCCTGCACGGCGATCGCCCGGGCCGCCTCCAGCAGGCCGCCCAGCGCCTCCAGCGCCTGCTGCGGCGAAACGGCAGGGACCATCGCGGTCGACTTCACCCCGCCAGCCTAGCAGCCGTCGATGGTTCGGCCGTTGGCGCTATCGTGCAGGGATGAGCGCCGTCGAACCGTTGCTGGCCGCCCTGGATGGCGCGGGGTACCAGCGGACCGAACCGCGTCGGCTGGTGGCCACCATGGTGGCCCAGCACGATGGGCACTTCACGGCGCCCGAGCTGGTGCGCGAGAGCCGGCGCCGAGGTCTGCCGGTGGGCCGCGCGACCATCTTCCGCGCCCTCGACGTGTTCCTGGACCTGGGCCTGGTGGAGCGCCTTGACCTGCCCGACGGCGAGCACGCCTACGTACTGTGCGAACCCACCCACCACCATCACATCGTGTGCCAGCGCTGCGGGCGGACGGTGGAGGTCGACGACGACCGCGGCCTGCGGGCGGTGGTCCAGGAGATCGAGCAGCGCACCGGTTACGCCATCGACTCGCATCGGGTGGAGTTGTTCGGGACGTGTCCCAGCTGCCAGGCGCAGGAGACCGGGCCGGGCCCCCGCGCCGACTAGCGGCGGGCTAGCGGCCGTAGCGGGCCGAGGGGCGAAGGCGCATCGCGCTCCAGGTCGCGTCGAGCGAGATGAGGGTCACGCCGGTGAGGGCGGCCAGTCGCTCCGTCGCCGCGGTCAGTCCATCGCGGTCCAGGTCGGAGATCAGGCCGCCCCCGCGTTTGGGATAGGCGACCCAGAGCATCCGATCGTCGGCCGCGACGCGCGCCGCCGGCGGCAGGTGGTGCTCCAGCGAGGCGAGGTCGGTCGCGAAGAGCAGCGTCACATCCGGGGATGGGTCGCCGGACGAGAACGAGGCGCCCGCGGGCAGGGGCCCGAGGAGCGCCTCGATGGTGGGTGGCGCCTCGATGACCAGCAGCCGCTGGCCGGGTCCGAGGCGCAGTTTGCGGGTGACGTCCGTCACCACGCCATCGTACCCGCCGCCGGAAGGGGCGACGGGTACGAGACGATCGGGTTCAGTACCCGGCGACGGTGGCGGACGGGCTTTGGGCCGGGGAGCCGGTCGGCGTGGCGACGGTGAAACCGTTCACGTTCTGGCCGGTCGTATCGCCGGGCGCCTTGTCATTCTTCCAGCCATACAACGGCATGCCATCGAAGGTCACCTGGACGGTGCCGTCGGTACGCGTCAGCGTGCCCAGGGTGCCGGTGATGCCCGACGCCAGGGACGCGGTCTGGCCGGACGCGACCACGAGCGGGGGCCACGCGGTGGCGCAGGCGCCATTGCAGGCGGAGCTGGTCGAACTGTCACCGGTGTGGATGTACAGGGTCAGGCCGTTGGGCCCCACGAGGACCGAGCCCAGCGACGTGGTGGCCATCCCGATGGTGACCGTGGCGCCACCTGCCGACGCGGCGGGCGTGCCGGTGGCTGCCGCCGCGGTGGGCGGTGCGGTGGGCGGGGCGGTCGTGGCGCCGCCCGATGAGCAGGCCGCGACCAGCGCGAGCGAGGCGATGAGGAGGCCGGCGAACCGGCGCGTAGTGAACATCTTGTACCTCCGTCGAACACGGCCGTCATGGCGCGACCCGGTGTTCACGCTGTCCTACGCCGCATGCGTCCGGTCGGTTTCCCCTTGCCTCAGCCGTTGGCCGCGGGGCGCGCGACGGTCGGCAGGACCGCCACCCACTTGCCGTCGCGGGTCGGGTAGTGGCCCTCGGGCCGCGTCCAGGCGATGTAGTTGTGGATCATGCCGGCCATGTCGTAAAAGTGGCCCGGGGGTTGCACGTGACCCCAGATGGAGCTCACCCGCGGGTACCACGGATCCACGATGTAGGCGCCCTTGAACTGGGCCCTGGGGTCCGCGGCCAGGTTCCCCGTGGCGCGGTAGCCGGTCATGACCCATGTGTGGGCGCCCCACCACGCCAGCAGCAGGACGGGCTCGTGGGTCGCCGACAGGGCGATGCCGGCAGCCCGCAGAGCCTGATCGCGTGTGGTGAACGCCTTGACGACGTAGCCCGGCGCGCCGTAGTAGGCCAGGGCCTTGGTCATGGCCAGCGGGCCCCACCCGAAGTCGTGCGAGTCGTCGTAGGACCACCACTGCTTGAGGTGGCTCTCGATCTGCCGCTGGACCGCGTCGCTGGCCTTGACCAGGCCCATCGTGGCGAGGGCGCTGGTCAGGCCGGCGGGGGCGCACAGCTCCTTGGTCAGCTGGCTGTCGAAGACGGCCGCTCCATTGGGCGCCAGGTTGATGTCCACCGGGCCGGCGGCGATGGTGGGGGCGGGGCTCGCCGTCGGCGAGGGGCTGGAGGTGGTCGCGGGAGAGGACGTCGCGGGCGCGCTTGTGGTCGGCGAGGGGGTGGGGCTGGCCAGGCCGACGGCCGGCGGCGTCGCCGTGGCGTGCGCCGGCGCGCCGCCCGTGCCCCGCACGGCGGTCCCGACCAGGGCCCCGGCGACCAGGGCCAGGGCCAGGACGAAGGCCAGGCCGACGATGCGCAGACGAGCCTGGCCGTGCCCCATGGGCCCTCGCCCCACCGGCCCTCGCAGGTCGACGTCAGCGACCTGGGCTATGCCTGGATCGACCGGTTCGGACATCACCACCGCCATGTACCTGACGCGCCGGCGGTGAGTCTACGCCGCGTCGCGCTCAGTACCCGGCGCCGCCACCGTTGGAGCACGCGGCCACGGCGAGTGCGAGCACCATCAGCCAGAGCGGCCGGCGTGCGATGAACCAGTGCAGTCGAGTCATGTGATCCTCCGTTCGGCATCCCTTGTTGATGGATGGAACGCCTGGTGGGCCCCGGCGGATCGCCGTCTTGACGGGGGTTGGGCGGCCGGTATGCTGTCGCGCACGAGCGGGGGCGGAGGGTTCGAGCGTGAGGGCCGCATGCGGATCTTCTTCGTCACGGACGTCCACGGATCGGACGTCTGCTGGCGCAAGTTCCTGAATGCTGGCGCGTTCCACAAGGCCGACGTCCTGATCATGGGTGGCGACATGACGGGCAAGGCCATGGTGCCCATCGTGGCCACGCCCACCGGGTGGGAGGTCACCCTCCAGGATCAGCGCCATGAGCTGACGACCGAGGATGAGGTGCGGGCCATGGAGCGCCGCATCTCCGATCGCGGTTACTACCCGGTGCGCCTCTCGCGTGACGAGGTGGACGCCTGGGCGGCCGATCCGGAACTGGTGGACCGGCGGTTCAAGACCGAGATCGTCAACGGCGTCGAGCGCTGGATGGGCATGGCCGACGCCAAGCTGGCGCCCACGGCCATCCGCTGCATCGTCTCGCCGGCCAACGACGACATGTTCGAGATCGACCCGGTCATCGAGCGCACGCCCTCGGTCATGCTGGGGGAGGGCAACACGATCCCCCTCGAGGGCTTCGACCTGATCTCCACCGGGTGGGCCAACCCGACGCCGTGGAACACCTTCCGCGAGCTGCCGGAGGACCAGCTGGCCGACCGCATCGACGGCCTCATGAAGGAGGTGCGCGACCCCCACCGCGCCATCTTCAACTTCCACGCCCCGCCGTACGGCTCGAACCTGGACGGGGCGCCCAAGCTGACGCCCGACATGAAGTACGTGGCGGGGGGGCAGGCCATCGTGCCCGTGGGTTCCCACGCGGTGCGTGCGGCCATCCTCAAGTACGAGCCGGTGTTGTCGCTCCACGGCCACATCCACGAGGGCCGCGGCGCGGTGAAGCTGGGTCGCACGCTCGCCGTCAACCCGGGCAGCGCATACGAGGACGGGGTGCTGCAGGCGGCCATCGTCGACCTTGACAGTCAGAAGGGAGCGGTCAAGCGATACGTCCTGATCAACGGCTGACATAACGGTCGAGAGAGGAGAGCAGTGTGGCTTCCGTGAGTCAGGCCCCGTCGCTGTTCCTGCGCAACGCGACGGGTCTCGTCAAGGGTTGGTCCGGCTTCGACGCGTTCGCCTACTCCTTCATGTCGGTGAACCTCGTCACGCTGGGCATGTTCTTCAGCTTCCTCTACGTGTCGTCGGCCCCCGACGGCTCGATGTTGTCGGCGGTGCTGCTGTCCGGGATCGCGGTGACCTTCCTGTGCATCGCCTATGCCGGGCTCATCGCCGTCATGCCGCGCGCCGGTGGGGACTACGTCTGGCTCAGCCGCGTGATGGATGGTCTCCCCGGCATCGTCGTGGGAGCCGTGATGGTCGGTATCGGCGGCTACCTGGTCGGCCAGGCCATCGGGGGCGACACCATGGCCCTGATCGGTGGGGTCCTCGGCCTCGTCGGTGGTGCTGCGCTGGGCTACCTGAAAGGCGGTCTGGCGTTCGTCCTGGCCGCGACGGGCTGGTGGTTCATCCTCGCCCAGTGGGCGCCCATCTATGCGTCGATCCTGCGCGTCGAGTTCCTCCAGCCGCTCGCGGCCCTGATCGGATGGAATGACGGCGTCTCGTTCTTTGCCGGGACGAACCAGTGGGGCGTCTTCACGGCCTCGATCATCGTGATCATCCTGACCACGGGCCTGTGCTCGCTCGGCATGGCCGGGTATGCCCGCATCCAGAAGTGGAGCCTGTGGATCGGGCTGATCGGCCTCGCGGTCATCTGCGTGCTCATGCTCGTGTCGTCGCAGACGGACTTCCAGACCGCCTTCGACAAGGCCTCATCCAGCCTGTTCGGCGTGTCCGGTGCATACAGCGCCATCGTCACGGCGGGCGGCGGGACGAACACCGATATCAACCCGTTCTCGATCGGGTCGGGCACCTTCGTCCTGATCCCCTTCATGATGTTCTGGATCCTCTACCCCAACTGGGGCGCGACCCTGTACGGCGAGGTCCGGGGCGCGTCGGACTTCAAGAAGGTCCTCCGCGGCATGCTCGCCGGGACGTGGGTGACCGTGGCCCTGGCCATCGCGTTCCTGCTCCTGGCGGCCAAGACGTTCGGGTGGGCCTTCTTCTCGTCCACCGGCGCCCAGGTCTACGCCCAGACGCCGGTCATCCCGATCTGGGGCTATCCGCCGCTCCTGGCGTCCTTCCTGGTTGACAACCGCCTGTTCCAGATCATCGTCGTGGTGGTCTTCGGGGCCTGGTTCCTGGGTTGGTCGGGCACGTTGTTCCTGTCCTCGACGCGCATGATCTTCGCGGCCGCGTTCGACCGGGTCCTGCCCGAAGCCGCGGCCCGCGTGTCAGACCGGAGCCATGTGCCGTATGTGGCGCTGATCCTGATCATGGTCCCGTCCGTGCTCGTGAGCGCGGTCTACGCCTTCTGGCCACCATTCGTGACCTACACCCTCGATGCGTCGCTCGTGATCGGCGTGATGTTCTTCGGGACGGCCATCGCGGCCACGATCCTCCCGTGGTGGAAACCGGCCCTGTATCAGAAGTCGCCCATCGCCAAGTACTCGATCCTCGGCATCCCCATCATCAGCATCGGCGGGTTCCTGACGGTGCTGGTCCTGGGCTGGACGATCGCCGAGTGGCTGGAGAACGCCACCTACGGCATCGGGGTGGAGACGCCTGGGTCGATCATCTACCTGGGCATCCTCTACGGGATCGCCATCCTGGTGTACGTCGTGGCCTATCTCGTCCGCCGCAGCCAGGGCGTCGATCTGGCCGTCATCCATGCGGAGATCCCGGCCGAATAGCCTGGCGCTCCGCGCGACAAGCCTGCGCTGGCCCTGGCGGCCGGCGCAGGCCCCATCACGCTCGGGTTCGCGGCCCGGCACGCCCGGCCCGTTGCACCGGGCGATCTCAACGACGGAGGAGCGGGGCCGCATCGCCCGATCCGGCCCGTTCCGCCGCCGTTCGTTGCAGCCCACGCACGGGGCGACGGGGGAATGGTGCTTGCTCCGTCGCTGCCGCCGCTGCATGCAACGTCCGTGACGTGACGACCGCCGGCTGACCCGCCGGCAGGCCGCCACCTCGTAACCCGTCCGCAAGGCACGGGTGCCAAGACTGCGGCCATGAACGCCAACGACTACACCCCGTCTGTCGGGGCCGGCGCTGCCCTGGCGCTGCCGCCGGCCATCCTCGCCTGGTTGCGGCAGGTCGCGCGTAGCCGCACCGCGGATCCATTCTGGGCCCGCCCGGCCCTGGCCGGCTCGGCGTTGCTGGCGGCCGCGCTGTACCTCATCAACCTGACGGTCAGCGGGTACGCCAACACCTACTACGCGGCGGCGGCGCTGGCCGCCTCGAAGAGCTGGTCGGCCTGGTTCTTCGGCTCCTTCGACGCTGCCAACTTCATCACCATCGACAAACCGCCCCTGGCCCTCTGGGTCATCGGCCTGTCGGTCCGGGTGTTCGGCCTGAGTTCGTGGAGCGTCCTGCTGCCGCAGGCGCTGGCCGGCGTGGCCACGGTGGTCCTGCTCTGGCTGACCGTCCGTCGCACGTTCGGGCCCGCTGCGGCGACCATCGCCGCGATCGTCATGGCCCTCACCCCGGCGGCCGTCCTGATCTTCCGCTTCGACAACCCGGACGCCGTCCTGACCCTGCTCCTCGTCGGAGCCGCATACGCGTTCCTGCGCGGCCTGGAGGGTGGACGCGTCCGCTGGCTGGCCCTGGCGGGCGTGCTTGTCGGTTCGGCCTTCCTCACCAAGTACCTGCAGGCCTACCTCGTGCTGCCGGCGTTCGCCGTGACGTACGCCATCGCCGGCCAGGGCAGCCTGCGGCGCCGTCTGGTCGCCCTCCTGGTGAGCGCTGCTGCCGTGCTCCTGGCCAGCGGCTGGTGGGTCGCCATCGTGCAGGCCATCCCCGCGGCGGACCGGCCGTACATCGGCGGCAGCACCACCAACTCCGTGCTGGATCTCATCTTCGGCTACGACGGGCTGGGCCGGATCTTCGGTGGCTCGGGCAACCCGGGCGGCACGGGCGGCGCCGGAGGCGGCGCGGGCGGCTTCTCCGGCACGCCCGGCCTGCTGCGCCTCTTCAACGCCGAGCTCGGCGGCCAGATCAGCTGGTTCCTGCCGTCGGCGGTGGTGGGCCTCGTCAGCGGCCTGATCCTGCGTGGCCGCGCGGCCCGGACGGACCTGCGGCGGGCTGGCTACCTGATGTGGGGCGGCTGGTTCCTCGTGACGGCGGCCGTCTTCAGCCTCATGTCGGGCATCATCCACTCCTACTACACGGTGGCCCTGGCGCCGGCGATCGCGGCCCTGGTCGGCGCCGGACTGGTCGACCTGTGGGCCCTCCGCAGCCGCAGCTGGATCGGCGGCGCGCTCCTCGCCGGCTCGATCGCCGTCACGGCCTGGTTGGCCGTGCAGCTCCTGGGCCGCTCCCCCGACTTCGTGCCTGGCGTCGATGTCGTCATCCTGGCCGTGGCCCTGCTGGTCGCGTTCATCGTGGCCCTGCCACGCCGGGTGGAGCTGGACCGTCTGACCCTGGCCGCCCTCGGCATCGGGCTGGCAGCCCTCCTCGTCGGCCCGGCGGCGTACGCCATCGACACCATCAACACGGCCTACTCGGGCGGTGATCCCAGCGCGGGCCCGGCCGTCACGGCCGCGATCGACAGCACCCGGGGCGGGTTCGGGGCCGGGCAGGGCGGCGGCCAGCCGGGTGGTGGCGCCCAGGCAGGCGCACCGCCGGCCGGTGGCTTCGGCGGCGCCCCGAACGGGACGGCCGGCGGTGGCCCCGGCCTCGGTGCCGGCGTCGCCGGTGGGGCCGCGGACTCGACGCTGGTCGACTACCTCGTGGCCAACCGCGGTTCGGCGACCTGGATCGTGGCCGTGGACTCGTCGATGAACGCCGGTTCGATCGAGCTGGCGTCGGGCGAGCCGGTCATGGCCATGGGCGGCTTCAACGGCGGCGACCCGGCCCCGACCCTGGCCCAGTTCAAGGCGCTGGTCGCCTCAGGCCAGGTGCGGTACCTGCTCGTCGAGGGCACCGGCGGCGGCGGAGTCGGCGCCCCTGGTGGCACGAGCGACTCGTCGATCAGTGCCATCGACTCGTGGGCCGCGTCGGTCGGGACCGTGGTGGACACGGGCAGCTCGGCCGGCGGGACGCTCTACGACCTGTCGGGGGCCAGCACGAGCGGGTCGTGAGCGGCCCGCGACATCGAACCGTAGCCGAGGTAAGGCCTATGCCGATCGCTCGGGGGAACCATCCACGACCGCAACCAAGGAGTCGATCTTGAACCCTGATCTCGAACCACAGGCCCCGGAGGTGGGACCCTCGCCGGCCGTACGACGCATCGCGTCGATCCCGACCCGCCTGGGGGCGACCGTCCTGCTGGCGGTCAGCCTCCTCGCCGTGGGCGGCGTGGCAGTGGTCAACGCGGCCTCGCCGTCCGCCTCCGGGGCTCCATCCGCTTCCGGCGCACCGGCCCCGTCCGGTGCTCCGGGTCACGGAGGGGCGATGCCGGGCGGCTGCCCGGGCATGTCGTCCGGCTCCTCCGGGACGTCCGGCTAGGACCCGGGAATCGGAAGAGCGCCTCCCAGTGTGGGAGGCGCTCTTCGTGTTGGCTGCGGGTGTCGGCGGCCTCAGACGCTCTTGCCGACGTTGGACAGGATGCCGCGGATCTGGCTGCCGAGGAAGATCAGGGCCAGGATCGCGATGATGGCGATCAAGGCGAGGATGAGTGCATATTCGGCCAATCCCTGGCCGGTCGACGTGTCCCGCCGCGTGCGCGGGAGCTGCCATAGGTCCTCGGCCCAGGACATGGCCCATACGTAGGCGCGTGCTGCCACAAGTTCACCTCCCTTCCGTAGGACGTTCGCGCCAGTATGCCGTGGGCGGCCGTCCGTGAGCCATAGTACGGTCGTCCCGATGGACGAAGGAAGCGTGGACGACAAGCACCGCGGAGCCCGGGGGACCGCCGTCCGGGCCGTGCTCGCGTGATGACCGAGAGCGTCGCCGTCCGTGCCGTCGGTCTGGGCCGACGCTTCGGGTCGCAGTGGGCGCTCCGCGGTGTGGACCTGGAGCTCGCCCGCGGCGAGGTCTTCGGGCTGCTCGGCCCCAACGGGGCGGGCAAGACGACCACCGTCCGCCTCCTGTCCGCGCTGATCGCACCGACCGAAGGTCGCGCCTCGATCGACGGCTTCGACGTGGTCGCCGATGCCGACGAGGTGCGGGCCCGCATCGGCGTGCTGACCGAGACGCCGGGCCTCTACGAGCGCCTGACGGCGGTCCAGAACCTGGAGTTCTTCGGCCGCCTGCACGGCCTGACGCCCGCCGTGCGGCAGGAGCGCATGGAGCGCCTGCTGCGGCTGTTCGACCTGTGGGACCGCCGCGACGGCCTGGTCGGTGCGTTCAGCAAAGGCATGAAGCAGAAGCTCGCCATCGCCCGTGCCCTGCTGCACGAGCCGAGCGTCCTCTTCCTGGACGAGCCCACCGCGGCGCTCGATCCGGAGGCGGCCTTCGTGGTGCGGGAGGCGATCGCGGCGCTGAAGGGCCAGGGCCGCACGATCGTCCTCTGCACGCACAACCTGGATGAGGCGGAGCGGCTGTGTGATCGGATCGGCTTCCTGCGGGGGACCCTGCTCCGCCTGGACAGCCCGGCGCGCCTGCGGGGGCTCGGAGGCAGGGCGGTGCTGGAAGTCGAGCTGGCGACCGCGCTCCCGGTCGACGTCGTGGAGCGTCTGCGCGGCCGGCCGGAGGTGCAGGGCGTGGAGGTCGCGGGGCCTCTCCTTGATGTCAGTCTGGGCGATATCCAACGCGACACGCCCGGCGTGGTGCGGGCCCTCGTCGAGGGAGGGGCGGCGCTCCTGGGCGTGCGGGCGCGCACGGCGTCGCTCGAGGAGGTCTACTTCGAGGTCATGGGAGCCCGCCCGCCGAGCGATGGGGGGCCGCCCTGATGCGCCTCGTCCGCAGCGCCATGGTCGGCGCGGTCGTCCGGCGCGAGGCCCGGGAGATCATCAGGAACCGGCTCCTCGTCTCCTCGATCATCCTGCCGCCCGTCCTGCTCACCGCCTCGCCCATCCTCCTCATCGCCCTTGGTTCCCACGCTGCCCCGTTGCTGCCCGCCGACCAGATGGCGCAGCTTGTCGCCCGCCACCCTTCGTGGGCCGGCCTGGACGGGCGCGAGGTGGTCATGGCCTTCGCCATCTCCCAGTTCCTGGCCACGTTCCTCATCCTGCCGGCCTATATCCCGCTCGCCATCGCCAGCTACTCCATCGTGGGCGAGAAGCAGACGCGCAGCCTGGAAGCGGTCCTGTCCACGCCGCTCCGCACCAGCGAGCTGCTCGCCGGCAAGGCCATCGCCGCACTGGTGCCGGGCGTCCTGGCCTCGTGGCTGGCGTACGCGACGCTGCTACTGCTGACCGCCGTCCTGGTCGCGCCCGAGTTGGTGCCCGTGATCACCGACGGCTCGTGGCTCGCCGGCGTGCTTGCCCTGGGGCCGGCCATCGGCCTCATCTCCGTCGAGGCCGGCATCATCGTCAGCTCGCGGGTGAACGACCCGCGGGTGGCGCAGCAGATCGGCGGCATCGTCATCCTGCCGATCGTGGCCCTCATCGTGCTGCAGGGCGCCGGCGGGTTCCTGGTCGATGGCCCGACCTACCTGGCGGGAGCTGCGGTGCTCCTGCTGATCGCCGTCGGGGGGCTCCGCCTGGCCGTCACCCTCTTCGGGCGGGAGACCATCCTGACCCGCTGGCGCTGAGGGCGATGCGCGGTAGGCTCAGCGCGCTCCTGGCGGTGTACCGAGATATCGAAGGGCCCTTATGGCAATATAGCGCGGTATGGCCAAGCCAGACCCCGCCGACGCCGCCCGCCTGCTCCGCATGGGCCAGGTCGCGCCGATGCTCGGCGTCAGCGTGGACACCCTCCGTCGATGGGAGGCCGAGGGTCGCCTGACCACGGTGCGCTCTCCGGGCGGGCAGCGACTCGTCGACGCCCAGGAGGTCCACCGCCTGCTCGCCGAGCGCCGGGAGGCGACGCCTGACCGGACGATCACCAAGCAGTCGGCGCGGAACCGCTTCGAGGGCGTGGTGACGAGGGTCGAGCGCGACCGGGTGGCGGCCGTGGTCGAGGTGCAGGCCGGGCCGCATCGGCTGGTCAGCCTGATGACCGCCGAGGCCGTCATCGAGTTGGACCTCAAGGTCGGCGACGCGGTCGTCTGCGCCGTCAAATCGACCAACGTCGTGGTGGAGATCCCCGGGCCAGCCCCGCGAGGATGACCGCGTGAAGCTTGAGCGCCGCCTGACCGGCCTCGTCCTGACCATGGCGACCGTCGTGGCCGCCTGTTCCGGTGCCGCGACGGCCACGCCTACCTCGACACCTTCCGCCGCCGCCCCCACACCCACGACGCCGCCGGCCAGCGCCCCGGCAAGCCCCGCGGCGGGCAGCCTGACGATCTACGCCGCGTCGTCGCTGACGGCGGCCTTCACCGAGATGAAGACGGCCTACCAGGCGGCCAACCCGGGCGTGACGCTGACCCTGTCCTTCGGGGCATCGAGCACGCTCGAGACGCAGATCGAGCAGGGCGCTCCGGCCGACGTCTTCGCCTCCGCCGACACGTCGAACCCGCAGAAGCTGGTCGACAAGGACCTCACGGCGGGTGCCATCACGAAGTTCGCCGGCAACCTGCTGACCGTCATCGTGCCACCGGCCAACCCGGCCGGAGTCCAGACGCCCGCCGACCTGGCCAAGTCGGGCCTCAAGTTCGTGGCCGCCGGCGACACCGTGCCCATCACCAAGTACGCCGACATGCTGCTGGCCAACCTGGCCAAGCAGCCCAGTTACCCGGCCGGCTTCGTCGCGGCGGTGACGGCCAACATCGTGTCGAAGGAAGACGACGTGGCGGCCGTCGTGAGCAAGATCGAGCTCGGCGAAGGTGATGCCGCGATCGTGTACGTCACCGACGCCAGCACGGCCGGCAGCAAGGTCACCACGGTCACCGTCCCGCCTGACGCCAACGTCCCCGCCACCTACGGGGCGGTGGCCGTCAAGGCGTCCCCCAACGCCGCCGCGGCCGCCGCGTTCATCACCTGGCTGGCGGGTCCGGATGGGCAGGCCATCCTCGCCAGGTACGGGTTCCTGCCCCCCGGCTGAGCGCGGCCATGTCCCCCCGACGCCGATCATCCGGCCGCGACCAGGCCACACCCCTGGTCGCGGCTCTTCTCTCCGTCTGCGCGCTCAGCTTCCTCGGCGTGCCGGTGGCCGTCCTGGTCGGGCGGGCGGTCCTGGGCGGCTCGCTGGCGGCCGAGACGAGCGACCCCGCCATCGCCGACGCCCTCGTGCTCAGCCTGCTGGCCACGGCCGCCAGCCTCCTCCTGACGGTGATCTTCGGCACGCCGCTGGCCTACCTCCTGGCCCGCCGCCGCTGGCGCGGTCGCGCGCTGGTGGAGGCGCTCATCGACCTGCCGGTCGTGCTGCCGCCCGCCGTGGCCGGCCTGGCCCTGTTGCTCGCCCTCGGGCGCAACGGCCTCTTCGGCGGCCTGCTGCAGGACCTGGGCATCCAGCTGCCGTTCACCACGGCGGCGGTGGTGCTGGCCCAGACGTTCGTGGCTGCGCCGTTCTACATCCGGTCGGCGCGGACCGGTTTCGCTGCCGTGCCGACCGACCTGGAGGACGCCGCACGGGTGGATGGCGGGTCTGAAGCGAGCGTGTTCCGGCTGGTCACCGTCCCGTTGGCCTCGTCCGCCCTGGCCGCCGGCCTGGTCCTGAGCTGGGCCCGCGCCCTCGGCGAGTTCGGGGCCACGATCATGTTCGCCGGCAACGTCCAGGGGCTGACCCAGACCCTGCCGCTCCTGGTCTACGGCCAGTTCCAGTCGAGCCTCGACGCCTCCATCGCCGCCGCGGCCATCCTGGTCGTGGCCGCGTTCGGGGTCCTGGTCGCCATCCGCCTGGTGCACTGGCGGTCGGCCGTGGAGCTCCGGTCGGTCCTCTAGGGGCGCGTCAAGCCGCGGCCCGGCGCGGACGCGGCGTCCGGGCGGCCACCTTGCCCGAATGCGCCCAGGCGGGTTGCTGGGGACGGCGCACGAGGTCGGCCATGACCTCACGATCGAGTGGCCGGGCCAGCAGGTACCCCTGGCCCAGGTCACACCCAAGCGCCTGCAGGCGCTGCAGCTGAGCGAGCGTTTCGATCCCCTCGGCCACGGTACTCAGGCCCAGGGCGTGGCCGATCTCCACGATGGCCTTGACGATGCCGGCGCCGTTCGCCGGGTCGTCGAGCGGGGTGACGAACGACCGGTCGATCTTGAGGTGGGTCATGGGGAACTGCTGCAGGTAAGCCAGCGAGGAGTAGCCGGTGCCGAAGTCGTCGATCGACAGGGAGACGCCAAGCGACCGGATCGCGTGCAGCCGTTCCAGGACCGCGGACGAGTTCTCCATCAGGAGACCTTCCGTCAGCTCCAGGGTGAGCCACGCGGGGGACGCGCCCGCCTGGCTCAGGGCCGCCTGGACGGTCCACGGCAGTTCGGGATCGGCCACCTGGTGCGGTGAGAGGTTGACGGAGACGCGGGGCACGACGGCCGGTGCGGTCTTCGCCCAGCGAGCGACCTCGGTGACCGCGGTCCGGAGGACCCACTTGCCGATGCCATCGATCAGGTCCGTCTCCTCGGCCATGGGGATGAAGACGCTCGGGGCCAGCCGTCCCCGGATGGGATGGTCCCAGCGCACCAGCGCCTCGGCCGATACGAGCTCGCCGGTGGCCAGGCTCAGGATGGGCTGGTACTGGAGCACGAGCTCGTCACGGGTGAGCGCGAGGCGGAGCTCGCTTTCGAGTTCGAACCGGCCCTCGAGGACCTCCAGCATGGCGGGTTCGAAGACGGCGACGCCGTCGTGCTGGCCGTCGCGCGCGTGGGCCATCGCGATGCTCGCCGCGCGCAGCAGCGGACTCGGTGCGTCAAGCGCGGTGGAAGAGACGGCGATACCGATGCGGGCCGTCACATGCACCGCGGTATGGGCGATCTCGAGAGGCTCACGCAACGCCGCGTTGATGCGCTCCGCGGCGACGAGTCCGTCTTCCGGGGTCGCGCTGCCGTCCAGCAAGAGACCGAATTCGTCGCCCGCCAGACGCGCACACGTGTCCGCGGCTCGGACCGTCTGGGCCAGGCGGCGGGCGACATCCTGGAGCAGCCGGTCGCCGGTCGGGTGGCCCAGGCTGTCATTGAAGCGTTTGAAGCCATCGAGGTTCAGGACCAGGACGACCGTGCTGCGGCCCTCATCCTGATCCTGGGTCAGGGCCCGATCCAGGCGGTCCAGGAACAGGGCCCGGTTGGCCAGGCCCGTCAGCACGTCGCGCAGGGCGACCTGCTGGAGCTGCCGTTCAAGGGCCTTCCGTTCGCGGACATCGCGCGTGGTGAGCACGATGGCGCCGATGGAAGGGTCGTCCAACAGGTTGGCGGCGACCGTCTCCACCTGCCGCCAGGCGCCGTCGCCGGACCACAGGCGCCACTCCAGCATGGTCGAGGAGGCGCGTCGGGCGGCCGTGTCGGCGATGAACGACATGAGCGGCGCGGCATCGTCGGCATGGGCCAGGCTGGCGATGGGCCGGCCGATCAACGACGCCGCCCGCAGGCCCAGGGCCTGGGTGGCGGCCTCGGTGGCGTCGATGACGATGCCTTCGGGGGTGACGAGCGCGATGGCGTCGGAGGCCTGGGCGGCCAGCGAGCGGAACCGTGCCTCTGACTGGCGCCGCGTCTCATCGGTCACGAGACGGCCGTTCTCGCGCAGGACCATCTCCTGGCGGACCAGCACGAGCGTCGTGAGGAGGACCGCCCCGACGAGGAGTCCGGGCAACGCTCCGTGGTCCGGCCCGATGGCGGTCAGGACGAGCGTGCCGAAGCCGGCCGCCAGCGCCAGGTACGGCAGGTAGACGAGGGCCCGTGGCACAGCCGGGGAGACAGCTGCGGACGACCGCGGCGTCGCGCGCCACTGGAGGTACGCGGCGGTCGCGATGGCGACCGTCGACGCCATGTAGAGCACGTCCGTCCAGTGCTGCGTCGAGGCAAGGTTGACGAGGCTGAGCTGGCCGAAGCCGATATCCGCGGCGAGCATCAGGACCAGGCCCCCCACGAGTGCCACGAGGGCCCGCGGATCCAGGCCGGTCGGGCGCCGCAGGGCGATCGCGGCGATGCCGAAGACAAGCACGATGTCGCCGCCCGGGTAGCCCAGGGTGAGGATCGTCTCGAGAGGGTCGCCGGCGGCGAGGAGCGTGGGCTGGACCACCGACTGCCACACGACCATCGCCGCGCCGATGACCATGATGGCCGAGTCGATCGCCAGTCGGCGCCGCTCCGTGTGCGCGCCCGGCGCTGATGGGAAGCTCAGCAGGGCCACCACCATGATGGGGTAGTAGATGACGTAGGCCACGTCGGCCGGCCCTGGATACGGGGCTGCGGTCGCGAGCAGGTCGAACGCAGCGAACAGCGCGTCGCCGATGAGGTAGACGACCATGGCCAGCCCGATGGCGAGCCATCCCGCTTCGGCCCGGCGGTCGGCCGCCCGGCGGGCGGCCTTCAGGATGAGCCATGCGGCGGCCAGGTCCAGGCCGACCGGCAGGATGTCCGACTCGACGCGCTGCGCCTGTGGGTCGGCCACGAACACGAGGAAGCCCGCGGTGGCGAACAGGGCCAGCACGAGGGCCCCCAGCACGACGGTGGGGCCATCGAGGGTGAGCTGCGGGAGCGCCGCCGACCGCGCACGACCGCGATACGGATCCAAGGGCATCCTTGCCGCTGCCATTCCCGGCAGCCTCTGTCTCGCGGACGAGAGATCCCGCCGCTGGCGCTACCGTGCCAGCCGTCCCCGCCAGTGCCTATCCGGCAGTAGTACCCGGGGGCGAGGTGATGGGGCTAGCCCGCGTCAGAGGCGCGCCTTGAGGGTCAGGATCCGGTCGTAGGACGCGCGGAGCGTCGTCGTCGGGATCGTGCCGGCGATCGCATCCGCCAGCAGGGTGGCATACACGCCCCGGCTGGTGGCCTCCGTGCCGGTGACGAGGATGAAGTCGGTGCCGGCCTTCGCGGCCGGGACCGCCAGGTCCACATCCGGGAGCCCGCGGGCGAACGCCGTGCCGTCAAGCGAGTCGGTGATGGTGGCGCCCGTGAAACCCAGCTCCTGCCGCAGCAGCGTCTGGGAGATGGTCGCGGACCAGCCGGCAGCGTTGGCCGGGTCGTATGCGGTGTACGTCGCGTTGGACAGCATGACGAGCGGCAGATCGTGGGCGATGGCCGTCTGGTATGGCTGCAGCCCGGGCGCCAGGCTCTCGGTCGAGGCCTTGATCGTCACCACGCTGGCATCGGTGTTCTGGGTGGCGTAGCCGATGCCCGGGAAGTGCTTCATGGTCGGCATCACCCGGGCTGACTCGAGCCCGGAAGCGAACGCATCGGCCAACAGCGCCGTCAGGGCAGCATCAGAAGAGAACGTCCGGCCATCACGCTCCATGAACGAGGCGCTGGAGGCCGGGACGTCCGCCACCGGCGCCAGGTCGACGTTGATCCCCAGCCCCGCCAGGGCGAGGCCGGTGTTGGAGCCCTGGGCGCGAGCGGTCGCCGCGCGGCCGTCGTGCCCCATCTGTGGCGCGGAGAGCGTGGGTGGCGCCCACGGGATCCGGCTCGTCGCGCCGCCCTCCTGGTCCACGGCGATGAGGAGGGGCAGCTGGCCGCCCGCGAGGGCCGCGGCTTGCAGCTTGCCGGTCAGGGCGACCAGGGCCGCGGGCGTCGTGATGTTGAAGCTGAAGAGGATGACCCCGCCGACCTCGCCCCGGCGGATCCGGCCCAGCAGGTCGGCGCTGGGCGTGGTGCCCTCCATGCGCACGACGAGCTTCTGCCCGATCAGCTGAGCCATGGTGGGAGCAGGACTGCTGGGCGTAGGGGTGGCAGTCGGCTGGGCCGTCGGTGAGGCCGTGGCCGTCGGCGAGGCCGTGGGGGTCGGCAACGGCGACGCCGAGACCGACGGGCTCGCGCTCGGGGGGCTCGTCGGGTTGCCGCAAGCCGTGGCCACGAGGCAGGCGGCAAGCACCAGGCCCACGATCCTCATCCTGTCGACCGACGCATGCGACGAGTATCGTGGCGCGGAGATGGCGGCGCCAGGCGGTCTTCCGGGGGGCCAGCGCGTGCGGTCGGCCGTCACCCGGCTGCTCGACGTCGTCGAACCGTTCCTGCCGCGCAGCGCGCTGCTGCTGGCGACGCTGACCCTGGGCGAGGCGCTCATGGGCCTGTTGCGCGACCGTGTGCTGGCACGGTCGTTCGGGGCCGGTCCGGCGCTCGATGCCTACAACTCCGCGGTGATCCTGCCCGAGTTGCTGCTCGACATCGTGGTGGCGGGCGGCGTGCAGGCGGCCCTGGTGCCGCTCTTCACCCGCCTGCGGCGTGACGACGAGCGGGCCGCGCAGCTCTTCGGCCGCACGGTGATCTGGGCCGGCGTGGCCGCCATGGTCGTGGTGGCGGTGGGCCTGTTCGTGGGTGCGCCATGGCTGGCCGCACTGGCGGTGCCGGGCTTCGACGCCGCGGGCCGCGACCAGTACGTCACGGTGCTGCGCCTGGTGGCCGTCACGCCTGCGCTGTTCGCCGCCTCCATCGCCGTGGGCGAGCTGCTGGTGGCCCACCGTCGCTTCGTGGGCTACGGGCTCGCGCCGGTCCTGTACAACGGCGGGATCGCCGGTGGCACGTTCCTGTTCGCCGACCGGCTGGGCATCGCCGCCCCGGCCCTCGGGGCGGCCGTGGGAGCGGCGCTCCACCTGGCGATCCGCCTGTGGGACCTTCGCGCCACCGGCGTAGCGGTGCGGCCGGCCTTCGCCGTCCGGACTCGCGCCTTCCGCGAGTTCCTGGTCCTGATGCTGCCCAAGATGGTGGGCGAGCCCATCGACCCGCTGACACGGCTGGTGGCCACGGCCATCGCTTCCACGCTCGCCTCGGGGAGCGTCACGGCCGTGATCTTCGCCTGGAACTTCGAGAGCGGCGCGGTCAGCATCGTCGGCCTGGCCTTCTCCGTGGTCGCCTTCCCGGCGCTCGCGGCGGCCGCGGCCGACGGCGATCGGCGGCGTTTCCTGGCCACGGTCGGGCGCGCCGGGCTGGCCATCGTGACCCTGTCGAGCGCCGGCGCCATCCTGATGGGCCTCCTCGCGCGACCCATCATCAGCACCTTCCTGGGGGGCGCGGCCTTTGATGAGGCGGCCGTCGCCCGGACGTCCGCCGTCCTGATCACGTTCGCCTTCGCCATCCCCCTCGAGAGCCTCACCCAATTGCTGGCCCGGGCCGTCTATGCCACCCGCAACACGCTGCTGCCGGTCGCCGCGGCCGCCGCGGGTTTCGGGGTGCTGGTGGTGAGCGCGCCGGCCCTCGTCGACCGGCTGGGGGTGACGGGCGTGCCGGTGGCCTATGCCCTGGGGTATGTCGTCCGCGTCGTCGCGCTCGGCGCCTTCGCCATCGACCGCGGTCGACGCCTGGTGCCCGGTCCGCCGCTCACTGACCCGCTCCTGCCGGCGCAGCCACCACCGTCGGCACCACCGCGATGAACTTGAGGTCGCGCGCCGGGTAGTAGCCCTCCGGGCGCCGCCAGGGCAGCACATTCACGGCCAGGTCGGCCATGGTGTGGAACACGCCGGGCGCGGCCGACCGCCCCCAGATCGACGAGACGCGGGGGTACCACGGGTCAAGGATGTAGGCCCCCGAGATCGTGGCGTTGTGGAAGATGGTCGGATCGGCCGAGGCTCGATAGCCGGTCATGACCCAGGTGTGGGCGCCGTACCAGGCCATCAGGACCACCGGCTCGTGGGTCGTGGTGAGGGCGAGGGTCGCGTCCCGCATCTCGGACGCGAGGGTCGTGTAGGCCCGCACCTGGTAGCCGGGCACGCCGTAAGCGCCCAGCGCCAGGGCGATCGCCCCGGGCCCCCAGCCGCCGTCGTGACTGTCGGACCAGCTATCCCACTGGCCGATCTGCCCGGCCAGGTGCGTCTCGAAGGCCGTCGTGTTGGTGCCATGACCCAGGATGCTGAGCACGATCGTCGTGCCAGCCGGGGCGCACCACACGTCCTTGATCTCGGAGATGAAGACGGCGTCGGGGTCGGTCACGAGGTTCACGTCGACGGGCAGGCGCGCCGGTGTAGCCAACGACCCCACGGGCGTCGCGCCCGGGGAGCCGGGGACCGTGGCCGGCACCTGCGTCGGCGCGTCCGTCGGCTCGGGCGTCACATCCACGGTCGCCACGGTCGGACGATCAGGCGGCGGGTCCAGCCACAGCTGCACGTGGGCCACCACGCGGCTGAAGGCGTAGCCGGCCCCCAGCGTGTCGGTCACCACGGCCGCCGAGCCGGCGATGGTGGCGACGACGACGAGGGCCACGAGGCGGAGCCAGTGGCCGCGGATCCAGCCGGCGACCCGCCCCGGCCACCGTGGCCCGTGGCCACCCGGTCCGGCGCTGGAAGTGTCGACGCGCATCTGGAGCCTCGCGGAGATGTCCCTCTTAGGCGGACGAGCGAGCCCGGCCGCCTGCGACGGTGGTCCTCAGCTTGCCACCGATACCGCCACAGCGCGGCTCAGGACGTGCGGCTGCGCTCCACGACGACCGCCGCCAGGTCGGCCCCGGCCTGCAGGATGGGTCGCAGCGAGGGCGGGATCGGCCGCTCGTGGGCGAGGGCCAGGACGCCCAGCACCGTCCTGCTGCCGCCGCGGGTGACGACGAGCGGCAGGTGGCTGCGCAGCGCCGGCCCGCCGGGAGCGGTGGGTCGGACATCGAAACCGGCCTCGCCGGTCGCGGCGGTGCGGGCGATGGGATGGTTCGGGTTCTGCATCGCCGCGGCCAGCCCTGCGCGGGCCGCCTCGCCGAGCTCGAACGACGTCGCGATCTGCAGCCCGTCCCCGCGCCCGCCGACGATGACGATCACGGCTGATGCGGCATCCGCCTGCCGGGCCAGCGCGTCGGTGATGACCTGGAGCCCGGGCTCCAGGCCCTCGACGTGCGCCAGGGCCGTGGCCCCGGCGACCAGGATGGCGCCCGCGGCGTCGGCCACGTCAGCGCTCGCTCGCCGCGGGCGCGTCGAGCGCGAACGTGCTGGCGACGACCCTTCTCGGCATCTGCTCTCCGTTGGCGGGCCGTTCGTGGCCTGGACGGAGGGAGCATACCCGCGACGGCGCAACGGTTCCCCGGCCGCTGCCGCGGGCCACACGACCCACTGGTTGGGGCACTTGGACTCTGGCCTGCACGCCGCGGCGAACGAGGATTGCCCCAACGGCCGGCTCCGCTGACGCGACGTCGACCCTCGTGCCGGAGGCTCAAGATGCGCGCCCTCGTCGTCCACCACGACATCGACATGGCCGATCAGGAAACCGCCAGCCTGCGGCGTCGCGGGATCGAGGTCGAGCAGTGCTGGGGGCCCGAGTACCACAGCTGCCCGGTCATGCGCGGTGAGCCCTGCGCGGCGGCCGAGCGAGCGGACGTGCTGGTCTACGACGTCCTGGCCACCGGTGAGAGTGACGGCGGCCGATCTCTGGTGGATGGCCTCCGTGACCTCTACCCGGACAAACCGGTGGTGCTCACGGCGTCGGGCATGGAGCTCGACTGGGTGGAGACGGAAGGGCCCCATCGGGTCGTCCCGCTCGTCGGGGTCCCCACGGGCGAGCGCCTGGCCGAGGCGATCGAACTGGCGACCAGCGACGCGAGCCCGCGCCCCACGATCTAGGCCACCACCCACTCGGGCGGCGAGTCTGTCGCATCCTCCGCCCATGCCTGAGGTGCGATTCGCGGTCCGCCTGACGCCACGCGGTGGCCGCGACCGCGTCGACGGCGTCAGCGAGGACGGCGCGCTCCTGGTGCGGGTCGCCGCGCCGCCGGCCGATGGCGCCGCCAACGCGGCGCTCCTGGGGTTGCTGGCCCGCGACGTGGGGTCTCCCAGGACGTCGGTCCGTCTCGTCCGGGGGGCGACCGCCCGGCGCAAGACGATCGCCATCGAAGGGCTGGCTGCCGCGGCGCTCACGGCACGATGGCCCGGCCTGGCGATCACGACCTCGTCCTGAGGCCCGCCGAGGGCGCTAGATCGGCGTTGCCGCGCCGATGCCCTACCCTAGGCCGCCAAGGACCCGAGACGGGTCCACGACAAGGAGGCGCTCGAGGTGTCGCACCGAATGCGCTCACTCGCGCTGGGCACACTCGTCCTACTGGTCGCAGCTTGCGGAGGCAGCAGCGGGACGCCGGCCCCGGCCGCCACGACGCCGGCCGCTGCCGCCACCGCGGCGCCATCGGCGACGGTGGCCGCGGTCTCGACCGCCACGACCGGCCCGGCCGCTGGCACGTGCCCCACCGCCGCCACCGTCGACACGGCGCTCGGTGTCACCCTCGCGGCCCCCGTCGGCGTCCCGGGCGGCGGCGGCACCCAGCTGCCGGCTGGCTCGGTCGGGCTGGTGTGTGAGTACCACGGCGCCACCGCGAATGTGATCATCGAGGTGATCAGCAACACGGACCCATCACTGATCTCCAAGTTCAGCGACAAGTTCCCGGTGGCCTACAGCGCGGTCTCCGGCGTCGGCGACCAGGCCCGCTCCTTCCGCCAGCAACTCGGCGGGGGCAAGGACAACGAGGCCGTCGTGGCCACCAAGGGGTCGACGCTGGTGGACATCACCGCGACGGCGACGCCGGCCACGCTCGCGCAGGTGGAGGCGCTGGTCACCCAGCTCCTGTAGCCGGTGGCGCGGCTCAGCGCGCCCGGGATCCGGCCGCCTCACTCGAACTGACGGCGACTGCCACGCGCGACTCCCGACCCTCACATGCGACGGACGGCAACGCCATCACCAGTGGCGGATGTGGTGCTCCTCGGTGAACCAGTCGCCGATGCGGCGGTGTTCCGGGTGGCGCTGCCAGTAGACGCGCAGGCCAAGCAGTGCGAGCACGAAGAGGACCCCCGGGGCCAGGAGCACGACCACGGCCAGCCAGGTCAGGCCGGCCACCAGGCAGAGCCCGACTGCGGCCAGCCACGCGACCGGGATCAGCCACTCCCACCAGCGGGTGCGCACGCTCATGGCGTCACGGTACACCCGCCGTCGATCAAGCCGGCCGGGCTGTCAGCGCGGCTCTTGGGCGCGCTGACGTGACAGATGGCGGTGGGTGGCCCGGGCCGGGGCATCGCCCCTTGTCGGCAGCGTGGACCAGGGCCGGGTCGGTGGTCGGTCGGGCGGGACACGGGGCTCCAGGAGGGCGCGGTCCCAGTCCGCGAGGTCGGCGCCCGCCTCATAGGTCGACTGGAAGAACGCCTGGGCCGCGGCGTCCGGATCGGCCGCCTGCCGGACCACGTCGTAGGGAAGGATGAACTCCGCCAGCTGGGCGTCGAATGACGCTCCAGCCGGGCTCAGCGGGGCCGCCGTGAGGCCGTCCGGCTCGGGGTAGACGTAGGCGTAGAACGCCGGCCCGGGTGGGCGGCTGGCGGGCCACCAACCGACGCTGTGCTCCTCACGCGAGTAGGCCTCCTGCATGACCCAGGTCCCGCAATTGGGGGCGCCGCCGCCATGGAGCGGTGCCGGCCGTCCCGAGTAGCGAGAGGCGGCCAGGTCGAAGCTGCCCCAGAAGAACTGCACGGGGCTGGCCTTGCCCACGAACCCGCTCTGGAAGACCTTGATGACGCGGTCGGCCTGGAGGAGCCCTCGCCAGAAGGCCTCCGCGTGCCCGGGATCGTAGGCCGCGTGTCGCTCGTCCTCCTCGAATGGCGTGGCATCGGAGACCTCGACCGGCCTGGTGGAGATGCGCACGTCGATGCCCAGGCCCTGCAGCCCGGCCATGAACTCGCGGTAGAAGCGGGCCACCGACTTGGGCTCGAGCGCCAGTGTGAAGGCGCCGCCGAGGCTATCCGCGACCAGCACGCGATGGTCAAGGAAGTCGAAGTCGACCTGGAACAGGCGGGCCTCATACGGGATCGGCGAGGTCGTCAGGCCCCGGGCGGTCACGTACAGCGGGACATGCCACCAGTGGTTGAGCGGCGGGGCCAGTGCCATCCGCACCTTGCCCACGACCTGGACCCACATGTGCAGCGTGGACATCGTGGGCTCCCATTCCCGCCACGGAAGCGCGGGCCAGGCATCCAGCGCGTCGGGGTGGGCGTGGCTGTTCATCGGCCGGGCGGCGCCGGCCGGCGCGCGATGAGCTCGGCCACCCATTCCCGCAGGCGGCCGAGGTGTTCTGCGTAGTGGTCGCCGCCCGACTTGCGGATCCACCAGGCCGCCTCCGCGGACGGGTCGGTCAGGCCGTGCCAGGTCGTGACCATCATCGTGCGCGCGGCATTGGCCTGGACCCAGGCGACATCCCACGGCTGGTCGGCCATGGCGGCCAGGAAGACGGCGTTCATGGCGTCGACGTCGATATCGTGACCTTCGTACGTCCCGACGGCGAGCCGTTCGAACTGCACCTGCGCCTCCGCGAGCCACGTGCCGATGTGGGCCACGACATCGCGCACCGTCCAGTCCGGGTCGCGCTGGTAGCCGGGCTCCACGCACTCCTGCGGCGTGAGGGATCGGACGAGGGCGGCCAGCTCATACCAGCCGCGCCGCTCGAGCTCGAGGGTGGCCGCGTAGGGATGACCTGCCGGCGGCTCCGGGATCTGGGCCTCGATCGTCATCTCAGTTCAGCCGCTGTTCCCAGTCGTCCGGCACGCGACCGGCCGGGCCCGGCACGGGTTGGTCCTGGGGGTGATGCCGCGGCGGCGCCAGCAGGGGGCCGTCGAAGTCTTCCTCCTTCACGTAGTCCCAGAACCAGTCCTCGCCGGGTTCGTAGCTCTGCACCACGGCGTGCCCCTGGGCCGCGGCGTGGCGGCTGGCGTGCTGCGACGGCGACGAGTCGCAGCAGCCGACGTGGCCACAGTGGGCGCAGCGGCGCAAGTGGAACCACCAGCCGCCGCTGGCCAGGCATTCGACGCACCCGGGACCGCTCGGCGGGACCTTGGGGTCGATGTCGTAGCCGTCAGCCATCGTTCACCTCCGAGCCTGTGACGAGGTCCTGGTACGCGGGATGCGCGCGGATGTAGCTGGCGATGTACGGGCAGAGCGGCCGCACGCGCAGCCCTCGAGCCCGCGCGTCGTCGAGCACGTCTCGTGCCAGGCGCTGCCCCAGGCCTCGCCCCTCATAGGGTGGCTGCACCTGCGTGTGGATGAAGGTGATCCGTCGCTCGGACAGGCGATACGTGACCCAGCCCGCGAGGGCGCCATCAACCGTCAGCTCGTAACGGCGCTGGTCCGGACGGTCGACCGTCTCGACGGCCGGCGTGGGCCCTTCCGCCGGGCCGCGGTCGGGGCGGGTCAAGGTGCCGGAGGCTCGATGCGCTCGACGACGATGCTGCAGTCGGTGACCAGGGCAGCGATGGCCCCGATCGCGGCGAGCCAGGGGGCCAGGACCGCCCCCGCGACACCGACCGTCAAGGGGAACTCGGCCACCGTGTGGTCGCCCTGCCGGATGCTGATCCGCCGCACATTGCCCTCGGCGATCAAGCGCTTGACCTCGGTCAGCAGGCGATCGCCGTCGATCCGGAACTGCTCCGTCCACGCGCCCCTCTGGTCTGGTGCCATGGCCTGACTCCTCATCGCCTCGTGCCGTCGGTCGAGCGCAGTATCCCTCTCTGGCGTCCGGGGGGCGCCAGGGAGGGTGGGCCTGCTCAGACGATCAGTTCTTCGGGCGCCTCGCTCCGCACGCCAACGGAGGCGATCCAGCCGAATCGTGACGCCCGCTGATCGGTCCCCAGGAGATCGAGACCCTGGATCTAGCCGGGGCGTCAGGCTGCCGGCGGCATCCCGAGCGCCTTGCGCAGCGCGTCAGCCATCAGCAGCAGGCGGTCCTCCGCGCCCGGGAGGCGTGCGTAGGCCGCCCTGAACGTGGTTCCGTCCGCGGCGTTGACCATCAGCAGGACGATCGCGTCGCACGCCTCCGCGGCGGTGACCACCGCGTCCGCCTGGGACTGGGCCGGTCCCCAGGCGACCGCTTTCATGGCCGCGATGTACTGGACGTAGCCGTCTCGGCACGCTTGGGCGATGGCCTTGGCGTCCGCCAGCGTCCCGTTGGCCCCGGCCTTCTCGCGGTCACACTGCCGGACCGCTGCGGCGCCGCCGGCAGCGATGGTCGTGTACGTGACGACGAGCGGCGAGAGATCGGGCGTTGGACTCGCCGCCGGCGTCGGGGTGGCCGCCACCGTCGGTACGGCCGAGGGTGCCGTGCCTGCGGGGGTGGTGGCGGCGCCCGCGCAGGCCCCGACCACCAGGACCGTAAGCATGAGCGTCGCCAGCCGGGGGATCCTTGACATCGCGAAACTCCTCGAGCGTCAGGCGGGGGTCGCGACAGCGGCCGGCGTGAGCGCCGCGGCGATGCCGTCAGCCCACGCGTCGATGGCGGCCCAATCGCGGAAGTCGCCGGCCGGCATCGCGTCCTTCGCGGCGGCAGGCAGGTGTCGGGTGAGGCGCTCGGCAAGGCCGATGGGCGGTGCCTGCACGTCGAACGCGCCGAAGAAGACCTTCGCACCACGCGGATGCAGCGTCTCCTTCAGCTTGGGAAACTCCTTGGGCTCAGCCGCAACGAGCTGGTCGCGTCCCTTGGCGTCGACCGGGTCCGTCCCCAGCGGCCCGCTGCTGAAGAGCCAGAGCGGTCGCGCCGCGAGCTCGTGTCGATTGCGCTGCACGAAGCTGTTGGCGTCGGCCAGCCAGTGGAACATGTAGGCAGCACTGCCCACGACGACCGCGTCGTAGGGGGCTACATCGTCCACGTCGCGAGCGGCGACAGCAGCGGCCGCGAGGCCGTCCTCTCGGAGACGGTCAGCGATCCGCTCGGCGATCCCCTGGGTGGCTCCGTGGCGGCTGGCATAGGCGACGAGAACGGACATGGCATGTCTCCCCGTTGCTGCTGATGCAGCTGGAGGTTGTGACCGCGGCAAGCCTCTGCCAAGTGCCGAACGTCCCGAACGCCTGCCGCACGACGCTTACAGGGGTGTTGCAGGGCGTCCAACGCCCGCCCGGAGGCGACCTGCCAGACCGGCCAGAGACGCCGGCGACGCTACTATGTCTTCGGTCATGGGCTGCGATTCCGCAGGGTCCCGCCGCGACCGAGAGCCGTTGACGTGGAGGACGCCGATGACCCCCAGCAGGTACGTGCTTGAGTAAGGCTGGCGTCGGTTCGCGCCGGGTACGGGTCGTCACGGTCATCGGGACGCGTCCCCAGCTGATCAAGATCGGGGCGCTCCAGCCAGTGCTGCGCCGCCGTGTCGACGAGGTCTTCGTGGACACGGGCCAGCATTGGGACGACAACATGGCGGGCAGCTTCTTCTCAGAGCTCGGCCTGGCCCGGCCCGACTACTCACTCGCCACCGGGGGCGGCTCCCACGCCGAGCAGACCGCCGCGATGCTGGTGGGCGTCGAGCCCATCCTCGTCCGCGAGCGGCCGGACGCGGTCGTCGTGGTGGGGGACACGAACTCGACCCTGGCGGCGGCGCTGGCGGCGGCCAAGCTGGACCTGCCCGTGGCCCATGTCGAGGCCGGCCTGCGCGCGTTCGACCGGCGCATCCCCGAGGAGCTCAACCGCGTCGTCGTCGACCACCTCGCCCAGCTGCTCTTCGCCCCCACGCCGACGGCCGTCGAGAACCTGCGGGCCGAGGGCATCGTGGACGGGGTCAGCCTGACCGGCGATCTGATGCAGGACCTGGCGGCCAGTGTCCTGCCGTCCATCAGGGACGCGGTTGTCCTCGGCGAGATCGGCGCCCGACTCGGCCTGCAGCTGGTCCCCGGGGGCTATGTGTTCGTGACCATCCATCGGGCGTCGAACCGCGAGCCGGCGGCGATCGCGGCGTGGACGAGCCTCCTGGAACGGCTCGCCCGGCCCGGCCGGCAGGTGATCGTGGCGCTTCATCCTGGGACGCGCGCCGCGCTTGAACGCGAGGGTGCCTCGATGGGCCCGGGTGTCACGGTCATCGAGCCGCAGGGCTACCGGACGTCGCTGGCCCTGCAGCTCCACGCGGCCGCGGTGGTGACCGATTCAGGCGGGGTGACGCGGGAAGCCGCCTGGCTCAACGTGCCCTGCCTGGTCCTCCGCCCATCGACCGAGTGGCACGAGGCCGTCGCCAACTCGGGGGGGCGCCTCGTAGCCGTGTCACTGGATGCGGCCCGGGCGGCCGGCGAGCTCGACCGGTTGGCCCCCATCGAGGATGCGACGGCCATAGCCCGGACGAGGAGCGCCTCGCTCGACCTGCGCCCGGCCGGGGCCGCTGAGGCGATCACCGAGAGCCTCGCCTCGCTCATCCCGGCCTGAGGCCGGCCATGCGCATCGTGATGTACGTCCAGAACGCGGTCACCTTCGACTCGCGCGTCATCCGCGAGGCGGCCTCCCTGGCCGCCGCGGGTCACCGCGTCACGATCATGGGCGTCACGCGAAGCCCGGACGAGCCCAGCCCATCCACGGACGTCGCGGGCGATGTGACGACGATCCGCGTCGCCTGGCCGGCGTCGTCCACGTGGTGGGTGACCATGATCGTGGCCCCCTGGCGGCTCCTTCCGTTGTCCTTCGCGTCGGTCAAGCGATCCCTCACGGCGCGGCCGCGCCAGCCGGCCAGGGCCGTCAGGGCAGCCGGGTTCGCGCTCGCCTCGCTGCCCTGGGTGGCGGTCCGTGGCGCGTGGGTCGCCATCGTCAACAAGGTGCTCGGGCGACCGGTCCGCGTCCCGGGGCTCGAGTACATCCGCCGCTGGCGCTCTCAGCACCTGGCCTGGGACCGCGCGGCAGTCGCCGCGGCCCCTCCCGCTGACGTCCATCACGCGCACGACATGGAGGCCCTGCCGGCAGCACGGGCCGCGGCCGCCAGGGACGGCAGCCGCTATGTCTACGACAGCCACGAGATCTTCATGGAGTTGCGGCGGATCCAGGAGCAGCCCCGCTGGCTGCGCTGGGTCATGGCCCGCTGGGAGCGACGGATGGCCCGCCAGGCGGCCGGCCTCGTCACCATCAACGATGCGGTCGGACGTGAGCTCGTGCGACGGCTGTCCCCGCGACGCGTCGTCATCGTCCGCAACTGCCCGCCCCGTTGGACGCCGCCCGATCTGCCCGAGGACCGCATCCGCGGAGCCACCGGCATCCCGTCCGACAGCCCCGTCGTGCTGTGTCATGGGGCCTTCCGGTCGAACCAGGGGCTGGAGCAGACGGCCGAAGCGATGCTCGCGCCCGGCCTCGAACGCGCCCACCTCGTGTTCCTGGGCTATCGCTCGTGGTACATCGAGCCGATCCTGGCGTCAGTCACACTTCAGGGGCGGATCCACGACCTGCCCGCCGTCGCGCCGGCCGACCTGCTGCCATGGGTGGCTGGTGCGGACGTGGCCGTCATGACCGTGCTGCCCTACGGTGAAGGCCTCAACAGCTACCTGAGCACACCGAACAAGCTGTTCGAAAGCCTCGCCGCGGGCGTCCCTGTCGTCACCTCCGACATCCCGGAGCGGCGGCACGTCGTCATGGATGATCCCGCCGGCCCCCTGGGTGCCGTGTGCGAGCCGACGGATCCTGCCGCGGTCGCCGCCGCCATCCGGAGCGTCCTCGAGTTGCCCGCAGTGGACGGCGCAGCCCTGCGGGCACGCTGCCTGGCGGCGGCCCACGCACGCTGGAACTGGGAAACGGAGTCCGCTCGCCTCGTGGCGTTCTATGCCGACCTCGCCTGACGCTGCCTTCGGCGACGACGTCCGCCTGCTGGTCTTCGACCTGGACGGAACGCTCGTCCGGTTCGGGATCGACTGGTCCGACGTACGAGCACGCCTCCAGCGGGCGCTCGAGACGGACGACCCCCTCAAGCCGCTCCTGCCTTCCCTCGAGACCCTGGACGAGGGGCGACGCACGCGTGCCTATGGCTTGGTCGACGACGTGGAGCTCGCCGTCGCCCGCACGTTCGCCCATGACGGGGATCTGGTACGCACACTCGAATGCCTGCGGGTGGGCGACCGGCGCGTCGCCCTCGTGACGCTCCAGGGACGCCGGCCAGCCGTCGAGGCGCTCGAGCGCCTGGGCATCGGCCGGTTCTTCGACCTCATCGTCACCCGTGACGACACCTCGGACCGGGGGCTCCAGATCGAGCGGTGCCTGGCAGCGCTTGGCGTCGGCGCCGGTTCGACCCTCGTGGTCGCCGATCGAGCCGCCGACATGGCCGCCGCCCGGGCCCTCGGCTGCCGTACCGTAGTGGTGGGCGACCGGCCGGGCGTCGTCGGTGACCGACGTGCCGACAGCGTCGGAGAGCTGCCGGCGATCCTGGGATCGGAGGGAACGTGAACACCGACTTTCGGCGCCTCCTCGTCGTGGGTCCACACCCGGACGACGTCGAGCTCGGCTGTGGCGGGACCATCGCGCGGTTCAGCCGCCAGGCGCGAATCGACTACCTGATCCTGTCGCCCTGCCTCGAAGATCCCCGCAACGCGAACATCGTCGCGGAGGCCGAGGCTGCCGCGAGCGTCCTGGGCATCGACCGCGCGTCGATGATCGTGGAGGATCTTCCGCGGCGCACCTTCCACGACAAGCGCGAGGACATCCGGCGCATCCTCATCGCCGCCCGCGACCGCCTCGAACCAGATCTCGTGTTCTGCCCCTCGCTGCGTGATGTCCACCAGGACCACGAGGTCACCGCCGAGGAGACGCTTCGCCTCTTCCGCGACGTCAGCGTCGTGGCCTACGAGTCCCCGCGCAGCTCGCTCGACTTCCAGCCGAACCTGTATCTCACGCTCGATGAGGACCACCTGGAGACGAAGGTGAAGGCGCTCATGAGCTACAAGAGCCAGTTCGACCGCTACTACTTCGAGCCCGACATCATCCGCTCCTTCGCCCGCATGCGCGGGGCGCAGTGCCGCGAGCGGTACGCCGAAGCGTTCGAGATCATGCGGCTGAAGTTCTGAGATGCGGGACCTCACCGTCATCGTCACGGCGTGCGGCGCGCCCGGAGGTCCGGGCATCATCGCCAGCCTGCGGCGCGTGCGCGAGCGGCAGATCCGCGTCATCGGGGTGGATGCGAACGGCGGCGCGGCCGGCCTGCGCCTGGTCGATGAGGGCCACGTCATCCCCGCGGCGTCATCGCCAGGCTACCTCGACGCGATGGCGGAGGTCGTCAGCCGGACGGGGGCAGACGCCATCCTCCCTCTCTCGGGCTCAGAGCTCCTTGTGCTTTCCGAGAACGCCGCCGCCGTGGCCCCGGCGCTGGCGGTGGTGAACCGGCCGGACGCGCTTCGGGAATCGCTGGACAAGCTGCGCTCCTATCGGTTCCTGGCCGGGACGGCCGTCCCGATCCCCGAACATCGCGCCGTGCGGACGTACGAGGAGTTCCTGGACGCCGTCCACGCGCTTGGCTACCCGAGCGTCCCGGTCTGCTTCAAGCCGGCCGTCTCGAACGGCCAGCGCGGCTTCAGGATCCTGCGTTCCGACGCTGACCTGGCCTACCTGTTGCTGGAGACGAAGCCCGACAGCACCGTCACGACTCTGGAGCTCGTCGCGCCGATCCTGGCCGGTGGATTCCGCAAGGAGCTCCTCGTTTCGGAGTACCTGCCCGGCATGGAGTACAGCGTGGACTCGCTGGTCGATCGGGGAAGGACGCTGGCGATGGTGCCCCGGAAGCGGGTCGATACCAGGCTCGGCATCTCGAGCGTCGGCGTGGTCTATCGCGACGACGAGGTGATGCGCGTCGCCGAGGCGATCAACGAGGCGTTCCAGTTCGACTACAACGTGAACGTCCAGCTCAAGTACGGAGCAGACGGCATCCCCAAGCTGGTGGAGATCAACCCCCGCGTGTCCGGGACGATCTGCCTGTCGGTCGAGGCCGGGCCCAACCTGCCCTATCTGGCCATCCAGCAAGCCCTGGGTGAGAGCTTCACGGTGCCCGAGGTCGAGTGGGGCGTCGCGATGGCCCGCTACCTCGGCGAGGTGTACTTCCGCGAGGACGGCTAGCCGCTCGTTCTAGGGGTCATCGCGCGCGTGCATCGGTTGCCGCAGGGTGACCGGGTCGCCGAGCCATTGCGTGCCTGCCATCGCCCAGTAGGCGGCCATCGCCTCCAGCCGCGCGGAGTAGGTGGCGCGGGCCGCCTCGAACGCCGGCCAGGCGGTGTCGCGCGGCGCCAGGCGATAACCCGACCCCTCCAGGCGATCGCAGGCCGCCTCGAATGCCGAACGCTCCAGGCCGCTGGCCCGGCGGACCTGGAACCCCAGGTTGGAGAGGTCCTCCACGAGGTGGGTGCCCATGCGCTTGAACAGCTTGGCATCGCCGCGCGGCAGATCCTCGATGGTCGTCAGGACGAGGCTCGAGGCGTCCAGGACCGTGCCAAGGGCGCTGATCCAGGACAGGTCGTCGTGGCTCGAGCGGAAGAAGCCCAGGAGCGGGTAGGCGACGTGCGAGTCCAGCACCTCCGCGGCCCACGCCTGCCAGTCGCGGAACAGGCCCGGGAGCTGCTCCACGAGTCCGAGCTGGGCGTACGTCTCCAGCAGGGCCACGGCCGACGGCGGCGCGCCGGCCGACGCCTGGAGCATCACGACCCGCACCTCGCGACGCTGGTATGAGCCGTAGAGCGAGAAGAGGAACGTCACGACGAGAGCCACGACGCCCAGGCCGGTGATGGCGGCCATGGCCGCGACGATCCGCGCCACGGGGCCCTCGGCGACGATGTCCCCGAAGCCCAGGGTCAGCACCGACGTCGCCGCGAAGTACACCGTGGTGCCCAGGTTGGTGGGCACGGGCCGCAGCTGGTCGCGCACCGCGAAGAGGACCAGGCCGTAGCCCAGGATCAGCGAGACGAGCCACGCGGCGAGCAGGGCGATCGTGGCGCCGGGCGCGAACAGGCCCAGCACGCGGTCATACGAGCGGCCGCCGCGCCCATCGCGCAGGGTGCGCAGGGCGCGCCACGACCCGCGGATGAGGTACCGCCCGATGCGGAACCAGCCGGGCGTGGGCCGCGGGACGACGATCGTCTCGAACAGGTCCCACAGGGTGAGCACCAGCAGGAAGACGCCCAGGACGAAGGCGACGATCTCCATGGGTCCCACGAGCTAGCCCCTGCCTCGGGTCTCGACCTTGGCCATGCCGTCAGTCTCGGCGAATCGGTGCACCCGTGGCAAGCGTACGTGGGGCCCTTGGGCCGGCGACGACTACCATGGGCGCGCTCCGATCGTGGCGGGCGCTCAGGAGGTTGACATGGCGGACGGCGTGTATCAGCGGACCTGCAAGAAGTGCCAGCACACCTGGGCGGTCCCGGCGGCCATCGCGGAGGAACGGCCGGACGTCAAGTCCATCACCGGTCAGTTCGCCTCGCTGATCGGGGGCAGCGTCCAGGATCAGTTCGCCCTCCGCGCTCACTACCAGCAGCTCGGCGCGGCCGCCAGGTGCCCGCAGTGCGGGGCCACGTCCTTCACCCAGGAGAAGGTCGCCGAGTCGACGGCCCCGCCCGACCAGACGGCCGCGGTGCCTCCGACAGCTCCGCCGGGCCCGACGGCGCCGGCCCCGCAGAGCCAGCTCTACGTCCTCAACCAGAAGATGATCTCGCTGACGGGCGATCTGTGGATCGAGGACGCCCAGGGCAATCACGCGTACGAAGTCGACGGCCAGCTCCTCAGCCTGCGCGGCACGCACGTCCTGAAGGACGTCAATGGTCAGGCGCTTTACGAGATCTCGAAGCCGCTCGCGCCGCACCTGCACGACACCATCAGCATCACGAAGGGCGGCCAGGCCGCGGCGACCGTCGAGAAGGCAGTCTTCAACCTGGGCGGCGACAAGTTCAAGATCACGCTCGCCAACGGCCAGGTGTTGACCCTCAAGGGCGATTGGATGGACCGTGAGTTCCAGGTCAAGGACCCGGCCGGCCAGGTCGTCATGACGGCGTCGCGAGCCTGGTTCAGCATGCACGACGCGTACGGGGTCCAGATCTCCCCGGGCTTCGAGGTGCCCCTGGGTCTGGCCATCGCCATCGCCCTGGAACGCGTCGAAGTCCAGGAGAAGGGCGAGTCGCCACTGCAGAACCTGCTCGGCGGCATCGGCCAGTTCTGAGGCGTCAGCCGATGGAGTCATGACTGCCCAGGCCCCCCGTTCGGCCGCGACCCCGGGGCGACCGCCGATGAGCGCGAACGACGCCTGGCGGGCCCGTTTCTTCGCGCCGCACCCCGTGGCGTTCCGGCCGGTCCAGGGGTCGACGGACCTGGCGCTGGTGATCGTGCAGGGGCTCTCGGGCATCGGCGGCTACGTCTGGCACGGCGGGACCGGCGAGCGGACGGCCGTCGTGGCCGCCGACGTGGCATGGGGTGCGACCCTCACCCCCGATGGGCGGCACATCGTCCAGCTGGATGACCCGGACGGCAGCGAAGTCGGGCACCTTCATGCGATCCCGATCGGTGGGGGCCGCTCACGGGACCTGACGCCCGGGTTCGGGTGGTACGTGGTCCGGGGGGTCGACATCGCCGCCGATGGAAGCGTCGTGCTGGCCACGCTGGTCGACGGATCGGGCTTCGCGCTGTGGCTGCTGGACCTCGTCGGTGACGCCCGGCCCAGGCGCCTGTTCCTGTCGCCCAACGAGGCCTGGTACGGGATCCTTTCGGCCGACGCGCGTCTCGCCGCGATCGACACCACCGACCACAACCCGGGCGTCCGGCGGTTCGCGGTCTCGGTGGTCGACACCACCAGAGGCGAGGTCCTGGCATCGCTCTCGGACGGTCCCCTTGCCCCGGTGCACCGGATCCGCTTCGCGGGCCGTGCGGGCGACCCGCGGCTCCTCGTCGAGACCGAACGGTCGGGCTTCGCGCGGCCGTGCCTGTGGGACCCGCTGACCGGCGCTCGCCTCGACATCGACCTGCCCGATCTCAAGGGTGACGTGCTCGCGCTCGACTGGGACGTGGAGCGTGAGCGGCTGCTCCTGCTGCACGTCGACGGCGGGGTCCACCGCCTGCTCGAGCACCACCTCGACACGGGCGACACGGTCACCCTCGACCTCCCGCCGGGCGCCTACGCCGAGCCCGACGTGGGGGATGTGCACCCCATGGTCTTCGCGTCGCACTACGCGCCCGATGGGACGCTGCGTCTCCTCCGATCCCGCTGGAACGAGCCGCTCCACGAGCTTGAGCGGCGCGAAGCGGATGACAAGCTGCAGGTTCGCCTCGAGCCGGCGCCCGTCCCCCGGGGCAGGGCGTTCACGTCGAACCTGGTCACGAGCCGCGACGGGACGGCCGTGCAGCTCTGGTTCGCCGCGCCGGCCGGCGACGGGCCTGTCCATGGGACGGTCCTCGCCTTCCACGGCGGCCCCAACCTCGCGGTCGTGGACAAGTACGATCCGTCGGCGCAGGCGTGGCTCGACCAGGGGTTCGCCTACGCGGTCCTCAATTTCCGGGGCTCGGTCACGTTCGGGCGCGCCTTCCGTGAAGGGTTCTGGGGCAGCCTCGGCGATCACGAGATCCAGGACGTGGAGGCGGCCCTCGGGTGGCTCCGCGGCCAGGGCTTCGCCGATCCCACCACGACGTTCGCGACCGGCGCCTCGTACGGCGGCCTGATGACGCTGCTCTGCCTGGGCCGCCTCCCGGACGCCTTCGCGGGCGGCCTTGCCCACGTGGCCCTCGCCGACTGGGCCCTGGCGTACGCGGGCATGAACCCGGCGCTCCAGGCGGCCTGGCGCGGGTTCCTGGGTGGCACGCCCGAGACCGCCCCGGAGCGGTTCCGGCGCGCCTCGCCGATCGGATGGGTCGACGCGGTCCGCGCCCCGGTGTGGCTCAACCAGGGCCGCCACGACACACGGACGCCGCCGGGGCAGGCCCAGGCGTACGCCGACGCGCTCCGGGCCGCGGGCGGCGACGTGCTGATCGAGTGGTTCGAGGGCGGGCACACCATCCCCGGCCTGGACCGTACGCTTGCTGACCAGCAGCGCATGTTCGAGCTCGTGGACCGCCGGTTGCGCGGGCTCCGCTGGGACGTGCTCGAGACACCCGCCTGAGCAGGCGGGCGCGCTGCGAGGCGCGGCCGTGCCGGAGTGGCGGTCCTACGGCTGAGAGGGCACGTCCAGGTGGTCGGCGAACCAGTCGAGCACCCGTCGCATCCGGTCCACCCGTCGATCGGGCCGTCCGCTGATGTGGAACGTGTGCGACTCCTCGGGATAGAGGACGTACTCCACGGTCCGCCCCAGCGCCCGCAAGGCCACGAACAGCTGTTCGGCGTCGGCCGGCGGGCAGGTGTGGTCCTCCTCCGCCTGGAGGATCAAGAGGGGCGTCCTGATCTCGGCGACGTGCGCGAGCGGCGACTGGCTCCACAGCTTCGCCACGCCTGCAGGGGAGAGCGTGTCGCCGAGGAGGGCGGATCGGCAGTACTCGGGCCCGGAATCGCTGTTCGCCCACGTGGAGACCTGGTTCGACGTGCCGTTCTCCGTCACGGCCGCGCGGAAGCGGTCCGAGGTCGCCACGAGCCAGTCAACGAGGAAGCCGCCGTATGAGACGCCCATGACGCCGAGGCGATGCGGGTCCGCCAACCCGAGCGCGATGACGTAGTCCACCGCGGCGTGGACGTCCGCGGCGTCCACGCCCCCGGCGTCGCCGAGCTGCGGCCTGATCCACGCGGCGCCGTAACTCGACGAACCGCGGATGTCCGGCAGCAGGACGCGGTACCCCTGTGCCACCAGCATGTGCACCTCCAAGGGCGGCGCGGGCGCCCAGGCACCGAGCGGTCCGCCGTGGATGTCGACCACGAGCGGGAGCATCCGATCGCTCGCGCCCGGCGGGCAGGCGAGCCAACCCTCGATCGGCCCGCCGTCCCCCGGGGCGGCGATCCGCCGCATCTCCGGGACCAGGAGCCCGCGCCGCCACGCGGATCCCATCGTCGTCGCGGCGCGCAGGACCCCGCCATGGAGGACCAGGAGCTCCTGCGGCCGGGCATCCAGGGTTCCGGTGACGGCGACGATGCCGTTGGCGACCGAGAGCGTCCAGCATGCGGCGTCGGCGACCGTCGCTCGTCCATCCTGTCGGGTCATCGGGAGGGCGGGTCCCGCGGGGTTCCCGGTCGACCCATCGACGGGGAAGCCGAATGGCACGGCGCGACCACGGTCGCTGACGAGCGCCACGATCCGATCCGGTCCGAGCCATGCCGGTCCCGGCCGCGGCTCGGACGTCCAGCCATTCAGGTCGGTGAACTGGACGGTCCCCACCGGGCGATCCAGGTCCGGGGCGTGTGCGACGGGGGGCCGCGAGCCGTCGGCCGGCGTGACGAAGACACCCGGCAGCACGTCATCGAGCGGGTCGGCGACATCCACGCCGATGCACGCGACGAAGCGGCCGTCCGGCGACCAGGCGGGCGCGTCGGCGCGACCGGCCAGCTCGACGAGTGGCCGCGGCTCGCCCCCGTCGGCCGGGACGACATGGATCGCCGGGCGTGGGTGCCGGTCCGTGTCGGGCTGCCTGTCCGCCACGAAGGCGATCTCCCGCCCGTCCGGCGACCACGCCGGCCGCCGGACGCCCCAGTCCCCCCAGGTGAGACGCAGCGAGGACGCTCCTTCCTCGATGGGGACGACCCAGAGATGGTCCCAGCGGTCGAGGTATCCGGCCTGATCCCACCGCCAGCCGAGGGTGCGGATCCGGCGCGCGACGGGGGCTCGACCTGTGACGAGCTCGCCGACGGCGAAGCGCGGCGGATCCGACGGGGTGACGTACGCGAGCCGCCGACCATCCGGCGACCAGGCGATCTCGCTCACTCCATGCTCTGGCACGATCAGGGGCGAGGGCTCCCCGCCGGCGATGGCCATCACGAAGACGGCCGCGGGCCGCTCCACGTCATCCGGCCATGAGCGGATGAACGCGAGCCGCGTGCCGTCCGGGGAGACCCGCGGCACCGTGTCCCGCACCGCCCCCCGTGTCAGCGCGCCGACGCGTTCGCCGCTCCGGCGGCGGGCGGCGAGCGGCACGCGCCACAGGTGCGAGCGGTACGCGCCGTCGTGGATGGACCGCCTGACGACGACCGCCAGGGATCCGTCCGGATCAAGCGCATGGTCCTCCACGACGACCTGGCGCAGGATCGTCTCCGGCGTCACCGGACGACGCGCGCTGCCAGCACTCACCGGCCAAGCCTACTCGCCGGCGGCGATGACTCGCGGGCCCGCTGGGGATGGCCACGCCGTTCGGCACCGTGGAGGCAGGCCGTTCCGCCCTAGCCGGGACCGGACGCGCGACCTACGGTAGCCGGCGCACGCGGTGTGATCGTCGGACCGCCACGGTCGCACCAGCGCCATAGCGCAGGTGACCCGTGTTCCAACGCCTCGGTTCGCTGACGTATCGCTTCCGGTTCGCCATCGTCATCGCCTGGATCGTCGGAGCGGCGGTGGCGGGCCTGCTCGCGCCATCCCTGGCCGCCAACGGCCAGACCGACCAGACGTCCTTCCTGCCCGCCGGCACCGATGCGCTCAAGGCCCGGGCGGCCCTTGCCGCGGCGTTCCCCCAGGACGCGAGCGCCAGCTCGGCGACGATCACCTTCCTGCGACCCAGCGGCCTCACCGATGCCGACCGGACCTACATGGGCGCGCTGGCCAGCTGGATCACGGGCGCGGCCTCACCGGCCGGCCTCCACGACATCGTCAAGAGCGTTTCCACGGCCGAGACGCGGCCCGAGCTGGCGGCGATGCTGCGCAGCCAGGACGGGCAGCTGGAGATGCTCCAGGTGAACCTGTCGGTCGCGAGCATCGGTCCGGCGACCGACACGGCCGTCGACCTCCTGCGCGTCCACCTCGCGTCCACCACCCCGGCCGGCCTCCAGGCGCACGTGACCGGGGCGGCCGGCATCGCCGCCGACTATCTCACGGCCATCCAGCACGGCACTGACAGCGCCACGCTCATCACCATCGTCCTCGTCGTCCTGATCCTGCTGCTGATCTATCGCGCTCCTCTGGCCGCGTTGGTGCCGCTGCTGACCATCGGGGCAGCGTTCATCGTCTCCCGTGGCGTGCTGGGTGAGCTGGCTGCGGCCGGCTGGAAGATCTCGTCCCTCCTCGACACCTTCATCGTCGTGCTCATCTTCGGCGTGGGCACCGACTACACGATCTTCCTGATCTCGCGATTCCGCGAGGAGGTCGGGCGCAGCGGAGACTGGCCCACGGCGTCGACCGCGACCGTCCGGCGCATCGGCGCCGTCATCACGGCCAGCGCGGCCACCGTGATCGTGGGCCTCGGCTCCATGGCCTTCGGCGACTACGGCATGATCCAGACGACGGGGCCTGCCCTCGCCCTGGCCGTCGCCATCACCCTGCTGGCCGGGCTGACGCTCTCACCGGCGCTGCTGGGGATCTTCGGCCAGTACGTCTTCTGGCCTGGCCACCAGCAGCCCGGCGCCGTGGCTGGTGGCGAGGGCTTCTTCGCCGATCTGGCCACCGCCGTTTCGCGTCGGCCCGGGCTGGTGACGATCGTCATCGTCGGGGCACTCCTCATCCCCGCGGCCACCGTGCCGCAGATGCACACCAACTTCGACGTGCTCCAGGAGCTGCCGGCCACCTCCGACGCGCGGATCGGCTTCGACGACAGTGCGGCCCACATGGGCCGCGGCAACGTCATGCCCTCGACGGCGATCGTCAAGCTCGGCACCGGCACCGATCTGCTGGCGCCCAGCTCCCTGGCCAGGCTTCGTGACGTCACGCGGGCGCTCGCCTCGACACCGGGTGTGCAGACGGTCAGCAGCGCCATCGCGCCGACGGGTGATGGCGCTGTGCCCGCGGCCTTCCAGCCGTCGAAGACGCTGGCCTCGATGGCGGCGGGCTTCCCCGGCACCGGCGGGTCGACCGGCCAGGCTGACCCGGCGACGCTGCTGGCGACCAACGTCTCGTCCGGCTTGGCCGCGGCGTCGGCCTACGTGGACCAGCTGGGCGCGGCCTTCCCTGACGTCGCCTCCGGGACGACCTACACCGCGGTCACGGCCGATCTCACGACCGCGCCGCAGCTCCTCACCCAGCTGCGCGCGGCCGCCAGCGTGTCAACCCAGCTGCGGGAGCTGGCGGCCGCCATCGCCGCCCCGGGCCAGTCACCCACGGCGGTGGCAGCCGGCCTGGCTGTCATCGACCGCTATCTTGGCGAGCTGGTCACGGCCTACCCCGATACGGCGAGCCTGCCGGCCTTCCTGCGCGCGCAGGCGGACCTCGTTCGGTTGCAGCAGACACAGGCGCCCAGCGCCGCGGCGGACCTGGTGAGCGCGATCTCTGCGCTGGCGACGGGTTTCGACGCGCACCCCGATGCGCTCCTGTTCCCCACGAGTCTTCCGGCGACGCCCGCCTCGACGCTGCTCACCGAGCAGGTGGCGGCGACCTTCAGCCGGCTGCCCGCTGATATCCAGGCCCTCTCGACGGAGTTCGCGTCGCGCTCGGACGACCTCTTCATCCCGTCGGCGTTGACGGGCGCCGCCGGCACCCAGGTCAAGCAGGCACTGGCCGTGTTCGTGGCCGCAGACGGGCAGGCGACGCGGCTCTACCTGACCACGACGGACGACCCCTACTCGACCTCCGCCTTCCAGGCGATCCGCCAGGCGCGGGTGACCCTGGCCGATTCGACCACTGGGTTCGCGGCCGGCGGGCAGGCGTACGTGGGCGGCCCGACGGCCGAGCTGGCCGACATCCAGACGACCCTCGCCAACGACTTCCTGCGGGTCGCCCTCATCACCATCCTGGGCGTGCTCGGGGTCCTGGTCCTCCTCCTGCGAGCCCTGGTGGCGCCGCTCTACCTCGTCCTGACCGTGCTGCTGTCGTACCTGTGCACGCTCGGCCTGGCGGCGTGGTTCTTCGGCTCCGTGATGGGGGAGGCGGGCCTCAACTACTACCTGCCGCTCCTGGTGTTCGTGCTGCTCGTCGCCCTGGGCTCTGACTACAACATCTTCATGATGAGTCGCGTCCGTGAGGAGAGCGAGCACCGCCCGATCCGCGAGGGCGTGCGCATCGCGTCGGGTCGGACGGGCGCCGTCATCACCTCCGCCGGCCTGATCCTCGCCGGGACCTTCGGTTCGATGGCGACCGCCCAGCTGGCCGTCCTGGTGCAGGTCGGCGTGGTGGTGGCCGCGGGAGTGCTCCTCGACACCTTCGTCGTCCGCTCGATCCTGGTACCGGCGATCACGACCCTCGCCGGTGACCGCGCCTGGTGGCCGTCACGACGCGGTCACGGGGCGCAACCCGTCGACCGGGGCACGCCCGCACCCACTCGCACGGGAGCGGTCGCGCCGCGCTGACCGCGGACCATCGCCGAGATCCAGCGGCTGACGCCCCAGCCCATCCAGGTCCTTGGCAGCACGGCCGATCGACGCCTTCACGACGCTCCCGCGCTCGCGCCGAGACTGGCGAGAAGCTCGTCCAGTTGCCCGAGCGATTCGGGCATCCCTGACGTCGACCCGGAGGCGATCGCACCGTCCAAGGCCTCTTTGGAGGGATAGAGATCGTGCACGGTCACGTGCGTCCTGCCGCCCGTTTCCTCGAAGGTCACCGTGGTGACCGTCCCACCCTGGTCCCCTTCGTCGTTGGTCCAGACCAGGCGCGAGGACGGTGTCACCTCGAGGTACCGACCGAAGAACTCCATGGTCGAGCCCTCGTAACCGAAGACCAGACGGTACCGGCCCCCGACGCGCACATCCGTCTCGCACGAACGCAGCTTGATGGGAAACGACTTCGGCGCCCACCACCGCTCGAGCAGCTCGGGTTTGGTCCACGCCTCGATCTTCTGATCCATTTCCCGTACGACCTCGTGCAACTCCTCGAACCACCGGACTCGCGAATGCAAGGGCCGGTGACCAACGACCCCGTCAGGTCAGGTCGCACGGCTCTGCAGGCGCCCCGCCGCGGGGGCCACCCTTCAGCCTGATGGTGCTTCTCCACGGGCACGAGCCTGAGCTTGCCTCGCGCGGTGAGGTGGGTCTGCACCCCCTGGCGCCCATCGTCCTGGACGGCTCGTCGCTCACCATCGAGCGCCTCGTCCGGATCGCGCGTGAGGGTGCCCCGGTGACCCTGGACCCCGCCGCCGTCCAGCGCATCCGTACCTGCCGGGCGATGGTCGACGAGAAGATCGCAGCCCACGAGATCATGTACGGGGTGAACACCGGCATCGGCGAGTTCTCCGAAGTCGTGCTCACCGACGAGCAGGTCGAGCAGTTCCAGCGGTACCTCATCTACAACCACGCGGCGGGCATCGGCGAGCCGGCCCCCATCCCGTCCGTCCGCGCGGCCATGGCCGGCCGGATCAACGTGCACGCACATGGCTACTCCGGTTGCCGCCCGGAGATCACCCAGACCCTCGTGGCGATGCTGAACCGGGGCGTGACGCCGGTCGTGTGCGCCAAGGGCTCGGTGGGGGCCAGCGGTGACCTGGCCCCCATGGCCCAGGTCGCGCTCCTGCTGATGGGGGAGGGCGAAGCCTGGTTCGACGGTGAGCGGCTGCCCGGAGCGGTGGCCATGGCGCGTGCCCAAATCCCCATTCCCGGCCTGCAGGCCCGCGATGGGCTCGCCACCATCAACGGCTCCAACCTGCTGACGGCCATCAGCGCCCTGCACCTGTGGGACACGGAGCGCTGGCTGCGGCAGGCGGAGATCGCCTGCGCGATGTCGCTGGAGGCCCTCCTGGCGAATCTGCAGCCCTACGACGTGCGTCTGCATGAACTCCGCGGGTTCGCCGGCGCGATCCGGGCCGCGCGCGCCATCGGCGGGTGCCTGGCCGGCAGTGACCTGGCCACCGGCAGGCTACGGACGCACGTCCAGGACGCCTACTCGATGCGGTCCTCGCCGCAGGTCCTGGGCGCAGCGCACGATGCGGTCGCCTGGGCGTGGCAGCAGGTGGAGATCGAACTCAATGGCGTGGGCGACAACCCCATCTTCCTGCCCGAGTCGCGGCTGACCCTCACGGGCGCCAACTTCCAGGGTACGCCGGTGTCCCTGCCCATGGAGATGGTGGGGACGGCCCTGACGATGGCCTGCGTCCTCTCCGAGCGACGCCTCAACCGCCTGCTCAACCCGGCGCTGAGCGTGGGCCTGCCGGCCTTCCTCACACGCGGCGCCGGCATGTTCAGCGGGCTGATGCTCAGCCAGTACACGGCCGATACGCTCATCGTCGAGCAGCGCATCCTGGCCGCCCCGGCGGCGGTGCAGTCGATCCCCGCGGCCGCCGACCAGGAAGACTTCGTGTCGATGGGCATGAACACGGCGCTCAAGACAGGGCAGATCTTGGCGAACGCCTACGGGGTCCTGGGCATCGAGTTCATGGCGGCTGCCCAGGCGCTCGACTTCCGCGACTTCACCCACGGCGCCGGCGTGACGACGGCGCACGCGGCCGTGCGGCGCCACGTCGCGCACCTCGAAGAGGATCGCCCGCTGCATGTCGATCACACGGCGATGGCCGAGGTGGTGCGCTCGGGAGAGATCCTCGACGAGGTGGAGCGGGCCGTCGGTCCTCTGGGCTGAGCGCTCAGGCGTCGGCAGTCCGGCGCAGACGCTCGAACTCGCGCCGGAGACGCTTGCTCGGCCGACCCTCGCCGCGCACAGGCACGGTCCCCTGCCTGGGCTCCGGCACGACGGGCGGGCTGTGGTCGACGTAGCAGGTCGCGGCCATGGCCGCCCCGACACGCGACTCGATCGGCCGCAGGATCTCGACGATGCGCTTGCGATCGGCGATGAGCGCCTCGATGCGATCGCCCGCGCGAACCTTCGTCGACGGCTTGGCCCGCGATCCGTTCACCAGGACGTGGCCGCCCTCGCACATGCGGGTCGCGAGTGGGCGGGTCTTCACGAGGCGCACCGCACACAGCCAGCGATCGACGCGCGTGTCGTCGGTAGCGACGGGCTCAGTCACTCACCAGAAGATGACACGTCTCGACCGTCCTTGACGCCGCACGTCCCAGCCCGGAGGATGCTGGCCATGCGCGTGTCAGCCGGCCGGCGATGACGACGTCGCCCGCGGCCCGGACCGCCACGTTCCTGCTGACCGACATCGAGGGGAGCACGCGGCTCTGGGAGGAGCAGCGGGCCGCCATGAGCGTCGCGCTCGAAGCCCACGACGCGTTGCTTCGCGCGGCCGTGGAACAGGCGGGCGGGACGGTCGTCAAGACGACCGGCGACGGTGTGCTGGCCGCCTTCGACCGGCCCGAGGCGGGGCTTAGTGCAGCCGTCGAGGCCCAGCGAGCGCTCGAGCGCCACGCCTGGCCGACGACGGGGCCACTGCGTGTGCGGATGGCGATCCACTCCGGGAGCGCCGAGGTCCGCGACGGCGACCTCTTCGGGCCCGCCCTGAACCGGACGGCTCGCCTGATGGCCATCGGCCACGGCGGCCAGGTGCTCGTGTCTTCGACGACCTCGGCGCTCGTGGCCGACGACCAGGCGCCGGGATCGGAGCTCGTCGATCTTGGCGAGCAGCGCCTCCGGGACCTCGACCGACCCGAGCATGTCTACCAGCTGGTGGCGACGGGGCTGCGCCGCGAGTTCCCGCCGCTCCGCGCGGTGACCGAGCGCCCCACCAACCTCCGACCTCAGGTCACCTCGTTCGTGGGGCGCGAGCGGGAATCGGCGGAGGTCAGGGGCCTGCTTGAGCGGAGCCGCCTGGTCACGCTGGTCGGTGTCGGCGGCACCGGCAAGACGCGCCTGGAACTGCAGGTTGCCGCGGATGCCCTCGACGGCTATGCCGACGGCGCCTGGCTGGTCGAGCTAGCGCCGCTCACCGACCCGGAGCTCGTCGTCGCGGAGATCGGGCGCGTCCTGCGGGTGCAACAACAGCCCGGGCAGCCCCCGATCGACACCATCGCCGACTACCTGCGCTCGAAGGAGCTCCTGCTGGTCCTCGACAACTGCGAACATCTGATCGAAGCCGCCGCCGACGTGACCTACCGCTTGCTGGGCAGCTGCCCCACGATCAGCGTGCTGGCGACGAGTCGCGAACCCCTCGGCGTCGATGGGGAGGCAGTCTTCGCCGTCCCCTCCCTGGCCCTGCCGGCCCCGGTGGAAGAGCGGGGCGGCCATCTGGTCGTTGACGGCGAGACACTCGAGGAGGCAGGCCAGTCGGAGGCTGTCTCGCTCTTCCTGGAGCGGGCCAGGGCGACCCTGCCGGCGTTCGCCCTGGATCTCTCGAACGTCGGCGCCGTCGTGGAGATCTGCCGGCGGCTCGACGGCATCCCGCTTGCGCTCGAGCTGGCGGCCGCGCGGGTGAATGTGCTGTCTGCCGACGAGATCGCCCAGGGCCTCAGTGACCGGTTTCGCCTGCTGACCGGCGGACGACGGACGGCGGTGCCGCGGCAGCGGACGCTGCAGGCGCTCATCGACTGGAGCTGGGACCTGCTCGAGGACGACGACCGCCGGCTCCTCCGCCGACTCGCCGTCTTCGCCGGGGGCTGGACACTCGAGGCCGCGACGGGCGTGACCTTTGATCACCCTGCGGACGGCCGCGCCCGGCTCGCCACGCTCGACGGTCTCGGTCGCCTCGTCGACCGCTCGCTCGTCGTCGTCGACCACGCCGGCGCCACCCGCTACCGGATGCTGGAGACGATCCGCCAGTACGCAGCCGATCAGCTCGCGGCAAGCGGTGAGACGGTGCTGCTCCGTGACCGTCAGCTCGCCGTCTTCCTGCGGCTGACACGCGACGCCGAGCAAGGGCTCGAGGGGCCCGAGCTACCGGGCTGGATGGAGCGCCTCGATGCCGAGATCGGCAACCTGCGCACTGCGCTCGACTGGGCTGACGGTGCGAACCCCGATGAGGCCCTCGAGATGTGCGTCGCCCTGACCCGCTACTGGCGATCGCGCGCGATGGGATCCGAAGGGCTCGACCACTTCCTGCACGCGGTGGAGCGCGTGCGGGCACTGCCCGAGCCCGACTCGGCGCCCGCGGCCCGGGCGAGGGCGGTTCTCGTCGCCCGGGGCCTCACGGGTGCCGCCGTCGTCGCGGAGTCGATCGGTCATGCGGAGGGCACCTCGCTCGGCCAGGAAGCCCTGGACATCGCCCGGCGGTCAGGCGATCCCGCGGCCATCGCGGACGCGATCGCCATCCTGGTGACCATACGTGCCATCGCTGCCGATGCACGCGACGTCGACGGCCTGCGAGCGATGCTCGATGAGGCTTGGGACATCGCGAACGAGCTTGGCTACTCGGCAGGCGCCGGCCGGATCGCCGGTGGGCGGGCGCTGGTCGAGGCCTCGGTCGACCTCGACGCCGCGGAACGCTGGCTGGTGCGGGCCAGCGAGGCGGCCGCGCGATCGGGCAACCCGCAAGAGATCGCGTGGGTCAGCCAGATCCGCGGACGCGTCGCGAGCCAGGTCGGCCGGCTGGAGGATGCCGAGCGTTGGTTCCGGCAATCCCAAGTCCAGTTCCACGCCATCGGCGACCAGCGCTTCGAGCTCTCGGTCCAGAGCGAGCTCGGTCACGTCCTGCGCCGCTCCGGCCGGATCGATGCGGCCGAGGCGGAGTACCGCCAGACGCTCCGCGGCTGGCAGCGGAGCGGCAACCGCGGCGCGGTCGCCAACCAGCTCGAATCCTTCGCGTACGTCGCGATGTCGCGGGGAAACGGCCTCCGGGCAGCGCGGCTGCTGGGGGCCGCCGAAGCGCTGCGGGAGGTCGCCAAGGCCGCGATGTCCGACTTCGAACGTGATGAGTTCGACTCCGCGGTCGGCCGGCTGCGCGACGACCTCGACCCGGGATCCCTGGGCTTGGCATGGGCCGAGGGTGGCGGGATGACCGCGGATGCAGCCGTGGCGTTCGCTCTGTCGCCCTAGGAGACGCCAGCAACTCGCCACAGGCGTGGCCCGGGTCGACTTCACAGGGTTGAACCACGGCGGGTACGGCAACCGGAACCGGGGTGGCCAGCCGCAGCAGGTGGCGCCAGAGCTGCGCCGGTTCTTCCTCCAAGACCCTGACCAAGCCCAGGCTTCTTAACGCGGGACCAACCCCACGAGGAGCCGCAGTTACTTCGTAGTGACGAAGCGCACGATCGCGTCGACGAGCCCGTCGGCCAGCGCGTGGTTGTCGTCGGCGTAGCTGGCGCCGATCTCGGCGGGGCTCAGCGTTGATGGCGCCCGCGTCTCCGACTTGTAGACGTGGTTGGCGTTCGCGATCGTCACGCGCGTCTTGTGCCGTGCATCACTCGCCAGGGCGGCATAGATCGCGTCCGCATCGGACCCGGGCACCTGGGCATCGTTGGCCGCCGAGACGACGAGGGCGCGCCCGAAATAGGCGGGAAGCGCCACGAGCGGATCGGCGAAGAGCAGCTCGCGCGCTACCCGCTGTTGCAGCGGATCGTGTGCCACCTGCCACAAGCCCGCGGCGGCTCCGGGGAGCGCGGATAGATCCGGTGCCGGGGCATCTGGGCGCACCATCGCGGCGCGAAAGTCGCCGAGCGCGTGGTCGACGAGCGCGGCGTCCGTCCCCGCTTGGAGACCCATCGCCCGGATCTGCTCGATCGCGGTGTCGAGGATCGAGCGCGCGGGTCCGGACATGCTGATCAGGCCGGCGAAGCGTAGGGTCGTCTGCTGCACGATGGCAGCTGACGATGCGTGGATCGACCCTTCGCTGTGGCCGAGCAAGAAGAGCCGGCCGCAGCGGTCGTGGCTCGCGAGCTCGTCCCACGCAGCGAGGATCTCGTCGGTGTAGTGAGCGAGGGAGAGCACCTCGAGCATCTTCAGGTCCGCCGGCGCCATGCTCTTCGGCATGTTGACGCCGGAGCCGACCTTGTCGAAGCGGATCGAGCCGACGCCGCGCGCTTGCAGGGCGAGCGCGAGCTGCGCGCCGCCGCCGTTCGTGCCCGGCAGGAGCGGCGAGTTCCAGTCGCGGTCGGTCGGCCCGCTCCCGGCGAAGAACACGGCGCACGGCGCAGCGCCATCGCTCGCCGGCCACGCGATCGTCGAGGGCAACGTGTAGCCGGGCCTGACGATGACGACATCCTCGATCACCGCCGCATACTTCGCGACTGGTCCCTTGAGCGTGCGCGCCCGAGGAACGACTCACGCAGCATGATGAAGACCTTACCGCCCGCGGTCCCTTGCACTCCGTCGGTGGGATCGGACAACCGTGGGCTCTCACGGAGGGCCTCGAGGACGTAGTCGGGCGCGACGATGCGAGTGATGGGAATGGTCGGGGCGAGAGGATTTGAACCTCCGACCTCATCGTCCCGAACGATGCGCGCTACCTAGCTGCGCCACGCCCCGACCGTGAGGCCACGGCGCTGCGCCGTGGGGAGGGGAGTATAGCCGAGGGAGCCGCGCCTCCGGCCTCGCGCCGCTGCTCGAGGCTCGCTATCCTCCGTGTGGCTGCCCGTGTGCCGAACAGGAGGGTCGAGGTGACCGAAGAAGGCTGGCGCCGTGTCGCGATGGTCCTGGCGGTCGTCCTGGCCCTGCTGATCGGGTTCGGCGCGGCGGTCGTGCTCATCCCCCGTGGCGGCACGAGCGGCGCCTCCCCGACACCCACCCTCGTCGCCGGGGCGAGCCCCACGCCGACCCTTCCGGGCGGGACGACACAGCCGCCGACCGAGACGCCGACGGAGCTCCCCAGCGCGACGCCGTCGCCGTCGCCCAGCCCGTCGCCCATCCCGAGCTACCCGGCGGCGACGATCCAGTTCGTCGGCCTGCAGCTCGACGGCGGGCCGAACGCCGCGGCGCGCACCATCGCGTTCACTAGCAATGGCCCGGGCAACCTCAGCGTCGTGGCCAAGGTGGACACGGCGAGCAGCACGGCCAACATCTGCTTCCGGGCCGGCACCCAGGCTGCGACGTGCAAGAAGGGTTCGGGCACGATCAGCTTCGCGGGCAAAGCCACCGGCGCCACTGGTACGTGGACGGTTACCGCCATCACCGACGCCTCGAGCGTCAATGCGCCGGCCATCGACCTGACCATCACCTGGCCGGTCAAGACGCCCAAGGTGACCCTCAGCAACTTCCGCTTCGACGGCACAGGCGGGGCGAACCTGGTCAACGGCTTCACGGTCGTCTTCAAGGCCCGCGGCAACGGCAACCTGGGCGTGAACATGGACACCGGCAGCGGCCACAACTGGCAGTGGGACGTGCTGGCCCAGGACCAGACGGCAGGCACGTCCAAGGACCATCCGGCTCCCAGCGCCGCGCCCAAGTTCAACGTGACCTCGCCGATCGTGAAGAACCACCAGTACCGCGTCACAGTGCAGAACGAGTCCACCAACCTCGGCCTGCCCGCAGGCACGCCGATACCCCTGAGCGGCACGTTCACCTGGGTCTGACATGAAGGTCGGGCTCGTCATGCCCATCGATGACGAGAGCCTGGGTCATATCCCCAGCTACCGCGAACTCCGGGATCTGGCCCGGCAGGCCGAATCGCGGGGGCTGGACTCCATCTGGGTCTTCGACCACCTGCTCTTCCGCTTCCCCGATCAGCCGGCGTCGGGGATCCACGAGTGCTGGACGATCCTCGCGGCGCTGGCCGACGCGACCGAGCGGGTGGAACTGGGCACCCTCGTCATGTGCACCGCGTTCCGCCCGGCCACGCTCCTGGCCAAGATGGCTGCTGCCCTCGACGTCGTGTCCGAGGGCCGCCTCATCCTGGGCCTCGGCACGGGGTGGCATGAGCCGGAGTTCCGGGCCTTCGGCTACCCCTTCGCGGAGCGGGTCGGGCACTTCCAGGACGCGCTGGCGATCATCACCGGCCTCCTGCGTGACGGGCACGTGGACCACCACGGCCGCTATGAGACGGCGGACGACTGTGCCCTGATCCCGCGTCCGGCGCGGCGGATCCCCATCCTCGTCGCCGCCAAGGGCCCGCGCATGCTGCGCCTCGCGGCCAGTCACGCCGATGCGTGGAACACCGCCTGGTTCGGGACGCCGGACGAGCGGCTGGCCGGCCGTCGCGCCGACCTCGCGGCCGCCTGTGAGGCCGTCGGTCGCGACCCGGCCACGCTGGGCGTGACCATCGGGGTGGTGGTGCGCTACCCGGACCTCATGGCGCCCGACGCCGTGCCTGGGACCGTGCCGCCCGGCCCATCGACTCCGGCGCTCGGTGGCTCGGCGGACGAGGTCGCGGCCGGCTTCCGCGCCCATGCCGCGGCCGGGGCGGAGCATCTGATCGTGGACCTCCAACCACCGACCCCGGCCGCCCTGGACCGCCTGGCCCAGGCGGTCGAGGTGTTCCGGGTCGCCTAGAGGCGCTCGATCGTGCGGGCCGCCATGCGCGGCGCGCGGCGGGCTCGCGAGCGTCCACCCAGCTCGAGCAGACGCACGACGCGGGCCCGCTGACCGCGATACGGCTCCAGCAGCTCCAGCATCCGCGCGTCGTCCGCCTCGGTCTCGCCGGCCAGCGCGAACGCCACCAGGCTCGGCAGATGGAAGTCGCCGACGCTGACCGCGTCGGGATCCCCGAGCGCGATGCGGGTCGCCTCCGCGGCCGTCCAGGGCCCGATCCCCGCCACCGCCTGGAGGCGGACGCGGGCCTGCTCGGGCCCCTCAGCGAGACTCGCCTCCAGCCGGGCGGCGAGGACGCCGACGCGGCGCAGGACATCGGCGCGCCGCTGCTCCAGACCCAGCGGGTGGTAGGCGTGGTAGGGGAGGGTGGCCAGGCGGCGAGGCTCGGGTGGCACGACGAGGCCGGCGCTCGCTCCCGGTCCGGGAGCCGGGCTGCCGTGGCTCCACACCAGCCGGCGGTAGATCCGCCCTGCCTCGACACCGGTGATCTTCTGCTCGATGACCCCCGGCACCAGCGCCTCGAACACGCGACCAGTTCGGGTGAGGCGCACGCCCGGAAAGCGGCGCACGAGGTCGCCCACCAGGGGATGGCGGGGCACCAGTGCGTCCGATCGGTCGGCCTGGCCGAGGAGTTCGGGCAGGTGGTCCAGCTCCCAGGCCGCGCCGGGGCCCCACGCTTCGGCTTCCACGGTCGAACCGGCCAGCCGCGCGTGCAGCGTGGAGACGCCCGCCGGCGTCCGTGAGGTGCGCCACACCTCGGTCGGGGCGAGCCTGATGGTCGGGTCATAGGGTCCGTGGCGGAGCGGCCCCAACGTCCGCATCAGGTCGAGCGGACCGGTCAGGGTGAGCGAGCGGACGGCCATGGGCGTCGAGTATGCGGCGCGCCGGGGGCGCATCTGCGACGATGCGCCGGAGGCCCACGGGTCGACCGGCCCGGCCGCATGGAGGATCGCGCGTGATCAGTCCCGACCCTGTCGCCGCGCCCTCGGCGTACCAGGCCATGCTGCTGGCCCTGCTCGGGTCGGACGACCCCCTCCTGGCCCAGGCGGCGACCCTGCCGAGCCTGCGGGCGGTCCTGACCGATGTGGCCTCAGTGATCCGCCAGCGGCCGGAGCCGGCCGAGTGGTCGGTCCTGGAAGTGGCCGGCCACATCCTGGATGCCGAGATCGTCTACAGCGGCCGCTACCGCTTCACCCTGGCCCACGATGCGCCGCGCCTGCCCGGCTACGACCAGGACCTGTGGGTGGACCGGCTGCGCCACAACGAGGACGACCCGACCGATCTCCTGGCCCAGTTCACCGCCCTGCGCGCCGCCAACCTGGCCCTCTGGCAGCGCACGCCGGAAGCCGAGCGACAGCGGGTGGGACTCCACGACGAGCGAGGCCCCGAGAGTTACGACCTGTCGTTCCGCCTCATCGCCGGCCATGACCGGTTCCACCTGGAGCAGGCGCGCCGGGCCCTCGCCGCGGTGCGGCCGCCGGCCGGCTGAGGGTCAGGCGGGGCGTTCGTCCCGCGCCACGAGGACCCACACGGCCCACCCGATCACGGCCCCCACGATGGGTCCGACGAGGTAGATCCACAGCGAGCTCAGGTCGCCACCCAGCAGGGCCGGCCCGATCGACCGGGCCGGGTTGACCGACGAGCCGCTGAACGGCACGGCGGCGAAGTGGATGGCCACCAGCGTGAGCGGGATGACGAGGCCGGCCATGGCCGGCGCCTTCTTGCTGGACGCCAGGATGATGAGGATGAAGACGGCCGTGAGCACCGTCTCCAGGATGAGGGCCTGGATGTCGGTGAAGCCATGGCCCGGGCTGGTGATGACGCCCTTCACGGCATCCTGGTCGAACAGGATCAGCACCAGCAGCGCCGAGCCGATGCCGCCCAAGACCTGGGCCACGATATAGCCGACGGCGTCGAGGACGCTCGTCCGGCCGTCCAGGACCATGGCGATGGTCACGGCCGGGTTGAAATGGCCGCCGGACACCGGCCCGAAGGCGGCGATGGCCGCCAGCAGACCGAGCCCGAAGGCGAACGGCACGACCACCAGCACCGGCGCCTGCAGCGCCACCGTGGACTGGACGGCCATGAAGCCGATGGCGAAGAAGAGGAACGTCCCGACGAGTTCGGCGGCGCATGCCCTCAGGTTCAATGGACCCTGCATCTGGACCTCCCTGCGAGCCGGCGGGCGCGCGCCGGCCATGCCTCGTGCCCATGATACCGACGAACCCGAGGCCCCCCGGCACCGCCGTGTGGGCTACCCTCACCTACATGGATGTGCAGAGCCTGCGCGGCTTCGAGGCGCTGGCCCGGGAACGGCTGTCGGCGGCGGCGTATGCCTATTACGCGGGCGGGGCCTGGGACGAGCACACGCTGCGTGAGAACGAGGCCGCGTTCGACCGGCGGACGCTGATCCCGCGCGTGTTGGTGGACGTGAGCACGGTCGACCCGAGCACGACGATGCTGGGCACGACCGTCTCGCTGCCGGTGGCCCTGGCCCCGGCCGCGCTGCAGGGCCTGGCCCATCCGGAGGGCGAGTTCGTGCCGGCCCGTGCCGCGTCGCGCGCCAAGCTCATCTACTGCCTCTCGACGTTCGCCAATCGATCGCTGGAGACGGTGGCCGCGGCGGGCCGCGGGACGCGCTGGTTCCAGCTGTACGTGCTGCGCGACCGGGGCCGCACCGCCGAACTCGTGGCGCGCGCGGCCGGGGCGGGCTACAAGGCGCTGATGGTCACGGTGGACCTGCCACAGGCCGGCTACCGCGAGCGGGAGCTGCGGGACCCCGTGCTGCAGCCGGGTGAGATGGGCAATGTCGGGCCCATGGCCGGCGCCGACTTCCTCGAGGGCATCGGGGGCCAGGTCGATCCTTCGGTCACATGGGACGACCTGGCCTGGCTGCGGTCGCTGTCCGACCTGCCACTCGTCATCAAGGGCATCCTGGACCCGGCCGACGCGACACGGGCCGTCGAGCACGGCGCGGCCGCCATCGTCGTCTCCAACCACGGCGGCCGCCAGCTGGACCGCGCGCCGGCCTCGCTCGACGTCCTCGAGGCCGTCGTGGAGGCGGTGGGCGGGCGGGCGGAGGTCTACCTGGACGGCGGCGTGCGGCGCGGCACTGACGTGGTGATGGCGCTGGCCATGGGCGCGAGGGCGGTGATGGTGGCGCGGCCCTACCTCTACGCCCTGGCGGCGGGCGGCGAGGCCGGCGTGAACCGCTGCCTGGAGATCCTGGACCACGAGATCCGCCTGGCGATGGCCCTGCTGGGTGCCCCGACGGTGGCCCAGCTGACCCGCGACCGGGTCCGCTGAGGATGCCCGGCACGGCCACCGTCCACCGCCTGGTCAGCGGCTACGCGCGCGACGACGGCCGCGTCGGCAGCAGCGTCACGTTCATCCGTGACGGCGACGCGCTGATCGTGGCCGACCCGGGGATGGTCGCCCGGCGCGGCCGCATCCTGGAGCCCCTGCGCCGCCTGGGCGTGAGGCCGGCCGACGTGACCCACGTGTTCCTCTCGCACCATCATCCCGACCACACGCTCAATGCGGCCCTCTTCCCCAACGCGGAGGTGGTCGACTTCTGGGCCCGCTACCGCGACGACCTGTGGCTCGACCACGACGGTGACGGCTACCACCTCTCGCCGCACGCGGTGCTGTGGCTGACCCCCGGCCACAGCGAGGCGGACGCGACGCTCATGGTCGATGCCGTGGATGGCGTCTACGCCCTGACCCACCTGTGGTGGCGGGGCGACCGCACGCCGCGCATCGACCCGCTGGCGTGGGACCAGGCCGCGTTGGAAGTCGGACGGGCGCGCGTGCTGGCGGCGGCCGACGTGGTCATCCCCGGCCACGGCCGGCCGTTCCGGGTCAGGCCGGCGCAGGTCGCCGCAGGGCGATGATGTTGGCCACGAAGCCGGCCACCACGGTCAGGCCGTAGCCGGCGCACCACACGCAGACGGCGTGGATGACCGCCACCTGCAGGTAGACGAAGAAGCCCTCCATCACCACCCCGACCAGGCTCACGGCGTAGGCGGCGAGCAGGATGCGCCGGTCCCCGCGGCGGGACCAGGCGGCCGTGGCGACGATGATCAGCACCGAGTAGACGATGCCGAACGCCGCCGTGGGGATGCCCAGGATGCTGCTGTAAGCGCTGGCGTCGACCGTCTCGCATCCCTGCAGGGGCCCGCAGATGGGCGAGCCACCGGCCAGCTTGGTCACGGTCAGGTACGACGCGATAGCCAGGCCGATCACCGCGATGCCCAGCATCACGGGTACGCCACGCCATGCCGTCGTGGTCGTCGTGGTGGCGCCCTGCACGGGCGCGCGCACGGTCACGAGGAGGGGCTGGCCGCCAGGCTCGAGCTGGGCGTGGCAGCCCCTGACGGCAGCGGCGCGGGCGTGGAGTTGCCGTAGGCCTTGTCGATCGCGGCGCTCAGGCTCGCCAGGTCATAGGCGCTCTGGGCCTGGCTGTTGATGAAGATGGTGGGCGTGCCGGTCACGCCGGCGCCGATGCCCTGCTGATGCTCCTGGGTCACCTGTTGCAGCGTGGCGCTGTTGGAGATGCACGAGCTGTAGGTGGCCTGGTCCAGGCCGACCGCGACCGCGATCTGGAGCAGGCGCGCCGGGGCAAAGGCCCCTTCGTTCTCCACCGCCCCCTGGTTGGCATAGAGGTAGTCATGGAACGGCCAGAACTTGCCCTGTTGCTCGGCGCAGGTGGCGGCCACGGCCGCATCCGTTGACTCCTGGCCCACGAAGGCGAAGTCGTGGAAGACCAGCTTGGCCTTGCCAGTGGCCACGTACGTGGAGACCAGCTGTGGCTCCGTCTGCTGCGAGAAGCTGCCGCAGAAGGGGCACTGGAAGTCGGCCCACAGGTCGATGGTCACGGGCGCGCCGCTGGCGCCCAGGGTCTTGCCATCGGCGAGGGCGACCGGCGAACTCGTGCCGGGCGGGATCAGCTCGGCGGGCGGGCCGTGCTGGTTGGCCAGGAACAGGACGCCCACCACGAGGAGGGCCAGGACGACGGCCGCGCCGGACAGCCAGACGACCGGCGAGATGCGCCGCTGCTCGGCGACCCGCCGTCGGGCGACGTCGCGGTCACGCGCCTCCCGGCGTGCCTCGCGCTGCGACTCGCGACGCGCACGGCGCGACTCCGGGGGCACGGTCTTCTGGCGGGGAGGGGGCACCTTGCGGCTCCATGAGGCGGACGTATTGCTGCAAGGGTAGCCGTGCGGCAGGGAATCTGCCGCTCCGCCGGGTCAGGCGTCGGCCACGTCGATCCACATCGGGGCGTGGTCGGACGGCGTCGGCCCCTTGCGGGCATCCCGATCGATCTCCGCGGCGGCGATGCGGGCCACCAGCGGGCGCGTCACCAGGAGGTGGTCGATGCGCATGCCCAGGCCCTTGTGGAAGTTGCCCGCCCGGTAGTCCCACCACGTGTAGCGGCCGCCCTCGGGATGGCGGAGCCGGTAGGCGTCGACCAGGCCCCAGTCCAGCAGCGCCTGGAAGGCCGCCCGCTCGCGAGGTGAGGTGTGGGTCGTGCCCACGTAGACGGCCGGGTCGTACACGTCCAGGTCACCGGGAGCCACGTTCAGGTCACCGCCCAGGACCAGTGGTTCGTCGGGCGAAGCGGACGCCCTCAGCCAGGCCAGCAGGCGCTCGAACCAGGCCAGCTTGGCGGCGTAGAAGGGCGTGTCCAGCTCCCGGCCGTTGGGCGCGTAGAGGCTGACGACCCGGATGCCGCCGCAGGTCGCCGCGACCATCCGTGCCTCGGACGCCGGCTCGTCATCCTGGGTCTCCGTGCTGGCCGGCCGCAGGGGCCCATCGCCGAAGTTGGCGACGACCGCGTCCAGCCCCACCCGCGAGGCGATCGCGACGCCGTTCCAGCGTCCCTCACCGTGGTGGGCCAACGTGTAGCCGGCCATGCCGAAGGCCATGTCCGGGGACGCCTCGTCGGCCAGCTTGGTCTCCTGCATCAGCAGGACGTCCGGCTCGGCGGTCGCCAGCCACCCGACGACCTTGTCCAGGCGGGCCCGGAGTGAGTTGACATTCCACGTCGCGATCCGCATGCGGCGAGCCTACCAGCGAGGCCTGTCCACCGGCCATCCACTACGGCGCTGGCCATGGTGGAGAAGCGCGCCACCTGGGCCACGATTCGTGGATAACTCCCGTTGACCCAGCCCGTCCGGCGGCGTAGCGTGGTGGTTGCCCGGAGAGGCTGATGCGAACCCGACCCGAGATCGTCTCAACGGTCGCGGGGCGCTCGGTCCCTCCGGGCGTTCTTCTTGTCCGGAGGTGCGCGTGGCAGTCTGGTTCACCGTACGCCTGGAGGATCGACCCGGCTCACTGGCGCGCCTCGCCGGTGCGCTCGCGGAGCGGCAGATCAACATCACCGGCATCGTCGGTGTGGCCGAGGACACCGACGGCACACTGATGCTCACGACCTCCGATGCCGTCGTGGCGGAAGAGGTGCTGACACGGGCGGGCATCGACTTCGAGGCCCACGAAAGCGCGGCGCTGGGCGAGGCGGGCGGCCCGTCCGCGGTGCGCCAGGGCCTGGCCGACCAGGGCTTCCACATCGACCAGGGCTGAGCCCTCAGGACGCGGCCAGCTCCACGCCTGCGGCGCGGACATCCGCGGCGTAGCTTTCCAGGGCCTCGTCGGTCGCGGCGCTCTCCCGCAGCAACTGCATCGTGCGGCGCACGCCGATCTCGCGGTAGCCCGCCAGCACGTCGATGCGTTCCTGGCCGGGCGCGGGCGCCGCGCCCCACCAGATGTGGACGCTGATGGTCAGGCTCGCCGGATCGCGGCCGATCTCCTCGCATCGCGAACGGATGACCGGCAGCGCGGCGGCGACCTCGGCCGGGGACAGGCCGTCCAGGTTCAGCTCGTCGGCGTAGCGGGCGGCCAGCCGCCACGTGACGTTGGGCCCGTTGCCGCCGACCATGAGCGGCACCCGCGGCTGCTGCAGCGGCTTGGGCAGGTTGATGGCGCCCTTGACCGAGGCGTGCGGTCCGCCGGCCGTGGCCCGCACGTGCCGGCCCGGTTCCAGCATCGCGGTGATGACCGCCAGGTGGTCGCCGAGGGCCGCCAGCCGCTCGCCGGTGGAGGGGAAGCCGTAGCCATACGCCAGCCACTCGTCGCGCTTCCAGCCGGCGCCGATGCCCAGCTCCATGCGGCCGCCGCCGATGACGTCCATGGTGCTGATCATCTTGGCCGTCAGGGCCGGGTTGCGGAAGGCGGTGCAGATGACGATGTGGCCGAGCCGCACGCGGGACGTCAGGGCGGCGAGGGCGGTCAGGCTGGTGAAGGACTCGAAGGTGATCTCATCGGTCGGGCGCGGGACGGTCGTGAAGTGGTCGAAGAGCCAGATGGACTCGAAGCCGAGTCGCTCGGCCTGGCGGGCCACGGCGACGGTCCGCGACCACGCCTGCGCCGCGTCCCACCCGTCGTAGTCCCCCGTCCAGCCCTGCGGCACGATGATGCCGGCTTTCATCTCGCCTCCCGTGATGGCGTCCGACGGTCGCCCTGTCGCCCCCGCCGAGCGTAGCCGACTTGCCGCCATCGGTCGGGGGCCGTATCGTCCCCTGGTCCACGCCGCACCGGCGGCCAGCCCCTATGGAGGCGCCACTCCCTCATGGTCAAGATCCGTCGGGTCGATCGAGCCCTGATCGACCGGCCACAGCGCACCGCCGTCCGCAAGACCCTCACGCCCCGCGAACGCGAAGAGCGGATGTACGCGCGCCTCATCCGCAAGCTGGCCGGTCCAGAGGACGTCTTCGAAGTCGCCCTGGGTCCCGGTGACAAGGCCCCCACCGTGCGGCAGCGGCTCTTGCGAACCGCGTCGACGCTCGGCGTCGAGGTCGCGGTCCGCAAGCACGAGAAGGGCTTCGTGGTCGGGCTGATGACCCCCGAGCGCCGCACGCGCCGAGGCCGGCCCCGCGCAAGCGCCTAGGAAGGCCCGGCCGCCCGGCGCCGACCGCTGATGGACGACCGGGGACCCGAGCCGCATCGACCAGCCCGCGTCATCCGCTGGTCGGGTGGCGAAGCGACGACCCAGGATGACGTTGTCGCCGCCGAGGAGCCCCTCCAGGTGGTCCTGGACGGCCGGCCCTTCGCAGTCATCATGCGCACCCCCGGGCACGACCTCGAGCTGGTGCTCGGACTCCTCTTCGTCGAGGGCGTCATCCGCTCGGCGGCCGACATCCGCCGCACCGCGGTGGCCGCATCGGGTCGGCCGCGGGATCCGGTGCCCTTCCCCTTGCGGGAGCTGCCGGAAGCGGAGAACCTGGTCGAGATCGACCTGACGACCCCGCACGCCGACGACCGGGTGGGCTGGCAGCGCAACCTGGTCGCCAGCAGCGCCTGCGGCATCTGCGGCGCCGCCGCGCTCGATGCGCTCCGCGATGACCTGCCGCCGTTGCCGCCCGGTCCCACGTTCACGCCCTCCGCGATCGTGGCCATGGCCCCGGCGCTGCGCGAGGCGCAGGCGACGTTCGAGCTGACCGGGGGCCTCCACGCGGCCGGCCTGTTCGATCGGGCGGGCCGGCTCGAGCGGATCCGGGAGGACGTGGGCCGTCACAACGCGGTGGACAAGCTCATCGGCGGGGCGCTCCTGGGCGATACCCTGCCCCTGCGCGACCGGGCCCTGATGGTCAGCGGGCGGGCGTCATTCGAGCTGGCCCACAAGGCGGTCGCGGCCGGCCTGCCGCTCATGGCCGCCGTCTCGGCGCCGTCGAGCCTGGCCGTCCACGTCGCTCACACCTTCGGTTTGACGCTGGTGGGCTTCCTGCGCGGTGACCACTTCAACGTCTACGCCGGAGCCGAGCGGATCGTCGCCTAGGGCGAGAGCCAGGCCTGGGCGGGCTTCTCGACCGCGGTGGTGGCCGCGGCCTGCAACAGGCTCGCGTCCTGGCTGGAGAGGCCGTCGGTCCAGGCGATGCCGGTCGGACTCTGGTTGAAGATCGTGGCGAAGAACACGCATGCGGCCAGGTACGTACCGGCCGCTGTCGGATGGCTGCCGTCGTCCGACCACAGCGCCATCCCTGGATCAGCCCGGGTCACGGCGGACCAGGCGTAGCCGACGGGTGCCTCTGGCACGGCCAGCTGCTGGGCGATCGTGACGTAGGCCGCATCGATCTGGCGCTGCATGGAGAGGTAGTCGGGCAGGCCGTTCTCCGGCCAGCCGGCCTGGTGGGCCCAGGTCATGAAGAACACCGGTGTGGCGCCGATGGCCTTGATGCGCGCCACCAGCGAGCGCGCCGCGGGGTACATCACCTGGTCGCGGGACGACGCCACGGACGGGATCTCGCTCTGCTCCTGCAGCACCACGAAGCCCCACGACGCAGCGCCCAGCTTGCGCGCTGTGGCGTCGGACGTGTTCGCGTCGGCGAGCGTCGCGCCACCCTCGGTGATGCTGTCGGTGGCGACGGGATGCCCGCCCGCCTGCGCCAGCTGGACGAACGTGCCCGGCAGGTCGTTGGTGTACGTGTAGCTGTTGCCGATGAACAGCACACGCGTGCAGACCGAGCCGCCGCCGCACGCATCATGGCCTGCCGAGCAGCCGGCGACGACCGCGCTGAGGACGACGACCAGCGCCACGGACGCCGCGCGGAACCAGGGACGGTGCACGCCGGCATCGTGCGCGTGGCCGCCCGGTTCGCCTCCGGTACGGAGGTCTTGCGGCGGACAGTACGGCCGCGTGAGCCCAGTACGCTGGCCCGGGTCGATCCGGCAAACGCCCTAGACTCGGCCCATGAGTGATATCAAGATCGGTGCCCTGTGCTGGAACCAATACACCGACTGGCGGGCCCTCCTGGAGGCCGGCATCCGGGCCGACCGACTGGGTTACGACACCCTCTGGACCTGGGACCACCTCTATCCCATCATCGGCGACCCGCATGGGCCCAACTACGAAGGCTGGCTGACCATCACGGCCTGGGCGCAGGCGACGCAGCGCGTCCGCATCGGCCTGATGGTGGGCGCCAACCCGTATCGCGAGCCGGCGCTGGTGGCCAAGATGGCCACGACCCTGGATCACATCTCCAACGGGCGCGCGATCCTGGGCATCGGGGCCGCTTGGTTCGAGCAGGAGGCCCACGACTTCGGCTTCGAATTCGGCGACGGACCGCCCGAGCGCCTGCGCTGGCTGGGTGAGGCGCTGCCGGTGATGCGCGGCATGCTCGACGGCACCGAACCGAGCGCGGCCGGACCGCATTACCGCACCGACCACGTCCGCAACGTGCCCGGGCCGATCCAGCCGCACCTGCCGATCTGCGTCGGGGGCGGCGGCGAGAAGGTGACCCTCAAGCTCGTCGCACGGTACGCCGACATGTGCAACATCGGTGGCGGTGTGGCCGCGATCCGCAAGAAGGACGCGATCCTGCGCCAGCACTGCGAGACCGTGGGGCGGGACGAGCGGGAGATCGAGCGCACGACGGGCATCGGGACGGTCTTCATCCGCGACGACCGCCAGGAGGCGCACCGTCTTTTCCGTGAGGCGTTCGAGCGGAACGAGATCGACCGCCTCTGGGCCGACCAGCCCGTTGGCACGCCCGAGGACGTCGCCGACCGCCTAGCGCCATACCTGGAGCTGGGCTACCGCCACCTCATCGCCGGCGTGCCGGCCATGTACGACGAGGAGTCCATGACACGCTTCGTCACGGAGGTCAAGCCGCTCCTCGAGCGCGGCTGACCCGGTACGGGCGCCGAGCGCGGGCCGCCGAGCGCCGGCCGCTGCAGCGCCCCCATGGCACGCGCGGTTTGCACCGCACGATCCATCTGACCGACCAGGCCGAGCTCCGGCTCCATCCGCTTCAGCCGGCGCAACGCCCGACTGCTGAGCTACCTGATCCGGCCTGCAGCTCTGTCCGATGCGTCACGGCATGCAACGTCGGTGAGCGCCGGGCCAGGCACCCGGCGGGCACGTCCCAGCCGCGC
>CAZFGT010000002.1:0-21365 GCA_964518505.1 uncultured Anaerolineaceae bacterium | reverse complement strand
ATGCAACGTCGGTGAGCGCCGGGCCAGGCACCCGGCGGGCACGTCCCAGCCGCGCCGAGGCCTCAAGGCGCAGTCCACCAGAGGCCCCTCGGGCGCGTCCTTTGCACGCAGCGGTCGCAGTGACGGAGGAGACGGCCCACGTCCGTCGTTCTGGTCGCGTGATGCAAGGAATGACGTAGGAACGGCCCGAATCGGGGCCTGCAGGCCAGTTGCTCCGTCGGTGTCGCCGCTGGCTGCAAACGGGCCGGGGGGCCGCGGCTGGAGGGCCGGGGGCCGGGAGCGGGAGGCCGGGGAGGCTGGTTGGCCGGCGGCGGACATCGGCGGCCCGCGGCGCGGTTGACGCGCTCGCGGACATGCGCCATCCTTCCGCACGGTCCGAGCGCCGCCGCGAGTGTTGCGCAGGGCCGGGAAGGAGGAGACCGATGACTGCCGCCGGGTACGTCTCATCGTCGTCACGCCTCCGGAGGCGCGCCGCCTGACCCGCTGACACCAGCGAGGGTCCTGTGTGAGCCGTCCCGCCGGGGACGGCTCCGTTGATTCCCGGGAGCCGCGTGACGACGGGATCGGGCGTCACCCATCTCCCCGGAGCTTCCCTTGGACCGCCACGCCACCCGTCGGCCCGAGCGCCACGAGCGCGATGCCACGTTCCGTTGCAGCCATTGCTATCTGGACGTGCCGCTCGACGCGCCGGGCACGGCCCACCGCAACCATTGCCCCGGCTGCCTGTTCAGCCGGCACGTCGACGACGTGCCCGGCGACCGGGCGTCGGGCTGCAACGCCTCCATGGAACCGATCGCCATCACCGTCCGCGGCGACGGCGAGTGGGTCCTCATCCACCGCTGCCTGGGGTGCGGCGTGCTGCACGCCAACCGCTCGGCGGGCGACGACAACCCGCTGCTTCTGCTGCGCCTGGCGGTCAAGCCGCTGGCCCAACCGCCGTTCCCGCTCGACCGCCTCGCGCTGCTGTGACGCCACCAGGCGGCGCGCTACGCTGGCCCGCGATGGATGCGGTCGGCCGAGCTGAGACGGAGATCGTCGGGCTGGTGCTGGCCGGCGGGCGCGCCAGCCGCTTCGGCGCCGACAAGCTGGCGGTCGAACTGGCCGGCCGGCCCGTGCTGCACCACGCCCTCGCCGCCGTCGCCGGCGTGACCGGGCGCGTGATGGTGTCGCTGGCACACGACGCCCCGCAGCCGGTCCTGCCCGATCTGGGCCGGCCCATCGAGCTCGTCCGGGACAGCTCCGGCGACCTGGGGCCGCTGGCCGGCCTGGGCGCGGCGCTCGAAGTCATCGGCCCGGCGGGCGACCACCGCCTGCTCGTCGTGCCTGGCGATGCGCCGTCACTTCAGGCACCCCTGCTGCGGGCCCTCCTGCGCGCGCTCGACGACGCCGATGCAGCGGTCCTCGTCGACGGCGACGACTGGCGCCCGCTCCCGTGCGCCGTCCGCACGAGGGCAGCGGGTCCGCTCGTCCGCGAGCGGTTGGCTGGACCGGATCGCAGCCTGCGCGGCGTGCTGCGGACCCTGCGTCCGTCTATCGTGGAGGAGGTCGTCTGGCGCACATGGGACCCCGAGGGTGCGTGGCGAGATGACATCGATGAGCCCGCCGACATCGCTCGGGCTGTGACACGTGCACACCAGGAGGCGACATGACGCGCGCGGTCTTTGCTGGAGGCCGGGTCTTCGACGGCACGACGGCCCTGCGGACGGCCGACGTGGCCGTGCAGGACGGGCGGATCGTCGACGTGGGGCCGCGCCTGGACGGCGACACGCGGGTCGACGTGACCGGGCTGACCCTGCTGCCGGGGCTCTTCGACTGCCACGTCCACCTGGCCTTCGGACCGGAGGATCTGGACACCCTCGTGGCGCTGCAGCGTCCGTTCTCGTACCACTTCTACAGCGCCATCGGCAACATGCGAGCCACGCTCGAGACGGGCATCACGACCGTGCGCGACGCGGGTTTCATGGACCTGGGCATGAAGCAGGCCGTGGACGACGGCCTCGTGGCGGGCCCGCACACCCAGATCTCGGTCAACCAGATCAGCCAGACCGGCGGGCACGGCGACGGCTGGATGATCTCCGGCTACGACCTTGGCGACCTGCCCTACCCGGGCTTCCCGACCGGCATGGTCGACAGCCCCGATGCCATGCGCCTCCGCGTCCGCGAGCTGGTGCGGGCGGGGGCCGACGTCATCAAGGTCTTCACCACCGGCGGCGTGCTGTCGCCGCGCGATGACCCTCGGCACGCCCATTTCAGCGACGCCGAGCTGGCCGTCCTGGTGGAGGAGGCGACGCGGGCCGGGCGCTACGTCATGTCCCACGCCCAGGGCGCGCCGGGCATCAAGGCCGCCGTGCGGGCCGGGATCCGCAGCATCGAGCACGGCATCTTCCTGGACGACGAGGCCATCGACCTGATGCTCAAGAACGGCACGTGGCTGGTGCCCACGCTCGTGGCGGCCCGCGGCGTCATCGAGGCCGCCGAGGCCGGGGCGAACCTCCTGGAAGCCCAGATCCGCAAGGCTCGCTCGGTCGTGGAAGTCCACACCGAGTCGTTCCGTCGCGCCGTCAAGGCCGGCGTCAAGGTGGCCATGGGCACCGACTCGGGCGTCACGGCGCACGGCGCCAACCTCAAGGAGCTCGTCCTGATGGAGGCGGGCGGCATGGCCCCGGTGGACGTGCTGCTGGCCACGACCCGGTCGGCCGCCGAGCTGATGGGCCTGGCCGACGAGGCGGGCTCGTTGGAGGCGGGCAAGCGGGCCGACATCGTCGTGGTAGACGGCGACCCGTTCGCCTTCGCCGACCTGCGGCAGCGCATCCGCGGGGTCTATAAGTCGGGGACCCTCGTCGCCGGGACCGCCTGACCGACGTATCCTCGCCGCGATGGCGTTCATCCAGACGGTCCGGGGCCCGGTCGCGCCGGGCGAAGTCGGCTTCACCCTGCCCCACGAGCACACACGCTGCGTGCTGTGGCACATCCCCGCGCGCTGGGATTACTGGCAGCTGACCGGCGAGGACGAGGTCATCGGGCCCGAGCTGGTGCGGTTCCGCGATGCGGGTGGGACGTGTCTCGTGGATGTCACCCTGCCGGCCATCGGCCGGGATCCGCGCCGCCTGCTCCGCCTGAGCGAGGCGACCGGCCTGCACGTCGTGATGGGCTGCGGCTGGTACCGCGACGCCTACTACCCGGCGGCCGACGACATCGACCGGCGTACGGTGGATGAGCTGGCCGATCGGCTCGTGGCCGAAGCGACCGAGGGCGTGGACGGGACGGGCATCCGTCCCGGCATCATCGGCGAGATCGGCACCGACAAACCGTGGTTGACCGCCCGCGAAGAGCGGATCCACCGGGCGGTGGCCCGCGCGGCACGTCGGACGGGCCTGGCCATCACGACCCATGCCGTGATGTCCGACGTGGGTCTGGCCCAGCTGCGCATCTTCGAGGACGAAGGGGCCGATCCGAGCCGGGTGGTCATCGGCCACGCCGACTCATACCCGGACCTGGCCCACTACCTGGCCCTCATGGGGCGCGGGGCGAGCGTGGAATTCGACTTCCTTGGCATGAGCTTCACGCCCCAGGAACGGGCCGGCGAGCCGCGCGTCATCGCCCTGGTCCTGGAGCTGCTGTCCCGCGGCCACGCCGCGCAGCTCCTCTTCAGCCAGGACGTCTGCCACGACAGCCAGCTCGTCGCGTTCGGCGGCCACGGCTACACGTACCTGCAGGAGACGTTCCTGCCCCGGCTGACGGCGGCCGGCGTGGATGCGGCGACGCTCCAGACCATCACCATCGACAACCCGCGGCGGCTGCTCAGCCTGCCCGGGACGCCCTGAGCTGCCGATGGCGCCACCCGTCGCCCCGGTCCAGATCTTCGGTCGCCGCGACTCGCGTCCGACCCAGCAGGCGCTGCGCTTCTTCAAGGAGCGGCGCATCCCCGTCAGCCTGGTGGACGTGAGCGTGAAGCCGCCGGCCCCGACCGAGCTGCGCCGCTTCGCCTCGCGGCTGGGGACGGCCACGCTGGTCGATGCGGGCGGGCGCCGTTACGCGGAGCTTGGCCTGGCGTATCTGCGCATGACCGACGAGGAGCTGCTCGAACGCCTGCTCGGCGACCCCGGCCTCCTGGCGCTGCCACTGGTCCGGCGGGGTGACCTCTTCGCCGTCGGGCCCGACGAGGCCCGCTGGTTGGCGATGCTCAGCGTGCCTGCCTGACGCGCAGCGCGCGGATCACGAGCAGGACGCCGATGACGGCCATCACCAGGCCGATGACGGCCCAGATGCCGTTCCCGCTCATGAAGCCACCGCCGATCAGGCCGACGCCCTGACCGATCCAGAACAGCCCGATCAACGCGATCAGGGCACCGACCACCAGGGAGACCCACGCGGGGCCACGCGACATCATGGGGGTGTTACGCCGGCGCGCGCCGTTCGGGTTCGGGGCGGCCGCTCGACCCTGGTGTTGGCCTCGCGCTCCGTGTGACGGCCGTCCTGGGCGTAGCGGTCCATGACCATCAGGTCGAAGGCGTGGACGGCCGCCTCCTGGTTGGAGAAGCGTCCGGCGACCCAGCTCCGCGAGCGCGTGCCCCGCTGCTGGAGCTCGACGACGTGGTAGTCCTGCCGGTTGGTCAGGTCCCAGAACTCGACCGCGTCGCTGACCGATACGGCACCCACGTCGTTGGCATGGACGTACAGGTCGCACACGACCCGGGTCCGCTCCGGCCCGTCGGGCCAGGCCTGGTGCGTCAGGACGTAGTCGGGATGGACGCTGACGATGAGGTTGGGCCACAGGATGTAGTAGTAGATGCGGCGGGCATCGACCGCCGTCGTGTGCGGCAGCAGCGGGCGGCCGTGGCGGTCGCCGTCCATCGACATCGTCTGGAAGCCGTCGGCGAAGAGCATCCAGCCGCCCTTCCATGGCCCCCGGGGGAAGAAGTCCTCGCCCTGGTCGTACGGCGTCAGCTGGTTGAGCAGCGGATGGACGCCCGGGCAGTGGTAGCACTCGGAGTAGTTCTCGGCCACGATCTTCCAGTTGGCCGCCACGTCGTACTCCAGGCGCGCCGCCCGGCGCAGGCTGGCATAGTCGCGCTCGAAGCCGGCGTGGTGCTCGAACCAGTCGCCCATGTAGGCCTCGAGCGGGGGCGTCTGCTCGCTGAAGCAGAGGAAGATGAAGCCCTGCCACGTCGCCAGACGGATCGGGGTGAGCCCGAAGTCCTCGAGGCGGAAATCGGCCAGGTCGTCCGTGTGCCTGGCCCGCACCAGGGTCCCGTCCAGATCGTAGATCCAGGCGTGGTAGGGGCACTGGAACCGTGGGGCGCTACCGGACGCCGGCTCCACGATGCAGGTCCCGCGGTGGCGGCACACGTTGTAGAAGGCCCGCAGGACGCCGTCACGGGCCCGCACCAGCACCACGTCCTCGCCCTGGACGTCCATCCGCTGGTAGGTACCGGGCGCGGCCACGTCCTCCTCGCGTCCCACGCAGACCCAGTCCGTGAAGAACCACTGCTCGCGCTCGAAGTCCCAGATCGCCTGGTCGTGGTAGGCACGTGCGGGCAGGAGCGACGCAGCGCGGAACGGTCGTCGCACGGCTGCGATCTCCTGGGGCGTGAAGAGGGGACCGCTGCCGTTGGGGCCGCTCATGCCGGCCACGCCAGCTCGATGACCCCCTCGCGGACGCGCAAGGGGTAGTAGCGCAGCCGCCTGATGCGGGTGGCCGCTCGCGCGCGGGCCTTGAGATCCGTCGGCTCCGGCCGTGCCTCGCGGTCCGGCGGACTCCACGTGGGATGGTAGCCACCCTCCGCATCGAGGCCGCCCGTGGTCGGGAACTGCACCACGCCACCGCTGGCCAGGTCGAATCGGCCGCTGTGCAGCGGGCAGCCCACGATGCAGTCCTCGAGCACGCCGAGCGACAGGGGCGCCGACATGTGCGGACAGCGGTCGTCGACGGCGACCAGGCCGCACGAGGTGTAGGCCACCAGGACGTCCAAGTCGCCGCGCGTGACGCGGCGCATGGCGCCCATCGGCAGGTCCTGGACCGGCAGGACCGGCTCGAACGGCCGGTGCTGGGTGCCGATCGCCTGGAGTCCGGAGGGGATGGGCATGACCACGACCGCAACGGGCATCGTGGCGGCCGGCTCGGTCACACGGGGCATGGCCGCATGGTAACGGGGAACCGGGAGGCGGCACGTGGCGTCCTCAAGGCAGCATCGTCTCGTGACACCACCTTCGGGAGGCCTCGCATGAACCGCCCATCCGGACATCCGCGCCGCACGGCCGCCGTGCTCTCGGCGGCGGTCATCGTCCTCCTGGTGGCAGCCTGCTCCAGCGCGGCCGCGCCGGCCGAGCGGGCCGCCCTGAGCAACGTGGGCACCCCGGTCGACGCTGGCCAAGGCGAGCCGGCCGCCCAGCCGGCGCCCGCCGACGCCAACGGCGGCACAGACCCGCAATCCGCCACCGGCGGCGGGACCGGCACGACCACCTCGGACACCGAGGCTGCCGCGGCCGAGCAGGCGCTCGTCGTGAAGACCGGCACGCTCGACCTCCAGGTCACCGATGTCGACGCGGCCGTCGTCCGGGCCCGCACGCTCATCAGCGGCTTCGGCGGGTACGTCAGCGGCTCAGAGCAGTCGGCCAAGGGCGACCAGCCGGTCGCCTCGATCACCTACCGCATCCCCGCCGACCAGTGGGACGCGGCCCTCAACGCCCTGCGCGGCCTGGGCACCAAGGTCCTGAGCGAGAAGACCGACGCGACCGAGGTCACCGGCCAGGTCATCGACCTGGGCGCGCGCATCCAGAACCTGCGCGTCACCGAGACCGCCCTCCAGGGCATCATGGCCAAGGCCACCAAGATCAGCGACATCCTCGAGGTGCAGGGCCAGCTGACCAACGTCCAGGGCCAGATCGAGGAGCTCACGACCGAGCAGACGCACCTCCAGCAGCAGGCGGCCGATGGCACGCTGACGGTGGGCTTCGAGGCCCCCGTGGTGGCCGTCACGACCGCGACCAACGACTGGAACCTGGGCGCGCAGGTCGACCAGGCCGTCGCCCAGCTCCTGCAGGTCGGCCAGGGCGTGGCCACGGGCCTCGTCTGGTTGGGCATCGTGGGCCTGCCGTTCCTGCTGGTCCTGCTGATCTTCGTCGGGCTGCCGCTCATGGTCCTGCGGCGCCGCATGGCCCGCCGCCCCGGTGGCGGACCGCTCACCCCGACCTCCGACGCCGGCGCCGCCTGAGGCAAATGGGTTCGGCGGGTGGCGGCCGCGCCGTTCCCCGTCTCACCAGCCCTGCTGGTGGTACGCGACCTCTCGGGGCCAGGGAGGTTCGACGGAGATCACCGCCACGCTCAAGTTCGAGTCACAGGCGGCCGATCGGTCGTCCACCGACCCCCCGAACACACCTAGCACCAACCACGGTGGTGGCCGGGAGGATGGGGGCCCTGGCGCAGGAATCGAACGAGCCCGGTCCGGGTGGACCGGGCTCTTGGCTGTGTGGGGGCGGTGGGGCCGCCGCTGATCAGTCCGCAGCGGGGGCGGCGGACCCGCTCGGCCGCGACCGGGCGAACTCGGACGTCGGGTTGTGGGTGGCGCGGAGCGGCAGCTCCTTGAGGAAGAGCGTCGAGAAGCCAGCCACGACGGCCGCCGCCACGCCGACCCACATGGAGTTGGCCAGGGCGATGGAGAAGGCGCCATGGAAGCCGTTCAGGAATGCCGCCTGGGCGGCCGCTGGCACCTGCGACAGGAAGGAGCCCAGCGGGTCGCCGCCCACCTGCGTCAGCTGCTGGCTGATGTTGAAGCCGGCCGGGGCGGTCGTCGGCACGAAGGCCGCCGGTGCACCCGCGGCGATGATCTGCGACCGCAGCAGGTCCCAGGTCAGGTTGTTGGAGAAGATCGTGAAGCCCACGGTCAGGCCCACCGACGTGCCGATCTGGCGCAGCAGGGTCAGGTCGGCCGTGGCGGTGCCCAGGCGGGTGAACGGCACGGCGTTCTGCACGATGAGGGTGAAGGCAGCGAAGGACGGCCCCACGCCGATGCCGGCGATGAACATCCACACCCACATGATCGGCGTGGGCGTGTCGGCGCGGAGGTTGGTGAAGAGGGCCAGCCCCCCGGCGACGAGGAACATGGCGATGACCACCAGCCACTTGTAGTGGCCCGTGCGACTGATGAACTGGCCGGTCACGATCGAGCTGAAGATCAGCCCGATGAGGAACGGCAGGAGGTCGTAGCCGGAGGCGGTCGTCGACGCGCCCTGGACCACCTGGAACCAGAGCGGCAAGAAGATGATGGCCACCGCGAAGCCGAAGCTGGCCAGGAAGGTGGCCACGCTCGACACGGTGAAGGTGCGGTTGCGGAACAGTTCGAGGGGCACGACCGGATCCTCCGCCCGCACCTCCGCCAGGATGAACAGCACGAGGAAGACGACGCCGGCGATGAACCCGCCGACGACACCGGGCGCCGACCAGTCGCCGTTCTCCGCGAGCGTCAGGGCGATGAGGACCGGCACGATGGCCAGCGTGAGCGTGGCGATGCCTGCGATGTCGATGTTGTTGCGGGCACCCTCGCGCCGGATCGTCGGCAGCAACCGGGCGATGACTGCCAGGGCGATGACGCCGATGGGCAGGTTGACGAAGAAGATCCAGTGCCAGCCGACGTTGTCGGTCAGGACGCCGCCCAGGAACGGGCCGACCAGGAAGGCGATGCCGAAGACGGCGCCGAAGAGGCCCTGGTACTTGCCGCGCTCGGCCGGCGTGAACAGGTCGCCCACCACGGCCAGCGAGATCGGGAACAGGGCACCCGCGCCCAGGCCCTGGATGGCGCGGAAGAGGATCAGCTGCCACATCTCCTGGCTCAGGCCGGAGAGGGCCGAGCCGACCAGGAAGATGCCGATGCCGATCATCAGGAGCGGCTTGCGTCCGTAGAGGTCGGACAGCTTGCCGTAGACGGGGATCGTCACGGTGCTGGTCAGGAGGTAGGCCGTGACCACCCACGTGTAGAGGTCCGCGCCCTTGAGGTCCGTCACGATGTGCGGCAGGACGGGGCCCACGATGGTCTGGTCGAGCGCCGTCAGGAAGAGGCCCAGCAGGACGGCGAAGAGGATCTCGAATTTGGTGCGGTTGTCGAGGCCCAGCGCGGGATCATGAGCCGTGTCGGGCTCGAACGCGACGGCCTCTCGGGGCATGGCTTCCATCAGGTCGGTGATCTCCCTCTGTCTGGTCAGGCTGGCTGGGGGTGGTAACGCTGGTGGGCGTGTTCGTCGGCGGAGAAGACCGGGAGCTCTCCCGCGGCGCGGGCCTCCTGCATCGCCTGGCGCAGGTCGGCCAGTGTATGCAACAGGCCCTCAAGCTGCGTTGCATCCAGGTGCCGGAGGACGGTCGCCACGAGATCGCTGCGCACCAGGTCCACCTGGGCGAGCAGTTCGCGCCCGTGATCGGAAAGGCTCACCAGGACGATACGTCGGTCGTCGGGGACGCGGATGCGGTCGATGACGCCGCGCTCCTCCATGCGGTCCACGAGGCCCGTCGCGTTGGAGAGCGAGATATCCAGCATCTCCGCCAGGTGGGTCATCGACAGGTCGCCGTGGCTCTGGAGGATCCACATGACGTGCAGATGGCTCATGCTGACGCCGGCCCGGACGAGGCGTTCGCTGCCGCCGCAGCGCCACGCGCCGAGGGCATCGGACAACTCGTCGAGGACACGCCGGGCGACGGGATCGAGGTCGCCGCCGCCGATCAGGACGGGATCGGGCGCCGTGGATGGTGAGTGGTCGGCAATAGTTGCCATGAGATGAACCATTCTACACGTCAGGATGGTCCTGTCAACCTTGATGGTTCACGAGGAGGTCCAGATGCGCTACGCGCTGATGCTCGAGCCGCAGCAGGGCCTGAGCTACGAGGAGCAACTCGCCGTGGCGCGCGTGGTCGAAGCGGCGGGCTTCGAGGGCCTCCTCCGCTCCGACCATTACGCCAGTTTCCCTGGCGCATCCGACAATCCCACCAGCGACGCCTGGGCCGTCCTTGCCGGCCTCGCCCGCGAGACGCGACGCATCCGCCTGGGGACGCTCGTCTCGCCGGTCACCTTCCGCCTCCCCGGGCCGCTCGCCAAGCTGGTCACGACGGTCGATGCCATGAGCGGCGGTCGCATCGAGCTCGGGCTGGGGGCCGGCTGGAACGACGCCGAGCACGCCCAGCTGGGCATCCCCTTCCCGCCGCTGGCCGAGCGCTTCGACCGATTCGAGGAAGCCCTGCAGATCATCCACGGGCTCTGGACGGAGCCCGACGGCTGGACCTTCGAGGGGCGCTTCTGGCAGGTCCGGGGCTCGCTGTACCGGCCCCCGGCGGGGCGCGACGGCCGGCGCCACCCGCACCTCATCGTGGGCGGCAACGGCAAGCCACGCGGCCTGCGCGCGGCGGCCCGCTTCGCCGACGAGTACAACCTCTCCAGCGCCACCCCCGCCGACGCGGCCGCCGTGCGCGAGGCCCTGCGCGCCGCCTGCGTGGCCGAAGGGCGTGATCCTGACACGATCGTCTTCTCGGCCATGACCGGCGTCCTGATGGGGGCCGATGAGGGGGAGGTGGCCGAGCGGCTCGGGCGGCTGATGGTCGAGCTGCGACGCGCCGATGAGACACCCGAAGCCCTGGCGGCGTGGCTGGCGGTCCGGCGGGCGCGGTGGCTGTTCGGCACGCCCGAGCAGGTGCTCGAGCAGGTGGCCGCCTTCCGGGCGGCCGGTGTCGAGCGTCTCGCGCTGCAGGACCTCCTGCCCCGCGACCTCGACATGATCAAGGACCTGGGCCGGCACGTCGCGGCCGCCGCCTGATCAGCGCAACCGGCCGATGCGCCCCAGGGGCCAGTAGCGTGCCCACGCCCGCCCGGTCACGGCCGAGGCAGGCAGCGGCCCGAAGGCGCGTGAATCGGTGGAGGCGTCCGGCGAGTCCCCCCGCAGTTCGAGGGAACCGTCCCCCGTGACGTCGCCGACCCGCTTCACCAGGAGGCGGGCCGGCTCACGGGGGTCAGGCGCGACGACGATGTCGCCGACCGCCGGGCCGGCATCCCGGTAGGCCAGCGGGTCGACGAGGAGCCAATCTCCGGGGTGGAGGGCCGGGGCCATGCTGTGCCCCTCGACGGCGACCCGGTGAGGCCACGACCGGACGACCCGGCCCACCCATGGGGCGCCCAGGAGCGCCAGGGCCAGGGCGCCGACGCGCAGCGCGCGGCGCCGCACGCGGCGCACCGGGTCAGGCGGCGCGGACCTCCCACGCGATGGCGTTCTTGGGAGCGCCCTCGGCCGACGGCTTCATGGTGTGGACGGGCGCGTTCTTGGTCGTCCAGAAGATCTCGGCGAAGCGGGCCACCTGCACTTCGAGGTCCGCGGCGGCCGCGGCGTCGACGCTCTGCTTGCACTTGCCGGCCTGCTTGAGGATCTTCCACGTCAGGTCGTGCAGCTCGGGGAACTGGGCCAGGTGTTCCGGCTTGAAGTAGTCGCTCCAGATGACCTGCACGTCGCGCTTGACCTGTTCGGCGTGCTGTTCCTTGACGGCCACGCAGCGGGCGAACTTGTTGCGGTCCTCCACCTCGCCGCCGCCGATCCCCCCGATGAGTTCGACCATGCGCGAGACGGTGCGCGCGGCCAGCTGGGCCGTGGCGGGATCGTAGATGCCGCACGGCACGTCGCAGTGGGCGTGCGCGGTCCGCCGTGGCTTGAGGGCGTCCTTGACGCGGGAGAACGACATGAGGGCTCCTTTCGTGCGTGCCGCCGGGCCGGCGGCCTCGCCTGGGGTCGTGTCGGCCATTGTGCCCGCATCGGAGCCCCACCGCTGCCGGTATCATGCCTGCGATGACCGGACGCGCCGTGGAGCCCGTCGAGATCCCGCCGGCCTGCCCCTTCGTCGCGTTCGAGGACGATCGCGAGCGGCGTTCGACGGCCCCCGACCATCGGCATCGCTGCTACGCCGAGCCGCGTCCCGCCCCCCGCGCCCTGGCCCACCAGGAGCGCTACTGCCTGACGCGCGACTTCCCGAGCTGCCCGACCTTCCAGGCCTGGGCCCGTCGCGAGGCGGCCAAGGAGTCGGATCCGGCCGCCGCCAAGGAGGTGCCGGCGGGGCGGACGCCGGTCGATCCGGGCGCGTGGGTCACCCAGCCACCCGCCGCCTCGACCTCCCGATACGCGCCACCTGCAGCCCGGGGGGACATCGGCCAGCTGGCCGCCTTCGACGACGCCGAGCCGGAGTCGGGCGAACAGTCCCCGCCTGCTGAGCCGGCCGACGACGATGCCGGGCACGCCGAGCTGGCCGCGCTCGTGGGTGGCACCGCAGCCGCCGCCGCAGCCGCAGCCGGCGGATCAGCGGCGGCCGCCGATGAGGCATCCGATGCTCCGGCGTTCCTGGCCGGCCGGCCCAGTGGGACCCGGACCGGCGGGTCCGGTCCGCGGCCGGCGCGCGCTGCGCCACGCCAACCCGTGCCACCGAGCGACGGCACCAATCCGCCGTGGGAGCGGCCGCGGCGGCAGGAGCTGTACCCCAGCCTCCGGACGCGCAGCGGGCTGCCGTCGGTGCCCCCGGTCGCCCTGGCGCTCACGGCCCTCATCGTGGCCGCGGTCGCCCTCTTCCTGCTGCCGAGCTTCCTGCCCGGCAACAGTGGGACGACCCCGACCGGCTCGGCCGGCGCCTCCGACACCGCCGCGGCGACATCGATCGCGCCCACGCTCGCCGTCGGGCCGACGCCGCTCATCTACACGGTCAAGTCCGGCGACCTGCTGTCCACGATCGCGGCGCGCTACCACCTGACGCTCGCTGCGCTCGAGGCGGCCAACCCGCAGATCACCGACCCGAACAAGATCAAGGTCGGCGACAAGATCACGATCCCGGTCCCCGGCGCCTCCGCCAGCGCCAGCGGCGGACCCTAGGCGCCGCACCCGGCGCGGCCTTTAGCGCGGGGCCAGGTTGATGGCCGTGATGCGGCCGGCCTCCACGCGGAAGGTCGCGTCCAGGTGCTGCGAGTTCACGCCGGGCCGCACCACGAGCACGTCGCACTCGTAGGTCGAGCCGGTGTCGCGGATGTCGGCGGGGATCATCTTGAGGCCCTTGTCCGCCCGCAGGAACCAGCCTCCCACGCGCTCCACGCCACGGAGCAGCTGTGAGTTGTCGCCGACGTGGATGCGCATCTCTGCGTTATCGGCCATGAGGGCCACGGCGGCCTCACGCTCACCCGCGTTGAGGTGCTCGAAGAACTGGTCCATGGTCTCGACGGCGCCCACGGGCCCAGTCTAGCCGAGGGCGACGCCGCGGTCAGAAGCCGCCGCCGGCCCCACCACCGCCGAAGCCGCCGCCACCGCCGAAGCCACCCCCGCCCCCACCGCCCGAGGAGCTCGGCGTGTTGCCGATGGCGCCCAGCGCCGAGAACATGCTGCCGAAGTTGGGCACCGGCGAGGCGGAGAAGCTGCCCGCCGCGAAGAGCCCGGTGCCCCCGGCGGCGAAGTCCGACCGGGACGTGGCCGTCGACCAGGCCGGGCTGAACCAGAGGGGGAACCACACGGCGCTGCTCGGCGTGCCGCCGGCCGCTCGCTGGTCGTCCAGGGTCCGCTGGAGGACGGTCTGGATGTCGTTCTGCAGCCCCAGGGCCACGCCCCACACGGTGGCCAGATCGGGCGTGTCCAGCCACGCCAGGTTGGCCTGCTGGACCACCTGCGGCATCGACCGCGCCTGGGCCATGGTCGCCTGGAGCGTGCGCCGATAGGCCTTCAGCATGGCCTGGATGCGCGCCCCGTCGAGCGTACGGGCGGGCATCACCTGGGCCACCACGAAGGTCACCACGGCGGCCGCCCCGGCCGCGACGGCGAGCAGGACCAGACCGCTGCTGGGCAGGTTGACCCCGATGATGCCGACGACGACCGCCAGGACCAGCTCGGCGACGGCCACCAGCGTCCAGCGCTGGATGAGATCGCGCGGGCGGCGGGCGAACCAGCCCTGGTCGACCGCGTGCTGCTCGAGCCGCTTGTCGAACTCGGGCGTCTTCTGGCCGAACTGCAGGACGTCGGACGGGTCCAGGTAGTCGGAGGAGATGCCGCGGACGGCGTCGACCAGGTAGGTCTCTGCGTCGGAGAGCGGCCGCCGCCGGGCCGCCGCCAGCGACGCGTCGTCGGGGTGCGGGTCCAGGACGCGGATGCCGACCTTGGCCTGCCCCTCGGGGGCGAAGGCCAGCTCGCCGCGGCTGGCCAGGTCGACCATCGCCGTGGTCAGGCTATGACGGCTCGAGCGGTCGTCGTAGACGAGGGCCGCGGTGGCGGCCGTGAGGGCCTCCGGCGGCCCGGCCATGAGGACCGACGGATCGTCGGTGTAGACCGCGTCACGACCCTTGCGGTACCACGTCAGGACGGCATATCCCGCGGCCAGGATGAAGAGGAGGGGGGCGATGATGAGCCCGACCACCGCGTTGACCTCGCGCGCGAAGGCCAGCTGTTGCGCTCCCTCCGGGGTCATGCTGGCATCGATCGGGGCGATGCCGGCCAGGATGGCCCCATCCATGTCGCAGGCGCCGCCCGCCAGGTGCGGGAGCATGTCGTCTTGGTAGACGCCCTGCAGGTCGCCCTCGCTCATGTAGGTCGCCGCGAACCCGGGACCGGGGTCCAGCCGGACCTGGCCGTGGCAGCGCGACTCGTCGAGGTCGAAGAGGATGACCAGGCCGTTGTCGAAGCCGGCCTGGCCCACGCCCCACTGGTTGCCCAGGGCGTCGGCGTCGTCCTTCGCGCCCTGCTCGTCGACGCTCGACTTGACCTGCGTGTAGACGACGATCTCGGCGCCGGTCCGCTGGCGGATCGCGGCGATCGTCGACTGGACCTGCTCGACGACGCCCGCCGAGAAGACCCCGGCCGTGTCGTAGACGTACTGGCCGGCGACCGGGGCGGGGAACGGGGGACCGGCCGCGACGACGGGGGCGATGATGGCGAACAGAAGCCCGAGCGAGCCGAGGGCGGTCGCCAGGAGCTTGGCCTTCACAGCGACAGGGTACACGTGCGGTACGATGCCGCCGGCCCGTTCGCGCGACCCTGACACGTCCGAGGACCCATGCCCGACAGCACGCCGCCCGACCCGTCCCTGGCCGCTCTCACCGCGGCCCTGCCACCGTTCCAGGCCGCCGGCCCGGACCCGCGTCCGGCCCCCCGGACGCCCTACGAGCGCGTCATGCACGACGCGCTCGACCTCCTGTTCGCCGCCTACCCCGTCTTCGCCACGGAGGCCGGCTACCACGCCCTTGACGATCGCTGGCCCGACCTCACCGAGGAGGCCCGGCAGCGTCTGGTGCGCCGCCTGGGCGAACTCGTCGACGCCGCCGGCGCGCTGCCCGAGGCGGACCTGTCGGCCGACGAACGGATCGACCGGGGGATCCTGGTCGAGGCGCTCCAGGGCGTGATCTTCGACGAGGACGTGCTGCGTGAGTCGGCCTGGGACCCCCTTGGCGTCGTCCAGGTGGCCGGCAGCGGCCTCTTCGAACTCGTCGCCCGTGACACCACGCCCTGGGCCCAGCGCGGCCTGGCCTTCACCTGGCGCGTGGCCCGCCTTGGCGGCTTCCTGGCCGGGGCGCGGTCGGCCCTGCGTGGCCTGCCGGACCGTCCGGTCTCGCTGCTGCACACGGAGACCGCCCTGGCGCAGCTGGGCGGCGTGATGGAGCAAGTGGATGAAGGCCTGGCCATCGCGGCGGCGAGCGACGACGGCGGCCTGCACCTGGCCGACCACCTCGCGGCCCTGCGTCCGCACGTCGAGGCGGCCGTGGAGGCCTACCGCAGGTTCCTGACCGACGAGGTCCGGCCACGCGCGCAGGGCGAGGGCCGCCTGGGTCGGCGGCTCTTCGCGGAGAAGCTGCGCCACACCCTGGCCAGTGACCTGGGTCCGGACCAGGTCGAGGCGCGGGCGCGGCATGACTACGCCGTCGTGCGCGCCGAGCTGGTGCGGCTGGCCCGCGTCGCGTGGCCCACATGGCGACCGGACACCCCGATGCCCGAGGACGAGGACGCGCTGGTGCGGGGCGTCCTTGACGCCATCGCGGCCGAGCACGGCGAGCCCGCCGGTCTGCTCGACGACGCTCGCGCCGAGGTGGCTCACATCGAGGCGTTCGTCCGGGAGCGCGGTCTCATCAGCCTGCCCGATGAGCCGCTGGAGATCACCTGGACGCCGACGTTCATGCGCGCCTACGGCGGCGCCTTCCTGTCCCCGCCGGGGCCGCTGGAGGTGGGCCAGCGCAGCTACTTCTGGATCACGCCGCCCGGCGACGACTGGCCGCCCGAGCGGCTGGAGTCCTTCCTGCGCGAGGACAACGAGCGGATGCAGCGGCTGCTCTGCATCCACGAGGCGATCCCCGGCCACTACCTGCAGCTGGCGGCCGCCGCCAAGACGCCGAACCTGACCCGCAGCATCTTCCAGTCCGGCATGTTCGCCGAGGGATGGGCGGTCTACGTCACCCAGGTGATGATGGATGCCGGCTACGGCGACCACGAACCCGCCCTGCTGCTCAACCACTGGAAGTTCTACCTGCGGGCGATCGTCAACGCCCTGCTCGACGTGGCCATCCACACGGGCGATATGACCGAGGCGGAGGCGATGGACCTGATGGTCCACGGCGCCTTCCAGGAGGAACAGGAGGCGCGCGCCAAGTGGCTGCGGGCGCGCCTCACGGCGACGCAACTCAGCACCTACTACATGGGCTCCCTCGAGTTCTGGGACCTGGAGCGGGCCGCGCGCCGGCAGGCCGCCGAGGCGGCCGGGGCGGGTGCGTCGGCCGTGCCCGAGCCGCGCGTCGTGGGTGACTTCGGGGCCACGCCCGGTTTCGACCAACGGGCCCACCTGGAGGCCGTCATCTCGCACGGCGCGCCGCCCATCAAGTGGGTGCGCCGCCTTGTCCTGGGAGCCTGACGCGAGCGCCCCCGAGGTCCCCCTCCGGCGGCCCGCCGAGGCCCGGCCGCGGGCCGACGCTGAGGCGGTCCCGCCGCCCCCGGATGCCGCCGAGCGAGCGGCCATCGAGGACCAGCTGGTCGCCTTGTGGGTCCACGCGGGCGCCACGCTGACGCCCGATCCCGTGCTCGGCGCCGATCTCGTGGCCTGGCCGGGCCGCGGGCTGGCCTTCAACCATGTCGCTCGGCCGCGGTGGACCGAGGCCGACTGGGCCGCCCAGGCCGAGGCGGTCGCCGCCCGGCTGCGCCGGCTCGGCGAGGTGCCCGCCATCCTCCTGGTCGACGAGCTGGCGACGCCCTCCGACCTCGCCCTGCGGCTCCAGGGGCGGGGCTGGCTGGAGATCGGTCATGAACGCATCCTGTGGACGCGCCGGGCGGCCGCCGTGCCGCACCTGGCGCCCAGCCTGCGCCTGGAGGCCGTCACGCCGGCCACGGCGGCGGCCTACGAGGCGACCGAGCGGGCGATCTTCGGGCTCGCCCCGGCGGAGGCCGCCGATCGGGTCCGCTCGTTGCGGGCCGGCCTGGAGGCCGGCCGCGTGCGGGCCTACCTGGCACGGCTGGACGGGGCGCCGGTGGCGACCGCGCGCCTCATCCGGAGCGACGGCCTGGCCGCCCTCCAGGGGGTCGGGGTGGTCGCGGCGCGACGCCGCCAGGGCTACGGGACGCTCATGACCACGGTCGCCACGCGGGCCGGCCTGGCCGGCGGGGCGCGGCTGGTATGGCTTTCGGTGGAGGCCGACAACGCGGCCGCCACGGCCCTGTATGCGAGCCTGGACTACCGCCCGGTCCTGACCTGGCGTCGGCTCATCGCCCCGGAGGCGGCCGGCAGGTAGAGCTGGGCCACGTACTCCTCGAGCATGCGGGTGCTCGAGAAGCGCCACGTGATGGAGGCCAGCGAGCGACGCATGAGACCCAGCCAGCCGTGGGGCAGCCGATCCTCGCCGCGGGTGTAGTAGAGGGGCACGATCTCGTCGGCCAGGAGGTGGTACAGGGCCTGCGCATCGGCCCAGTCCTGGGCCCCGTCGTTGGGATCGATGTCGCGGCCGCCGATGGCCCAGCCGTTGTCCCCGGTGTAGCCCTCGTCCCACCAGCCGTCCAGGACCGAGCAGTTGATGGCGCCGTTGGCGCCCGCCTTCATGCCGCTCGTGCCGGACGCCTCGAGGGGCCGGCGCGGCGTGTTGAGCCAGACGTCCGTGCCCCGCACGAGCCGGCGGGCCATGCGCATGTCGTAGTTCTCCAGGATCAGGACCCGGCCCCGCAGGCGGTCGTCGCGGCTGCGGGCGAAGATGTCGCGGATGACCTGCTGGCCGGGGCGGTCGGCCGGATGGGCCTTGCCGGCCATCACCACCTGGACCGGTCGATCACGGTCGCACAGGATCGACGCCAGCCGCTCCTCGTCCAGGAAGAGCAGCTCGGCGCGCTTGTAGGTGGCGAACCGCCGCGCGAAGCCGACCGTCAGGACGTCGGGATCCAGTGCCTGGGACAACTCCGCCAGCGCCTCTGGGGCCTCGCCGAGGCGCGCGAACTGATGCCGCAGGTGGCGCCGGGCGTAGAGCGCCAGCTCCACCTTGAGGTGCCGGTGGGCGGCCCACAGGCGGTCGTCCTCGACGCTGTCCAGGTGCTCCCAGAAGCGGTCCGCCGGGCGGGCCGCGTCGAGCCGGTCGAGGTCCGCGCCACGCTGTTCGTACAGACGCCGCAACGGGGTCCCCAGCCAGGAGGCCACGTGTACGCCGTTGGTGATGGCCAGGATCTCGCGGCCCGCGACCTCGTGCCAGGTGGCGTTGGCCGTGCGCCCGTGGAGCTGGCTGACGGCGTTCGCGCCCGAGGTGCTGCGCAGGCAGAGGGCCGTCATGTCGAACTCGGCGGCGTTCCCGTCGGGCCCCCGGCCGAGCTCCAGGATCCGCTCCACATCGAGGCCGACGCCGGCCAGCAGGGGTGCGATCAGGCGGCGCACCAGGTCGGCGGCGAAGCGCTCGTTGCCGGCCGCCACGGGGGTGTGGATGGTGAAGACGGACGCCGCGCTGACGGCGGCCAGGGCTTCCTCGTACGGCATCCCGCCGGCCATCAGCTCGCGGGTGCGCTCCACGAGGAGGAGCGCCGAGTGGCCCTCGTTGAGGTGCCAGGCCGCCGGGTCGATGCCGAGCGCGCGCAGGGCGCGCACGCCGCCCACGCCGAGCACGATCTCCTGGTACAGGCGCATCTCGCGGCCGCGCACGTACAGGATGTGGGTGATGGGGCGGTCCTCCGGCACGTTCTCGGGCACGTCCGAGTCCAGCAGCAGGAGGGGCACGCGGCCCACCTCCACCCGCCACACGGCACAGTGGACGGTCCGCCCGGGCAGCTCGACGGGCACGAGCAGCGGCCCGCCGTCCTGGCCGATGACACGCTGGAGGGGCATGCGGCGCGGGTCGAAGTCGGGGTAGGCGTGCTCCTGGTGGCCGTCGGCGTCGATCGTCTGGCTGAAGTAGCCGTGGCGGTAGAAGAGGCCCACGGCGACGACCGGCAGGGCCATATCGGAGGCCGTCTTGCAGTGGTCGCCGGCGAGGACGCCCAGGCCCCCGGAATAGAGGCCAAGCGTCTCGTGGATGCCGTACTCGGCGCAGAAGTAAGCCACCGGACCGGCGAAGGTTGCGCCGGCGCCGCCGGGATACCAGTGGCCGCTACCGTTGGCCAGGTAGGCGTCGAAGCTGGCCAGGACCGCCTCGTAGTCGACCATGAAGCCCTCGTTGTCGAGAAGCTCGGTCCAGTCCCGGTCCAGGTGCAGGAGCGGCACCGGGCTGCGGTACCGCTCCCAGGCGCCGGCGTCGATCCGGCTGAAGAGCTCGCGCACCTCCGGATGCCACGTCCAGTAGAGGTTGAAGGCGAGACGCCGGAGGCCGGCCAGGCGGGGTGGCAGCCGGAGCGGGACGAGCTCCTGGGCCGGGATCTCGGGCATGAACATGCGCCGGCATCGTACACGACGCACCTGCCGCGGCGGCTACGATGCACACGTGCGGATCGCCATGGTCGCCTCCGAGTGCGAGCCCTACGCCAAGACCGGCGGCCTGGCCGACGTCGTCGACGCGCTCTCGCGCGCCCTCGGCCAGCTGGGTCATGAGGTGGACGTCTACCTGCCGCACTACCGGGGCGTCCGGCTGCCGCTCGACCCGCCGCCCGTGCGGAGCACGATCCGCGTGCCGGTGGCGACGGGTCCGCGCCGATCGGGCCACGTCGAGGTGGGCCTCCTGACCTTCGCCGGTGACGGCTACCGCGTCCGCCTCGTGGACCATCCCTCGTCGTTCGATCGAGCCGGGCTCTACGGCGAGGCAGGTGCCGACTACCCCGACAACGCGGGCCGCTTCGCGTTGCTCGGACGCACCGCCCTGGAGACGATCCGGGCGGAGGGACGGCCCGTCGACATCGTGCACGGCCACGACTGGCAGGCCGGTCCGGTGCTCCTCCACCTGCGCCATGGGTATGCCACCGATCCTGTCGTGGGTCCAGCGGCCAGCCAGCTCACCTGCCACAACCTGGCGTACCACGGCTGGACGCCGCGCCCCGAGGCGTGGCGGCTCGGCCTGCCCGCCTCGGTGGGCAGGCCGGCAGGGGTCGACCTCCTGCGCGAGGGCCTGACGCACGCGGACCTGGTCAACACCGTGAGCCCCACGTACGCCCGCGAGACGCTGGGGCCGGCCTACGGGTCCGGTGTCGACGACCTGCTGCGCGACCTTGGCGACCGGTACGTGGGGATCATGAACGGCATCGACACCGTCCTCTGGGACCCGGCCCACGATGCCGTGCAGGCCGCGGCGTTCAGCCGGCGCGCCCTCGCCGGGAAGGCCGCCTGCAAGGCCGATCTCGTGGCGCGCCATGGCCTGGCGCCCGGCATCGGTCGCGGCTGGGACGCGCGCGGCGCGCCGTTGATGGGCCTGGTCGGTCGGTTGGACCCGCAGAAGGGCTTCGACCTGCTGACCGGCGCGGCCCCGGCTCTCCTGCGGATGGGGGTGCGGCTGATCGTGCTGGGGACGGGCGACGCGCGGTTGGTCGCCGGCCTGCAGGCGCTGGCGGTCCGTCACCCCGACCGGCTGGTGGTGCTCGACCGCTTCGACCGCGACGAGGCGCGCCGGATCTACGCGGCCAGCGACGCGTTCCTGATGCCGTCCCGCTTCGAGCCGTCAGGCCAGGGCCAGCTCATCGCCCTGCGCTACGGGTCGGTGCCCATCGTGCGGGCCACCGGCGGCCTCGCCGACACCGTCTTCGACGCCGATGCCCGGACGCGTGGCAACGGCTTCACCTTCCAGGAGGCGACGCCGGCGGCCCTGCGGGAAGCCGTGCGGCGGGCCGTGGCCGCGTACCGCGACCCGGACCGGTGGGCCGCCCTGGTGCGCCGCGGGATGGCCGAGGACCACGCCTGGGGCGTCCCGGCTCGCGAGTACGAAGCCGCCTACGCCCGGGCCATCGCCGTGCAC
>CAZFGT010000001.1:64811-189791 GCA_964518505.1 uncultured Anaerolineaceae bacterium | reverse complement strand
TTGGTCATGCCCGTGCCGCCCACCAGCAGCTGGGGACTGCCGGCGACGCCGCCCGCCTGGACCGCCGCGATCTCGTCCTCGGCGCTCGCCAGCAGGCGCGTCGTGGAGGCCAGGTGCGTCGCGCCGGGGTCCATCAGCAGCGGATCGCCGGGCCAGCCCATGGCCAGCACGGCGACGGCCAGGACGGCCACGCCGGCCACCGTGGCGAAGCGGCGCCAGGGCACGGGCAGATCGCGGCCGCGCAGGAGCAGCCAGACGCCGAAGGCGGCATTGATGAGCGCCAGCAGGACGAGCGAGGGCAGGGAGCCGATGACGGGGATGAGGAAGAACGGCACGACGAACGTGCCGCCGATCGCGCCGACCGTGTTGCACGCGAGCAGCAGGCCTGCGTCCCTGCCCAGGCCGCCCTCGGCGCCCTCTCCATCGGCCCCGGCGACGAGGCGCGACGCCAGTGGCAGGGTCAGGCCCAGCACGAGGGTCGCGGGCAGGACCACGATCACGACGCGGGCGATGAAGGGCAGCGCCGCCGTGTGGCCGCTGAGGACGATCAGGCCGATCAGGACGATGGCGCTGATGCCGACCTGCACCGCGCCCAGCGCGCCGACCACGGACCCCAGGCGATGGGCGCGGCGGGTGATGAGGGCCGCGCCGGCCGCGATGCCGACCAGGAAGGTGGCCAGGATCAGGGTGAAGACGTAGGTCGTGTTGCCCGACCCTGAGGCGAGCGTCCGCGTCCAGAGCAGCTGGTAGCCCAGCGAGGTCAGCCCCGACACGAAAGCCACGGCCAGCGCGACGGAGCGGTCGCCCCCGATGCGGCCAGTGTCGGTGCGCACGACTGGGGGCGGCGGCGCGACGGCCGGGGAGCTGTCGCGCCGATCGATGGCCAGGGCGCTAAGGCCCGCCGTGGCCGAGCCGATGGCGCCGACGACGAGGGTCGCCGTCAGGCCCAGGAGCTCGATCAGCACGAGGCCCGCCACGAGCGTGCCGGCGATGGCGCCGATGGTGTTGGCGGCGTAGAGCCGGCCGAACGACGAGCCGAGCTCCGACCGGCGGCGGGCGAGGTATCGCGCCAGGGTCGGCAGCGTCGCGCCCATGAGGACCGTCGCGGGCGCGAGGGCCAGCAGGGCCAGCCCGTAGCGCACCAGCTGGAGGACGGTCGGCGAGCCGGAGAGGCTCGTGAACAGCGGGCGGTACAGGTCGTCGAGGCTGCGGAAGAGGAGCGGTGTGAGCAGGACGATCACGACGAGCAGCAACTCCAGGACCCCGTACAGGCGCAGCGGGCGTCGCATCCGGTCGGCGATGCGGCCGCCGCCGAAGCTGCCCAGCGCCAGGCCGCCGAAGTAGCCGGTCAGGATGGCCGAGACGGCCTGTGTCGTGTTGCCGAACACGAGCACCAGCTGGCGCGCCCAGACGACCTCGTAGACCAGGCCCGCTGCGCCCGACAGCAGGAAGATGAGCAGGATCGGCGCGCCCGGCAGACGGACGGCCTGGGCCGCCGACGGGGCACGCGCGAGGAGCGGTTCGATGAGCTCGGTGGCCGCCGGGCCCACGGCCAGCCCGACCGCCCCCAGGGCGACCCAGCCGAGCGAATCGGCGGTCAAGCTCGTCGGCAGGTGGCCCACCCGGAAGCCGATGCCGAGGGCGCTCCCGATCAAGGCGAAGCCGACGAGCCAGACCGCGCTGGCCGCCACCGCGACCACGGTGACCGCGACCAGGCGGGGCAGACGCGGCCGCATCGGCAGGGCCCGCCGGACGAGCCATGGGCCGATCAGGCCCAGGACGGCGAAGGCGATGCTCGCCTCGATGATCCGGCCGCGAGGCTGGCCGACGGCGAACTGGAGGCCGGGCAACGCTCGGACGGTCACGACGAACGCGGCGGCGTTGGCCATGAGCGCCACGATGAGTCGGACCACCACACCTCCGGTCAGGCTGGGGCGCGTCGGGGGACCTCTGGGATGCGCGCATCGTAGCGCCTTGTCGCCGGCGTCGGCCGGCCGCGTCGCACCCGCGGTAGGATGGGCTGGAGAGCCGTGGCGCTTCCACGCCGGGCCTACCGCAAACGCCGAGGAGACCCATGGCCAAGTTCCTGCTCACCGCGTCCTACACCGCGGCCGGCGCGAAGGGCGTGCTCAGCGAGGGCGGCACGGCCCGCCAGAAGGTCGTGGAGCGCCTGGTCAAGAGCGCCGGCGGCAAGGTCGAGGGCATGTACTGGGCGTTCGGCCCGCACGACTTCTACCTGATCGCGGACCTGCCCGACAACGCCGCCGCCGCCGCCCTGAGCCTGACCGTCAGCGCGACCGGCGCGGTCACCACGTCGACGACCGTTCTGCTCACGGCCGCCGACCTTGACGCGGCGGCCAAGGTGGACGCCCAGTACCGCGCGCCGGGGACCAAGAACAAGTGACCTAGGGCCGATCGTGACTCTCGGCCCTTGTGACCGGTGAGGTGACGGGCGAGGCTGCAGGCAGGAGGTACTGCCATGCTTCGTAAGATCCTGATCGGGGGCGCGGGCCTCATCGCCGCGACCGCCACGATCACCCTCGTGGGCACGCGCCGAGTGGCGCGCACGTGGGGCATCGACCCGCTCGAGACCGCCAAGCCGCTCCCCGGGGACGACCTGATCGCCGACCCGACGGCCAGCGACACACGCGGCATCGAGATCGCCGCGCCGCCGGCGGTCGTCTGGCCGTGGCTCATGCAGATGGGCTACGGGCGCGCCGGCTGGTACAGCTATGACGCCATCGACATGGATCGCCCCAGCGCCCACGAGCTCGTGCCCGAGCTGCAGGCGCTGGCCGTCGGCGACCTCATGCCGACCCATCCCGGGGGCGGGTTCCTGGTCAAGGAGCTCGAGCCGGAGCGGACCCTCGTCCTCTACCTGGACGATGAGCTCGTCAACCAGCAGGCCGCCAAGCCGGCGGAGTCCGCCTCGGTCAACCTGAAGGCCACGAGCGCGGCGCTGGAGACGATGGTCCCCGGCCAGTTCCGGGCGACCTGGACGTTCTTCCTTGAGCCGCTCGAGGGCGGCCACACCCGGCTCATCGAGCGCTTCCGCCTCGCCACCCCTATGACCGGCCAGATCGCCGAGATGCTCGGCGGCTTCATGGGCCTGGGCGTCTTCGTCATGGTGCGCCGGCAGCTGCTGGGCATCCAGGCGCGCGTCGAGGGGCGCTGGTATCCCCAGCGCTGGTTCCGCCCGTGGCGCAACCCCATGACCCCGGCCCAGGCGATGCCGGCCCCGGCCGCCACGCCCGCCTGACCGACCTCTGCCCTAGGGCAACGGCCGCCAGGCCCTGCCGAGCAGCACGGCGAACGCCGCCAGGACCGTGCCGGTGATCACGAAGCCCACGGTCACCTCGACCGCCTCGTGCTTCGTGATCAGGGACGTCGGCAGGCTGGCGAAGACGCTCTCCAGCTGCTCGGCGCTCTCGGCTGGGTAGTACTTGCCGCCAGTGATCGAGGCGACCTGCATGAGCGCCTGATCGTCGATGCCCCGCCGGAAGCCGGTGCCGCCACCGCCTCCACCAAAGCCGCCGCCGAAGCCGCCGGCGCCGGGCTCGCGGCCCAGGAACTGCGTGGCGCAGGTGGGATCCAAGGGTCCGCCGTCGGCCGTGCCGAAGCCGATGGTGTAGACGCGCACGCCGCGGTCGGCCGCCTGCTTGGCCGCGTCCTCGGGCGCGGGACCGGTGTTGCTCACGCCGTCGGTGAGGACGACGATGATGTCGGGCGCGTAGGCCCCCGGCGCGACCGGCTGGGGCGGCGGGGCGGTGCTCGAGTCGGTCTGGCTCGGGGCGACGCTGGGGTCGATCTGGGCGATGGCATCGATCGAGGTGAGGATGCCGCTGCCGATGGCCGTGCGCCGCCCGGTGAGGAGGCTCTGGAGCGCCGTGTCGAGCAGGGCGCGGTCGTTGGTCGGTGCCTGGACCACCTCCGCGAAACCGCTGAAGGCCACGAGCCCGATCTGCGTCGTGGCGCTCTGCTGGGCCACGAAGCGGGCGGCAGCGGCCTCGGCCGCGCCCAGGCGATAGGGCGACACGTCGGTGGAGCACATGCTGCCCGACACGTCGATGGTCAGCATCACGGTCGTCTGGTTGGTGGGTACGGCCACGATCGCGGCGGGCCGCGCCAGCGCGACGACGAGGCTGGCGACCGCGGCGAGGAAGATGGCGAACGGCAGGTGGCGCCGCAGGCGTGACGTGCGCGGCAGGGCCTCACGGACCAGGGAGAGGCTGGAGTACCGCACGGCCGCCGGGCGCCGCCGCCGCAGGGCCCAGACGTAGACGACCGCCAGGGCGGGCACGAGCAACAGCAGGCCCAGCGCACCCGTCCAGAGGAGGTCCATCACGGCAACCGCCCCAGCCACACGAGCGACGCCGCGCCGCCGACCATCAGGCACAGCAGGCCCAGCCCAGCGACGAGGGCGGTGACCTCCAGCGGCTGGGGCTGGATGGCCACGGCCGGGTGCAGGCCGGCGTAGAGCGATGTCAGGTGGCCCGCGTCCGCGGCGCTGAAATACGTCCCGCCCGTCGTCTGGGCGACCTGCTGGAGGGTCGCCTCGTCCAGGGCGGTGTGTTCGGTGAAGCCGTTGAGCTCGACATCGGCGCCCGCCGTGGTCCCGATACCGACCGTGTCGATCCGCACGCCACGGTCGGCGGCCGCCTGGGCGGCGGTCTGCGGATCGGGCTGCTCGTTGTTCTCGCCGTCGGTCAGCAGCACGATGAGGGCGGCGGTGTCGCTGCCGGGTGGCACCGGGGCAGGGGAGGCGGTCGGCGCCGGCGACGCGCTGCTGTAGTAGTCGATGGCCGGCGGTTGCTCCGCGACGCTCACGGCCTTCAGGGCGGCGGCGATGCCGAGCCCGATGGAAGTCCCCTTCTGGGGTGCCAGCCGGTCGATCGCCGCGAGCACGGTGGCCTGGTCCTTGGTCGGCGCCTGGGTGGTGATGCCGGCGTCGCTGAAGGCGACGACCCCGATGGCCACGTTCTCCGGCTGTGCCTGCACGAAGGCCTTGGCGGCCGCCTTGGCCGCCACCATGCGGGTCGGGGCGAGGTCCGTGGCGGCCATGCTGGCCGAGATGTCGAAGGCCAGCACGACGGTGCCCTGCTCCACCGGCACGGCCACGGTGGCCTGCGGCCGCGCCAGGGCGACGCCCAGGGCGACAAAACCGAGCAGCATCAGCAGCCCCGGCAGGCGGCCGCGGATGCGCTGCGGCCGGCGGACCGCGGGCAACGCCAGGCCGGCTTCTGCCGCGCGCCGCCGCCGGCGATCCAGCGCCACGAGCAGGCTGAGGCCCACCGGTACGAGGACCAGCGCGAGGAGCGCCTGCGGCCACAGGAACGACACGGCCTATCTCCGGCGCCGGCGGCGGAGGGTGGCCATGCGCACGATGGCCCGCACGAGGTCGTCATCGGTCGACAGGGCGAGGGCATCGACGCCGGCCCGCCTGAAGGCCTGCTGCGTGGCCTGCTCTCGTGTCGCCGCGGCGGCCTCGAACCGCCGGCGGAAGCCACGGTCGTGGGTGTCCACGTAGAGCTGCTCGCCGGTCTCGGCGTCCTCCATGATCAGCGGCCCCATGTCCGGGAGGCGCAGCTCGCGCGGATCCAGGAGGCGCACGGCGACCACCTCGTGACGGCGGCTGAGGCTGTCGAGCGGCCGCTCCCAGCCCGGCTGGCAGATGAAGTCGGAGATGAGGAAGACCAGCGAGCGGCGCTTGAAGGCCTGCCCGGCGGACTGCAGGAGCGGCGCCAGGTCGGTCATCGGCCCGGACGCGGGGACCGGCTCGCGCATCAGCTCGTCCACCAGGCGCAGCACCTGCAGCCGCCCGCTGCCGGCGGGGATCGTGCGCTGGCTGGTCGTGTCGAAGAGGATCGCGCCGACGCGGTTCCCGCGACGGGTCAGCAGACGAGCCAGGGTCGTCACGAAGTCGATGAGCACGGTCCGCTTGACGCGCGCCGAGTCGAGCGTCCCGAAGTCGACCGAGGGGCTCAGGTCCAGCAGGAACCAGGCCGTCAGGTCTCGGTCCTCCGCGTACCGGCGCACGTACGGCACATCCATCCGCGCTGTGACGTTCCAGTCGATGTAGCGCACGTCATCGCCCGCCTGGTACTCGCGCAGGCCGATGAGGTCCACGCCGTTGCCGTGGAACAGGCTGCGGTAGTCACCCTGCAGCAGGCCGTCCAGCCGGCGGACGACCTGCCAGTCCAGGCGCTGCAGGACGCGTTCAGGCGTTGGCTGGTACGTGGGGTCTCTCCCGCAGGGGCACGGCCGGGGCCGAGATGCGCCCCACGACGTGGTTCAGCAGCTCGTCGCTGCTGACGTTGTCGGCGAGGGCCTCGAAGGACAGGACGAGCCGGTGCCGCATCACGTCGAGGGCCATGTCCAGTACGTCCTGGGGCAGGGTGTAGTCGCGCCCGCGGACGAAGGCCAGGGCACGGGCGGTGAGGATGAGGTTGATCGACGCGCGGGGGCTCGCGCCGTAGGTGATGTAGCGGGCGATGTCGGGCATGCCGTGGGTCGCCGGGGATCGGGTCGCGGTGGCCAGGCGGACGGCGTAGTCGTAGAGCGAGGGGTCCACGTAGACCTGGTCGACCTGCCGCTGGAGGGCCAGCAGGTCCTCCGTCGAGAGGACCTTGGCGACCGTTTCGGCGGGGCCGATCTGGCGCTCGACGATGCTGAACTCCTCCGTCGGCGTGGGGTAGCCGACGACCACCTTGAGCATGAAGCGGTCGACCTGTGCCTCCGGCAGGGCGTAGGTGCCCTCGGTCTCGATGGGGTTCTGGGTGGCCAGGACCAGGAAGGGCTCGGGCACCGGGTGGCTCGTGTGGCCGATCGTCACCTGGCGCTCCTGCATCACCTCCAGCAGCGCGCTCTGGACCTTGGCGGGGGCGCGGTTGATCTCGTCGGCCAGGAGCAGGTTGGTGAAGACCGGCCCCAGCGAGGTGTGGAACTCGCCGGTCTTCTGGTTGTAGATGCGCGTCCCGACCAGGTCCGCGGGGACCAGGTCGGGGGTGAACTGGATGCGCTTGAAGTCTCCGCCGACGGACGCGGCGAGGGTCTTGATAGCCATCGTCTTGGCCAGGCCGGGCACGCCCTCGACGAGCAGGTGGCCGCGCGCCAGGAGCGACACCACGAGGCGTTCCAGGAGGTGGTCCTGGCCCACGATGACCCGCTTGACCTCGTAGAGGACCCGCTCCATGGGTCGTCCCTGGTCCAGCGCCACCGTCGGCGCGTGCCCGTCGTGTTCCATGGATGGCCTGCCTCCGCTCCAGCTAATCCTGAGGGGCTCCGGCCGCGCCGCCCGCCACGTCGATGGGGACGGCGAAACCGATGCCGATGAAGACGTCCTCGGGGGTCGGGTTGACCAGCCCGGTGACGATGCCGATGACCCTGCCGTCGCGGTCCACCAGGGGGCCGCCGGAGTTGCCCGGGTTGATCGCCGCGTCGACCTGGATCATGCCGTGCAGCAGGGGCCCGCCATCCGGCTCCTGGAAGTCGCGGCCGAGGGCCGAGACGACGCCCGCGCTGAGGGATCCCGTCAGGCCGAAGGGGTTGCCCACGACGTAGGCGTCGCTGCCGACGCGCACGGCGTTGGGGTTGCCGAGCGTGGCCGGGGTCAGGGTCGCCGGCGGCTGCTCGGCCTGCAGGACCGCGATGTCCTGCGCCGGGACTCTTGTCGCGACCTGGGCCAACGAGGTCGTCCCGTCGGCGAACGTGACCTGGATGGCGGTGGCGTCCGCCACCACATGCAGGCTCGTCAGGATGTCACCGGCGGTGTCGATGATCACGCCGCTACCCAGGCCCGACCCGACCGTGCCCCCGGATGGGGCCGGCGACTGGGTCCGGATCAGGACGAGCGATGGCCGGATGGCCGCGTACGCCGCCTCCGACAGGGCGGGCCCGGGCGTCTGGGAAGCAAGTGCGCTGGCGATCGCCTGGTCGACGTCGTCACCCGTGAGCGGCGCCGGCGCGGGCTCCGCGACGTTGAACAGGGCGACCGCCACGAGCGCTGCGGCGACGCCCACGGCGAACAGGGCGGCCGGACGGAGACGGCCCGGCGCCGCCCGAAGGCGGCCCAGGCGCGGCCGGGATGGCAGCAGCGGAGGTGGCGGCGGCTGGACCGGGGGGCGGAACATCGCGCGAGGGGCTCTCCGTCAGCCGGGCCACGTCCGCGGCGTCCTGGACACCGATGGCACCGGCGGGGTTAGTCTCGGGCTGCTTCCTGAGGAACGTCTGAGGGGCGCCGCCGGTTCACGGGCCGCAGGCCGTGCAGGATCACATGGCGAGATCGCCCTCGGCGCCGACCTCGCGCCGACCCGCCACGCGGAGTGCGCCGCGCATCGCGCCGCGGTTCGGGATGAGCAGGGCCACGACCGCGGAGGCGGCCACGACGGCGGCCCCGACCGCCACGGCCGGCACGAGGCCGGCCACATAGGTCTGGGCGGAGGCGTAGGAGCCGTTGGCGCTGAAGACGGCCGCCAGGGCCGCGACGCCGAAGACGCCGCCGACCTCGCGGATGGCGTTGTTCGCGCCTGATGCCTTGCCCTCCTCCTCCGGCCGGACGGCCGACAGGACGACGTTGGCGATCGGCGCGAAGAAGAGGCCCATGCCGATGCCGCTGACGACGAAGGCGGGCACGATCGCCGCGTACGGCGTGGTCGGCGAGATGATCGCGGCGAGCCAGCCAAGGCCGATCGACATGAGGGTCAGGCCGGCCACCAGGATGGGCCGCGCGCCGATGCGCCCGGTCAAGGCCCCGGCCAGGGGCGCCACGAAAGCGGGCATGGCCGTCCAGGGGAGGACCCGGAGCCCGGCTTCGAACGGGTTGTAGCCCTGCACGTTCTGGAAGAACTGCGACAGCAGGAAGATCGAGCCGAACATCCCGAAGTACATCAGCAGCGAGACCGTGTTCGCGGCGGCGAACGCGCGGCTGCGGAACAGGTGCAGCGGCAGCATGGGGTGGTCGGAGCGGATCTCCCAGGCCACGAAGGCCGCCAAGAAGGCGAGCCCACCGCCGATGGTCAGCACGATCTGTGGGTCGGTCCAGCCCCGATCGTTGCCGTGGATGACGCCCCACACGAGACCGAGCAGGCTGGCGCTGGCGAGGGCCAGACCGCCCAGGTCCAGGCGACCCTCCGGCCCGCGCGTCTCCTGCAGCCGGACGGCGGCCAGCGCAACCGCGACGATCCCGATGGGCACGTTGAGCCAGAAGATCCAGTGCCAGTTCACGCCCTGCGTGATGGCGCCGCCGACCAGGGGGCCGATCGCGATGGCCAGGCCACCGACGCCGCCCCAGGCGCCCAACGCGAGCGCACGGCGCTCGGGCCGCACCGCGGCAGAGAGGATGGTCAGGGTCAGGGGCGTGACGATCGCGCCGCCCAGGCCCTGCACGGCGCGGGCCACGATCAAGGCGCTGCTCGTGGGGGCGAGGGCCGCTGCGGCGGAGCCCACGGTGAAGATGGTCAGGCCGATGAGGAACAGGCGCCGCCGGCCGAAGCGGTCGCCCAGCGCTGCGCCCGTCAGGAGGAGCACGGCGAAGGTGAGCGTGTAGGCGTTGACCATCCATTCGAGGTCCTGGAGGGAGGCGCCCAGGTCGCGCCGGATGACCGGCAGGGCGGTGGTCACGACGAGGTTGTCGAGGCTGACCATGAAGAGGGCGATCGCCGTGATGGCGAAGGTCCAGGCGGTGGCTCGGCGGGTCATCGGCGGGGAGTCCCTTCTAGTTAGCAATCACTAAGTAAGCGGGGCAAAAAAAGGGGCGGCCCTCGGGCGTTCTTATGAGGCGCCTCCCAGCGAGGCAAGGGTCAGGCCATGGGTCGTGGTCGTGTTGCCGATGGCGGCGGCGACGTTGAGCAACATGCCCTCCGCAAACCACGCCTCCAGGGCCTCGTCACCGGCGCCCGACGCGGCGGCCACCGAACGGTACAGGGCGGCGAACTCTTCGCGGACCACGGCACGGATGTCCGGATCGGCGCACGCGGCGTAGGCCTGGAGCTGCAACCGGAGCATGTCACGGTCCTGCAGGAGGTCCTTGTATGTCTCGCCCATGGCCATCAGGACCGCGTTGCACTCCAGCGTCGGCTCCTGCGCCCGCGCGTGTTTGGCGCTGGCCTCGAACGCGGCCCGGGTGCGGCGGAAGCAGGCCCGCGTCACGGCGATGAAGAGGTCGCGCTTGGTCCCGAAGAGCTGGAAGAGGTAGGGCTGGGAAACGCCCACGCGGCGGGCGATAGCCTCGGTGGAGGTGCCGGCGTAGCCGCCCACGGCGAACTCCTTGCTCGCCTCCGCGATCACGGAATCGCGGCGCTCTTCGGCGGTCTTGCGGGTGGTCGCGGCGCTCATGGGGCGTGAGGTTAGTGAGTACTAAGTAATCTGTCAAGCACCGTCGAACACTGGCGGAGCGACTGGACGCCCGGGCGCGGGAGTACCTCCACGCGGTGCGCGGGTGACCTTCGGGTCGCGCCGCAGATCGGCGCCGCGACGTACGGTCTCGAGCATGCGAGGACCCACGATGACGGCCGGAGCAGATCCCCGGGCGATGGCGTGGGGGGAACAGACCTCGATGCTCGGTCGCCTCGCCGCCGCAGCCCAGGCGGAGGACCCTGCGGCCTGTATCTGCCGTGAGCTCGCCAGCCTGACCGGCATCGACCGGGCCATCCTGCTCGGCACGGATGCCGGCGGTCGACTCATGGCCCTCGGCGTGAGCGACCCGACCGATCCGGTCGTCGCCGTGAACCGGCCGCTGGCCGAGCCGCTCGAGGCCCACCTCCGACCCCGCATCGATGGTGGACCGTGGGTCGGGCCGTGGGACCTGGCCCCGGGCTCCTCGACGCCGCGTACCGGCGGGGCCGAGTCGAGCAGCATGGCCGTCGTACCGCTCCGCATCGGGCCGCGCGCCATCGGCGCGCTGGTGCTCGAGGCTCCCGGCGAACAGGTCCGACGGCTCGCGGAACACCTCCCGGCATTCGAGGCGGCCGCCTCGGTCATCGCCTCGGTCATGGCCGCGGAGTTGGGGGCGCGCCGCGATCGCGCGCTGATGGACAGGGAGATCGCGGCCCTGCTGACCTCGGGCGCGTTCCGGCCCGTCTTCCAGCCCATCGTGGCCCTGGACACCGGGCAGGCCGTCGGCCACGAGGCGTTGACGCGCTTCGACGACGGCGTTCGCCCCGACCGCCGGTTCGCCGACGCCGCAGCGGTGGGCCGCGGGGTGGAGCTCGAGCTGGCCTGCCTGGATGCCGCCATCGAGGCGTCGCAAGGGCTCCCTGCTGGACCCTGGCTCAGCCTCAACGCCTCGCCGGCCGTGATCCAGGCCAGCAGCCGCCTGCGCCGCGTGCTGGCGCGATCGCCCCACCGGATCGTGCTGGAGGTCTCGGCTCACGCTGCTGTCGACGACCGGCGGGCGCTCCGTCGGGCGGTCGCGTCGCTGGGCCACGGCGTGCGGGTGGCCATCGACGACGCGTCCGCCGGCGCGGCGAACGTGCGCCACATCGCTGGACTGCGGCCGGATTTCGTGAAGGTCGACATGGGCGTCGTGCACGCCATCGAGCGCGACCCCGTCCGCCAGGCGGTCGTCGCCGGCCTGGCCTACGTCACGCGGCGGCATGGGGGCACGCTCATCGCCGAAGGCATCGAGCGGGTGGAGGAACAGGAGGCCCTGCGGGACCTTGGGGTCGCCCTCGGCCAGGGCTTCCTCTACGCCCGGCCCGGGCCGGCCGCGACCGTCGCCCTGCTCGCCGGCCAACCCGATGCCGCGGGGTTCATGGCCCTCTCATAGGTCACCCTTGACCTTCAAGTCACTTGAAGGTGTACGGTCACGCCATGAGGGTCACTGACGTCGCCCACCGCGTGGGGATCGCCCCATCAGCGGTGCGTTTCTACGAAGCGGCGGGCGCCGTGCCACCGGCCCACCGGGCCGCCAACGGCTACCGCGAGTACGACGAGGCGGACGTCGCGCGCCTGCGTATCGTCATCACGCTCCGGCGGCTGGGCCTCGCGCCGGTGGAGGCGGGTCGGTTGGCCGACCTGTGCCTGACCCGGGGCGCGGTCGACCTGGACCTGCAGCCCCTCATCGCCGGGCAACGGCTGGCCATCGAGCGCCAGCGGGACGACCTCGCCCGGCTGGCCGTCGAACTCGACGACCTGGAAGCAACCATCGACGCCGCCGGCCGGGCGACGCAGGGAGGATCCACCGTGTCCGATGCCCCGATCCGCGTCCTCTTCGTCTGCACGGGCAACTCGGCCCGCAGCCAGCTCGCCGAGGCACTCCTGCAGCAGCACGGCGGATCTGCCTTCGAGGTCTGCAGCGCCGGGACCGAGCCGCGCGGCGTGAATCCCTTCACCGTCCGTGCCCTGGCCCAGGTCGGGATCGACTGGTCGGCCGCCCGCAGCAAGTCGGTCGACGAGTTCCTGGGCCAGCCGTTCGACTACGTCATCACCGTCTGCGACCGGGCCCGCCAGTCCTGCCCGGTGTTCCCCGGCTCGTACAACAGCCTGCATTGGGGCCTGGAAGATCCGGCCGAGGTCGAGGGCACGGACGCCGAGAAGCTGGCCGCCTTCGAGCGGACGCGGATGGAGGTCATGATGCGGCTGCATCCTTTCATCGAGCTGGCCCTGCGTGCTCGCGGCGCGGCCCCGCGACCCAGCCTCGCCGGGTGAGGGGGAACTCGCTCGGGCGGGCCCTGGTCGCAGAGGCGGTCGGCACTTTCACCCTCGTCTTCGCCGGCTGTGGCGCGATCGCGCTCGGAGAGGTTGGCGCCATCGGCGTCGCGGCCGCGTTCGGCCTAGCCATCTTCGTCATGGTCGAGGCGTTCGGATCGGTCTCCGGTGCGCACTTCAACCCGGCGGTCACGACCGCGTTCGTCCTGGCCCGCCGGTTCCCGCCCACACGTGTGGTGCCCTACTGGCTCGCCCAGACGGTGGGGGCTGTGGGGGCCGCCGTGATGCTGCGAGTCTCGCTCGGCGGCGGCGTTCCCCTCGGCGTGACCAGCCCCGCGGGCGACCCATGGCAGGCGTTCGCGTGGGAGGTCACGCTGACCTTCCTGCTTGCGCTGGTCATCCTGGCCGTGGCGACCGGACCTCGCCTTACCGGGCAGTCGACGGGGCTGGCGATCGGCGCGACCGTCGCCCTAGGGGCGCTCGTCGGCGGGCCGATCAGCGGCGCCTCGATGAATCCCGCGCGGTCGCTCGGGCCGGCGCTCGTGGCCGGTGACCTGCACGGCCTCTGGATCTACCTCACGGCCCCGTTCCTGGGGGCGACCCTCGCCGTGGTCTGCCATCGAGCCACCGCCCACACGGTCCACCCCAAGGCGCCTGCGAGTCCGTAAGCTGCGCCTCGAGATGAGGTGCAGCGCATGACACGACGCGACGACGAGCTGGCCGGTTTCCTGGCGGCACCCGATCGGGCCGCCTACCTGCGGGCCAACTCCCACCTGCCGGGGCCCCGCGGCAACCTCGAGCTGCTCGACGCGGCCAGCGCGGCGGCCGACCGGGCTGAACTGGAGCGCTGGGCTGCCCTGGACGCCGCGGCGGCGCCGGGCGATTCCCCCGATGGGTTCCTGGCCTGCGTGGGCGTCGTGGGCCTGGGGCGACTCGTGGCCGCCGGCGACCGCTCGCTGTTGCCGCGCCTGCGGCGGACGGCCAACGACGAACGATGGCGTGTGCGTGAGGCGGTGGCGATCGGCCTCCAGGCGTGGGGTGACGTCGACCCGGGGGCACTCCTCGACGAGATGGAGCGCTGGGCGACCGGCACACCGCTGGAGGGACGGGCGGCCATGGCTGCGCTGTGTGAGCCGCGGCTCCTGCGCGGACGGGCGTTCGTCGCGCGGGTGCTGGCGGTCCTCGGGCGCCTGACCGTCATGGTCCGCGACGCGCGCGACCCGCGGGCCGATGACATGCGCGTCCTGCGCCAGGCCCTGGGCTACGGGTGGAGCGTGGCGGTCGCTGCCGACGCGGAGATCGGTCTGCCGGTCTTGGACCCGTGGCTGGACGACCCCCAGCCTGACGTGCGCTGGATCGTGCGTCAGAACCTGGCCAAGGCGCGCCTCAGCCGGGTCGCCTCGGAGTGGGTCGCGCGCGCCAGGGCCCGCGTGGGCTGACCGGGTCGGGACCCGGTCGGATGGTCAGCCGTTCGTCCCGGATCCCTGCGGTGCGGCCGAGGACTTGGGAGCGCCGGACGGAGCCGGACGCTTGCCGTTGAACGGTCGATCCAGGTGGAAGTCGCCGCCCTGGACGGTAAAGGCCTGGACGGTCCCGTCGCTGGCCTGCGGCCCACTGGCGACGATGGTCATGCCGACGGTGATGGCGGCCAGGTTGCTGGTCGAGGCGCCCTGGATGCGGTAGGTCGTGCTGCTGTCCACGTCGATGGTCTGGGTCGTGCCGTCGAAGCGCTTGATGGTGATCGTGGTGGCCGTCTTGGCCGTGACCTGGCCGACGACGCTCGGCGTGACGATGGCGAGCCCGGTCACCGTGAACGTCCCGTCGCTGTTGCGCTTCTCCTCGAGCCGCACGGCCTGGCCCACCTTGAGGTCGCCGGCACTCATCGTGCGGCCGTCCTCGGTGACCTTGACCGAGCTGTCGAGGGTCACGCTGCGGGTCCACCCGTCGGCCGTCTTGAGGCCGATCGTGGTGCCGTTGATGGAGGCGATGGTCACGCCGCCGACGGGCGAGGCGGCCACGCCGGGGAGGCCCCCGCCGAAGCCGAACATCCCGCCGATCGACGGGAACCCGAACCGTGAGGCGGGTCCGGGCCGTCCGGACGGGTTGGGCGAGCTCGAGGCCTGGGGCGCGGCGCCAGCCGTGTTGCCGTCGCTCGTTGGCGCGGTCCCGGCGACCACGGCCACACTGGCCACGATGGCGATCCCCGCCACCAGGCCGATGGCGCCCTTGAGGACGTTCCCCCGGTCCAGGCGGCCATGGAAGGCCGGACCCTCGGCAGAGACGGGCACGACCGAGGTCAGGGGGGCCGGGGCGGCCGCCGGGACCGTCGTGTCCACGTCCGGCTGGAGTGGCGCGGGCTCGGCCGGCTGCCACACGATCGGCTCGTTGGGTTCGCTCACGGAGGGCCTCCAGGCAGGGTCGCGGGGGTCGTCGACGGCGGTTCGGTCTTCAGGCGGCGTGGCGTTGCACGTCTCCAGTCAACACTACAGCGCCGCCCCCTGAAGCCGTCATGAAGGCGCCCGCTCTGATGGTGCGCGGGCGCACCGGCTCAGTGGCCGACCTCTTCGGGCTCCTGGTACCACCCGAGGTGGTCGCCCGCGCGCGCGCGCATCTTCCAGCGGGCCGACTTGGGCGCCGCGTCGATGGCGGCCCGGAGGGCCAGCACCTGGGCGCGAGCATCGTGCCGCGGCGGCCGACCGAACTCCAGCTCGCCGACGGCGACGTCGTGGTCGAGGAAGGCGACCAGCTTGTCGAGGTTGCCCGTCGCCGTGCGCCACCAGCCCCAGTCGCTGCTGGTGAACTCGGTGATGCGCCGCAGCGAGATGGCCAGGCCCCCGCCGTCGTCGTCGGCGAAGGGGTACTCCGACAGCAGGGCCAGGATGTCGAGCACATCCTTGCGGTTGATCTTGACCACCTGCAGCTTGGAGAGCAGCAGATCGGCCGGCGGCAGCGTGGTCTCGGTGACGTCCAGGCGGTGCATGAAGCTGAACTTGTGGCACATCTCCAGGGCGTCGACCAGTACGTCCACCGGACGCTCGTGGGGCACGTCCACGAAGTAGAGCTGCTTGTGGCCGTAGAGGGCGTTGTACTGCTTGTCGGCGGTGTAGCCGTTCGCCACGAGCAACTCGGCCAGGGCCTTGCGGTCCCGGGTCCGGGTGGCCAGATCCAGGTCGCGGCCCGAGCGGTTGATGCGTGCGGTCCAGTCGGGGCATCGGGCGTGGAAGGCGAGGCCGCCCATGAGCCGCACCTGGAGCCCGCGGCTCTGCGCCAGGGCGATCACGCGGCGCGCCTCGGCGAGGGGGTCTGCCAGCGTGGGCGGTGCGCCGACGCCGGCGCCGGCGGCAGGGGGATTCTGGCTTATGGGCGGGCAGTATAGTCACCGCGCGCCGCGTGGAGACGGCGGTTTCCCACCCGCCGCAGGCGGATCGGAGGTCGTGGATGCACGTGCCTGACGCCCCCGCGGACCTCGTCCTGGTCGGTGGCCGCGTCGTGACGATGGACGGCGCGCAGCGGACGGCCGGGGCACTGGCCATGCGCGACGGCCGGATCCTGGCCGTGGGGGGCTCAGCCGACATCGCGCGGCTGGCCGGGCCCCGCACGCGCCGCATCGACCTCCGCGGGCGCACGATCCTGCCGGGCTTCCAGGACGCTCACGTCCATGTGGCGATCGCCGCGGCGGGCTTCGCCGGGTGCCGGCTGCACGATCTGCCGGCGACGGCCGAGGCGTATCTGGCCGCCATCGCCGCCTACGCGGCGCGACGGCCCGAGACCCCATGGGTGCTGGGGGACGGCTGGTACCTCGCCGCCTTCCCGGGCGGGGCGCCGACCGCGGCCCAGCTCGACCGGGTCGTGCCCGACCGCCCGGCGTTCTTCGTCAACCGCGACATCCACGCCGCATGGGTCAATACGCGGGCCCTGGAGGTGGCGGGCATCACGGCCCGTACGCCCGACCCGCCCCACGGACGGATCGAGCGGGGTCCGGATGGGGCGCCGAGCGGCACGCTGCACGAGAGCGCCGTGGACCTGGTCCGACCGCTGACGCCCACCCCGGCCCAGGAGGAGCGGGTCAGCGGGTTGCAGGAAGCTCAGGCCTACCTCCATCGCCTGGGCATCACGGCGTGGCAGGACGCCTGGGTGACCCCCGTCGACCTGGCGGCCTATCGCCTCGTCGCCGAGCGCGGCCAGCTCACCGGCCGGGTGGCGGCCTGCCAGTGGTGGGACCGCGAGCGCGGCGGCGACCAGATCGATGAGCTGGTGGAGGGCCGCCGAGTGAGCACCATCGGCCGGCTCCAGGCGGGCACGGTCAAGATCATGCAGGACGGCGTGGCGGAGAACCAGACGGCGGCCATGTTGTGGCCCTACCGCGGCACGGACGGACGGCCGACGGCCAACGTCGGCCAGAGCTTCATCGAGCCGGCGGCGCTCGAGCGCCACGTCCAGCGACTCGACGCGCTCGGCTTCCAGGTCCACTTCCACGCCATCGGTGACCGGGCCGTGCGCGAGGTGCTGGATGCCCTCGAGGCCGCCCGGCGCGTCAACGGGGCGACCGACCACCGCCACCACCTGGCCCACCTCCAGGTGGTGGATCCGGCCGATCGGCCGCGCTTCCGGGCGCTGGCGGCGACGGCCACCATCCAGCCCTACTGGGCCTGCCACGACCCCCAGATGGACCTCCTGACCTGGCCCTTCCTGCCGCCCGAGCGCGCCGCGCTCCAGTACCCCTTCCGCTCGCTGCGCGCGGCCGGGGCGAGGCTGGCAGGCGGCAGCGACTGGACCGTCAGCACGCCCGACGTACTGGCCGAGGTGGAGGTGGCCGTGACCCGTGTCTCTCCCGAGCACCGCGATCAGCCGCCGTTCCTGCCGGCCGAGTCGCTCACGCTCGTCGAGGCCTTCGAGGCCTTCACGAGCGGCTCGGCCTACGTCAACCACCTCGACGACGTGACGGGCACGCTCGAGGCGGGCAAGCTGGCCGACCTGGTAGTCCTGGACCGCGACCTGTTCGGGCCCGAGGCGGGCTCGCCGGGTGGCGCGCGTGTGTTGTTGACCCTCAGCGAGGGCCAGGTCGTCTTCGAGGATCCGGGTCTAGAGTCGCCCTGACGACGTTACGCGTCGGCTCGTGGCCTGCGGTCCGCCAGGACGCGTCGGGTCAGCGGCACGAACAGGCCGGCCGTCCCCAGCTGCGCTCCGATGATCAGGAGCAGCAGCCCCGGGAGGCCGAGCAGCGTCACCGGCACGAGCCAGGCGAAGAGGCTCACGGCGCTCGCCACCCCGAGGTCGCCGATGGTCACGGCGCCGCCCTTCGGCGCCGCCGCGATGGTCACCACCCCGCGACCACCCGTCCCGGCGGCTGACGGGCCGCCGCCCGTGCCGCTGACCGGTCCCGCGCCGCTGCCGGTCGTGCCGCTGTCGCCCGGTGACGGTGACGGCGACGTCGACGTCGAACCGGTCGGTGCGGCGGTGGGGTCGGTCGGGGTCGCCAAGGGCGAGGCGCCGACGCCTGGCGAGCGCGTCGGGTCGGGCGTCGGCGATCCCGTGCGGCCGGCGGTCGGGCTCGGGGTCGTCCCGGGGGTGGGGGTCGTCCCGGGGGTGGGGGTCGTCCCGGGGGTGGGGGTCGGCCCGACCGGGGGCGTCGGCGTCGCCGTATCGGTCGGCGCGGGGGTCGGGGTGGGGGTGGCGGTCGGCGTCGGTACCGGTCCCGGGATGATGACGAACGGCTGGAGCGGAAGGAGCGGCGGACCGGCATCGGGACTGCCGGGCGACTTGCCAGTGTGGCCGGTGGTCGTCCAGGCGCCGAGGGGGGCGTCGACCGGCATCACCTGGATGTCGAACGTGCCCACCTGGAGGAGCTGCAGCCCGCCGCCACCGCTGCCCAGGGCGAAGATGACGTTGGTCGGCCCGGAGCCGGTCTGCCTGGCCGTCCACGACTCCCCGGCCGGGACGCTGTCGACGCCCTCACCGAGGACCGTGAACCCGGTCGGCACCGCGACCACCAGGCAGCGGATGCGGGTATCGCCGCCGGTCACGGTCAGCGTGACGTCCGTGACCTGGCCCTCGGTGAGGGTCACCGGGGTCGCCGTGACCGTCCAGAGGGTCGGCAGCACGGCGGCCGAGGTCACCGGAGCGGTGAGGATCGCCAGGCCCGCGGCGAGGAGGACGGCGAGGAGGCCGATGGATCGGGTCATGCGACGCGTGCCGCCGCGACGTCCGGGGTCCACAGGCGAGCTGGCGCCGCGCCCCCGGTGCGGGTCGGTTCGCCCAACGGGGCGTCGCTCACCGTGCGCATGGCATGCACGAACGTCCGCACCAGGTCCTCGTCGAGCTGCGTGCCGGCCGCGTCCTCCAACCGGCGCAGGGCCTCCTCGATCGACATCGCCTTGCGGTAGGGGCGGGTCGTGGTCATGGCGGAGAAGGCATCGCCGACGGCCAGGAGGCGGGCGATGAGCGGGATGTCGGTGCCGGCCAGGGCGTGGGCGTAGCCTCGCCCGTCCCACCGCTCGTGGTGGTGCCGCACGCCGGCGCGGATCATCTCCAGGTCGGGCAGGCCATGGACGATCCGGTCGCCGAGCGTGACGTGCTGCTTGACGATGGCGTACTCGTCGTCGGTCAGCTTGCCCGGCTTGCGCAGGATGGCGTCGGGGATGCCGATCTTGCCCACGTCGTGCAGCAACCCGGCGGTGTGCACGACGCGCCGCGTCTCGCCGTCCAGGCCGAGCTCACGGGCCAGGAAGTCGGCATAGCGGGCCACATCCTCGGAGTGGCGCCGCGTGTAGCGGTCCTTCGTGTCGACCGCGATGACGAGGCCCTGCAGGACACCGAACGTCTCGTGGGCGACGTGTTCGGCGGCCCGGTCGTCGGCCACGCAGATCGCGTCGCCGCCGCTCGCCTTGGCTTCATCCAGGGCGGCCGACGCGGCGGCCAGGAGCGGCGTCACGGACGTGCCGTGGAGCGGGTAGAAGGCGATGCCGATGCTGACCGACACCGGCAACCGTTCTGATCCCTCGAACTGCAGGCTCAACTCGGCCAGGGCCTCGCGCAGGTGGTCCATGGCTGGTTCCAGCCCGCTGGGGTCTTGCGGGGGCGAGACGACGAGGAACTCATCCGGCCCGTAGCGGCCGATGAGCGCGCCGCTCGGCGCATACCGCTTGAGGAGCGCCGTGACCTCATCGAGCACGAGGTCGCCGGCCGGGTGGCCGTGCGTGTCATTGAGGAGGCGGAAGTTGTCCAGGTCGAGCAGCGCCACGCTCGTCGCCTTCGACCTGCTGGCCTCGCGGGCGTCCTCGAGCCGCGCGCCCAGCAGCTCCACGAGCGCGCCATGGTTGAGGAGGCCCGTGTGCGGGTCGAGGCGGGTCGACTCCAGGAGCTGCTCGGACTGGCGGGAGAGGCGCTTCTGCGCGGTGCGGAAGACGTAGCCCAGGAGGAGGGCGCTGATGAGAGCGGCGGCGATGGTGATGGTCACGATCTCCAGCCGTTCCTGGTCGAGCTGCGCGAGGACCGGGGCCGCGTCGCGCCAGACGGCCATGACCGCCTGGACCTGGCCGGCGGCCGCCTGGCCGCCGGTGGTCGCAGCGGGGATGATCGGCAGGTACTCGCGCATGACCGCGGTGGTTGCCAGCGGCTCGAGCGCCCCGGCCGCCGTCGGGGTGGTGATCGCCGCCTGGGCCTGCTGCTGGCCGATCGCGGTGAGCAGGTCGTCGGTGCTCGGTACCTTCGTCCCGACGCCGGTGCCGTCGTCGCTCACGAGGACCGTGCCGTCGGGCTGCACGAGCGCCACGTGCAAGAGCTGGCCGCTCTGGGCCAGGAAGGCGAGGCCCGCCTGGAGGGTCGCCCGTCGGTCGGTCGTGAGGCCACCTGGGGCGATGTCCTGGGGCTGCAGGTTGAGGCCGACGAAGGCCCGCACGGTCGACGCATCGGCGCCGACGGTCGTGCCCAGCAGGGCCTGCTGCTGGTCCGCCGTGACGAGCGCGGCCTGCCCGCTGGCGGCGACCCCCACGATCAGCAGGAAGGCCCCGAAGACGAGCCGGAAGAGCAGCGGTCGCGCGGCACGCCGCGGCGACCGCGGGCCCCCGTTGCTGGTCGCGGGTCGCAGGCTCACAACGGGCGAGAGGCTACCGGGCGCGTGCGTGGCCGCGAATAGGTCCATGGTCATGACCCCGGCGATGCGCGCGGGCACCATGCCCGCGGACCGTGGCCGCCACGCACCGGAGGTCCTGGGACCCCACCGCGCCCGAGGCGTCAACCCCGCGCGCGGTGCCACACCTCCAGGAGGCGGTCGTGGGGGATGGCGTGGGCCGTGATGCCGTCGCGACCGACCATCGTGGTGGCGGCGACGAGGGCGTTCCAGATCGCCTCCTCGGTGGCCTCGATGGCGGCCACGAAGAGGGGATCCAGCTGGTCGATGGCCAGGGCCCGCAGCGTGACGATCGGACCCTCGCGTGCCCTGGCGGTGGCGCCGCGCTGAGCCGTCGAGAAGGCCAGCATCAGATCGCCCGAATCGTTGGCCCCGGTGCCACCCATCCGCCCGATGGCCAGGGCGGGCCGCTGGGCGAGGCGCGTCAACTGGTCGGGCAGCAGCGGGGCGTCGGTCGCCACGAGCACGATGATCGAGCCGGCCCCCTCGTGCGCCGCCGGTGCCGTCTCCCACGGCGAGGGCACCTCGCTGGTCGGGATGGCCGCCCCGATGGGCACGCCGTCCAGGCGCAAGCGGGGGCGCCGGCCGTAGTTGGCCTGCACCAGCACCCCCAGCGTGAAGGCCACCCCGGGCAGCTCGACGACGCGTGAGCTCGTGCCGATGCCGCCCTTGAAGGCGTGGCAGATCATGCCCGTGCCGCCGCCCACGTTGCCCTCCGCGACCGCCGTGCCGCCGGGTCCCAGCGCGGCGGCGATGGCGGCCTCCACGTGGCTCGCCCGGACGTGGAAGCCATCGATGTCATTGAGGCGGCCGTCCCAGGTCTCGGCCACGACCGGCAGGGCCCAGCTGATCGCCTCGGGGTCGCGACCGCGCGCCTCGAGGGCCACCAGCGCATCGCGCACCACCCCGACGCTGTTGGTGTTGGTGAGCCCGACCGGCGAGGTCAGCAGGCCCGACTCACGGATCCACTCCAGCCCGGTCATCTCCCCGTTGCCATTGAGGCGGTGGGCGCCGGCGAAGACCGGCTCGCGCCCCAGGTCTCCGTCATGGGGCAGTACGACGGTCACCCCGGTGCGCACGGGCCCGCGGCCCACCACCAGGGCCCCGTCGCCCTCGATGAGCGTCACGTGCCCGACGCGCACGCCGGGCACGTCGGTGATGGCGTTGGCCGGGCCCGGTCGCCCCTCGCCGATCGTCACGCCGAGGTCGCGCAGGCGCATCGCCGCTCAGCCGGGGGTCAGTGTCGCGTCAGGCACGCCCGTCTGGGACGGGTCGGCCTTGAAGTATGGCCGCGGCGTCCAGCCGAAGATCGAGGCCAGCAGGACGGCCGGCACCTGCTGGATGCGCGCGTCGTACCGGTAGACCATGTCGTTGTAGAGCTCGCGACGGTCGGCGATCACGCCCTCCAGACGGGCGATCTCGGCCTGCAGGGCCATCACGTTCTCGTGCGCCGTAAGGTCCGGGTAGTGCTCCACGACGGCGAGCAGCGACTTGACCGCACCGGTCGTCTGCTCCGAGGTCACCGCCTGCTGGGGGATCGGGGCGTCCGGCCGGTAGCCCGCACGCGCCTGGGTCACCCGTTCCAAGACGCTCTGCTCGAAGCCCATCAGGCCGCGGACGGCCTGCACCAGGTTAGGCAGCTCGTCGTAGCGCTGCTTGAGGGCGACGTCGATGTTGGCCCAGGCCTTGTCGATGCGCTGGGCCAGGCCCACGATCTCGTTGTAGGTGCTGAGCACGATGAAGGCGAGGCCCAGGAGGACGACCGCCAGGACGAGCGCCAGGACGAAGCCGATGACGCTCACGGCTGCACACCCAGGGCGATGACGAGGAGGATGGCCGCCAGGACCATGACCCCCACGCCGAGGCCCGCCTGGAGCATGCCGCCGGAGGCGGTCGTCGTGGCGGCCTCCGGCGTGCCGGCGTACACGGTCAGCGGGGAGCCGGGGGTCGCGGCCAGGACCAGCGCGTCGTCGGGGATCTCGAAGAGGGCGGTCGCGGCGGCACTGGCCGCGGGCGCGTCGGCGACGACCGCCTCGGGGTTGGCCTGCGGATCCAGCACGGGCGCCCGGGTCGGCTGGCCGATGCCGAAGCCGGGGATGGCGGCGTTGCCCCAGGCCTTGGCGGGGTCCGTCTCGAGATGACCGCTCGCCTGGGCGGCGGCAAGATCGGCAGCGATCTCCGGGTCGGTGAGGGCGACGTCCGGATCGAAGCGGTCGGCGGTGGCCGGATCGGCCACGTCGCGGTAGGGGAGGGCTGTGCCCACGATCGTCACCGTGTCGCCCACCGCCAGCCGGGCCTCCTCGTAATAGCGCCGGCCGCCCATCAGGCCCCCGACCGTCCCGCCGAGGAGCCCGCCACCGCCGCCCAGCAGGGCCTCGTCGGCCGACGGATCGGGCGCCTGCACGGTCAGCAGCGCGGCCGCCTGCTGCGCGGGCGTGAGGGCCGAGGCCATCGTGGCGCCGGCCCCGATGTCGAGGCCGATGGGGTCGTCGCCGAGCAGGCTGCTGTCGTCCTGCCAGACCGGCGGCACGCGCCACGTGGCGCCCCGCGGCAGGACCTTGATCGTGCCGCTGCCGTCGGTCAGCGTGAAGCCCACGGCGCGCTCGGCGGAGAAGATCGTGCGCCGTTCGTTGCGGCCCTCGTCCTGCCGGACCCGAGAGCGGTAGTAGAGGCACTCCACGCTCTGGAGCGGCGAGCGGAGGGTCAGGGCGAGCGGGTGGATGGTGCCGGCCAGGCGCGCCTCACCCGCCGCCAGCGAGCTGACCGACGAGGTGCCGATGTCGTCGACCGCTTCGATGTCGCGCCACGCGAGGAGGCCGCGGACGAGCAGCCAGCCGCCGGCTCCCAGGCCCACGACCGCGCCGGCGGCCAGCTCCAGTTCGAGCCCTCCGATGGCCATCAGGCCCGGCTCTCAGCGGCGGCGCCGGGGGCCCCCACGAAGGCGAGGATGCGGCGCCAGGCGTCGGCCGACGCAGCGGCGTAGTCGGTGGCCTTGCGGTCGAAGAAGCTGTGCGGCGCGTCGGGGTAGGTGACGAGCTCGTGGGGCACGCCGGCCGCCTGGAGCGCCGCGTCGAACGCCTCGACCTGGTCCGCGGGGATGCCCTGGTCGGCTCCGCCGAAGAGGCCCAGGACGGGCCCGTGGAAGCCGCCGACCGACTCGATCGGGGCCGGCACGGCATACCGCGTGGTCGGTCCGGGTGGGCCATAGAAGCCGACCACACCCGTGATGCCGGCGAGGCCGTCGGAGAGGAAGCTGGCCCGGCCGCCGAAGCAGAAGCCGACCGTGTAGACGGGCCGACCCGGCGGCGTCGCCAGCGCCCGGGCTCCGGCGGTGATGTCGGCCGAGAGGCCCGCCCAGGTCGCCTGCACGGTGTGCTGCATGTAGTCGAACGAGTCGTCCCGGTGCCCCACGCCCGCGGTGCGGCCGAAATAGTCGATGGCTAGGGCGTCCACGCCGGCTTCGGCGAAGCGCTCGGCGAGCGAGATGTAGAAGGGATGCAGACCGCGCACGTCGGGCAGGATGAGCACAGCGTGCGGTGACGGCCGGTCCCCGGTGCGGGCGGCGAAGGCGGAGAGGCGGTTGCCGTCGGCGGCGACCAGCTCCAGCTCCTCGGTCTCCACGCTGCCGCCGGCCATGGGGGCGATCGGCGGTCGATCGGTCGGTTCGTAGCACACGGCGGCGGCTCCTCTCAGACGGCTGTCGCGACGGTGGCGGCGACCGCCGCCTGGAGAGCCTGGGCCAGCCGATCGACGACGGCCTCCAGCTCCTCGCGGCTGATGACGAACGGCGGTCCCAGCAGCACGGCGTCGCCCTGCACGCCGTCGGCCATGCCGGTCCCCGAGTACAGCAGCAGGCCGCGCTCGCGGGCCGCGGCGAGCACCCGTTCGGCGAGCCGCTGGGATCGCGGAAAGGGGGCCCGGGTGGTGCGATCGGCGACCAGCTCGAGCGCGGCGAACAAGCCGCGGCCGCGGATGTCGCCGACGTTCGGATGATCGCCCAGGCGGTCGTGGAGCAGCCCTAGCAGGTGGCTGCCCTTGGCGGCACTCGCCTCCACCAGTCGCTCGTCCTGGAGGATCCGCAGGACCTCGCGGGCCACCGCCGCCCCGACGGGACTGTGGCTGAAGGTGAAGCCGTGGGTGAACGCACCCCCGGCCTGGATCGTGTCGAAGACGTCGCCGCTGGCGGCCGCGAAGCCGAATGGCGCGTAGCCTGACGTGGCGCCCTTGGCCGCCACCAGGATGTCCGGCTGGACGCCGAACTGCTCCATGGCGAACCAGTGGCCGGTGCGGCCGAAGCCGGTCATGACCTCGTCGGCCACGAGCAGCACCCCGTGGCGGCGGCACACGTCGGCGATGGCGGGCCAGTAGCCGGGCGGCGGCTCGACCGCCCCGAGCGTGGCCCCCACGATCGGCTCGGCCACGAAGGCGGCCACGCTGTCGGGCTCCGCCCGCTCCAGCACAGCGTCGAGTTCCGCGGCTGCGGCGTCGGCCGCGCCAAGAGCCCGCGCCTCCGGGTCGGCGGCGCGGTACGGGTAGGCGGCGCTGACGTGTCGGAACCGGCCAAGCCAGCCCTCGTACGGGCGACGCAGAGGCTTGCGCCCGGACAGGTCGAGCGCCCCCAGGGTATTGCCGTGATAGCTGCCCCAGCGGGCGATGACCACCCAGCGGTCCAGCTGGCCGCGCGCGATGTGGTACGTGCGGGCCATCTTGAGCGCCGTCTCCATGGCCTCCGAGCCGCCGCTCACGGGGTAGATGGCCGGGTCACGCATCGGCAGGTGGGGCCCCAGCTCCGCCGCATACGCCTCCAGCGGCTCGCTGGTGAAGGCCGCGCCGTGGGCGTAGGCGAGGCGCCCGGCCTGCTCGGCCATCACGCGGGCGACCGACCCGCGGCCGTGGCCGATGCCGACCACGATGGCTCCGCCGGCGGCATCCAGGTACGCGCGGCCGGCGCTGTCCCAGATCGTGCTGCCCTCCGCCCGCACGGCGACGGGCGGCTCACGGTCGAGCACCCGCCGGAAGACACGACCCCTGGTCACGCCGCCGATCGTAGCGGAGTCATCAGGCCAGGTCACGGTCGACCGACAGGCGGCGCGGGTCGGTGCGCAGGTGGACCAGCGTCACGCCCGGGTCGGCCAGGGCCGCCTCGAGGGCCGGGGCGACGTCAGCGTCGCGCTCCACCCGCCACGCCCGCGCCCCGCATGCCTCAGCCACCGCGCCGAAGTCGAGGGGGCCCAGCTCGGTGGCGACGACGCGGCCGGGGAAGGTACGTTCCTGGTCCATCCGGATCGTCCCGTAGCGCTGGTTATCGTGGACGATGGCGGTGACATGCGCTCCGGCGCGCACGGCCGTCTCCAGCTCGGCCATGAGCATGGCGAAGCCGCCATCGCCGGCCAGGGCCACGACCGGGCGGTCCGGTTCGGCGACGCTTGCGCCGATGGCCGCGGGCAGGGCGTAGCCCATGGCGCCGGAGGTGGGGCCAAGGAAGCGCTGCCCCGCCGAGAAGCGCAGGCCGCGGGCGTACCAGCCGGCGAAGTTACCGGCGTCGGTGGTCACGACCGCGTCCCTGGGCAGGGCCGCGGCCAGGGCGCGCACAGCGGCGGCCGGGTCGACGAGATCGCCGCCCGTCCCGGCCGGCCGCGCGCGGAGCGTCGTGGCGGCCAGGTAGGCGGCCCGATCCGCGGCGATCCCGGCTTGGCGACGGGCGAGGGCCGACCCGTCGGGGAGGGGCGCGCCGGGCAGCGCCAGTGCGGCCTCCAGGAAGCGCCGCACGTCTGCCGCGACGGCCACGTCCGGCGCGCGGCGGTCACCCGCGAAGCCGGGCGCCACGTCCACCTGGACGAGGCGCGTGCCCGCGGACGGCAGGGCGTACCCGAAGCTCGTCATCTGGTTGAGGCGCGTCCCCAGGGCCAGGACGAGGTCGGCGGCGGCGAAGCGCTCCCGCACCGTCGGCGGGGAGGCCAGCCCGGTCATACCCAAATAGAACGGATGTTCGTTCGGCATGACGTCCGGCCTGCGCCAGCTGGCCATGACCGGGACGGTGAAGCGCTCGGCGAAGGCGACCAGGGCGTCCATCGCGCCGGCCCGCAGCACGCCGGCGCCGGCCACGATCAGCGGCGCGGACGCCGCGGCGAGCCCACCCAGGATCCGCCGGATCGTCTCGGGATCCAGGGGGAGGGCCGGGGCCTCGGGCGGCGCAGCCTCCGGAGAGGAGGCACCTGCCTCTGCCTCGACGACGTCCTCGGGCACCGCGAGGAGGACCGGCCCGGGTCTGCCGCTGCGGCTGACGGCCAGGAGGCGTGCCGTCTCGGTGGCCAGGTGGCCGGGTTCGTCGACCTGGACGGCCGCCTTGCACAGGCGCCCGAAGGTCGCGACCTGGTCGACCTCCTGGAACGACTCGCGCCCGCGGAAGTCGCGAGGCACCTGGCCGATGACGGCCAGCAGGGGCGTGGAGTTCGCGGTGGCCGTGTGCAGGCCGATGGCCAGATTCGCCGCGCCGACCGCGCGCGTGGCGAGACAGACGGCGGGCCGGCCCGTCAGCTGGCCGTAGCCCTCGGCCATGAATGCCGCGCCACCCTCGTGGCGCGTGGCGAGGGTCCGGATCGGGGCGTCGCGCAGGGCGTCGAGGACGCCGAGGAAGGATTCTCCCGGCACCGTGAAGGCGTGCCGGACGCCACCCTGCACCAGGGCGCCGACAAGCGCCCGGCCGCCGGTCGCGGCCGCTGTCACGCCGAGCGACGGACGGACGAGAGGATCAGCGCGGCGCCGATGACGACGAGGATGACGGGCCAGAAGCGGCCGATGTCCAGGTCAGGCACGAACTCCTGGGCCAGGAAGGCCAGGCCCAGCAGCACGAGGACCAGGCCGCCCACGATCGCGCCGCGGCGCTCGTCATGGTGGCGGTGCTGTTGCCAGCCAGGCTGCCACCCGGGTTGCCAGCCGGCCTGTCCGGCGGGCGGACCCTGGGGCGGCTGCTGGCCCTGCGCCGGGGCGGTCGGGTCGGCCGGGGGAGGGGTGCTGGGGCTGGTCATCCGCAGGTACCTCGTGTGACGCTGAGCGAGCCGAAGGATGTGGACAGGTGCAGGTCGGCGCGTTGCGCGGCCGAGCCGTAGTCAGGGGTCTGCCACCCGTCGGCGACCTTGTCGAAGCCTTCGCCGACGTCGACCGAGCCAAGGCCCGAGTGGGCCGTGACATGGACGGCGACGCCGGGCGGGGCGCACACGTCGAGGCTGCCGAAGCTGGACGAAAGGGTCCCGCTGTACGTCCCGCCGGGCAGGAGCACCGTGCCGGAGCCGAAGCTGAAGCTCCCGTCGAGCGTGCCACTGAGGGTCGCGCCGGTGAGGTCGATGACGCCACTCCCCAGGGAGACGTCGGCCTGCAGGCCGCTCAGGTTCGCGCCCGGCAGGGACACTGATAGGTCGCCGAAGCCGGACTTCAGGCGGAGGTCCAGCTGCGGGTCGGTGGGCAGGGCCACCGACAGGGTGTTTCGGCCGTGGAAGATGAGATCGCCGCCGGGCCGGATCGAGATGCTGTGGGGACCGGTCTGGACCTTGAGCTCCGAGGCCGCATCGCCCGTCGCCTGCCAGGACGTACCCGCCTGAGCGGTGACGTGGAGGTCGCCGCAGCCGCCCTCGATGGTGACGGTCGTGCCGCTCGCGAGGGTGCCCGTGGGGGCCGCCCCGCCGGTGCCGCCCGGCGAGCAGGCCCCGCCGGCCAGGACGCCGCCGCCGGCCCCGGCGAGGAGCCCGCCCGCGGCGAGCCCCAGCGAGATCGAGACGACGAGCGTGCTGACGAGGGCGCCCCTCGCCCGGCCGATGAGGAGGCCCACGCCAAGGCCGATGAGGACCAGCGGCCAAAGCTGCCAGGCCTGGCGGACGGTGCTGCCATCCAGGACGTTGGCCACCACGCCCAGCGGGATCAACCCCAGCAGCACCAGGAAGAGCCCCCAGCCGAAGCGGCTCCGGTCCACCTGCATGTCGCCAGCATAGCCCGTGATAGGCTGCCCCTGATGCGGCTGAGCGAGTGGCAGAAGTCGACCCAGGGCGCCAAGGTCATGACCGCCAAGGTGGCGGCGGCCTATGAGCCGGCCCTGCGCGGCGTAGGGGCCATCCGGGATCCCGTGGCCTACGTCGTCTGGGGTGACGACCCGGGGGTGCGCTACACGATCATGGCCGCGACGGACGCCGGTCTTGGCGTCTGCAACGTTCGCGTCAACGTGCCGCAGGAAGGCCCGCGCGCCACCGCCAAGCTCATCCGTTGGAACCGCGTGACGATCGGCGACCTCAACGTGGAGGCCCACCACGGCCACCGGTACGTCATGGTGCAGGTGGAGGGGGCCGTGCTTCAGGGGGTCGATGATGCCGCCGACGGCATCACGACCTGGATCGCCCACCTCTTCGCCCGCATCGACGGCCGCGTACCCTCGGACCACGTGAGCGGCCTGCTGGGCTCGGGGACCACGGCCACCGGCGACCCGGCCGTCTCGGGCGACCCCGCCGCGTGACCCGCGCGCTGGCTACGATGACCCCGTGAGCGAGACCGGCCTGTCGCCCGACCCGCAGGAATACCGCCGCCGGCTGGACGGCCAGCCCGACGCGCAGGTCGACGCCTGGGCCATCGAGCTGATGCGCGACGTGTCGATCAGCCGCGGTGTCCGCCGGGTCCTGGCCGACTTTCGCACGGCGACCGGCCTGAGCGACCGCGAGCTCGAACGCGTGTACGCCGCGGGCGGGGGACCGCCCGCCACCGTGGGTCGCACCAGCGAGGGCGAACTGATGGTCCCGGCGATCACGCTGCACTGCCTGGTGCCGGGCCTGCGGGCGCAGGTCAAGGACGCGCGCGGGCGCCTCATCGACTACCTGGTCGAAAACTTCAACGAGCTCGTCTACACCTGATCACGGCGTCGGCCGCCCGTCGGGCCTGTCGGCTCCCGGGCGGTGGCTTCGCGCGGTACGCGTCATCCACCCCTTTCCCAGCCTGCTCGACGCCGGCGCGACGGCGGCGTTCGCCCTCCTGGCCGGGGGCGCGCGGGCGACGGCGGCGGCCCTCGCGGTGGCCATGTTCTGCCTGCAGGCATCGATCGGTTCCACCAACGACGTGGTGGATGCGGCTGCCGACGGACGAGCCAAGCCCGCCAAACCCATCCCGGCGGGCCTGGTCCAACGCCGCACCGCGATCGGGGTGGCGGTCGCCGGCGGCATCGCCGGCCTGGCCCTGGCCGGGCTCCTTGGCTCGGCCGTGCTGCTCGTCGCGGTCCTGGGTTACGGCCTTGGCCTGGCCTACGACGTCCGCCTGAAACGGACCAGCTGGTCATGGCTGGCGTATGCGCTGGCGCTGCCACTCGTGCCGGCGTTCGCGTGGCTCGGCGCGGGGGCCGGCCTGCCACCGCGGTTCCCCATCCTGGCGGCCCTGGCCGTTCTCGCCGGGACCGCCCTTGCCGTGGCCAACGGCCTGGTCGACCTGGAGGGCGACACGGCGACCGGCACGGCCGGCCTCGCTGGTGCCTTGGGGCGGCGCAGGGCCCTTGGCGTCATCGTCGCGTGTGACGCCGCGGTCGTCGTGCTGGCGGCAGTCACGGCCTGGTCACCGACCTCACAGGCACCACTGCCGTGGCTCGCCGTGCTCCTGGGCGCCGCGGTGTGCGCGGCCGGGGCGCGGCTGTCGGCGAGCGGGGTGGACTGGCGGCGCCGGCTGGGATGGGAGCTGCAGGCCGTCGCGGTCGCGCTCGTCGCGGTCGGCTGGTTCGCCCTGCAGAGAGCGACCTAGGTCAGCTCTTGGGTTCTCCGGCCCGCACGACGGCGATGGCGTTCTCCAGCCGCAACTTCACGATCGTGAGGTACTTGGCCAGGTTGGCCCGGTCGACCCCACCGATCTCGCCGAGGGCCTTGGGATCCTCCAGGACCTGGACCAGTTCCTCCAGGGCTTCGGCGAAGTGGCCCTTGGCGTCGACCAGCGAGTCATCGGTCAACGTCTTGGGGGGGCGCACGCCGGTCCACGCTGCGGTGGCCTCGTCGACCGGCCTCGAGTCATCCACGCTTGCCGCGGCTCCGGCATCGGGCTTCGCCCTCGCCGAGCGTCGGCCTTCCACGCGATCGCGGAGCTTGACCAGGCTCAGCTCGCCGCGCGCCACCTGCTCGGCCAGGCGGCGCCGCTTGCGCGGGTCCTCCACCTTGAGCAGCTCATAGGCATGTGACAGGGTGTCTTTGCGCAAAGACACCAGCTGCTGGACCTCCGGCGGGGCGTCGGCCAGGCGCAGGCGGTTCTCGATGTAGCCCTTGTCCTTGCCCAGCTTCTGGGCCAGCTTGCGGACGCTGTAGCCATGGTCCGCCGTCATGCGCTCGAACATCAGCGCCTCGTCGAGGGGTGAGAGGTCCTCCCGCTGGAGGTTCTCGATCATGGCGATCTCGAGCGCCGTGTCGTCATCGATCTCTTCGATCATGGCCGGTACGGTCTGCAGGCCCGCCCGGCGGGCGGCCCGCCAGCGGCGCTCGCCGGCCACGATCTGGTAGCGGCCACCCGGGCGCGGGCGGACCAGCACCGGCTGGAGGACGCCGTGCTCGCGGATGGAGGCGGCGAGGTCGTCAAGGGCCGCCTCGTCCCACGTCTGGCGCGGCTGGTCGGGATTGGCGTCGATGCGATCGATGGGCACGAGGCGGCTGCTCGTGGCCTTGGTCTGGCCCTCGGGCGAGAGCAGGCTGATGATGGTGGGCGAGAGCTCGCGCTCCTCCGAGAGACGGCGCGCGGCCGTCCCGCGGAAGTCAGGCCTGGCCAAGATCGATCACCTCCCGGGCAAGCTCGCGGAACGAGCGTGCCGCTTCCGATGAACTGGCGTACGCCGTGACTGGCCGGCCGGTCAGGGGAGCCTCACCGAGTTTGACCGTCTGCCGGATGATGCTGCTGAAGACGTGGTGGTCGCCCAGCTCGCGAAGCTCGTCGAGCATCTCGCGGCCCAGGATGGTCCGCCCGTCGTAGAAGGTCGGCAGCAGGCCCATGACGCGCAGGTCGCGATTGAGGCCCTTGGCGCGGATCTGGTTGATGACCTTGAGCAGGGCCGTCAAGCCCTTCAGGGCGTAGTACTGCGTCTGCACGGGGATGATCACGCTGTCGGCAGCCACCAGCCCGTTGATCGTCAGCAGGCCAAGCGTGGGCGGGCAGTCGACGAGGATGTAGTCGTACTGGTTCTGGGCCCAACCCGCGAGCGCCTCGCGCAGCGCCTGCTCGCGCCCGATGGCCGTGAACAGTTCCACCTCCGTGGACGCCAGCTCGAGCGTGGAGGGTGCGACATCGATGCCCGGGGTCTGCGTCGGCAGCACGACTTCATCCATCGTGGCGCGCGAATCGGCGAGCACATCGGCCATCGAGCGCTCGACCGTGCCGAGGTTGATGCCGAGTCCGACCGTTAGATTGGCCTGCGCGTCCATGTCCACGCACAGCAGGCGGTAACCCTGCTCGGCCAGCGCGCCGGCCAGGTTGATGGCCGTGGTGGTCTTGCCCACGCCGCCTTTCTGGTTCGCGATGGCGATCACATCGGCCACGGGTGCGTCACCTCATTCGGTTCAGGGGTGCGGAATCTACTCCACTCGGGGCCATCGCGACACATCTGGTTATCCACAAGTGCGGCCAGTTGTTCACCATCCTTGTGGATATCTCGCGCCACCACGCTACGATGACAGGCCAGTCCCCGCGCCCGCCAACCGTGGAGGAGCCCGTGTCGACCAACCGCGACCGCCTTGCGGACTTGCGCCAGATGCGCGAAGCGGCGCGTGCCGGCGGAGGCACCGAGCGCGTCGCCGCGCAACATGCGCGCGGCAAGCTGACGGCGCGTGAGCGCCTGGAGTTGTTGCTGGATCCCGGATCGTTCGTCGAACTCGACGCGTTCGTCACCGGCCGCGTCGGCGATCACGAAGGGGCAGGGGAGCGCTATCTGACCGACGGCGTCGTCACCGGCCACGGCCTCGTCGACGGCCGGCCCGTGTTCGTCTTCAGCCAGGACTTCACGATCTACGGGGGCTCACTGTCAGAGGCCCATGCCGGCAAGATCTGCAAGGTGATGGACCTGGCCATGAAGGTCGGGGCGCCCGTCGTGGGTCTCAACGATTCGGGCGGGGCGCGCATCCAGGAGGGCGTCGTCTCGCTCGGCGCGTATGCCGATATCTTCCTGCGCAACACGCTCGCCTCCGGCGTCATCCCGCAGGTGTCGGTCATCCTGGGCCCGTGCGCCGGCGGTGCAGTCTATTCGCCGGCCATCACCGACCTGATCGTCATGGTCGAGGGCACCAGCTACATGTTCGTCACCGGGCCCGACGTGGTGCGTGCGGTGACGCACGAAGAGGTGGACTTCGAGCGCCTGGGCGGCGCCGAGACGCACGCCACGATCAGCGGCGTCGCGCACCTCGCCGAACCCGACGAAGCGACGGCCCTGGCCACGGCGCGCACGCTGCTGGGCTTCCTGCCGCAGAACAACCTCGGCGATGCGCCCCTGCGGCCGACCGACGATCCCTCATCGCGATCCGACGCGGCGCTTGACACGATCGTGCCGGACGATCCGAGTCAGCCCTACGACATGCACCAGGTCATCACCCGCCTCGTCGACGACGGCGAGTTCGTGGAGCTCCAGCCCGGTTTCGCCGGCAACATCCTCATCGGCTTCGCGCATGTCGGCGGCCGCAGTGTCGGCGTGGTGGCGCAGCAGCCGGCGGTGCTCGCCGGGGCACTCGACATCGACGCGTCGGACAAGGCGGCCCGCTTCGTGCGCATGTGCGACGCCTTCAACGTCCCGCTGCTGACGCTGGAGGACGTGCCCGGTTTCCTGCCCGGCGTCCGCCAGGAGCACGGCGGCATCATCCGCCACGGCGCCAAGCTGCTGTACGCCTACTGCGAGGCGACCGTGCCCAAGGTCACCGTCATCACCCGCAAGGCGTACGGGGGCGCCTACGACGTCATGAGCAGTAAGCACATCCGCGGCGACGTCAACCTGGCCTGGCCCACGGCGCAGATCGCGGTCATGGGCGCCGAGGGTGCCGTCAACATCCTGCACCGCGCGGAGCTGGCGGCGAGCGATGATCCGGCGGCGCTGCGGGCGCAGCTGACGGCCGACTACGAGGCCCGTCACGCCAATCCGTGGATCGCCGCCTCGCGGGGCTACGTCGATGACGTCATCGAACCGTCGTCCACCCGACCCCGCATCATCGCGGCCTTCGACCTGCTGGCGACCAAGCGCGACCGCAACCCGCCGCGCAAACACGGCAACATCCCCCTCTGACGTCGGCCCGGTCTTGCGCGGGGCCTCCCGCAGACGGGGTGTCTTTGCGCAAAGACACCCGCCGCGGAAACGTCAGCTGGCGGCGCGCTCCAGGGCCAGGCGCTGCAGGCCGATGATGGTCAGGGCGTCGGTGATCTCGCCCTGCTCGACCATCTGCAGCGCTTCGGTCAGGGCGACCCAGCGCTGGTCCAGCTCCTCCGTCGGGTCGGGTGAGGCATCACCGGGGACGAGCCCGGTGGCGACGTAGAGGACGCCGGCTTCGTCCATCAGCGAGTTCGAGGTATGGAGGACCGCCAGCTCTCGCCACATCGTGGCGCGGTAGCCGGTCTCCTCGGCGAGTTCGCGCTGGGCGCCGAGCAGCGGTGCTTCTTCGCGCGGCGCGCCGCCTTCCGGGATCTCCCACGAGTAGCGGTCAAGCGTGTAGCGGTATTGGCCCACCAACAGGATGCGCCCGAGGTCGTCCACGGCCACGATGCCCACGGCCAGGTTGCGCGGATGGACCACGCCGTAGATGCCGGGTCGCCCGTCGGGACGCGTCACCTCGTCATGCCACACGACCAGCCATTCATTCTCGTAGGCCACCGTGCGCCGGCGGCGCATCCAGGGTCCGTGGCGCGAGGGGAGGGTCGGATCGTCCATCGGTCTCCTATCGTAGGCTGGTTAGACTGCCCACGCGGCCGACCGGCCGCAGGATGTGAGGGACGATGCCGAGCACCTCGGCCAAGGCGGGTCGCTTCACCGAATCGGTCATCCGTGACATGACGCGGCTGGCGCTGCGCCATGGGGCGGTGAACCTGGCCCAGGGATTTCCCGACTTCGCCTGTCCCGCGGAGCTCAAGGCGGCCGCCATCGCCGCCATCGAGGGTGACGTCAACCAGTACGCCATCACCTGGGGCGCGCCCGCCTTCCGGGCCGCCATCGCCACCAAGACCAGCCACTGGTACCCGGCCTGGCCCGTGGACCCCGACACCGAGGTGACCGTCACCTGCGGCGCCACCGAGGGCATGATCGCCTCCATGCTGGCTCTCCTGGACCCCGGCGACGAGGTCGTCGTGTTCGAGCCGTTCTACGAGAACTACGGTCCGGATGCGATCCTGTCGGGGGCGACCGCACGGTTCGTGACCCTCCACGAGCCCGACTGGTCGATCGACGAGGCGGAGCTCCGGGCGGCCTTCGGACCCCGGACCCGCGGCATCGTCGTGACGTCGCCCCACAACCCGACCGGCAAGGTCTTCACCCGTGCCGAGCTCGAGCTCATCGCCGAGTTGTGCCGCGAGCACGACGCGGTGGCCTTCACCGACGAGATCTACGAGCACCTGGTCTACGAGGGGGAGCACATCCCCCTGGCCACGCTGCCCGGCATGGCCGAGCGCACCGTGGCCGTCAACTCGCTGTCCAAGACCTACTCGGTCACGGGATGGCGAGTCGGCTGGGTCATCGCCGCGCCACCATTGACCGCGGCCATCCGCAAGGTCCACGACTTCCTGACGGTGGGGGCGGCGGCCCCGCTGCAAGCCGCCGGGACGGTCGCCCTGGGGCTGCCCGATCCCTACTACGCGGCCCTGCTGGCCGCCTACCGCGAGCGGCGGGCCATCCTCGTGGACACCCTCGAGACGGCCGGGTTCGGCGTCTCCCGGCCCGCCGGCGCCTACTACCTGATGACCGACATCGGGCGCCTGGCCCGGCCTGGCGAGGACGACACGGCCTTTTGCCGCCGCCTGGTAGCCGACCCTGGGGTGGCCGCGGTGCCCGGCTCATCGTTCTACTCGAATGCGGCCCTGGGGCACACCAGGGTCCGCTTCGCCTTCCCCAAGCAGCGCGCCACGCTCGAGGCCGCCGCGGCGCGTCTCGCTCGCCTGGAGGCTCGCCCGGCGTGAGCCCACAGGGCAGGTCGGCCGGCCCCTCGTGGCCCTTCTCGCGCGTCCTCATCGCCAATCGCGGCGAGATCGCCGTCCGGCTCATCCGGGCGTGCCGCGAGCTGGGCCTCGAGAGCGTGGCCGTGTACAGCGACGCCGATGCCGACGCGCCCCATGTCCGGGCCGCCGACCAGGCCGTCCGGCTGGGCCCGGCACCCGCGACCGAGAGCTACCTGCGGGCCGATCGCCTCGTCGCGGCCGCCCTGGCGACGGGCGCCCAGGCGGTCCATCCCGGCTATGGCTTCCTCGCCGAGCAGGCCGCCTTCGCCGAGGCGTGCCTCGCCGCTGGCCTCGTCTTCGTGGGACCCGGTCCGGCCACCCTGGCCGGCCTCGGCGACAAGCTCGCCGCCCGCCGCGCCGCACGGGATGCGGGCGTGCCGGTCGTGCCGGGCACGCTCGAGCCGGCCCGCTTCGACCGTGCGGCGGCGCGGGCCCACATGGCGGCTGTGGCGGACGACGTGGGCTGGCCGCTCCTCGTGAAGGCCGCCGCCGGTGGCGGCGGACGGGGCATGCGGCGCGTGGAGCACCGGGCCGAGCTGCAGGCGGCGATGGCTTCGGCGGCCCACGAGGCCGAGGCGGCGTTCGGGGACGGGTCGCTCTACCTGGAGCGCTTCATCCAGGATGGCCGGCACATCGAGGTCCAGCTCCTTGGCGATGCGCACGGGACGGTGGTCGCCCTCGGTGAGCGCGACTGCTCGGCCCAGCGGCGGCACCAGAAGCTGCTCGAGGAGGCGCCCGCGCCCGGGCTCAGTCCGGCGGATCGCACGCAGCTGGGCGAGCTGGCCGTGCGGGTGGCCCGGGCGGTCGGCCTGCAGGGCGCCGCGACCTGCGAGTTCCTGCGCGGACCCGACGGCGCGGTCTGGTTCCTGGAGGTCAACGTCCGCCTGCAGGTCGAGCACGGCGTGACCGAGCTGGTGACCGGCCTCGATCTCGTCCACGAGCAGTTCCGCATCGCCGCCGGCGAGCCGCTCTCCGGCCGCGTGCTGGCGGCCGCGGCGCGGGTGGCCTCGCCCGACCGGCATGCCATCGAGATGCGCCTCTCGGCGGAGGATCCGGCCGCCGACTTCGCCCCGCAGCCCGGCCGCGTCACCCACTGGCGTGAGCCGGCAGGGCCGGGTGTGCGGGTCGATGGCTGGGTGGGGGAGGGCACCCTCGTCTCGGAGGCCTACGACCCCCTCCTGGCCAAGATCCTGGTGGTGGCTGAGGATCGGCCGGCGGCGCTGGCACGCGCGGCCCGGGCCCTCGACGAGACGGAGATCGGAGGCCTCCAGACGACGCTGCCGTTCCACCGCTGGCTCGTCCGCGAGCCGGCCTTCCGGGCGGGGGGCATCAGCACCGAGTTCGTGGCCCACGCCTGGGACGGCGCCGTCCAGCGGGACGCCGCCGCCACCGTGGCCCTCCTCGCTGCCCTGGCCGCGGACGGACCGCTCAAGGGTCCGGACGCGTCCGTCGCCGTGACTCCCGGGGCGACCCCGCCGGTGGTCGGGGCGTGGGCCGCGGCGGGTCGTCTCGAGGCGCTCGAAGGCTGGCCGCGATGAGGGCGCAGGATGGCCAGCGGCCACATCGGGCCGTGCTCGCCGAAGCCGGCACCGCCCTTGACCGGGCCCCGGCCTCGGCCGGCCCCGAGCTGGAGGGTGCCCGGAGCAAGGTCGGGATGCCGCGACCGGTCGTGCTCGGCCTTCCTGCGTCCCGGGCGGAGCGTGCGGCGGGCCAGGTCCGCCGGGAAGTCGTGGTCGGCGGCTGGCGGTTCGAGGTGACCGTCGAGGACGCCGCCCGTGCCGCGCTCCGCGAGCGGGCCGGCCGGGCCGGAGGCGAGGTCGTCGGGCCGACGCGGCTGGTCGTGCGCGCGCAGATCGCCGGCCGCGTGGTCAGCGTCGCCGTGCGCGATGGCCAGTCGGTCGAGGCCGGCCAGCGGCTACTCTCCGTGGAAGCGATGAAGATGGAGAACGAGATCCGGGCCCAGCGCGCCGGCCGCGTGGAGCGGGTGGCGGTCGAACCGGGCCAGCGGGTCGAGCGCGGCGACGAGCTGGCGGTGCTGGCATGACCGCCGACGACCCCGGCCGCGAGGCCTGGCGGAGCAGCCTGCGGGCCAAGGCCCTGGCCGAGCAACCGGAACGGCAGGCCGAGTTCCGCACCACGAGCGACCTCGTCATCGCCGACCTCTACACGCCGGCCGACACGGCCGGCCTCGACGAGGCACGCGACCTGGGCCGCCCGGGGGAGTTCCCCTTCACCCGCGGGGTCCAGCCCACGATGTACCGCGGCCGGCTGTGGACGATGCGCCAGTACGCCGGGTTCTCCACCGCGGCCGACACCAACCAGCGTTTCCGCTATCTCCTGGAGCAGGGCCAGACCGGCCTCTCGGTGGCCTTCGACCTGCCGACCCAGATGGGTTACGACTCGGACGCCGCGCCGGCCAGCGGCGAGGTCGGCCGGGTGGGCGTGCCCATCGCCTCGCTGGCCGACATGGAGACCCTCCTCGACGGGCTTCCCCTGGCCGACATCTCGACCTCCATGACCATCAACAGCACGGCCGCCATCCTGCTGGCCTTCTACGTCGTGGTGGCCGAGGGTCGTGGCATCCCGCGGGCGGCCCTCTCGGGCACGGTCCAGAACGACATCCTCAAGGAGTACGTGGCGCGGGGGACCTACATCTACCCGCCCAAGGCGTCGATGCGCCTGGTCACCGACATCTTCGAGTTCTGCAGCCGCGAGATGCCGCGCTGGAACACCATCTCGATCTCCGGGTACCACATGCGGGAGGCCGGGGCCACGGCCTCCCAGGAGCTCGCCTTCACCCTCGCCCATGCCATCGGTTACGTCGAGGCGGCGGTCGCCCGGGGCCTCGACGTGGACCGCTTCGCGGGGCGCCTGAGCTTCTTCTTCGCCGCCTGGAGCGAGCTCTTCGAGGAGGTCGCCAAGTTCCGCGCCGCGCGGCGCATGTGGGCCCGCCTCATGCGCGAGCGCTTCGGGGCCCGCAACGAGAAGTCGTGGATGTGCCGCTTCCACGTCCAGACGGCCGGCTCGAGCCTGACCGCCGTGTCGGTCGACAACAACGTCGTGCGGACGACCGTGCAGGCCCTCTCGGCCGTCCTCGGCGGGGCCCAGAGCCTCCACACCAACTCCCGCGACGAGGCGCTGGCGCTGCCGACCGAGGAGGCCGCCCGGCTGGCCCTCCGCACACAGCAGATCCTGGCCTACGAGTCGGGCGTGACCGAGACACCCGATCCCCTCGCCGGGAGCTACTACGTGGAGACACTGACCGACCAGCTGGAGGCGGCCGCCTCGGCCCTCCTCGCGGAGATCGACGCCCTGGGCGGCCCGCTGGCGGCGGTCGAGACGGGCTTCCAGCAGCGCCAGATCCAGGAATCGGCCTACCGCTACCAGCGCGAGGTCGAGTCCCAGGCGCGGGTGGTGGTCGGCGTCAACCGTTTCGTCGACGAGGCGACCCATGCCCCGCCCCTCCAGCGCATCGACCCGGCGGCCGAGCGGGCCCAGGTGGAGCGCCTCCAGCGGGTGCGGGCGGAGCGCGACGGCGCCGCCTGGTCGGCCGCCCTGGCCACCCTCGCCGAAGCGGCGCGCGGCACGGCCAACCTGCTCCCGCCGATCATCGAGGCGGTGCGGGCGCAGGCGACGCTGGGCGAGATCAGCGACACCCTGCGCAGCGCCTGGGGCGAGCATCGCGAGCTGATCACCGTCTAAGGACGGGCGGCCTCGCCGGCCGGGGGTCCCGGTGCCACCGGTACCTGTGGCGCATAGTCAACACGGGACCATCGCCATACGGTTCCGGGGCCGATGGCTCGAGCCCGCCGCGATCCCAGTCCGCCTCCCGTCGAGCGCCCCCCGGTGGTGCGTTCGCGGCCGACCGCGCCCCCCGCTGCCCCGCCCGCCCGGCGCCTCGCGGCGAACGAGGTGGAGCTGCTCGACGATCTCTTCGGCTACGCCCGCAGGCGGGTCGCGGACCGGGCGACGGCGGAGGACCTGACGGTCGCCGCACTCCTCGCGGCCGGCTGCGGCACGGGCCAGCGTGTCGATCGGGCAGGGGCGTTCCGCGTGCTCGCCCGGTCCGTCGCAGAGCTGCCCGGCATCCTCGCCGACGACCCGGATGGGCCGGCCATGGCCCTCTTCGCGCAGGCCCTGGAGCCCGGCCTGCTGGAAGGCTTCGAGCGCCTGGACCTGGAGCGCCGCCGCGTCCTGACGTTGCACTACCTGGACCGGCTGGGGCCGGCCGAGATGGCGGCCGTGCTCGGCACGCGGGCCGCGGCCGTCCAGTCGCGCCTTGCCGCGTCCCTGCGCGCCCTTGAGCGGCCGGCCCACGCGGGCACCCGCGGCGGGTCCCGGCGCTCCGACACCACGGACGAGGCCATCAATGCCGCCTGAGCCGAGCCGCACCATGGAGCCCGGCGACCTGCCCGAGCTGAGCGGGCCCGCCGACCTGGAGGCACGGCTGGCCGGAGCCGCGGCGCGAGCACGGGCCACGCGTGCCGTCGGCGGCACCATGTCACCCCGGGCGGCCCGCGACCTGCGAGCGCGCCTGCTGGCGGCCGCGTCGGTCGTCCCCATGACACCGGAGCCTGTCGCCCCGCCGCAGGCCGACGCCGAGCCCGCGGTCGCGGATGTCGCCTCGACGCCGGCGAGCGGTGCCCGCCGCGCAGCAGTTCGGGTCGAACGACGGCGCTGGGCACGGGATGAGGAGTCCTCGGCCGCACCAGATCTGGCGCCACCGGTCGCGGTCGCCGTCACCGTCACCTCCACCCCGCCCCGGCCGCGCTCGCGCCGGCGGCGCGTCTGGCGGTCGCTCGTCCGTTTGGTGGCCCTGGTGGTGGTCGTCGCCATCCTCGTCGGCGCGACCGCGTTCGCCTCCGGCCGCCTGGCCGCACCGGCCGCCCTGACGGCCACCGTGGTCGAGGCGTCGGGCGCCGGCGCGACCCGCCTCGGCGAGCCGATGCTTCTTGCGGCGGGCACGGCCCTGCAGGTCGGCGACACGGTGACCGTGTCGACGACCGGTTCCGCCGTCCTGGGGCTGGGCGACAGTCGGATCCGCCTCGCCGGCGGTTCCGCGGTCCACCTGGACCGCGTCGACGCCGCCGGTGTCACCGTGGCCCAACTCGCCGGCCGCGCCTACTACCGCGACGTCTCGACGACCCACGCCCCGTTCCTCGTCACGACGGGGCCGGTGACCTGGACGGCCACCGGTACGGCCTTCGACACCGACCGTGAACCGGTCGCCACCGGCCAGGGCTCGGGCCAGGAACAGGTCACGCTCCTCGCCATCCAGGACGCCGTGACCGCGTCCGGCCCCGGCTTCGACACATCCGTGCCGCAAGGCCAGCGGGCGGTCGTCTACATCGGCGCCGCCACCCCGACGGTCGCGCCGGCGCTCGACGCCGTGCCGGCATCGGCACTCCTGGATCCGTGGCTCCAGGCCAACGGCGCCGCCGATCTCGCGGCCGGGTTCCCGCTGGGCATCCTGGACGGCCATCTGCAGGTGGCGCTCGCCTCACCCACCGCGAGCCCGAGCCCCGCGCCCTTCGTGACGCAACCTCCGGAGCCGACCGATACGCCGTTCCCGACTGCCCTCGACACGCCGACCCCGACGCCCACGCTGGGCCCCACACCGGTCCCGACCCCTCGCGTCACGCTCGCCCCGACCCCCTCGCCGACGCCGGGCATCGGGTCGCTCGCGCTGACCGCTACAGCTTGCCCAGGCGGCGTCGTGCTCGACTGGTCCCCCTATAGCGGCAAGGGCGCCTTCGCGCGCTACGTCACCCTCCGCTCGCCAGCCAACGAACCGGCTCCGCCGGTCGCCTACCCGCCCTCGAAGACTTGGATCGCTCAGGTCGCCGGGACGTCTTCCAAGGGCTACTCGTCCGATGTCGACCCTCAGGCTGCAGGTCCGGGAAGTCTCTACTGGTACCGCACGATCGCTCTCGCCAGCGATGGTCGGATACTCGCTGCCAGCGCCGCTCGTGGTCCGTCCGGAGGGGCAGGCGCGACCCTGGCGATCTACGGCTTCTCTGCCTTCCCAGATCCGAATGACGGAAACCTGACGAACTTCTCGTGGTCGCCCATCGCCGTATCAAGTCGTTGCTTCACGGATTACAGGATCATCGGCGGGGCATGGAGCGATGACCTGACTGGCGTCGGGATGCAGGTCGCCGACGTGGAAGGTCTGGCCGTCGGGTGCCATGGCAAGAGTTTCGTGCTGCAGGCGATCCGCCAGACGTCATTCGGCCCGCTCGTCGTCGGCCAGAGTGTCCTGACGCCCTGCACCTGAGCCCGGCCGGCCCTCTGCACGGATGACCGCGTGCTTCGTGAGTCGAATGCTCGCTGCATGGGCGCTCACGGAGCAGCAGGACGCCGACGGGGCCACCCGATCGCTCGCGCAGCCACGCCAGCGTCGCGACCCTTGCCCGGCGCTGGCCGGCGTGCCAGAGTTGGCGGGTGAGCGGCATGCCGTCGAGCGCCAGATCGTTCGCCAACGAGCACCGGCTCGGGCGGGTCCACCATGTGGCGGTCGTCGTGCGCGACCTGGACGCCGCGCTCGGCTTCTACCGCGACATCCTGGCCCTGCCGGTGGAGACGGTCCTGCCCATCCCCGGTGACGGCGTCACGATCGCCTTCCTGCCGGTCGGCGAGAGCAAGGTCGAGCTCGTCCAGCCGACCGATGCGACGACCGGCGTGGCCCGCTTCCTGGCCTCGCGGGGCGAGGGCTTCCACCACGTCTGCTTCGAGGTTCCGGACCTTGCCGGGACGCTCGACCGCCTGATGGTCGACGGCGTGGAGGTCATCGACTCGGCCCCCCGCCGTGGCGCGGAGGGCCCGGTCGCGTTCCTGCACCCGCGGAGCTGCTTCGGCGTGCTCGTCGAGCTGATCGAGGCGCCGGGCGGTCCGGCGTGGCGGTCCCTGGGCTACTGACGGACCGTCAAGCGGGCCGGATGCCGGCCTCCATCAGCAGCTGCGGGATACGGGTGGGGGAGTCGGCCACGCGGATGCCCGCCGCCTCGAGGGCGGCCACCTTGCCGGCGGCCGTCCCCGCCCCGCCGCTGATGATGGCCCCGGCGTGGCCCATGCGGCGTCCCGGCGGCGCCGTGCGGCCGGCGATGAAGGCGGCCATGGGCTTGTGGCGGAGCTGCTCCGCGGCGAACGCGGCCGCCCGTTCCTCCGCGTCACCGCCGATCTCGCCGATGAGGACGACGGCGTCGGTCGCCGGGTCATCGCGGAAGCGGGTCAGGATGTCCACGAAGTCGGTGCCCACGATGGGGTCGCCGCCGATGCCGACGCACGTCGACTGGCCGATGGACGCGTCGGTGAGGGCCTGCACGACCTCGTAGGTCAGCGTCCCCGAGCGGCTGACCAGGCCGACCCGGCCGGGGCGGTGGATGGTGGCCGGGATGATGCCCACCTTGGCCTCGCCCACGCTCGTCACGCCCGGGCAGTTGGGGCCGATCAGCGTGGCTCCCGCGGCACGCACGACGGGCATGACCTTGAGCATGTCGAGGGCCGGGATACGCTCCGTGATGCAGATGATGGTGCGGATCCCCGCGTCCACGGCCTCCAGGATGGCGTCGGGCGCGCCGGGCGCGGGCACGAAGATGAGGCTCGTGTCGGCGCCGGTCCCGGCGACCGCCTGGATCACCGTGTCGAAGACCGGCACGCGGTCATCCAGGACGCGCTGGCCGCCCTTGCCGGGCGTCATGCCGGCCACGATCGACGTGCCGTAGGCGAGGCATTGGGCGGCGTGGAAGCCCCCTTCACGGCCGGTGATGCCGTGCACGACCACGCGGCTGTGGCGATCGACCAGGATGCTCATGCGGAGGCGCCGCGTGCTGCAGCGACGGCTTTCTGGGCCGCCTCGTCAAGGCTGGCCGCCGTCTCGAAAGCGGCCGCCTGCAGGATCGCGGCCGCCTCGGCGGCGTTGGTGCCCACGATGCGCACGATCATGGGCACCTCGCGCTGCTGCTGGGCCCGAGCCTCCACGAGGCCGCGGGCGACCTCGTCACCCCGGGTGATGCCACCGAAGATGTTGACCAGGATGGCCCGCACGCCCGGGTCGTCCAGGATGAGGCGCATGGCCGCCGCGACCTGATCGGACCGCGCGCCGCCGCCGATGTCGAGGAAGTTGGCCGGGGCGCCGCCGTACAGCTTGACGAGGTCCATGGTCGTCATCGCCAGGCCCGCGCCGTTCACGATGCAGCCGATGTCGCCGTCGAGCTTGATGAAGTTGATGCCCTCCGCCCGCGCCTGAGCGTCGGTGGGATCCTCCTCGTCGAGGTCGCGCATGGCCTCCAGCCTGGGATGGCGCACCAGCGCCGAGTCGTCCAGGGTGACCTTGGCGTCGAGGCACTCGAGCGTGACGACCGGTTCGCCATCCGGCGCGGTCGAGCGCACCAGCCCGAGCGGGTTGACCTCCACGAGGTCCGCGTCGTTGGCCAGCAGGCAGGTCACGAGGCCCTGGGCCACGGCCACCGCGGCGCGTAGGTGGGGGCCGCCCAGCCCGAGCCCGAAGGCCAGCTGGCGGGCCTGGAAGTCGAGCAGCCCCAGGTGCGGGTGGGCGTACACCCGCAGGATCGCCTCCGGCCGTGTGGCAGCGACCTCCTCGATCTCCACGCCGCCCTCGGCCGAGCCCATCACCAGCACCCGCTGCGCGGCGCGGTCAAGGGTCGCCGCGAGGTAGTACTCGTGCGCGATGTCGGCCGCCGCGGCGACCAGGACGCGGCGCACCGTGATGCCCTTGATGGACATGCCCAGGATGGCCTTGGCCGCTGCCTCCGCTTCGGCCGGCGTGCCGGCCAGCTTCACCCCACCGGCCTTGCCCCGCCCCCCGACCAGCACCTGCGCCTTGACCACGACCCGCTCGGCCCCACCCTTGAAGGCGTCCTCAGCCTGGGCGCGCGCCTGGGCCGCGGACGTCGCCACCTGCCATGGCGGGACGGGCAGCCCGGCAGCCTGGAGCAGCGCCTTGGCGTGATACTCCTGCAGCTTCATGGGGCGGGGCCAGCATACCCGGGCCGGGCAGGGGGCGTTCGCGCTACGATGGGAGGCCGGGCCGCGGGAGCCACCCGCCGCGCACATCCGGAGGTCGAGGGTTGCTGCTCCGCTACCGCGGTCGTGAGGGGATGCTCGCGTGGGCGTTCCATCGCATCAGCGGGCTGGCGATCTGGCTCTTCGTGGTCATCCACATCATCGACATCTATCTCGCCGGTGACGACCCCAAGGCCTACGACACGATCCTCCAGGTGTACGCCAGCGCCCCCGGGCGGATCGGCGAGGTCCTCCTTGGCGCGGCCCTCCTGTATCACGCCCTCAACGGCCTGCGCATCGTGATCATGGATTTCTGGCCGCGCATGACCCACTACCACCGGCAGATGTGGTGGGCCTCGTGGGTCATCTTCGTGGGCCTTGGCCTGCCGGCCGCGTTCATCATCCTCAAGCCCATCTTCGTGGCCGGGTGAGGGGCCCCCGATGAGCCAGCGGATGAACCGGCCGCGGCCCCAGGGCGGGGGCCTGGAGCAGGCCTCGTGGTACCTCGTGCGCCTCTCGGGCCTGGGCCTGTTCGTGCTCGCGCTGGCCCACTTCAGCATCCTGCACTTCCTGTTCGACCCGTCGCAGGAGACGTCCAGCTTCATCTTCGGCCAGCGTTGGAACGACCTCGTGTGGCGTGTCCTGGACTGGTCGCTCCTGATGCTGGTCATCCTGCACAGCTTCCTTGGCGTGCGGACGGTGGTCGGCGACTACGTCAAGGGCGGCGCCCGGACCGCCCTCATGTCGGGCCTCTACCTCCTTGCCCTGCTGCTCTTCGTGCTGGGCACCATCGTGGTCGTGGGGCTGCCGGCGCAGGTCCTCGCGCTCTGATGACGGATCTCACCCCCCGGTCGCGAGGCGCCGTCGAGCACGTCTACGAGGCGCTCATCGTGGGGGCCGGCGGGGCCGGCCTGTGGGCCGCCCTGGAGCTGGCCCGCGCGGGCGTCAGGACGGCGGTCCTGACCAAGCTCTACCCGACCCGTTCCCACACCGGCGCCGCCCAGGGTGGGGTGTGCGCCGCCCTGGGCAACCAGGAGGAAGACCACTGGGAATGGCACATGTACGACACGGTCAAGGGCGGCGACTACCTGACCGACCAGGACGCCGCCGAGGTGCTGGCCCAGGAGGCCATCGAGCGGGTCATCGAGCTCGAGCACATGGGCCTGCCGTTCAACCGCACGCCCGACGGGCGGATCGACCAGCGGCGGTTCGGCGGCCACACGCGGAACTTCGGCGAGGGCCCGGTGCGCCGCGCGTGCTACGCCGCCGATCGCACCGGCCACATGATCCTGCAGACGCTGTACCAGCAATGCGTCAAGGCCGGGGTCCTCTTCTTCGACGAATACCACGTGGTGCAGCTGCTGGGCACGCCCCAGACGGGGGCCCAGGGCGTGGTCGCCTACCGCCTGGCGGACGGTGAGCTGCAGGTCTTCCGGGCCGCCGCGGTCCTCCTGGCCACCGGTGGCTTCGGGCGGATGTTCCGGGTCACCTCCAATGCCCACACCCTGACCGGCGACGGGGTCGCCCTGGCCTACCGCGCCGGCGTGCCGCTGGAGGACATGGAGTTCTACCAGTTCCATCCGACCGGCATCGTCGGCCTGGGCATCCTCCTCTCCGAGGCGGCCCGAGGGGAGGGGGCCTACCTGCTCAACGACAAGGGCGAGCGCTTCATGAAGACCTACGCCCCGACGCTCATGGAGCTGGCGCCGCGCGACATGGTGAGCCGCGCGATCATGCTGGAGATCCGGGCCGGCCGGGGCATCGGCGGCAAGGACTACGTCTACCTGGACGTGCGCCACCTGGGCCGCGCCGTCATCGAGGAGAAGCTGCCCGACATCACCGACTTCGCCCGCATCTACCAGGGCGTCGAGCCGCTGACCGAGCCGGTGCCCATCCAGCCCACGGCCCACTACGCCATGGGCGGCATCCCCACCGATATCCACGGGCGGGTGGTCATCGATCCGGCCAACACGGTCATGCCGGGCCTCTATGCGGCCGGCGAATGTGCCTGTGTGAGCGTCCACGGCGCGAACCGGCTGGGCACCAACTCGCTGGTCGACCTGCTGGTCTTCGGCCAGCGCGCCGGGCGGGCCATGGCCGACGACGTCCATGGGGCCGTGGTGCCCGAGGCGCCGACGGGAGCACAGGAACAGGTGGCCTCCGAACTGGCGGCCCTGCGGGATCGCCACGAGGGCGAGAACCCCGCCCACATCCGCCGCGAGCTGGCCGCGGCGATGATGGAAGACTGCGGGGTCTTCCGCTCCGACGAGGGCCTGCGCCGGCTGGCCATCAAGGTCCGTCAGCTCAAGGAGCGTTTCACCAGGGCGCGCGTCCAGGACCGCGGCATGGTCTTCAACACCGACCTGCTGGACGCGTGGGAGGTGGGCTATCTGCTCGACTGTGCCGAGGCGACGGTCCATTCGGCGGTCGCCCGCACCGAGAGCCGCGGGGCCCACTTCCGCGAGGATCATCCCGACCGGGACGACGTCGACTGGCTCAAGCACACCCTGGCCACGCGCGCCGACGGCGGACCGCAGCTGGCCTACAAGCCGGTCTCCATCACGCGCTTCCAGCCCAAGCCCCGCACCTACTGAAGGCCGAGGCATCGATGCAGGTTGACGTCCGTATCCTCCGCTACGACCCCGAGCGGGACGCCAAGCCCCACTGGGAGGCCTACCAGGTGGAGGCCGAACCCATGGCTCGGCCGCTCGACCTGCTTCACACCATCAAGTGGGAGCAGGACGGCAGCCTGACCTTCCGGCGGTCCTGCGCCCACGGCGTGTGCGGGTCGGACGCCATGCTCATCAACGGGCGCAACCGGCTGGCCTGCAAGATCCGGGTCGATCAGCTGGGCCGCAAGATCAGCATCGCCCCGCTGCCCGGCCTGCCGGTGGTCAAGGACCTCGTGGTGGACATGGACGGCTTCTTCGCCAAGCTGCGCAGCGTCGAGCCGTACCTCATCGCGGAAGGCCCGCCGCCGGCCCGTGAGCGGCGCCAGTCGCCAGAGCAGCGGGCCCGCTACGACGACACGACCAAATGCATCCTGTGTGCCGCCTGCACCAGTTCCTGTCCCTCGTTCTGGGCCCAGCCCGGCTACGTCGGGCCGGCGGCCATCGTCAACGCCCACCGCTTCATCTTCGACTCGCGCGACGAGGCCGCGGAGGAGCGCCTGGAGATCCTGGCCGACAAGGACGGCGTGTGGCGATGCCGCACGATCTTCAACTGCACGGACGCCTGCCCGCGCGGCATCAACGTCACGCAGGCCATCCTGGAGGTCTCGGCGGCCATCGTCGAGCGGCACGCCTGAGCACTGCTGTCGGCCCCGCGCCACGGCCTGTGTGCCTCGTCATCCGCACGGATGGGGCGGCCCGTGGCAACCCCGGCCCGGCCTCGTGCGGGGCGGTCCTCATCGACGGCGCGCGGCCGGATGCGTTCGACCCCGACGCGCCGCCGCTGATCGTCATCGCGCGGGCCCTGGGGGTGCGTACCAACAACGTCGCCGAGTACGTGGGCGTGGTGCTGGCGCTGCGGGCGGCGCAGCGCCTGGGGGCCGCGGAGGTGGACCTGCGGCTCGACTCGAAGCTCATCGTGGAGCAGCTCAGCGGCCGCTGGCGGGTCAAGGACCTCAAGCTGCGCCGCCTGTACGACGAGGCTTCGGGGACGCTGGCCGGCTTCCGACGCTGGACCGCCGTGCACGAGCCACGGGCCCGCAACCGCGCCGCCGACGCGCTGGCCAACCTGGCCCTTGACGACCCGGCGGCGGCAGCGCGCCTGATGGCGGAGGTGGCCGCTCGCTCGGGTTTGGCGGTGCCGCTGGACGAGCCCACGTAGGGGCGCGTAGCATCCACCGGCCAGCGAGGCGGCCGGACGGTCGCGGGTCGCCCGGGAGACCGGGCGGCGCGAGGAAAGTCCGAGCTCCACGACGCAGGGTAGCGGGTAACACCCGTCCGCCGCGAGGCGAGGACCAGTGCCACAGAGACGAGTCGCCGTCGCGGCGTGAGCCGGGACGGCGGGTGAAACGGGCAAACTCTACCCGGAGCAAGGCCAAATAGGAGGGCTCAACCGTGGCTTCGGCCACGGGGAAGGGCGGCGTCGCCCGGCCCTCGGGTCGGCCGCTGAAGGCGGCGGGCAACCGCCGACCGTAGATGGATGACCGTCCACGCGGCGCAAGCCGCTGGACAGAACTCGGCTTACAGGCCGCCTCGCTGGCGCCTTCCTGGGCCGTCAGTCCTCGTCGGGCCGGAAGATGTGGCCGGCGGCGCAGGCGTCGCAGATCGGCCGTGCCGACTCGAGGTCGCCCAGGGGCAGCGAGACGGTGCGGTCGGGGTACAGGCATTCGACGTCGTAGACCGGCCGCGGCCGACGCTCGACGGCGATGAGGCGGCGGTAGGTGCAGCGACGGAGGTGCCGCTCGGGACCCGCGTCCGCGACGGCCTCTGGCGGATGCAGCAGCTTGAGGAGCGCCATGCCCGGCGAGCCTAGCATCGGCCGCCGGCGGTGAGCAAGCGCACCATAAGTACACCGGGCATGAGAGGAAGTACGCCTGCTAGACTCGACCGACGACGACGTCCATGGAGCGACGGTGACCATCCCAGCTCCCGTGCCCTCGCCGAGCGGGGCCGCAGCACGGCTCGCGCGCGCCCTCACCGACCTCCCCGGCCGGTCCTCTGACCCGAACGTCTGCCCCTTCCTGCGCCTCGAGACGGGGGAGGGCCTGGCCGCACCGGCGGCGGCGGTCGACGACGGCCACCGCTGCGTCGCGGGCACCGCTCCGTACCTCCCGTCGCCGCTGCAGCAGCAGCTCGTGTGCCTTACGGCGGGTCATGTTGCGTGCCCGCGCTACACGAAGGGCAGCGCCGCCCTGGCGACCACGGCCGGGCAGGGTGGCCCGCGGGTGGCCCTGCCTGCATCCATCCGGCTGGCGGCGCTGGCGGTCATCGTCATCTTCGTCGGCGCGCTCGCCTTCGGCCTCCTGCGGGGGACGGGAGGCACCCCCCTGGCGACACCGACGCAGCTGGCCCTGGCTTCCGCCACGCCGTCGCCCAGCGCGTCCGTGACGCCGGCCCCGACCCCCAGCCCGACGCCCACGCCGACCTTCCCGCCCAGCCCCACGCCGACGCCCAGCCCCAGCCGCCCGGCCCCGACCCCCACGCCCACGGGTGGCGGTGGCGGATCGATCGCGTCCCGCTGGGACGGCCTGCCCAAGTGCCCCAACGGCCAGGCCTGCTATCTGTACACCGTCAAGTCGGGCGACACCTTCATCGGCATCGCCACGTTCTTCGGTACGACCAAGGCCGGTCTGCTCGCGCTCAACCCCCAGATCACCAACCCCGCCCTGATCCACAAGGGCCAGGTCATCAAGGTCCCGCCGCCGCCAGGCTGACGGCCGCGGGGGCGCCGGGGGCCGCGCCGGGAGGCGCCGGGGGCCGCGCCGAGTGGCGCCGGCTGCTCGGCTCATCGCGCCCACACAAAGGGTGGCTAACGACGGCGATAGGCCGCTCCAAGGCCGGTTCCGCCGTCAAGCCGTGCCTCAAAGGTTCGCCGCGACGACGAAGCCGCCGCATCTTCGCTGTTGCCCACCCTTGAGGTGAGCGTGACCTGGCGATGAGCGTGCCCTGGCGATGAGCGTGCCCTGGCGATCGCCGGTGCGGCCGCCGCCCGCCCGCGGCCCGGACCTCTGTCGGGTGGCACCCTGACCGCTTTCCCATGCCCGGGGTGCAGAAACGCGTTGACGGGGGGTCGGTGCGGTGTATGATGCCGCCCACGTGGCCCAAAGTGGCGCGAAGTGGGGAATAGAGGTGAACCAGCTGCTCCTGCGGGTCGCCGCGCCCCACCGAGTGGGGCGTCCGGGACGCCAGGAGCGGTGAAGCCACCTCGGACGGCTCTCGTGGCCCGGCTGGTCCAGCCGGTCGCGAGGCGGCCGACTGGTCCGGGCAGCGAGGTGCGAGGGACGGGTGTTCACCGGCGAGTACCGGCACACGGTCGACGCCAAGGGTCGCGTGGCGATCCCGGCTCGCTTCCGTGCGAGGCTCGACGGCGGCGCCTATGTCTCGCGTTGGATCGACGGCTGCCTGGGGCTGTTCCCGCGGAGTGACTTCGAGGACCTGGCGGCGCGCGTCGCCGCCAAACCGGTCACGGACGCTGGTGCCAGGACCTTCTCGCGTTTCGTCTTCTCCGGGGCGTTCGAGGTCGACCTCGACGGCCAGGGCCGCGTCGTCGTACCGACCGGCCTGCGGGAGTGGGCGGGCCTGGAAGGCGATGCCGTGGTGGTCGGTTCGCGTGACCACATCGAGCTGTGGGCCCCCGCCCGGTGGGCCGACTACAGCGCGGCGATGACCTCGCCCGATGTCCTCGCGGAACACCTCCAGGGCCTCGGCATCTAGCGCATCACACGCGTCTCCGGGATCCGGACGGATCCGTATGTCGATGGTCGGCGACCGATCGGAAGGGCACCTGCCCGTGATGGTGGAGGAAGTCATGGCGGCTCTCTCACCGCATGCGGGCAGCTTCATGGTCGATGCGACCGTCGGCGGCGGAGGGCACGCCGTCCGGATCCTGGAGGCGTCCACGCCTGACGGCCCCTTGCTGGGCCTCGACGCGGACCCCGCGGCCATCGCCAGGACGGCTATCCGCCTGCGGCCCTTCGGCGACCGCGTGACCCTCCGGCAGGCCAACTTCGAGGCCCTGGGGACGGTCGCCCCGGCGGCGGGCTTCGAGGCCGTCGACGGCATCCTGCTGGACCTTGGCCTGAGCTCCTACCAGCTGGCCGACGAGGCCCGCGGCTTCTCCTTCCGCGCCACGGGCCCGCTCGACCTGCGTTTCGACGCGAGCACCGGGCGGCCGGCATCGGCCCTCGTGGCCGAGGCCGACGGCGCGGAGCTGACCCGGCTGCTGCGCGACTACGGCGAGGAGCCGTTCGCCGGACGCATCGCCAGGGCCATCGTCCGTGAGCGCGCCACGAACCCCATCAGCACGGCCGACCGGCTGGCCGCGATCGTGGTACGGGCCGTCCCGGCGCCGCGCGAGCGCCGCCGCATCCATCCCGCCACCCGTACCTTCCAGGCGCTCCGCATCGCCGTCAACCGTGAGCTGGAGGTGCTGCCGCGGGCGCTCGAGGCCGCCCTCGGCCTGCTCCGGCCGGGCGGCCGGCTGGCCGTCCTCAGCTACCACTCGCTGGAGGACCGCCTCGTCAAGCGCTTCGTGACGCGCGAGCGACGTGGCTGTGTCTGTCCCCCGGAGCTGCCGATCTGCGTCTGCGGCCACCAGCCCCGCCTGCGGCCCGTCGGCCCGCAGCCCGGGCGGCCCTCTTCCGACGAGGTCGCGGCCAACCCCCGCTCGCGCAGCGCCCGGCTGCGCGTCGCCGAGCGGCTCGCCGCATGAGCCCCACCGCGCGGGGTGGCGCCCCGTTGCCATCGCCATCGCAGCCCAACAGGAGGGTCGGATGAGCCGCCATCAGGCGAACCGCCGGCGGAACTACGGTCGCCGGCAGCACGAGATCCACGAGCGCGAGGTGCAGCCGCTCGACTGGCCCTCGGCCCCCGAGCCGATCGAGCCCGAGTGGAGCTACGTGGAGCGCTCCCACCTCGAGGGCTCGCGCCCGCTGCCGCTCGGCGACCTGATGGGTCATCCGCGGTGGCGCTGGATGGCGGGTCGCGGCTGATGGCCGTCTACCAGGCGGCCCGCCAGCAGGTCATCGCCGTGCCGCGGCGGCGGCAGGTCGTCCACCAGCGCGCCCGCCGCGGGGCGAGCCGTGTGGGGCTCATCCTGGGGGCGATCCTCGTGGCCTTCCTGCTGGGCCTGTTCTACCTCACCCAGACCATCGGGACGGCCACGGCCGGCTACGACACGGACCGCCTGACGGCGGACGGGGCCGCCCTGGACCGCGAGCTCAGCACCCAGGAGAGCCAGATCTTCTCGTTCGGCTCCGAGCAGAGCGTGCTCCAGGCGGCCCAGGCGAACGGCCTCGTCGACCTGGGCGGCGGCCAGCCGCTGCGCGTGCCCGGTCGCTGATCGAACGATGCTGGGGCGCACCGACCGCCGGCTCCGCCTCGTCATCCTGCTGCTGGCGCTCGTCGTGGGGGCAGGGGCACTGGTGGTGCGCCAGGCCTACTGGGCCATCGTCCGAGGGCCCGATCTCGTCGACCTGGCCACCCAGCAGACCCAGGCCAGCGAGACCATCGCCGTCCAGCGGGGCGCGATCTACGACCGCAGCGGCAAGGTGCTCCTCGCCGGGACGGCCTACCGCGATCAGCTGGTGGCCTACCCCGACCAGCTCACGCCCACCCAGGTCACCCACGAAGCCGACGCGCTGACGGTGGCCCTGGGCCTGGGCGACGCGGACGCGGCGAGCCTGCGCCAGAAGCTTTCCAGCGGCACCCACTACGTCGTGCTGAGCCCGGCCCTCACGGCCGACCAGAGCGCCGCGGTGCGGGCCGGCATGGACGCCAGCGGGGCCGACCAGCTGACCGAACTGGACCTGATCCCCCAGCCCTACCGCATCTATCCCGATCCCGGCGGCGCACCGGATACCACCCTGGCCAACCAGCTGCTGGGGTTCGTGAACGCCTCTGGCCAGGGCCAGTACGGCATCGAGCAGTACTACCAGGACGAGCTGGCCGGCCGCGCCGAGGTCATCGACGGCAGCAAGGACGTGAACGGCCAGCCGATGCAGGGCGCGCAGTCGGTGGTCGATGCCGGCCAGGCCGGCGCCGACCTCCAGCTGACCCTTGACGCCAGCCTCCAGCTCCAGGTGGAGAAGGAGCTCTACGCCGCCATGGTCGCCGACGGCGCCGCGTCCGCCAGCGCCGTGGTGATGGATCCCACGACCGGCGCCGTCCTGGCCTGGGCGTCCGTGCCCGGTTACGACGAGAACGACTACGAGGCCGTGGCCAACACCGACGCCGGGCGGTTCGTGGACCCGGTCCTCAGCACCATCTACGAGCCCGGCTCGGTGATGAAGATGTTCGTGGCGGCGGCCGGCTACAGCAGTGGCGCGATCAAGCCGACCACGCGCTTCGACGATACGGGCACCCTGAAGGTCGCCAACGGCCGGATCTACGACGCCGACCGGCGGCCCATGGGCATGCTCGCCTTCCAGGACGGGATCGCCTATTCACGCAACGTCGTCGCCGCCCGCGCCGCGACGACGCTCGGGAAGAACACCGCCGCGGCATCCCGTGCGCTGTACGCCACCTGGGCCGCACTGGGCATCGGCAGCGACACCGGCGTTGACGTGAGCGGCGAGGTGCCCGGCCTGGCCACCGACCCGTCGAAGTCGCCGTGGACCCCGATCGACCTGGCCAACCACAGCTTCGGCCAGGGTGTCGCCGTGACCCCCCTCCAGCTGGCCACCTCGTACGCGGCGATGGCCAACGGCGGTTTCCGCGTCCATCCCCACGTCGTCGCCGCGGTCAACGGCCAGCCGGTGGCTGTGCCGACCGGGGCGCCGGTGCTCTCGAGCGCGGTGTCGGCCCAGCTGCGCGGCCTCATGACCCACGTCGTGACCACCGTGCCGTACTACCACGCCGGCACGTACATCCCGGGCTACACCGTGGCCGGCAAGACCGGTACGGCCCAGATCTGGGACAGCAAGACCAACGACTGGGTGCCCAACACCTTCGACTTCAGTTTCGTGGGCTACGTGGGGACCAGCGGGCCACAGGCGATCATCGTCGTGCGTCTCGATCACGTGCAGCCCAAGGTGCTCGCCCAGGGCCAGTTCCAGCTGGCCATCACGTCGTACCAGCTGTTCCGGCGGACGGCCCAGGACACCATCACCGCCCTGGACCTGCCGCCCCAGGCCGCGGGCGCGACCAGTACGGTCGCCCCGATCGTGCCGACGCAGCAGCCGGGCATGCCCGAGGTCCCCGACGTGCCCCCACCCTCCACGCGACCGTGAGCGGCCGCGTGGGAGAATGGCGCCCGACCGTGACCGAGGCGACGCGACTCCCGCCGCCGAGCCCCGCGCGACCCGCCTTCGACGCGGCCGGCTTGGCCGCGGCCAGCGGGGGGCGGGCGCTGCGCTCCGGCGGGCGGCCGATCCGCGGCGCGGCGGTCGACTCGCGGCGCGTCGAACCGGGCAACCTCTTCGTGGCCCTGCCGGGCGCCCGCACGGATGGCCATCGTTTCCTCGACGAGGCCGTCGCCGCGGGCGCCACGGCCCTCCTGGTGAGCGAAGCGCCCGACCCCGCGGCGCTCGATCGCCTGGGCGACACCACGGTCCTGCTCGTCGACGACGGCGCGGCGGCGCTGGGGCGGGTGGCCGCGGCATGGCGAGCTCGCTTCGATCCGCTCGTCGTGGGCGTGACCGGCTCGGTGGCCAAGACCTCGACCAAGGAGGCGGTGGCCGCCGTGCTGCGCACGACGCGCGAGGTGCTGGCCAACGAGGGCAACCAGAACAACGAGATCGGCCTGCCCCTGACCCTGCTCCGCCTGGGCCCCTCGACCCAGGCGGCGGTGCTCGAGATGGGCATGTACGTGGAGGGCGACATCGCTCACCTGGCCGCGCTCGCCGGTCCGACCATCGGGGTCGTCACGGCCGTACGGGGCGTGCACGTGATGCGGGCCGGCTCGCTGGCCGCCATCGAACGGGAGAAGGGGCGCCTGGTGGAGGCCCTGCCAGCGACCGGCACGGCCGTCCTCAACGCCGACGACCCACTGGTGGCCGCCATGCGGGCGCGGACGCCGGCCTCCGTGGCGACCTACGGCTTCGCCGCCGAGGCGGATGTGACGGCCCGCGATGTCGTCGCCCGCGGCGTCGCCGGGATGGCCTTCCGGCTGGTCGCCCCGGGGGTGGACGAGCCGGTGGAGATGGCCGCGCTGGGGCGCCACAACGTGCACAACGCGCTCGCCGCGGCGGCGGTCGGCCTGGCCGCCGGCCTGAGCGCGAGGACGATCGCGGCAGGCCTTGCCGCGCCGTGGGGCGCCCCGCACCGCAGTACCCTGCTGCGGGCCGGCCCATGGCTGGTCATCGACGATACCTACAACGCCGGCCCCGACTCGATGGCCGCGGCCCTGGACGTCCTGGCCGACCTGCCCGGCCGCCGCGTGGCGGTGCTCGGCGAGATGCTCGAGCTGGGCCCCGGGGCGTCGGCCGCGCACCGCGAGGTGGGGCGCCGCGCCGCCGGCACGGCCGCCCTGCTCGTGACCGTCGGTGACGGCGCCCTGGAGATCGCCGCCGGCGCTCGCGCCGCGGGCCTGCCCGCGGAATCGATCCACCACGCCGCCGACGCCGACGCGGCGACCCGCCGCCTCATGCCCCTGCTCCGGCCGGGCGACACGATCCTGGTGAAGGGTTCCCACGACGTGGCGCTCGACGCCGTGGTGGCCGATCTTCAGGCGGCCGGCGGGCGGATGGCCCGGGCATGAACGTCCTGCTCGTCCAGGGCCTCCTGCTGGCGTTCGCCCTGGTCGTCATCCTCATGCCCCTCTACATCCGGTTCCTGCGCTACGTCGGCTTCGGCAAGCGCATCCGGGTGGACGGACCGGGCACGCACCTGGTCAAGGAGGGCACCCCCACCATGGGCGGCCTCCTCGTCATCAGCGTCGTGGCGGCGCTGGCCCTGCTGCTCAACCTGGTCGACGCCTCGACCTTCGCGCCGCTCGCCACGATCGCCCTGGTGGGCGCCCTTGGCGCGGTCGACGACTTCCTCAACGTCCGTACCGGCGACGGCCTGCGGGGGCGCTACAAGGTCATCTGGCAGGCCGTGGTGGCCCTCATCGCCGCCTTCAACATCCAGCGCACGTACCACATCACGGCCCTGGCGGTGCCCTTCATCGGTGCGGTCGACATCCCCGCGTGGGCCTACATCGTCTTCGCCGCCTTCGCCATCGTGGCCACCTGCAACGGCGTCAACCTGACCGACGGCCTGGACGGGCTGGCCGGGGGGACGCTCATCTTCGCCTTCGTGGCCTACCTCATCATCGCCCTGGCCAATGCCCCGCTGGCCCAGCCAAACCTGGCCGTCCTGAGTGCCCTGATCATCGGCGCGCTGTTGGGTTTCCTGTGGTTCAACGTCCACCCGGCGCAGATCTTCATGGGGGATTCGGGCTCCCTCTCGCTTGGCGCGACGCTGGCCGTCACCGCCCTCATCACCGGCCAGGTCCTCATCCTGCCGCTCATCGGCGTCATCTTCGTGGCCGAGGCGGGCTCAGACATCCTCCAGGTGGGCTACTTCAAGCTGACCGGCGGGCGACGCATCCTGCGCATGGCCCCGCTGCACCATCACTTCGAGCTGGGCGGCTGGGACGAGGAGAAGGTCACCCTCCGCTTCTGGATCGTCGGCGTGCTGGCGGCGATGCTCGGCGTGGTCTTCTTCCTGGCCACCGTGGACAAGCTGCGGTGACGGCGATGACCCTCGAGCACCCCCGGCCCGGCGCGGCGCCCCTCGACCTGGCCCACCTTGACCTGGACAGCTTCGCCGGCCGGCCGGTGGCCGTCCTGGGCCTGGCCCGCAGCGGTGTCGCGCTGGCCCGCTTCCTGGCCGATCGCGGGGCGCAGGTGACCGTCTACGACCAGCGCCCGCGGGCCGACCTGGAGGCGCAGGTCGGGTCGCTGGAGGGTCGCGCCGTGATCCTCCGGCTGGGCGCGGGCGTGGATCCCGCGGAGGTCCTGCGCGACCAGGCCCTCATCACCACGTCGCCGGCCGTGAGCAGCCGCTTCAACACCACCGAGCCGCGCCTGCGGGCCGCCCTCGCCGACGTGGAGGCCGCGGGGCGGGTGCCGGTGGTCAGCGAGATCGACCTCTTCCTGCGCCTGTGCCCGTGCCCCACGGTGGGCGTGACCGGGACGAAGGGCAAGACCACGACGAGCGCCCTTTGCGCGGCCGTGCTCGGCGCCGGCGCGGCGCCGGTCCTCCTGGGCGGCAACATCGGCACGCCGCTGGTGGAGCGCCTGCCCGACCTGACGCCCGGCCACCGCGTCGTGCTGGAGATCAGCGAGCTGCAGCTGCCGACGCTGTCGCGGGGCACGACGGTCGCCGTCTACACGCACGTCACGCAGGACCACCTCGACCGCCACGGCAGCGTGGCCGCGTACCGCGCCGTGAAGCGCCGTCTGGCCGAGATCGTGGATCCCGATGGCGCCCTGGTCCTCAACGCTGAGGACCCGGTCTCGCTGGCCTACGCCGGCCTGGGGACGACGCCGACCGTGCTCTACCGCCGCGAGCTGCCCATGCCGGGCGGGGTCGGCATCGTCGACGACTGGATCGTCGCGGCCGGCGTGGAGACGCTGCCGGTCGCCGGCGGACAGACCGCCGCGGCCGGCCCGCAGGGACGGATCATGCCGGTCGACGAGATCGCCCTGCCCGGCCGTCACAACCGCAGCAACGTCCTCGCCGCGGTCGCCGTGGGCCTGCTCTTCGGCATCGCCCCGGACGGCATCCGGCGTGCCGTGGCGGACTTCCGCGGCGTGGAGCACCGCCTGGAGCTCGTGGCGGAGATCGACGGCGTGCGCTTCGTGAACGACTCGCAGGCGACCCAGCCCGACGCCGTGATCGCCGGCCTGGAGAGCTTCGAGGCCCCGCTGGTGCTGATCGCCGGCGGTCGCGACAAGGGCGTCGACCTGCGGGAGATGGCCAGGGTCGCCGTGGGCCGCGCTGACGCGGTCATCCTCATCGGGGAGAGCGCGCCGCTCCTGGCGAACGTCCTGGCGGCGGCCGGCCATCCGCACGTCTCCCGCGCCGCCGACCTGGCGGCCGCCGTGATCGAGGCCGACGCCACCGCCCGCCGGCTGGCGCAGGGACGCCTGGCGACCGTGCTGCTGAGCCCGGCCGCGACCAGCTTCGACCAGTTCGTGGACTACGCCGCCCGGGGCCGCGCGTTCAAAGCCGCCGTGGCCGCCGTCGCCAGAGGTCGCTGGGCATGACGGCCCGTTCGGCGGCCGGTCCGGTCGTGCGCCGCCGCGCCCCGGCAGGGTCCACCCGCCGCCTGCAGACGACGGCCACGTTGCCGCTCGACGGTCTCGCACCGCGCCTCACGGACCTGCTGGGGACCCTGGTGGCGCGCCCCGAGCGCGGCCGGGTGACCACCCTCCAGCGGCCGCGCCACGCGCCCGACTACGTCCTGCTGGTGGCCGTCATGGCCCTGACCGCCATCGGCATCCTGATGGTCTACTCCAGCTCCGGCGTGCGGGCCTATGTCAGCCAGCAGGGCGACTCCATGGCGGTGGTCGGGCCGCAGCTCCTGTGGGCCTGCCTGGGCATCGTGGCCATGGTCCTCACGATGCGCGTCGACTACCGCTGGTGGCGCATGGTCTCGCTGCCGTTCTACGCCGTCGCCATCGGCCTCCTGGTCCTCGTCCTGGTGCCCGGCTTCGGCGTCCAGGTCGGCGGCTCGGCCCGCTGGCTGGAGATCCACCCGCTGCCGGCGGTCCACCCGGCCGAGCTGGCCAAGCTGGCCCTCGTCGTCTACCTGGCCCACTGGATGGCCAACCGCGGCCATCGCATCAGCAGCATCCGTGACGGCACCATCCCGTTCCTGCTGCTGGTCGCGCCGGTCATCTTCCTGGTCATCAAGGAGCCCGACCTGGGCACCACCGGTGTGCTGACCCTGACCGCCTTCATCCTCTTCTGGGTCGCCGGAGCCAACCTGTGGCAGTTCGCCCTGCTGCTGCCGGCGGGCATCGCCGGGGTGGCCGTGGTGATCCTGGACCACGCCTACCAGGCAAGCCGCATCACGACGTTCCTGGATCCGTGGAAGGATCCCCTTGGGGCCGGCTTCCACACCATCCAGGGCCTGCTGGCCCTGGGCCTCGGCGGCGTCTTCGGGGCCGGCCTCGGCCAGAGCACCCAGGCGGGCGGCGTGGTGGTGCCGAACGCCTTCAACGACTTCATCTTCGCCGTGGTCGGCGAGGAGTTCGGGCTGGTCGGCGGCGTCCTCGTGGTGGGCCTCTTCCTCATCGTGGGCTACCAGGGCCTGCGCATCGCCCTCAACGCGCCGGACACGTTCGGCGGCCTGCTGGCCACCGGGGTCACCGGCTGGCTGCTGGTCCAGGCCTTCATCAACATCGGCGTCGTCGTCAACCTGCTGCCCATCACGGGTATCACGCTGCCGTTCGTGAGCGCCGGCGGCTCGTCGCTCGTGGTGAGCTTCGCTGCCGTCGGTATCCTGCTGTCCATCTCCCGCGAGACCCAAGTCCGAGGCACCTGGAACGATGCGGATCCTGATCGCCGGCGGTGGATCCGGCGGCCACATCCATCCCGCGCTGGCGGTCGCCCGAGCCCTGCACGAGGGGCCCGCGCCCGTTGACGTGGCATGGGTCGGCGGTCGCCGCGGGCTGGAGCGCGAACTGGTGCCCGCGGCGGGCTTCCCGCTGACGCGCCTCTGGCTACGGTCGCTCCGTTCGACCGAGGTGTCGATCCACGCCGTCCTTGACCCGCTCCGCCTTGGCGCCTCGCTGCCGCAGGCGTTGGCCCTGCTGACCCGCCTCCGGCCGGCCGCCATCTTCAGCACCGGGGGCTACGTCGCCCTTCCCGTGCTGACGGCGGCCGCGGCGCTGCGCATCCCGACGCTGCTCTGGGAGGGCAACCTCGTGCCCGGCCGGAGCGCTCGCGTGGCCGCCCCGCTGGCCACCGTGGTGGCGCTCAGCTTCGAGGCCACCCGCCGTCCCCTGGGCGGCCGTGGCGTGGTGACCGGCACGCCCATCCGGTCGCTGGCCGGCATCGACCGCGCCGCCGCTCGCGAGCGGTTCGGCGTCGCGGACGGCCAGCCGTGCCTCCTGATCTTCGGCGGTTCGCAGGCCGTGGCCCGCTTCGATGCGGCCGTCGCGGAAGCCCTGCCGGCCCTCACGGAACGGGCCGTCGTGCTCCACCTCACCGGCCAGGCAGCGTATGCGGACGCGCTCCAGCGCCGCGAGGCGCTGCCGGCCGCCCGCCGCGACCGCTACCGCCCGTACCCCTTCCTGCGGGAGGAGATGGGCCAGGCGCTGGTGGCGGCCGACCTCGTGGTCGGGCGGGCGGGCTCCTCCACCCTCGCCGAGGTGACCGCCGCCGGCCTGCCCATGATCGTCGTGCCCTACCCGCACGCGGCCGGGCACCAGCGAGCCAATGCCCGCTTCGTGGCTGAAGCCGGCGCCGCCCAGCTGGTCGAGGACGAAGCGTTCGATGGGCCGGCCCTGGTGGCCGCGCTGGCCATCCTGGACGACGCCCCGCGCGTGGCGGCCATGCGGGCGGCCAGCCGGGCCCTGGGTCGCCCGGGGGCGGCGGCGGCGAATGCGGCCATCCTCCTTGCCCTGGCCGAGCATCGGCCGGTGCCCGAGGCCGCCGAGGTCGAGCGCCTCGCCCGACTCGCGGCCTGAGATGGTCGTGGCCGCCTCCTCCGCCGACCGCCACCTGGACGCCGCCGACGCGGTCCGTCTGGGGACGGAGATCCAGCGCCGCCTGGGCCTGAAAACGTCGCGGCAGGAGCCGCTGGCGCGGTTCACGACGATGCGCGTCGGCGGCCCGGCGGACCTCTTCGCCGAGGTCCACAACCTCTTCGAGCTGCGCGGCGTGCTGCGCTTCGCCCGCGCGCGCGATATCCCCCTGACGCTCATCGGACGCGGCTCGGACCTCGTCATCAGCGATGGCGGCGTGGCCGGCCTGGTGGTCGTGGACCGGGCGCAGGGGAGCCGCTTCGACGGGACGCGCCTGGTGGCCGACGCGGGGCTGCCCATGGCCCGGGCCGCCACCCTGGCCAAGGCCGCCGGCTTGTCGGGTCTCGAGTTCGGATTGGCCATCCCGGGCACCGTCGGCGGGGCCGTGTGGGCCAACGCCGGGGCCCACGACTCGGACGTGCGCGCCCTGCTCGAGGGCGCCAGCGTCATGGGCGCCGACGGCACCGAAGCGGTCGAATCGGCCGACTCGCTGGGCCTGGCCTACCGCGAGAGCCGCCTCAAGCACGGCACGCCGGGACGGCCCGACGTGGTGACCTCGGCCACGTTCCGCCTCACGCCGGCCGATCCGGCGCTCATCGACGAGCGCCTCGACGCGATCCGCCACTGGCGGCAGGCCCACCAGCCGCTCGGTCTGCCGTCGGCCGGCAGCTATTTCCGCAACCCCAGCGAGGGTCCGTCGGCCGGTGCTCTCATCGACGGCCTGGGGCTCAAGGGCCGCCGCATCGGCGGGGCGGTCGTCAGCGAGAAGCACGCCAACTTCATCGTCAACGACCGAGGCGGCACGGCCAGCGACGTGCGCCGCCTGGGCGACCTGGTCCGTGCGGCCGTGCTCGAGGCGACCGGCGTGGATCTCCAGCCGGAGGTCGTCTTCATGGGCGACTGGAGCGCCGCGTGACCCACTCCGTGGCGGTCCTCATGGGCGGGCCGTCGGCCGAGCATGACGTGTCGCTGGTCTCGGGGCGGGCCATCGCGGCCGCCCTCGCCGGGCGCGGCCACGAGGTCGCCACATGGCTCATCACGCTCGACGGTGCGTGGTGGCGTGTGCCGCTGGAGCCGGAGGGGGAGTTGCGCCCGGTCGCCGCCTACGACGACCCCGCTGCCCTTGGCGCAGAGGGCCCATTCGGCGCCCCGGCGGCCCTGGCGCGGCTCGCCGCCGCGGTGCCGCCGCCGGTGGTCTGGATCGCCCTGCACGGCCCCTTCGGTGAGGACGGCACGGTCCAGGCCCTGTGCGAGGCGGCCGGCCTGGTCTACACGGGGTCGGGCGTGGCCGCTTCGGCGCTGGGCATGGACAAGCAGCGCTTCAAGCAGCTCGCGCGCGGGCTGGAGCTGCCGGTCGTGGCCTGGCGCTCGCTCGAGGCCGGCGCGTACCGGGCGGACCCGGCCGGCTCGCTGGCGCGCCTGGAAGCGTTTGCCGCCACGCTGACCGACCCGCGCCTCATGATCAAGCCCGACCGGCTGGGCTCGAGCGTGGGCATGACCATCGTGCGCCGCCCTGACGAACCGCCCGAACTGGAGGCAGCCCTGGCCGAGGCCTTCCGCTACGACGACCTGGTGCTCGCCGAGGCCTACCTCGCGGGCGCGCGCGAGCTCGAGGTGGGCCTCGTCGGCAACGGCCTGGCCGACCTGGCCGTGTTCGGGCCGGGTGAGGTCTTCCCCGGCCACGAGTTCTACGACTACCACGCCAAGTACGACGCCGGAGTCTCGCGCACGACCGCCACCCCGGACCTCGACGAGCGGGTCCGGACGACGATCCGCGAGCAGGCCGCGGCGGCCTACGTGGCGGTCGGGGCGACCGGCTTCGCGCGCGTGGACTTCCTCTTCCACGGCGGGCGCATCTACCTGTCCGAGATCAACACCATCCCCGGCTTCACGCCCATCAGCCTCTTCCCCTTGGTGTGGGCCACCGGCGGCGGTGACTTCGCCGACCTGGCCGAGCGCATCGTGGAGCTGGCGGTCGCCCGGGCCGCGGGCCGGCCGCAGACTCGCCTCACGCGGGCCGACCTGCCATGACCCGGGGCCCGGCGGCGTCGTGAGCGGGCTGCCGGTCCGCGGCGGTGGCACGCGCGTGGCGCGCCAGCGCTCGCCCGCGCGCGCCTCGGCGGCCCATCGCGCCGCCGAGCGCGTCGGCGCCACGGTCGTCCTGGTGGCCGCGCTGGTGGCTCTCGCCGGCCTCACCACGAGCGGCGCCTTCAGCCTGGCACCCGACGGGCTGGAGCTCGATGGGGCGCACTACACCGACACGGCCGCCGTGCGTCAGGCGCTGGGCCTCGACGGCAGTGCTCGGGTCAACCTCCTGACCCTGCCCGCCGCCTCGATGGCGGCGGCGTTGCGCGCGCTGCCGGCCGTGGACCCGGCGCGCGCGGACGGCACCACGATCGCGGTGGCGTTGCCGGACCACCTCGTGGTCACGCTCCAGGAGCGCCAGCCGATCGTCACGTGGCAGGTGGAGGACACGCGCTTCCTGGTGGACGTCACCGGCACCGTCTTCGCCCGGCTCGCCGCGGCCGCTCCTGATCCGGGGTTGCCCGTCGTGGACGACCAGCGGATCGCCTCGGCCGGCCTCATCGTCGGGGCGTCGCTGGACCCCAGCGACCTCGCTGCAGCCCGCCAGCTGGCGGCCCTCACCCCGGCCTTCCTGGGCAGCGCGGCCCGCAGCCTCGCCATCACCGTGACGGACCAGGAGGGCTTCACCGTGGACGCGGCGCCGAACCTGTGGCACGCGGTATTCGGCGTCTACACCATCACACTGCGGCCGCCGACGATCATCCCGTCGCAGGCCCAGTGCCTGGCCAGCCTCGTGGCGGCCGGCATCCCGGGGGCGCCGCCCGAGCGCGACATCGACGTCATCCGTCTCGCCCCGACCGACGCGCGGTGCGGCACCTACACGGTGCGGGCGGCCCATCCGGCCGCCACGCCGACGCCCTCGGCGAAGCCCTGAGATGCCCGTCGAGCGGCCGGAGCCCGCCGCGCCGAACGCGCGTGGTAGCCTTCGGGGGCAGGCAGACGGAGGAGGTGGCGCGGCCGTGTGGATCCCCCTGGCGGGACTGCTCCTGGGCGTCCTGCTGGGTCTCGTCCTCCAGGTCAGCGTCAGCTTCGAACTCGCCCGCTACTCGGCCGTGGCCATCCTGGCCTCCTTCGACTCGGTCCTGGGGGCCATCCGGGCCGAACTCGACGGCACGTTCAACGACCGCATCTTCCTGTCCGGCTTCATCGTCAACGCGCTGGTGGCGGTGCTGCTCACCTTCCTCGGCGACCAGCTGGGCCTGGACCTGTACCTCGTGGCCCTGATCGCCTTCGGACTGCGCATCTTCAACAACGTGGCGCTCATCCGGCGTCACTTCCTGTAGACCGCGCCGCGCGCGTTAGAAGAGGACTGCCCCACGGTGGAGAGAGAAGCGGTGCTGGTCGCCATCGACGTCGGCACGAGCAAGGTCGTCGTGCTCATCGGCGAGCGCACGGCCGACGGCGGCCTGAACATCCTGGGCAAGGGCGCGCCGGCCTCGTCGGGCCTGAAGAAGGGCGTCGTCATCAACATCGAGCAGACCGTCGGCTCGATCACGGCGGCCATCGAGCAGGCCGAGCGCACCTCCGGCTACAAGCTCGAGGAGGCCTGGGTGAGCGTCGGGGGACGCGAGGTCTACTCCGAGAACACGCACGGCGCGGTGGCCGTCAGCGGGCCTCGCAAGGAGGTCGGCCACGACGACATCGTGCGCGCCATGGAGGTCGCCCGGGCCGTCAACATCCCGTCCAACCGGGAGATCCTGCACGTCCTGCCCCGCACCTTCATCGTCGACGGGCAGGAGGGCGTCCACGACCCGGTCGGCATGAGCGCGGTGCGCCTGGAGATCGAGACCCACATCGTCCACGCCCCGGCGACCGCGGTGCAGAACCTGACCAAGTGCGTCCACCAGGCGGGCGTGCGCATCCACGACTTCGTGGCCGCGCCCCTCGCCTCGGCCGAGGCCGTCCTCTCCGACACGGAGAAGGACCTGGGCGTGGCCGTGGCCGACATGGGTGCCGGCACGACCGGCCTGGCGCTCTTCCTGGAGGGCTCGCCGTTCCACACGGCGATCCTGCCGCTCGGCGGCAACAACGTGACCAACGACGTGGCCATCGGCCTCAAGACGAGCCTGGAGATCGCCGAGGACCTCAAGATCCGCCACGGCACCTGCAACCTGGCGGCCGTCGCGCCCGAGGAGCTGGTGACCGTCGAGACGTTCGGCGACGGCGAGGCGCGGACCGTCCAGCGCGCCGAGATCGCCAGCATCATCGACGCCCGCATGCGCGAGGTCTTCGAGCAGATCGGTGAGCAGATCGAGCGCGCCGGCCACGGCGGCATGCTGCCCGCCGGCCTGGTCCTGACCGGCGGCGCCTCGCAGCTGGCCGGCGTCGCCGAGCTGGGCCGCGAGGTCCTCCAGATGCCCGTGCGCGTGGCCACCCCGTCCGGCGTCGGCGGCCTCACCGATCACCTGCTGACCCCCGCCTTCAGCACCTCCATCGGGCTGCTGCGCTGGGCCTCGCGGGCCATCGACGAGGACCCCGCCCACCGCTACGAGTCGGCCCCCGCATACGGCGGCGTGGCCCGTCTCCGGGAGTGGGTGCGCGGCCTCTTCCCCTAGGGCGCGCCGGTCGCGGCCGGTGCCGGGGTGCACCGGCGCATGCGCGGCTCAGATGACGGGGGGTGCGCAGCGGAGATGGGCCGTTATACTGGCCCGACGCCCGGGACGTCCGTGCCCCAGTGCCCGCCAACGGCGCCCGGCTCAACATGAGTACCTGTACCGGCCAGCACCGGAGGAGACGTCGATGCCGCTGCGGTCCGATTCCGAGAACTTTGCGCTGATCCGCGTCGTCGGCATCGGCGGCGGCGGCAGCAATGCCGTCAATCGCATGATCCGTGCCGAGCTGATGGGCGTCGAGTTCATCGCCTGCAACACGGACGCGCAGGCGCTCCTCCAGTCGGACGCCCCGCACAAGATCCGCATCGGCGACAAGATCACCAAGGGCCTTGGCGCGGGCGGTGACCCGGGCATCGGCCAGCGGGCCGCGGAAGAGGACCAGGAGAAGATCTACGAGGCCCTCAAGGACTCGGACATGGTCTTCATCACCGCCGGCATGGGCGGTGGCACCGGCTCCGGCGCGGCCCCCGTCATCGCCGAGATCGCCCGTGACCTGGGCGCGCTGACCATCGGCGTCGTGACCAAGCCCTTCTCCTTCGAGGGCGCCAAGCGCCGCCTCAACGCCGAGAAGGCGTCGGAGCAGCTGCGCGACAAGGTCGACACGCTCATCACGATCCCCAACGACCGGCTCAAGGACGTCGTCCAGAAGAACACCTCGATCGTCGACGCCTTCCGCGTCGTGGACGACGTGCTCCGCCAGGGCGTCCAGGGCATCAGCGACCTCATCACGGTGCCCGGCCTGATCAACCTGGATTTCGCCGACGTGCGGGCGATCATGAAGAACGCCGGCTCGGCCCTCATGGGCATCGGGCGCGCCAGCGGTGAGAACCGGGCCGTCGAGGCCGCCCAGCAGGCCATCGCCAGCCCCCTGCTGGAGATCAGCATCACCGGCGCCCAGGGCGTCCTGTTCAACGTCACGGGTGGGCCCAACCTGGGCCTCTTCGAGGTCAACGAGGCGGCCGAGATCATCCGCGCGACGACGGATCCCGAGGCCAACATCATCTTCGGGACGGTCATCGACGAGCGCATGGGCGACGACGTGATGATCACCGTCATCGCCACCGGCTTCGACGCCAGCCGCCGCCGTGACATCGGGCGGCTCGAGAGCCCGCACGAGGTCGCCTCCGGCCTGCGCGCCGGGCGTGACAACCGCGACTTCCTGGCGGCCCTTGCGGCCGACCGGCCGCTGACCACCGCCGGCACGCCGGTCATGGAGCCGGCCGAGCGGCGCGAACGCAGCATCGAGCGCACCGAGCGCCCGGAGCGGGTCGAGGCGCCTCGCCGGCCGACCTTCGAGACCGAGGACCTGGACATCCCGGCCTTCCTCCGCCGCAACAAGTAGCCACGGGCCCGACGGTCACCGCCGGCTCGTCGCCCGGATCGGGGGACCCGCTCCTCGCCGTCTACGCGGCCGCCCGCACGCGCGTCCTTGCCCGCATCGCCGACGCATGCGCGCGCGTCGACCGTGACCCCGCCGGTGTCGAACTGGTGGCGGTCTCCAAGACGATCCCCGCCGAGCGGCTGCGCTCGGCCGTCGCAGCCGGCCTGACGACCCTCGGCGAGAACCGCGTCCAGGAGCTGGCCGGCAAGGCGGCGGTCCTGCCCAGGGTGACCTGGCATCTCGTGGGCCACCTCCAGGCCAACAAGGCCCGGGCCGCGCTCGAGGTGGCGTCGGTCATCCAGTCGGTCGATTCCCTCGAGCTGGCCCAACGCCTGGACCGGCTCCTGGAGGGTGAGCCCGGCCCACCTCGGCCGGTCTACCTACAGGTCAACGTGGACGACGATCCGGCCAAGGCCGGCTTCGCGCCACAGGCCCTGGGCGCGGTGCTGCCGCGGATCGCGGCCCTGCCGCGACTCCAGCTGGCCGGCCTCATGACCGTCGGGCGGCTGGCCACCACGCCGGAAGCGGCACGGCCCACGTTCCTCGCCCTGCGGCGGCTCTCGGAACGGCTTCGCACCGGCGAGGCGCGGCTGGGGCCGGGGCTGTCGATGGGCATGACCGACGACTTCGAGGTGGCGGTGGAGGAGGGGGCCACCATCGTCCGTGTCGGCCGCGCCATCTTCGGGGAGCGCCCGCCCGCCGCCTGAACGCGCTCAGGGGCCGGTCAGCGTCTCCGGGGCGGCGGTGGCCGGCCAAGGCCGGACGGTCGGGTCGATGGCGCGGACGAACCGACGGCCGTCCAGAACGAGCACGGGACCGGGCTCCTCCAGCTGGTAGGCCTGACGCGTCACGGTGCCGTTCTCCTCCCGGACCTCCAGCGTGCCGTCCTGGGGCACGGAGTAGTCGTGCTCGAGGCGCTGGATAGCTCCCCCGTCGAGGACGATGAAGCGCAGCCAGCCCGCGGGACTGATCTCCATGGACGCCCAGCGCTCAGCGTCGGGCTGGCCGGGATCGGGGATCCAGGCGCCCGCCAGGCGATCGTCGATGCGGCGGCTCATCGGGCGGGTCGCGGCGGTCGGGGCTTCCTGCGCACCTGTCTATAATCGGCCGCGCGCGGCGCGTTCGTGCGGTTGCGGGGGCGATTGGCTCAGTCGGTTAGAGCGCACGGTTCACATCCGTGAGGTCACTGGTTCGAATCCAGTATCGCCCACCACCACGACGCTCCAGGGTGCAGGACCTTCCGGCTGGACGTCCTGGAGCCACTCCCGCCGGAGCTGTGGGGGCGCACCGCGAACGTGATCGGGATGCTCGGCGAGACATGTGCCCGCAGCGCCCGTTACGACGCTGACTGGATGGCCGGCCACGAGCGGGCGCACTGGGCGCACATCGGCCGCCTCGTCGCCGCCCCTGGGAGGCGGTAGCCTACGGTCGATGTCGCCCACCGAGCCGGCCGCCAGGACCATCGCGCCACCCGCGCGGACGATCATCCACGCGACGGACCTTGGCGGGGTGGGCGTGCTGAAGCACGGCGACCTCTACCTCCTGACCGACCTCTTCGGTGACATCCACCCGGGCACCCGCGGGTTGGGTCTCTACCGTGGCGACACGCGCGTCCTGTCCTGCGCCACCCTGACGGTCGACGGCCTGCGGCCGGCCGTCCTGCGGGGGGACACCGCGGACAACTTCCGCAGCACGATCCAGCTCACCAATGCCGACCTGCGGCGCAACCCCGCCGACAAGATGGTCACCGACAAGGTGCTGGCCCACCAGTCGCTCGGCATCACCCGCCACCGGGTCATCGACGGCGCGCTGCGCGAGCGCCTGGTGATCGCGAACTTCACCGAGCACCAGGAGCGGCTGACCATCGAGCTGGCGCTGGCGGCGGACGCGGCCGACATCTTCGAGGTGCGCGGCTACGAGCGCGAGCGGGTGGGCACGAGCCTGCCCATCGTCGTGGAGCCGACCCGCGTGGTCTTTGGCTACCGCGGGCTGGACCGCGTCCTGCGGCGCACGCAGGTCGCCTTCACCCGCGGCGAGGTCCGGCCGGCCGTCGAGGGGAGCGGCGGGGACGGGGCGGCCCTCATCGTCCGCTGGCGTCGCACCATCGAAGCGGGTGGGTCGGTCGAGCTGGCCTGGACCGTGTGGGCGGATGAGCTGCCCGATCCAGACGGCACCACGCCGCTGACCGTGAGCCCGGGGGCCCCGCCGCCGGTCACGGAAGCGGTCCCGGCCGCCGCGTATCGCAGCTGGCGCGAGGGGATGGCCGCGGTCGCTTCCGACTACGAGCCCTTCGACCGGCTCATCGCCCGGAGCGTGGCCGACCTGCGGCTGCTGCTGGATGAGGGCCCCGGCCCGGGCGAGCACTACCTGGCGGCGGGCGTGCCCTGGTTCACCACGCTCTTCGGCCGCGACGCCCTCATCGCCGCCTACGAGGCCATCGCCATGCGGCCGGCCCTGGCGGTGAGCACGCTGGAGGTCCTGGCGGCCCGGCAGGCCACGGCCGACGATCCGACGCGTGACGCGGATCCCGGCAAGATGCTCCACGAGTTGCGGACCGGTGAGATGGCCCGCACCGGGGAGTTGCCCTTCGGCCGCTACTACGGCTCGGTGGATGCCACGCCGCTGTGGCTGATCCTCCTCGGCGAGACGTTCGCCTGGACCGGTGACATGGAGCTGGTGGACCGCCTGTGGCCGCATGCCCTGGCGGCCCTCGAGTGGATCGACCGCTACGGTGACCTCGACGGCGACGGGTTCGTCGAATACCAGCGCCGGGCGCCACTGGGCCTGCTGAACCAGGGCTGGAAGGACTCCCGGGACTCGGTCCGGGATCGGGCCGGCCGGCCGGTCGAGGCGCCCATCGCCCTCGCCGAGGTGCAGGGCTACGTCCACGAGGCCAAGCAGCGCATGGCCGATCTCGCCCGCCGCCGCGGTGAACAGGAGCTGGCGGCGCGGCTGGATCGGGAGGCGGCCACCCTGCGGGCCCGCTTCGACGCCGCGTTCTGGGTGGAGGATCTGGGCTACTACGCGATGGCGCTCGGGCGCGACGGGCGACCGGCCGACGCGCTCACGTCCAACATCGGCCAGGCCCTGTGGGGTGGCATCGTCGCCCCGGCGCGTGCCCGGGCGGTGGTCGACCGCCTGACGCACGAAGACAGTGACTCGGGCTGGGGCATCCGCACCTACGCCGCGGGCCAGCCCGGCTACAACCCGCTCGGCTACCACACCGGGTCCGTGTGGCCGCACGACAACGCCCTGATCGTGGCGGGCATGAAGCGCTATGGCTTCGACGCCGAGGCGTCCGATCTCGCCTCGCACATCTTCGAGGCAGCCCGCTACTTCCCCGACGGGCGCATGCCCGAGCTGTTCTGCGGCTTCGCCCGGCGGGCGGTCGACGTACCGGTGCCCTATCCGGTGGCCTGCTCCCCCCAGGCGTGGTCGGCGGCCGCCCCGCTCCTGGTCATGCGCACGATGCTGGGCATGCGCGCGAGCGCGGCCGACGGGACCCTCGAGCTCTTCCGACCGCACCTGCCGACCTGGCTGGGCAAGCTGACGGTGACCAACCTTCGCGTGGGCCAGGCCAGCGTGGACCTGCTCTTCCACCGCTGGCGTGGCGCCACGAGCGCGGAGGTGCTCCGCAAGTCGGGCCGTCTCGAGGTGATGATCCGCGTCTAGCGGGCCGCCGCCAGGCCCAGGCGGGCGGCGTACACGGCCTCGTAGCCGTCGACCATGCGTTGCGGCGAGAAGCGATCCAGGACGGAGGCGCGGATCGCCCATCGGTCCATCGTCGCCACCTCCGGCAGGCGCCGCACCAGCTCATCGAGGTCGTCGCCGAGCACGCCATCCAGCCCGTCTCGGACGATCTCCGGCAGGCCTCCCGCGCGCAGCGCGATGACGGGCGTGCCGCAGGCCAGCGACTCGATCGCCACCAGGCCGAACGGCTCGGGCCAATCGGCGGGCATGAGCGTCGCGTAGCTCGTGGCGAAGAGCTCGTCGCGGTCCGCCCCGTTGAGCTCGCCCAGCTCCTCGACGTCAGCCCCGCGCGCCTCCGGCAGGAAGACGTCGTCGTAGTAGGCCGCCTCCTCCGGGGTCGCTGGCTCTTTGGAGGCCACGCGGAGCTGCCGCCCGATCGCCCTGGCGATCCTGACCGCGTCGGCGGGGCCCTTCTCGGGGGCCATCCGGCCGACGAAGCAGAGCGCCTCACTGCGCTGTTCGCGGAACGGGGCATGGGTCAGCGAGAGGCCGTTGGGGACGACATCCCAGGCCACCTGGGGCTGCGAGGACGCCTGGTCGCGGCTGATGGCCACCAGCCCGCCCGGCGCGTCGGCCAGGAGGGCGCGCGCCCACGGCTGGTCGATGCGGCCGTGGAAGGTATTGACCACCGGCACGGCGAGGGCCCGCGCCAGGATCAGGCCGGCGAACTCGAGGTGGGCGTGGATGAGATCGAACGAGGACGCCCGGCGCAGGACCGCATCCACCGTCGCGATCGTGTAGGGCGGCCCGTCGTCCACCCGGCCCAACGGACGAAGGGCCCGCTCGACGGTCGGCACCAGCCGCGACGCGGCGGTCGAGTCGCCACTGGCGAAGAGCGTCACCTCGTGGCCGCGCCGCTCGAGTTCGTGCAGCAGCTCGTCCACGATCCGCTCCGTGCCGCCGTATCCGCCGGGTGGCACGGCCTCCAGGGGCGGCGCGACCTGGGCGATCCGCAGGGGCGGGAGGCCCGCGGTCGCTCCTGCCTGGATCGCCTCCTGCGTGACCATGTCCGACGCATCGTCCCACGCGGTGGGCGGGGACGCGTTGCGCGACGGTCGCGCCACGTTGCAGGCGCGTCGCACCCCGAGCGTGGCCGGTGCGCCACGTATGATCGAGGCGTGATCCGCTTCCAGGGTGTCGGCGTCAGCGCGCGCGGGGCGGTGATCCTCGAGGATGTCGACTGGACCGTCGGGGCCGGTGAGCGCTGGGTCGTGGTCGGTCCCAATGGGGCCGGCAAGACGACGCTCCTGCGCGTCGCGGCCGGCTATCTCCATCCCACGCGCGGCCGGGTCGAGCTGCTCGGCGAGACCCTTGGCCGGACCGACATCCGCGCCCTGCGGCCCCGCATCGGCTACCTGAGCGCGGCGCTGCGCGGCCTCGTGGGCGACGAGCTGCGGGCGCTCGACGTGGTGGCCACCGCCGCCGCGGGCGCCCTCGACCCGTTCTGGACCCGGGGCCGGGATGACGACGCGCGGGCGGCGGCCCGGGCGCTGCTCGAGCGCTTCGGCGCCGGCGGGCTGGCGGAGCGGACGATGGGCAGCCTCTCCTCCGGCGAGCAGCAACGTGTCCAGCTCGCGCGGGCGTTGCTGCCCGATCCCGACCTGCTGCTCCTCGACGAACCCTTTGCCGGCCTTGACCTGGGCGGCCGGGTCCAGCTGCTGGCGGCGCTGGGCGCCCTGGCCGGGGAGGCACGGCCTGCGGCCATGGTCCTGGTGGTCCACCACCTCGAGGAGATCCCCGCCGGCTTCGAGCACGCCGCGGTCATGGCACGGGCCCGCGTGACCGCCCAGGGGCGGCGCGACGACATCCTCACCGACGCCGTCCTGAGCGACGCCTATGGCCTGCCGTTGCGCCTCAGGCGCGATGGCGACGGCGGCCTGCGGGTCGGCCCCGCCTGAGCGACCCGGTACCAAGCGCTGACCCGGGCGGTACGCAAAGCCGGGCTGGCGTGCGCCACGCGGCATGCCATGCTCCGCCGACCACGAGGGGTGGACGCGACATGAGCATCGGCCTCGACGGCTACACGATGAGCGGGCTCCTCCACGCGGCGTTCGAGTCCGCGGGGCGGCTCAGCGACGCCCTGGAGAGCGAGACGACGATCCGGCTCGTCAGCGGCCGGCTCGTGCGCCTGGATGCGGGCGTGGCCGAGGACGTGGGCGGCATGGCCCTCCCGGTCGACGACATCTGCCTCGCCGTGGCGGCCCCGGAGACGGCCATCCCCGGCCACCTGGCGTGGCACGACCTGGTGCTGACGGCCGGCCCGTGGCACATCGAGGGTGCCATGCCGACGATGCCGGGCTTCGATCCGGGCCGGGCCCTGGCGCGGCCGCAGGGCACGTTCGTGCTGCTCCGCGACGTCCGCATCGGGCTGGCCGGCCAGCCGGGCGCCGAGGACACCGTGGCCTACGGTTGGGTCAACCGCTACGTCGTCGACCGGGTCGAGGCCGACATCGACCTGGGCTTCTTCTTCCCGGGCGCTGAGGGCGCGACCAGACCCACCGCCGTGCCCGATCCCACCGCCTGATCGACGCCACGGGGCCGTGACCCCGTACCATGCGCGCGTGGCAGGACGCCCCGGACCACGCGCCGCCGCGCCCCTCGTGCTGACCCTGGCCGTGGCCGCGTGGCTCGCCGGGTGCTCCGCGGTGGGAACCCCCTCACCGTCGCTCGCGCCCGCCACGCCCACGCCGGTGCCCACCGCGGCCGCGTCGGTGCCCCTGGACCTGTGTGCCAATACCGGCGCGGATTGCCTGGTCCAGGCCGGCCAGTACCTGGCCCAGCAGTTCCAGCCGCCGATCGGTTTCACGCTCCTCGACGATGGCTGGGACAACGGCACGTACGTCGAGCGGGCCATCCAGCTCGTCCGCGGCGGTATCGACACGGCGACCCAGAGCCTCTCCATCGTCAGCGGCCAGCTTGACGGACCGACTGGGACGGCCTCCGCGGCCGGCACCACCGCGGCCCAGTTCCTGACCTACGTCCGCGCGCTGAAGGGCCTCACGCTTAGCGGGCAGGCGGCCCTGCTCGTCGGCGGCCAACCAGCGACCCAGGTGGATGTCAAGGTGGGCAAGGACAACGTCACGCTCTTCGATGTACCCATCAGCGGCACGCTGGAGGATCCCTTCGAGCTGCGCTCCGGCGAGATCGCGCGGCTCGTGGTGGTCGATGTCGCGGGTCAGCGGGTCGTCTTCGTCATCGAGGTCTTCGGCACGGCCAGCATGGCCGACTTCCTGGCGACCGAGGTGCAGCCCTTCCTGGCCAGCGTGACCTTCCCGACCCCCTGAGCCGCCCGTTCGGGTGGATCAGCGGCCGGGCACCAGCTGGCGCAGCACGAAGAGCACGTTGGCCGGCCGCTCGGCGAGTCGCCGCATGTACCACGGGTACCAGGCCGTGCCGTAGGCGATGAGGCAGCGCACCTCGTGGCCCTCCTGGGCCAGGCGGCGCAGGTCGGCCGACCGGATGCCGTACAGCATGCCGATCTCGTAGTTGGCCCGGACGATGCCACTACGGTCGGCCAGCGCGGCGATCCGCTCGAGCAGCGAGATGTCGTGGGTGGCGAAGGCCGAGCGCAGGCCGTCGCGACCGCGACTCAGTTCGAGCATGCGGGCGGCCAGGGCCAGGAAGTTGAGGTCGACGTCGCGCTTGGCCGGGAAGGCCACCTCCGCCGGCTCGGCGTAGGCGCCCTTGACGAGGCGCACGCCGATGCCGCTGCCGGCCAGCGCCTCCAGGTCGGCGGCGGTCCGCCGCAGGTACGCCTGCAGGCAGACCCCCACGACCGCGCCCTCGTCACGCAGGGTCCGCACAAGGGCCAGCGTGCGGTCCACGTAGGTGTGGTCCTCCATGTCCAGCCAGAGCATCCCGCGCGCCTCGGCCTGGCTCGCCGCAAGGCGGCGCGCGTTGGCCAGGGTGGCCGCTTCATCCAGGTCGAGTCCGAGCTGGGTCGGCTTGACCGAGATCTCGGCGCGCAGGCCGGCCTGCGCGACCTGCTGGAGGGCCTCGACGTAGTGGTCGGTGACCGACCGGGCCTCCTCCAGCGAGGTCAGGTTCTCGCCCAGGTGGGTCAACCACACGCCGATGTCGTCGCCGCGGAGGCGTTCCGCGGCCGCCAGCGCGGCGGCGAGGTCCTCGCCGGGCATGAAGCGACGTGTCGCCCGCCGCACGAAGGGCCAGCGCGGGACGCTCGCCCGCAGCCACGCGTTGCGCGACGCCCAAAGCAGGGCGGAACGCAGCGGCGTCACGCCTCGGCGGCGAGGCGGCGCAGGACGGCCGGCAGGATGCCGCCCTGGCGGTAGTACTCCACGTCGATGGGTCCATCCAGGCGCGCCACGGCGGGGAACCGGCGGCTGGTGCCGTCCGCCCCGGTGACCTGGACCATCACCTGCTGGTGCGGCCGTAACCCCTCGGCCAGGCCAAGCACGTCGTAGCGCTCGCGGCCTGTCAGCCCATGCGACTCGGCACCCTGGCCGGGCAGGAACTCGAGGGGCAGGACGCCCATGCCGACCAGGTTGGAGCGGTGGATCCGCTCGTAGCTCTGGGCCAGCACCGCCCGCACACCCAGGAGCACGGTGCCCTTGGCAGCCCAGTCGCGCGACGAGCCGGACCCGTACTCGCGGCCGGCGATGACCAGCAGCGGCACGCCTTCGCCCTGGTAGCGCATCGCGGCGTCGTACAGGAACATCGCGTCGCCCGTCGGCTGGTGTGTCGTGTAGGGGCCCTCCTTGCCGTCGGCCAGGGCGTTCCGCAGACGGATGTTGCCGAACGTGCCGCGCATCATGACCTCGTGGTGGCCGCGGCGGGCGCCGTAGCTGTTGAACTCGAGCGGGGGCACGCCGTGCGCCTGGAGCCACGTGCCAGCCGGGCTCCACGGCGGGATGGAACCGGCGGGACTGATGTGGTCGGTCGTGACCGAGTCGCCGAGCAGGGCCAGGACTCGTGCCCCGCTCAGATCGACGCGGGGTGCCGGGTCGCGCGCCAGGCCGGCGAAGAACGGTGGCGGAGCGATGTAGGTCGAGGCCGGATCCCAGGCGTAGCGATCGCCGTCGGGGATGGGCAGGGCGCGCCATAGCTCGTCGCCGTCGAAGACGCTGGCGTAGATGTCGTTGAAGAGCTCGGGCGAGATGGCCTCGCCGATGACCGATCGGATCTCCGCCTGGCGCGGCCAGATGTCGGCCAGGAAGACGGGACGGCCGTCACGGTCGATGCCAAGGGGTTCCCGCGTGAGGTCGATGTCGACCCGGCCGGCCAGGGCGAAGGCGACGACCAGCGGCGGGCTGGCGAGGTAGCTGGCCCGGGCCAGGGGGTGGATCCGTCCTTCGAAGTTGCGGTTGCCCGAGAGGACGGCCACCACCACCAGGTCGTCCGCCTCCACGGCCCCGGCGACCGCCTCGTCGAGCGGCCCCGAGTTGCCGATGCAGGTCGTGCACCCGTAGCCGACCAGGTCGAAACCGAGCCGCTCGAGGGGCGCCATCAGGCCCGCCTTCTCGAGGTAGCCGGTCACCGCCCGCGAGCCGGGGGCCAGGCTGGTCTTGACGGTCGGCGCGACCGACAGGCCGCGGGCCACGGCGTTGCGGGCCAGGAGACCGGCCCCGACCATGACCGTCGGGTTGGAGGTGTTGGTGCAGCTGGTGATGGCGGCGATGACGACCGACCCGTTGCCCAGCGTCAGGCGCTGCCCGTCGACCTCCACGGGGACCTGGCGGTACCGCCGCGGGTCGAGGGCGACCGCCGCCCCGACCGACCCGGCCTCCACGTCCGCTGCCGCCGCGGCCTGGTCCGGCGGCAGGTCGCGCGTATCGGCCGCCCCACCCTCGTCGGTGAAGCGCGCCTCGGCCGTCCGGGTGTCGGCGGTCTCTTCGAGGCCATCAGGGAAGGACGCCCGGAAGGAGGTCTTGAGGTCGGCCAGGTCGACGCGGTCCTGCGGCCGGCGCGGCCCGGCCACGGCCGGACGGACGGTGGCCAGGTCGAGCTCCAGGGTCGCGTCGAAGTGCGGTCCGCGGCCCGGTTCACGCCACAGGCCCTGGGCCTTCGCGTAGCGCTCCACGAGGTCCACCAGGTCGGCCGGGCGACCGGTCAGGCGCAGGTAGGTGAGGGTCTCCTCGTCGACGGGGAAGAGCGTGGCGGTGGCCCCGAACTCGGGGCTCATGTTGCTGATCGTGGCCCGGTCGGCCAGCGTCAGGCCGGCCAGGCCGTCGCCGGCGAACTCGACGAAGGCGCCGACCACGCCGTGCGCGCGCAGCCGCTCGGTCACCACGAGGACGAGGTCGGTGGCCGTCGAGCCGATGGGCAGCTCGCCGCTCAGGCGCACGCCGACGACCCGCGGCATGGGTTGGTAGAGCGGCTGGCCGAGCAGCACCGCCTCCGCCTCGATGCCGCCCACGCCGTAGCCCAGGACGCCCAGGCCGTTGATCATCGTGGTGTGGGAGTCGGTGCCGACGAGGGTGTCGGGGAAAGCCAGCACGGTCCCATCCGGAGCCGTGCGGCGCGCCACGACCGTGGCCAGGTACTCCAGGTTGACCTGGTGGACGATGCCCGTGCCGGGCGGCACGACGCGCAGATCGCGGAACGCGGTCTGGGCCCAGCGCAGGAGCTGGTAGCGCTCGCCATTGCGCTCGTACTCGCGCTCCACGTTGAAGGGGAACGCGTCGCCCGTGGCCCAGCGATCCACCTGCACGCTGTGGTCGATGACGAGGTCGGCCGGCACGAGCGGATTGATGCGGGCGGGATCGCCGCCCAGCTCCGCCATGGCGTCGCGCATGGCGGCCAGGTCGACCACGGCGGGCACGCCCGTGAAGTCCTGCAGGATGACCCGCGCGGGCAGGAAGGGCAGCTCGGCCTCGATCGCGGCACCCGGCTGCCACGCCGCCAGCGTGGCCACATCGCCGGCCTCGGCCAGCCCGCCGCCGGCGTGGCGCAGGAGGTTCTCGAGGAGGATCTTGACGGTCATCGGCAGTCGGCCCAGGTCGGCCGCGCCGGTCGCCTGGAGGGGGGCGTAGGCCACCGTAGAGCCGTCGGCCAGGGTCAAGCGCGCACGCGCCGCGACGCCGTCGGGTGGGGTCGAAGATGTCATCGTCGGGGCCTCCTCGGATCCCGCGCCTCGGCGCGGGCGGGTCGGCGCCTGACGGGTGTGCCCGCCTCGGGTCGAGCGTGCTTGACCCACCGAGTATACGCCGCGCATGGCAGCATGGACGGCATGGCCGGCTTCCCCGCCCACGAGCACGGCGACCGCGTCCTGGCCGATGTCCACGCGCGGGCGCACGCCGCGGGCCGCGCTCACCTCCACGCCCGTGGCGACGACGACCCCGACGCTCCGCCTCGCCTGGGCATCATCGGCGCGGGCCACGTCGGGCTGGTCCTGGGCCGCGCCTTCACGGCCGCCGGCTGGCCTGTCGCGGCGGTGGCGAGCCGCGATCCGGAGCGGCGGGCCCGGTTCCAGGCGGCGGTCCCCGGCGCGCGGGCGTACCCGGAGGCCACGCCCGTCCTGGACGACGTGGAGATCGCCTTCCTGACCGTGCCCGATGACGCCATCGCCACGGTGGCCGCCGGGCTGCGCCTCTACGCCGGGCAGGGGCTGGTCCACACGAGCGGGCTGGTGCCGGCCGCCGCCCTGGCGCCGGCCCTCTCGGCGGGCACCCTCGCCGCGTCGTTCCATCCGCTCGTGGCGTTCGCCAACGAGGAGGAGGCGCTGGCGGCGTTGCCCGGAGCCACCGTCGCGCTGGAGGGCGACGAGCCGCTGGTGTCCATGCTTGCCGAGCTGGCGACGGCCATGGGCGCCCAGCCCGTACGGGTGCCGGCGGGCGCCAAGGCGGCCTACCACGCCGCGGCGGTCATGGCCGCCGGGGCGGAGATCGCCCTGCTCGACGCCATCGTGTCGCTGGGCCGCGGGGCGGGGCTCGACGAGGCGGCGTCGCTGGCGGTCTACCTGCCGCTCGTGCGACAGGCCCTCGCCGGGGCGGAGGCGCTGGGCGTTCGGGCGGCCCTGACCGGACCGATCGTGCGGGGGGACGTGGGGACCGTCCGGGCCCACCTCGAGGCCCTCGCCCGACTCGCCCCGGACACCCTGGACCTCTACCGCGCGACCGCCGAGCGGGAGGTGGCCATGGCCCTCGCCGACGGACGCCTGACCGCCGAGCAGGCAGCCACCCTGCGCGCGGTCCTGGCCGCCCGGGGCTGAGGGCGCTCATCCCGGCGCGTGCTGGCAACGGCACGGGCGACCACGGTGTGTTGCATCGCGGCCCGGGCGCGTTACCATGCGAGAGATGCACAGCAGCGTTGCCGCCATCCGGGGCGCACGGGTCAGCGCCCGCTTCGTTCGGCCGTCCGCGCGCCACCGCCAGCGCCAGCTGGGGCTGCAGCGGAGCGACCTGACGCGCCTGCTCCAGGCGACGCATGCCCAGCCGCTGGCACCCACCGCGTCGCTCGTCGATCGCCTGCACGGCCGCCACGGCATGGTCGTGGCTGAACCCCCGACTCGGGCCATCGCCCCGCTCCGCAGGAGTGCTGTGGTCAGCTGGGCGACCGGGCCGGTGGCGCTCTCGCGTCGCCCGCGGCCATACCGCGCGGCGCCGTGGCGCGGCTGACCGGGAAGTCGCGACCCCGCCTGCGCAACGCGCAGGCCACCTCAGCCGGAGGGATCGTCGTCCGCGTTGGTCAGGGCCGCCACGAGCTGGTGCTCGGCCTGCGTCGGCTGGACCGTGACCGGGAGTTGTGGACCCTGCCCAAGGGCACGCCCGAGCCGGGCGAGACGATCGAGCAGACGGCCCTCCGGGAAGTCAGCGAGGAGACCGGCCTGGGTGTCCGCATCGTGGAGCCCGTGGGCGAGATCGAGTATTTCTTCATCCAGGAGCGTGTGCGGATCCACAAGACCGTGCACTACTTCCTGATGCTGCCTGAAGGGGGCGACATGGCCACGCACGACCACGAGTTCGACGAAGTGGCCTGGATCCCGCTTGACGAGGCCCATGCGCTGATGCGCCACGAGACCGAGCGCCAGATCGTGGCCCGCGCCCGTCCGGCCATCGAGCGCACCCTGCCCCTGACGATGGCGGCCGCCTGATGCGCCGCACGTCGCTCTACGACCGCCACGCGGCGGCCGGCGCGCGCCTCATCGAATTCGGCGGCTGGGAGATGCCCGTCCAGTACACGGGCATCCTCGAGGAGCACCGCGCGGTGCGCCAGGCAGCCGGCCTCTTCGATCTCTCGCACATGGGCGAGCTGTTCGTCGAAGGCCCCGGGGCCGCCGCGGCGCTTGCCTACGCCCTCGTTTCCGACCCCGGCCGGCTGGCCATCGGGCGGGCCCAGTACTCCCTCATCTGCGCCCCCGACGGCGGCCTGATCGACGATCTCATCGTCTACCGCCTGGGCGACGAGCGCTTCTTCGTGGTGCCCAACGCCGGCAACCGGGAGGTCGTGACCGAGGCCGTACGCGAGCGCCTGGCCGGCTTCGAAGCCCACCTGGATGACGCCTCGCTGCGCACCGCCCTGCTCGCGGTGCAGGGTCCGCATGCCCTGGGCATCGTCGCCCCGCTCGTCGACGCCGACCTGGGCGCCCTGCGCTACTACGGCATCACGCCGGCGCGGGTGGCCGGTACGGACGCCCTGCTGGCCAGGACCGGCTACACCGGCGAGGACGGCTTCGAGCTGTTCGTGCCCTGGGAGGCCGCGCCGGCCCTGTGGGACACGCTGATGGAGGCGGGCAGGGGAGCCGGGCTCGTGCCGGTCGGGTTGGGGGCCCGCGACACGCTGCGCCTCGAAGCGGGCATGCCCCTCTACGGCAACGAGCTCGACCGCACCGTGAACCCCTTCGAGGCGGGGCTTGGCCGCGTCGTACGGTTGGACAAGCCGGGCGACTTCGTCGGCCGGGCGGCCCTGGAGGCGATCCTGGCCCGGCCGCTCTCGCGGACGCTCGTGGGCCTCGTGCTGCGCGAGCGCGGCGTGGCCCGCCACGGTTACCCCCTCTTCGCGCCGGCCGCCGCGGCCACCCCCACCGGCCTCGTCACGAGTGGCAGCGTGTCGCCGACCCTCGGCGTATCCATCGCCATGGCCTACGTGCCGCCCGATGCGTCGGCAGTGGGTACCATGGAGGCGGTCGCCATCCGCGACGGCCGCGTGGCCGCGGAGGTGGTCGCTCTGCCCTTCTACGTTCGCCCCCGCTGACAAGGAGTCGTGCCCGTGGACGTGCCCGACGGATTGCGCTACACCGACGACCACGAGTGGCTTCGCGTGGAGGGCGACGCAGGCGTGGTGGGCATCACCGGCTATGCCGCCGACCAGTTGGGGGACATCGTCTTCGTGGAGTTGCCGGCCGTCGGCGCCCACTTCGAGCGCGGCAAGACCTTCGGGGTGGTGGAGTCGGTGAAGGCCGTCAGCGACCTCTTCGCCCCGGTCGCCGGTGCGGTCATGGAGGTCAACCCGGCGCTGGCGGATCAGCCCGAGCTGGTCAACACCGAGCCCTACGGCGCGGGCTGGCTGGTCCGGCTGCGCCTCAGCGACCCGGCCCAGGCGGACGCCCTCAAGGACGCCGCGGCCTACCGCGAGATGACCAAGGCCGGCTGACCCGATGCCCTACGGCCCGCACACCGGGGACGATCGGGCGCGCATGCTCGAGGCGCTCGGGCTGACGTCGGTCGAACCGCTCTTCGCCGACATCCCGACCGCCGTCCGGGCCCACGGCCTGGACCTGCCGGGACCGCTGCCGGAGCTGGAACTGGCGCAGCGCCTGGAGACGCTGGCGGCCCGCAACCAGACCGGCCTGGCCAGCTTCCTGGGGGCCGGCGTGTACCGCCACTACCTCCCGCCGGTGGTCGACCAGATGCTGCTGCGCGGCGAGTTCTACACGGCCTACACGCCCTACCAGCCGGAGATCAGCCAGGGCACCCTGCAGACGATCTACGAGTACCAGTCCATGCTCGCCGAGCTGACCGGTCTGGACGTCGTGTCGGCCTCGCATTACGACGGCGCCTCGGCCACTGCCGAGGCCGCCTTGATGACCGTGCGGGCGACCCACCGCACCCGCGTGCTCGTCAGCCGGGCCGTCCATCGGCATTACGTGGAGGCGACGCGGACGTACTTCCGCGGCGCCGAACTGATCCTCGACGAGATCCCCACCCGGGACGACGGCACGACCGACCTGGCCGCCCTGGAGCGTGAACTCGCCGACCCGAGTCGCCCGGTGGCCGGCGTGGTGATGGGCCAGCCCAACGCCTTCGGGCTCCTCGAGCCCATGGCCGACGCGGCCCGCCTGGCGCACGCCGCGGGCGCCCTCTTCGTGGCGGTCGTGGAGCCAGTATCGCTCGCCGTCCTGGCCCCGCCAGGCGCGTACGGCGCCGACATCGCCGCGGGCGAGGGCCAGCCGCTCGGCATCCCACCGCAGTACGGCGGGCCCTATCTGGGCATCCTGGCCTGCACGCAGCCCCTCGTGCGGCAGATCCCCGGCCGGCTCGTCGGGGCCACCACCGACGCGGAGGGCCGGCGGGCCTTCGTCATGACGCTTCGCGCGCGCGAGCAGGACATCCGCCGCGAACGCGCCGCCAGCAACATCTGCACCAACCAGGCCCTCTGCGCCCTGGCCGCCACGGTCTACCTGGCGACGATCGGCCCGCATGGCCTGCGCGACGTCGCGGCCGCCGGAGCGGCCCGCGCGCGACGCCTGGAGGACGCCCTGACGGAAGCCGGCGCACCGCGACTCCATTCGGCGCCCTACCTCAACGAGTTCGCCATCAGCGTGCCCGACGCCGCGCGCGTCCACGACGCGCTCCTGGCGCGCGGCGTCCTTGCCGGGCTGCCGCTCGGCACGTGGTACCCCGACGACCCGCTGCTGCGCGAGTCCCTCCTGGTGTGCGCCACGGAGGTGACCACCGACGACGAGATCCGGCGCTTCGGCGACGCGCTCCACGACATCCTGGCCGACGATGCCCAGGACGCCGCCGCGCAGGCTGGTTCGGGCCGCTACGCCCCGTCGGGGGCCCGGTCATGAGCGCCGATCCGGTGGGCCAGACGTTGCCGGCCGCTCCCAACCTGGGCCCGCGCACCGCCGTGGGGCCGTCGCTGCAGCCCACGCTGGCCGAGCTGTCGCGGCCGGGCCGCGGCGGGAACAAGATCCCGCATCCGCCGGCCAACGCCCTGGCGGGTATCCCCGCCAGGCATCGCCGCGACGGGACGCCGGCCCTGCCCGAGCTGAACGAGCTGGAGGTGGTGCGTCACTTCGTCAACCTGTCGCACCTGAACTACGGCGTCGACACTGGCTTCTACCCCCTCGGCTCCTGCACCATGAAGTACAACCCCAAGCTCAACGAGTGGGCCGCCCGCCTGCCCGGCTTCGCCGCCCTCCATCCGCTGGCGCCGGACGCCGTGGCCCAGGGCACGCTGGAGCTGCTGTGGGAGACCGAGCAGTGGCTGGCGGAGATCAGCGGCATGCGCGCCGTGACGCTCCAGCCGGCCGCCGGCGCGCAGGGCGAGCTGACGGGCATCCTCATGGTCCGCGCCTACCACGAAGCCCGCGGCGACCACGAGCGGCGCGAGGTCATCGTGCCCGACTCCTCGCATGGCACCAACCCGGCGACCGCGTCGATGGCCGGCTTCACCACGGTCACCGTCCCCTCGGCGGCCGACGGCGGGGTGGACCTCGACGCGCTGCGTGCGGCGCTCGGCCCGCACACGGCGGCCGTGATGCTGACCAACCCGTCCACCCTGGGCCTCTTCGAGGCGCGCGTGGTGGAGCTGCTGGAGGCCGTCCACGCCGTCGGCGCCCTGGCCTACATGGACGGCGCCAACCTCAACGCCGTGCTGGGCAAGTTCCGGCCGGGTGAGGCCGGCTTCGACGTGATGCACTTCAACGTGCACAAGACATTCTCCACGCCGCACGGCGGGGGCGGTCCCGGGGCGGGGCCGGTGGGCGTCGGTGAGAAGCTGCAGCCGTACCTGCCCGGCCCGCGCGTGGTACGCGACGACGATGGCCCGTTCCGCCTGGAGCGACCGGACGAGCGGCCTGCCTCGATCGGCCGCGTGCGGGCCTACCAGGGCAGCGCCGGCGTCTACGTGCGCGCGTATGCCTATCTCCGGGCGCACGGCGGGAGCGGCCTGGTGGAGGTCAGCGAGGACGCGGTGCTGGCCGCCAACTACCTCAAGTCGCGCCTCCGCGGCACGTACGAGATCCCCTACGACCGGCCCTGCAAGCACGAGTTCGTGGCCAGCGGGGAGGCCCTCAAGATCGAGACCGGCGTGCGCACGCTCGACGTCGCCAAGCGGCTCATCGACAAGGGCTTCCATCCCCCGACCATCTACTTCCCCCACATCGTGGAGGAGTGCCTGCTCATCGAGCCCACCGAGACCGAGTCGGTGGAGACCCTGGATGCCTTCGCCGACGCCCTGCTGGCGATCGCCGCGGAGGCCCATGAGGACCCCGAGCTGGTCCACTCGGCGCCCCACACGGCGCCCGTGCGGCGCCTCGACGAGGCGACGGCGGCCCGCCAGCCCGACCTCCACTGGCGGGCCATGACCGGCGTCGAGACGCCCTGCCCGACCTGATCGCGGTCCCGCGCCCGGCGGCCCCGCCGCGCGACGCAGGGTAGACTCACCGCCTCGTGGCGACCCATCGGACGCGTGGCCCCCGCCGCGCCCTCGTCGGCGGCCTCGCTGCGCTCCTCGTGCTGGCTTGCGGCAGCCCCACGCCCGCCCCCACCGCGGCCGTCCCGCCGTCGCCGCTGGCCTCCGATCCGACCGCCGTCGACACCCTCCGCATCGGTGTGCCGGCCGACCCGACGGGCTTCATCGTCCCCTCAGCGGACGTGGCGACGCAGCTGGTGCAGCGCTTCCTGCAGGCCGCGCTGTACCACCTGGACCCGCGGCTGGTGCCCCAGCCGGACCTGGCGGCCGCGGCGCCGGTGGTCGCCGCCAACGGCCTGACGTGGCGCGTCACGCTCGCCGCCGGCCGCCACTTCAGTGACGGCACCCTCGTCGCGGCGGCCGACGTCGTGCGCACGTACCAGCTGGCGCTGCAGCCGGACTGTCCGTTCGGCGACCTGTGCGACACGATCAGTGGGGCCCTGGCGGGGGTCGCCTCGCCGTCACCCGGCCTGGTCGTCTTCACGCTCCGCCGGCCATGGGCGCCGTTCCAGACCGACGTCATGGCCCAGCTGCCGATCCTGCCCGCGGCCGCCCTGGATGCCAGCCTGGCCCGCCTCCTGGCCGCCATCGGCGGCGTCACGACGGAGCGCGTCAGTGATCTGCTGGGGGCCATCCAGACGACCACCACCGCGCCGGCCTGCGCAGAGACACCGCCACCCGCCGATTGCGACCCCGCCTTCTACGCGGCCAGCCTCCGGGGCCTGCTCACCGACGCCGGCGTGACGACCCCCGACGCGGCGTCCTTCACCACCTCCGACGGGCAGCCCGACGTATCGGGATACGCGACCGCCCTGCTGGGCCAGCTCGAGGCGCTGGCCACCGTGCAGACCGCCACCGGGACGGACCGCCAGGCCGCGGCCGTGCCGCTGCTCGACCTGCAGGCCCATCCGATCGGCGCCGGACCGTTCGTCCTGACCGGCAGGACACCCGGCCAGTCGATCGAGCTGACCCGCTGGGGTGCCTCACCCGCCGCCGGGGCGCCGGCGCACATCCGGCTCGTCACCGTGAGCGACGCCAGCGTCGCCGCGACCGAGCTCCAGGCGGGCGACCTCGACTGGCTGCCGGAGGTCCAGTCGGACGCCGTGCCCGGCCTGGCCACCTCGTCGCGGCTGACCGTCGCGGCCCGCCCCGCCGACACGCTGCGCCTGATCGTCTTCAACGTCCGGCCGGGCCACCCGTACGCCGATGTCGCTGCCCGTGACGCCTTCGCGGCGTGTCTGGATCCGCACGCGCTCGCCACCGCGGCCGCGGCGGGGCACGCCTACGCCGCGTCCGACGTGCTCCCGCCGGGGTCCTGGGCGGCCCAGGGCGACCTGCCGTGGCCGGCCGGCGGATCCGCTGCACAGGCCGCCCTCACCGCTGCCGGCTGGGTGCGCGGGAGCGACGGGATCTACGCCAAGGGCGGCCTGCGTCTCCAGTCATCGATCGCCGTGCGGCCGGGTGACGACGTGCTCCTGGGCCTGCTGACGGGCGCCGCGACCCGCCTGCACGACTGCGGTATCGCCCTCGACGTGCAGGCCACGTCGCTGTCCGGCCACGACATCCTCAGCGCGCTCGAGTACCCCAACAGCTTCGACACGTACCTCGTCGGCCAGCCCGCCGGCCTGGATCCCGACGACGCCCTGGGGCGACTGCTGGGGTCGCGGGCGACGAGCATCAGCCACCCCGGCGACGCGAACTTCGGGGGCTGGCAGGACCCCCTGACCGACCAGCTGCTGGTCCAGGCCACTCGCACGGCCGACCTCGCGTCCCGGGCGGCCGCGTACCAGCGGCTGGAGATGCACCTTGCCGGGCTGGTCCCGATCCTGCCCATCGCCTGGGACAGCGCCTACGCCGCCGTGGCGAAGCGCGTCACCGACGGGCATGGGGCGGTCGATCCGGGCACGCCCGGGTACGAGCGGGACGTGCTGTCGTGGCGCCTGAGCGCTCCTTGACACTCGTCAACGGGCCGTCCTTATAATGCGCCAGCGCTCGGGCCCAGCGTGGGAGGCGTCCGCGTGCGCGGACGCGATAGCGGGGCGCAGAGCAGAGGGGTGACCGGCCGCCGTCCCGGTGGCCGGCATCGGACATAGGAGGTAGGAATACCGATGGGTCTTCGGACTCGCAGGGCGCTCGCGTTAGCGGCCTCTGCCATGTTCGTGGCGGCCGCCTGCGGCGGCACGGCCACATCCACCCCAACGGCCACAACGACGGCCACGTCGACCCCGGCCCCGACGAGCAGCGGGCCGGCCGCGTCGCCGTCGGCTTCGCAGTCAGCGGTCGACCAGAAGCTCTTCGGCACCAATTACGCGCCGAAGACCCCCAGCAGCACGGCCCCCAACGGCACCCTGCTGATGGGCGAGTGGCAGCCTGAGGACACTCTGAACGTCTGGTTCTCGACGTCCTACTCGGCCGTGGAAGCGACCCAGCCCGCCGAACGCGGCTTCGTCGCCATCACGTCCGACGGCAAGTACATCCCCGACCTGGCCACGACCGTGCCGACGCCCGAGAATGGCGGCGTCGTGATCAACGGCACGACGTTCGATGTCAAGGTCACCCTCAAGCCCAACCTCAAGTGGTCGGACGGTACGCCGCTGACCATGGACGACTTCGTGGCCACCTACAAGTGGGCCACCGACAAGGGCCAGACCGGCTGCAATGCGTGCGCCGTGGGCTGGCCGGACATCTCCGGTATCGACGAGTCGACCGACAAGCTGACGGCCACGATCCACTTCAAGGATCTGTACGCCGGCTGGCTCGGCTTCCTGACCACCGGACCCTTCCCCGGTGCCTACCTGAACTCGGTGCCGATCGCCAAGGCCTCGAGCCTCTATCCGGTCAGCTCCGACATCTCGAAGGTGCCCTTCAACGGGCCCTTCGTGATCACCAACGCCAGCAAGACCGAGATCGACTACGCGCCGAACCCGAACTGGGCCGGTGGCGTCAGCACGGCCCATGCGCCGTACCTGGCCGGTCTCAAGTTCGTGTTCTATGACTCCAAGGACGGCGAGATCGCCGACTTCCTGGCCGGCAAGCTCGACCTCGCGTTCGACATGACCCAGGCCGACTACCCGGCCGTGGCCAAGGTCGACCCGAGCATCGGCAAGGCCGAGTCTGCCCCGGCATGGCAGTACGAGCACCTTGACATCAACAACGACCCCAACCACACCCGCGGCAACGACCTGTGGGATCCGGCCGTGCGCAAGGCGCTGGCCATGTCCGTCAACAAGACGGACATGATCAGCGTGCTGTTCCCAGGCCAGAGCATCCAGCCGGCCTGCTCGCCCGCCCCGCCAGGCCTCTGGTATGGCGTCGTCGAGACCTGCCCGGCCTACGACCCGACGGCGGCCCAGGCTGCCCTCACGGCCGCCGGCCTGGCTATCGGCTCCACCGGGAACTTCCAGTACCAGGGCAAGGACCTGAACCTGGAGCTCTGCACCACGTCGGGCAACCCGACGCGCCTGACCGAGCTGCAGAAGGTCCAGGGCTACCTGCAGGCCATCCACGTCAAGAGCTACGTCAAGACGGTCGACGCGACGAGCGCCCTGTTCGCCACGTGGGCCAAGACGACCCCCACCACGGACTGCAGCATCTACCGCGGTAACTACGACCTGGCGGACTTCGCCTACGTCATCACCGGCAGCCCGTACAACGACTACTTCTACACGTACGCCACGACCCAGTGGCCGGAGAAGGGTGACAACTCCGGGAGCAACGACACCCGCTTCAGCGATCCGACCATGGACGCCGCCCTGACGACCCTCAAGAGCGCCGTCGACCTGCAGCAGCAGGCCGATGCCGCCAAGGCCGTCCAGGACGCCTACATCGCCGGCACGCCGGAGATCCCGATCTACTACCGCGCCGAGACGACCGGAGTCAGTACCCACGTCGGCAACTGGCCGGGCTACAGCCCTGCCGCCTTCGGGGAGATCTGGAACGTCGAAGACTGGTACTTCATCCCGTAGCGGTAGCAGACACCCCGTCCCGTAACAGCGACGCGCCGAGCGCGTCATGGCACGGCGGGCGCGAGGAGACTCGCGCCCGCCGTTGCACATCCGCCGACTCGCGATGGCCCGCCTCGCAGGCAGGTGTATCGTCAGACGGCTCGAGCCACCAAGGTGGACGCGGATCGAGACCAGTAGGGCAGAGGCATGACCAAGTACATCCTCCGGCGGGTGATCCAGGCCATACCGGTCATCTTCGTCATCTCGCTCGTCAGCTTCTGGCTGATGATCCAGGCCCCCGGCGGGCCCGAGGCCGTCTTCAATCAGAACCCCCACATCACCCATGAGCAGGTCCTCGCGTGGCTCAAGCGGTGGTGCCTGGAGCAGAACCCCGACGTGTTCGGGGTGGTGCGCGAGTACCTGGGCTGGGTCGGCATCTGGAACTGCGACGCCGGCAGCCTGTTCGCAAGCAGCGGCCTGCCGAACTTCTTTCCCACGTTCTTGGGCGGCGGTACGAACGGGATCCTCCACGGGGACTTCGGGCTGTCGATCTTCTATAGCCAGCCCGTCTCCGACCTGATCCTCAGCCGCCTGCCGGCCACCCTGATCCTGATGAGCACCGCCACGGTCATCTGGATCTCCATCGCCATCGTCGCCGGTGTGACCGCCGCGGTGCGCCGCTACAGCCTGTACGACAACGCGGTCACGTTCACCAGCTACGTCCTTTACGCCCTGCCCACGTTCTGGCTGGGCCTGATGCTGATCTTCGCGTTCGGGGTGACCCTGCGGATCTTCCCGCCGCAGGGCATCATCGATGCCCGGTCTTCGCCGGCCCCGTGGGGCACGAATGCGTACTGGGCGGCCCTCGTGGCGAACCCGATCCCGAACCTCCTTGACATCGGCCGCCACCTCGTCCTGCCGGTGATCACGCTGGTCGCCGTCAGCGTCGCCGGCGACAGCCGCTTCGTCCGCTCGGCGATGCTCGATTCGCTCAACCAGGACTACGTCCGGACGGCCAAGGCCAAGGGGCTGCCGTCGTCGCGGGTCATCTTCCGCCACGCGTTCCGCAACGCCCTGCTGCCCATCCTGACCAACATCACCCTGGAGATCGCGGCCATCTTCTCGGGGGCCATCGTCACCGAGACGGTCTTCTCGTGGCCGGGCATGGGCCTCCTCTTCTACGAGGGGGTCAACAACCGGGACTACTTCCTGTTGATGGGGCTGGTCCTCATCGGGTCGGTCCTGGTGGTGGTCGCCAACCTGGTCGCCGACGTGCTCTACGCCGTCGCCGACCCGCGCATCCGCTACGACTGAGGGCGGGACGATGGCCACCACCCCCAAGCTGACCGCTCCGGTCCCGGCGGTCGCCCCGGCCGTCGATGCGACCGGCGCCATCGCCGTCGCGGACGTCGAGGTCGCCCTCGAGTCGCTCAGCCAGTGGCAGCTCGCGTGGCGCCGCTTCAAGCGCCACAAGATGGCCCTGATGGGCCTCGGCATCTTCGGCGTGATGGTGGGCATCGCGATCCTGGGGCCGATCCTCATCCCGTACAACCCGCTCGACATCCCCGGGTCGCCTATCCCGGGGGGCACGGGTCCGGCCCTCAGCCACCCCTTCGGCACCGACAACAACGGCCGTGACGTCCTGACGATGGTCCTCAATGGGGCCCGCATCTCGGTCGCCATCGGCTTCTTCTCGATGAGCATCGCCGGATTGACCGGCGTCATCATCGGGGCGGTGTCCGGCTTCGCCGGCGGCCTGGTCGACAACCTCCTGATGCGGCTCGTCGACGTCCTGTTCGCCATCCCGTTCCTGTTCGTCATCCTGGTCGCCGCGCGCTTCTTCGGCCAGGGCTCGGTGGTGGCCCTGATCCTCATCTTCGGGCTGCTCTCCTGGCCGCTCATCGCCCGGCTCGTGCGCGCATCGTTCCTGAGCCTGCGCGAGGCCGATTTCGTGGAGGCGGCACGGGCGGTCGGCGTGAGCAATGTGCGCATCACGTTCCGCCACATCCTGCCTAACGCCCTCGGGCCGGTCATCGTGGCCATGACCCTGCTGATGGCCAGCAACATCGTCCTGGAGGCCTTCGTCAGCTACCTGGGATTCGGCATCAGCGAGGACCAGACGAGCTGGGGCAACGCCCTCTCCAACGCGCAGACCGCGCTCATCTTCGGCAACTGGTGGTGGGCCTTCTTCCCCGGCATGGCCATCGCCCTCACCGTCCTGTCGATCAACTTCATCGGCGACGGCCTGCGCGACGCGCTCGATCCTCGGGCCCGGCTATGACCGAAACGGTACTGGGTCCGGGCGTCCCGCCCCCGCCGGACGTCCTCCTGGAGGTGCGCGACCTGCGCACCTACTTCCACGTCATGGACGGCACCGTGCCCGCGGTGGACGGCGTCAGCTTCTCCATCAAGCGCGGCGAGACCATGGGCCTGGTCGGCGAGTCCGGCTGCGGCAAGAGCGTGACGTCGCTGACCATCATGCGCCTGCTCGACATCCCGCCGGCGGAGATCGTCTCGGGCGAGATCTGGTTCGACGGCCGTGACCTGCTGCGCCTCCCCGAGGCTGAGATGCGGGAGGTCCGTGGCAACGACATCACGATGATCTTCCAGGAGCCCATGACCTCGCTCAACCCGGTCTTCACCATCGGCGACCAGATCGGCGAGGCGGTCGTGCAGCACCGCCGTGTCAGCAAGAAGGCGGGCCTGGATCGCGCCATCGAGATGCTGCGCCTCGTCGGCATCCCTGGCCCCGAGCGACGCGCCAAGCAGTACCCGCACGAGATGTCGGGCGGCATGCGCCAGCGCGTCATGATCGCCATGGCGCTCGCCTGCGACCCCAAGCTCGTGGTCGCTGACGAACCCACGACGGCCCTTGACGTGACCATCCAGGCCCAGATCCTGGAGCTCATCAAGGCCCTCCAGCAGGAGAGCGGGGCCGCCCTGCTGCTCATCACCCACGACCTGGCCGTGGTGGCCGAGACGGTCCAGCAGGCGGCCGTGATGTACGCCGGCAAGATCGTCGAGACGGGCAGCGTTGAGGACGTCATCCTGCGGCCCAAGCACCCCTACACAGAGGGCCTGCTGCGGTCCATCCCGTCACACGTGCCGAAGGGCCAGCGGCTGAACGTCATCAAGGGGACGGTACCCAACCCATTCCGGATGCCGGCCGGGTGCCGCTTCGAACCGCGATGCCCATACGCGTTCGAGCCGTGCCATGACTTCGAGCCGCCGCTGGCCGCGCCGCCGGCTGACCAGAGCCAGCGAGTCGCCTGCTGGCTGCACGTGCCGGAGGCCCAACGGCCGGGCCGCGCGGCCGTGGCGCCCGCGCCCCCGGTGCCGACCGAAGCGTTCGTGCAGGTCGAAAGTGTGACCCGCCAGTGAGCGCGCCGCCGGCCAGCCAAGCCCCCGCGACGGGCACCGCAGCCTCATCCGGGCCGAGTAGCGAGGTCCTCCTCCAGATCCAGGACCTCGTCAAGTACTACCCCATCATGGGCGGCGTGCTGCGGCGCCACGTCGGCGACGTCAAGGCCGTCGACGGGGTGTCGCTGGACCTGACCAAGGGCGAGGTGCTTGGCCTCGTCGGCGAATCGGGCTGCGGCAAGACCACGCTCGGCCGCACGGTGCTGTACCTGCAGAAGCCCACGTCGGGCAAGGTCGTCTTCGACGGGCGTGACATGAGCACCCTGTCGGCGCGCGAGCTGCGGCGCATCCGGAAACGGATGCAGATCATCTTCCAGGACCCCTACGGGTCGCTCAACCCGCGCATGCCCGTGCTCGACATCATCGGCGAGGGCCTCGTCGCCCAGGGCATCAGCGACAGCAAGATCCGCATCAAGAAGGTCGAGGACGCCCTGGAGACCGTGGGCCTGCGGCGTGACTACACGCGCCGCTACCCGCACGAGTTCAGCGGCGGCCAGCGGCAGCGCATCGGCATCGCCCGGGCGCTCGTCCTGGAGCCCGACTTCATCGTCTGCGACGAAGCTGTGTCGGCCCTTGACGTCTCGATCCAGTCGCAGATCCTGAACCTGCTGCTGGATCTCCGCGAGGCGTTCGGCTTCACCTACCTCTTCATCGCCCACAACCTGTCGGTCATCGAGTACATCAGCGACCGGGTCGGCGTGATGTACCTGGGCAAGCTCGTCGAGCTTGCCGATACGGCCGAGACCTTCAGCAACCCCCGCCACCCCTACACGGTGGCCCTCCTGTCGGCCATCCCCGATCCGGACCCGCGGATCCACAAGAAGCGTCTGGTCCTCAAGGGCGACGTGCCCAGCCCTGCCGCCCCGCCGTCGGGCTGCCGCTTCCACACGCGCTGCTGGCTGCGCGAGCAGCTGGGCAACCCGGAGAACTGCAGCACGGAGGATCCGCCCTTCCGCGAGCTGTCGACCGGCCATCGCGTGGCCTGCCATTACGCCGAGCAGGTCTCATCCGAGCGCGTCACGAGCGCCGCGGCCAAGGCGCCCGCGGTCGTCTCGGCGGACGTCGGCGACGTGGCCGAGATCCCCTTCCCGTCGCTCCAGCAACCGGGCCCCCCGCCCGTGTGACGCTCACGCGCGGGCGGCCAGCGGATGGTAGCCGCCCGTGTCGCGTGTGGCATCATGTGCCATCCGCCGACGCCACCAGGGCGATGGTGGCGCGCCAGGTCCGCGGCCAGGGTAGGGCCGATCGGCAGACGTTCTAGAGGAGGAACGGATGATCAGCAAACGCTTCGGCGCCCTGCTCGCCGTGCTGGGGCTTGCCCTCAGCGCGTGCGGGTCCGCAGGGACCGCCACGCCCACCGCGGGCACCCCCACGAGCACGCCGGCGAGCGGCGCGACGGGCACGCCGGCCGCGTCGGCCTCCACCGCGCTGACGCCCAAGAACGGCGGCACGCTCGTCGTCGGCCTCGATGGCGACATGGTCTTTGCCGACCCGGCCATCATCAGTGACAGCAACTCGTCATACGTCGCGGACCAGGTCGTGGAGACCCTCGTCGGGCTCAAGCCCGGCACCGTCAGCGACGTGGTCCCGGTGCTGGCCAGCGCCCTGCCGACCGTCAGCGCGGATGGCAAGACGTACACCTTCAAGCTGCGCACGGGCGTCAAGTTCCACGACGGCAGCGACTTCAACGCCGACGCCGTGGTCTTCAACTACCAGCGCTGGCAGGCCTTCCCCAAGGGTGAGCTGCAGGACAACGCGTACTACTACGGGGCCGTCTTCGGCGGCTTCGGCACGGCCTCCAACGTCGCCTCCGTCAGCGCGCCTGACGAGTCGACCTTCGTGCTCACCCTCAAGAACCCCCAGTCCAACCTCCTGCTCAGCCAGACCAACGTGGTGTTCGGCATCCAGAGCGAAGTCGCCCTCAAGAAGGATGCCGCGGACACGGTCCCGCTCAAGGACAACAAGTACGCCCAGGGCCAGGGCGAAAGCATGGTCGGCACGGGGCCGTTCATGTGGAAGTCGTGGACCCCCGGCGTGGAGATCGACCTCGTCAAGAACCCCAACTACTGGAATCCTGACGGGGTCGCGCACCTCGACGCGATCGCCTTCAAGCCCTTCCAGGACCAGACCTCGAAGCTGCAGGCCCTCCAGTCCGGCGGCATCGACATGGCCCAGACGGTCGCCCCGTCGGACCTGGCCACGATCAAGACCAACACGGCCCTGACGGTCATCGACCGCGGCCAGTCGTGCAACATCGGCCAGATCTCGATGAACCAGGACGCGAGCACGCCGGGTGCGATCGACCCGGCCCAGCACGCGCTGCTGGCCAACAAGAACATCCGCCTGGCGATCGCCTACGCGGTCAACAAGCAGTCCTACATCGACGCCTTCTACGCCGGCCAGGCCAAGCCGGCCGACAACTGGATGCCGCCGTCGACGCAGTACTACAAGCCGGAGAACCTGCCCACCTACGACGTCCAGAAGGCCAAGGACGCCATCACGGCGTCGGGCGTCCCGGCCTCGGGGCTGACCCTCGATCTGTACTACCCCTCCGACACGGTGCGGCCGTACATGCCCGATCCCAAGGACATGGCCCAGGCCATCGCCCAGGACCTCCAGGCCGTCGGCTTCACCATCAACCTCAAGAGCGAGGGCTGGCACACCGGCTACATCTCCGACGAGGAGGTCGGCAAGTTGCCGATGTGGCTGCTCGGCTGGACCTGTGACTGGGCGGGCCCGGACAACTTCCTCGACACCGCGTTCTTCCACTACAACGGGACCACGCCGTCGCCCGAGTTCGGCTACAAGAACGACGCACTCAACACGACCATGAACCAGGCCCTGGCGGCCACCGACCCGAGCCAGGTCCAGAGCCTCTGGGAGAAGGCGCAGGATCTGCTCGCGGCCGACATGCCGACCGTGCCGCTCGTCAACTCGACTCCACCCGGGGCCATGGCGTCGTACGTCCAGGGCTTCCAGGGGGCCGGCAACCTGACCGAGCTCTTCAACTCGGTCTGGATCAACAAGTAGAGCCGCAGGCATGGGCGCCGTCCGGGCGCCCCTGACCTCGTCCGCCTTCGTGTCCCCCGGTGGCCGCTCGGCCGCCGGGGGACACGGCTATCCGCCGGCCTGAGCCGGTCGCGCCATGCTGAAGTACATCGTGCGCCGCCTGATCGGGGCCATCCCGGTCCTGATCGGCCTGTCGATCATCCTGTTCCTGTTCGTGCGGCTGCTGCCCGGCGATCCAGCCATCGCCATCCTGGGCCAGCACGCCACGCCTGCCCTCATCCTCCAGGTGCACCAGTCATTGGGGCTCGACCTGCCCATCTGGGTCCAATACATCGACTACGTGGGCGGCCTGCTCCACGGGGACTTCGGGGCCAGCTTCATCAACGGGCGGCCGGTCCTGGAGGACTTCCTGCTGCGCTTCCCGGCGACGATCGAGCTGACCGTGGCGGCCCTCATCTTCGCCGTCGGCCTGGGCATCCCCCTGGGGCGACTCGCCGCGCGGCATCCCAACGGCTGGATCGACGGCATCGTCACGGTCATCTCGCTCTTCGGTATCTCGGTGCCCATCTTCGTGCTGGGCTACACCATGGTCTTCATCTTCGCGGTGCAGCTGCACTGGCTGCCGGCGACCAGCCAGATCGACGCCCGGCTGCAACTCCCGCTGGTGACCAACTTCGTCGTCATCGACGCCATCCTGGCCGGTCGCCCAGACGCCCTCGTGGACGCCCTCAAGCACCTCGTCCTGCCGGCCATCGCCCTGGGCTCGATCCCCTTCGCCATCATCACCCGCATCACGCGTGCGTCCGTGCTGGACGTGACCAACGAGGACTACGTGCGGACCGCCCGGGCCAAGGGCCTCACCGAGAAGCGAGTAGACAGCCGCCACATCATGCGCAACGCCTGGCTGCCGGTGACGACGATCATCGGCCTGGAAGTGGGCGGCCTGCTGGGCGGGGCGGTCATCACGGAGACGGTCTTCTCGTGGAATGGCGTCGGGTCGTGGGTCGTCGACGCCATCCAGAACCACGACTACTTCGTCGTCCAGTCGTCGATCCTCATCTTCGCCCTCATCTTCCTGGTGGTGAACCTGGTGGTGGACATCGGGTACGCCTTCCTGAACCCGCGGATCAGGTACGCCTGAGATGACCGTCGGCGCCGCCAGCATCAGCCGGCCCGTCCGTGAGCGGGCCAGCCGCGGCCTGTGGCGCGACGCCGGGCGGCGCCTGCTGCGCAACGGTCCGGCCATCGTGGGCCTCGTGTGCATCCTGATCTTCGTCGTGGGCGCCCTGCTGGCCCCCGTCCTCTCCTCGTACGACCCGTCGGTCGGCAAGCTCGTCGACCGCATGAAGCCACCCAGCCCGGCCCACCTCATGGGCACCGACCTGCTGGGCCGCGACGAGTTCGCCCGGGTCCTCTACGGGGCGCGCCTGAGCCTCCAGCTGGGCACCATCTCGGTCGTCTTCGGCCTGTTCTTCGGCATCGTCATCGGCGCCGCGGCCGGCGGGCTGGGGGGCAAGGTCGACGCGTTGCTCATGCGCATCGTCGACGTGCTGCTGGCCATCCCCGGCATCCTGCTCGCGATCGGCATCGTGGCCTGGTTGGGCCGCGGCCAGATCCAGATCATGCTGGCGGTCGGCGTCTCCTACACGCCGATCTTCGCCCGCCTGCTGCGCGGCAGCCTGCTGGCCCTGCGCGAGGCCGACTTCGTCCTCGCCGGCCGGTCCATCGGCGCCTCTCGCCTGCGGCTCCTCGTCCGCCACATGCTGCCCAACGCCCTCACGCCGCTGATCGTGCAAGCCACGCTGGCCCTGGCCACGGCCATCATCGACGTGGCCGGCCTGGGCTTCCTGGGCCTGGGGCCGGGCGACCCGCGGGTCGCCGAATGGGGCGAGATGCTGACCGACTCGGCCCGCTTCCTCCAGTCGGCGCCGTACCTCATCTTCTTCCCGGCGGCCGCCATCGTCATCAGCGCCATCGGCTTCAACCTCGTGGGCGACGGGCTGCGCGAGGCCCTGGACCCGCGGTTGAGGCGCTGACGATGGCCCTGCTGGAGGTGGAAGGCCTGCTCGTGCGTTTCCGTACGCACGACGGCACGGTGTACGCGGTGAACGGCGTCTCGTTCCAGGTCGACGAGGGTGAGACGCTCGGCCTGGTCGGCGAGTCGGGCTGCGGCAAGAGCGTCACCAGCCTGGCCCTCATGCGGCTCCTGCCCAAGCCGGCCGGCCGCGTGGAGGGCGGCCATGTGCGCCTCGACGGGACCGAGCTGCTCGACCTGTCGGAGGCGGAGATGCGCGACCTCCGCGGGCGGGAGCTGGCCATGATCTTCCAGGACCCCATGACCAGCCTGAACCCGGTCCTGACGATCCAGGAGCAGATGGTCGAGACGATCCGAGCCCACACCGAGCTGACGGCCGCCCAGGCCACCGCGCGCGCCGTCGAGTTGCTCGGCACGGTCGGCATCCCGCGCCCGGAGACGCGCCTCAAGGCCTTCCCCCATGAGTTCAGCGGCGGCATGCGGCAGCGCGTCATGATCGCCATGGCCCTCGCCCTCCACCCGCGCCTGCTCATCGCCGACGAGCCCACGACGGCCCTCGACGTGACCATCCAGGCGCAGGTGCTGGAGCTCCTGCGGGCATTGACCGCGGAAGCCCGCACGGCGGTCATCCTCATCACCCACGACCTCGGCGTGGTGGCCGGCATGACCCGCCGCATCAACGTCATGTACGCCGGCTACATCGTGGAGACCGCGCCGACGGCCGAGCTGTTCGCCCACCCCTCGCACCCCTACACCGTGGGCCTGCTGCACTCGATCCCCCGCCTCGACGCGCCCGAAGGGGAGCCCCTCATCCCCATCGAGGGCACCCCGCCCGACCAGCGCCACGCACCGGTCGGCTGCCCGTTCGCGCCGCGCTGCGCCTGGCGCCTGCCGGCCTGCTGGACGACCAACCCGCCGCTCGAGCCGCTCGTGCCGGGCACCCCGGTCGTGCTGACCGGCGACCGCGCCACGCATCGGGTCGCCTGCCTCAACCTGCCGACGGCGGAGGAGGCGGAAGCCGGCATGCCGCTGCGCGACGGGTTCGTCGCGGCGCCCGCGCCGGGCTCGGTCGTCGACGAGCTGGCCACCGCAGAGGTCCCCGCATGACGGCGCCGCAGGTGGCCCAGCAGCCGCGGCCCGCGGGTGCCAGCGCGGGCACCGGTCCGCTGCTGCGGGTGGAGGACCTCAAGGTCTACTTCCCCATCACCGAGGGCCTCATCGTGCAGCGCCACATCGGCGATGTGCGGGCCGTGGACGGGGTCAGCTTCCAGCTCGCCCGCGGCGAGACGCTGGGTCTGGTGGGCGAGTCAGGCTGCGGCAAGACCACCACGGGGCGGGCCATCCTGCGCCTCTACAACCCCACCGCCGGCCGCATCGAGTTCGACGGCCAGGACCTCGCGGCCCTCGATGGCGACAAGCTGCGGCGCTTCCGGCGCCGCATGCAGATGATCTTCCAGGACCCCTACGCCAGCCTCAACCCCAGGATGACGGCCGGTGGGATCGTCAAGGAGCCGCTCGACATCTTCAGCGTCGGCACCCCGGCCGAGCGGCGCGAGCGGGTGCGGGACCTGCTGGCCACGGTGGGCCTCAACCCCGAGTTCGCCGACCGCTACCCGCACGAGTTCAGCGGCGGCCAGCGCCAGCGCATCGGGGTGGCCCGGGCCCTGGCCCTCAACCCTGAGCTCATCGTGGCCGACGAGCCCATCAGCGCCCTCGACGTCTCCATCCAGGCCCAGATCATCAACCTCCTGGAGCACCTCCAGGGGCAGTTCGGCCTGACCTACCTGTTCATCGCCCACGACCTCTCGGTCGTGCGCCACATCAGCGACCGGATCGCCGTGATGTACCTGGGGCGGATCGTGGAGGTCGCCGCCGCGCGGGAGCTCAACGAGCGGCCCCTGCACCCCTACACGGTGGCCCTCCTCTCGGCCATCCCGGTGCCCGACCCGGTCATCGAGGGCCGTCGGCGGCGGATCATCCTGACCGGCGATGTGCCCAGCCCGGCCAACCCGCCGTCGGGCTGCCGCTTCCATACGCGCTGCTGGCTGCGCGAACGCCTGGGCAACCCGGAGGAGTGCGTGACGCAGGATCCCGTCCTCCGGCCGCTGGCCACGGGGCACGAAGTGGCCTGCCATTTCGCGGAGCGGGTGGATGGCTCGGTCGAGCAGGTGCAGGTTGCGTCCGCCTTGTTGCGCCGGGCGGCGCCTGTAGACTCCACGCGTGCAGCGCCTCCGGATCGCCCTGGCCCAGCTGGCGCCCCGCCTGGGTGACGTCGAGGCCAACCTCCAGACACACCACCGCCTCCTCGCCGACGCCCGTGCCAAGCAGGCCGACCTGGTCGTCTTCCCCGAGCTTGGCCTGACCGGCTACCTGCTACAGGACCTCAACGCCGAGGTCGCCATGGGCCTCGACGACCCGCGGCTGGCGGCGCTGGTGGCCGACACGAAGGGCCTCTCCGCGGTCGTCAGCTTCGTCGAGGAGTCGGCCGACCACCGCCTCTTCATCGCCGCCGCCCTCGTGGAGGACGGCGCCATCGTCCACGTCCACCGCAAGGTCTTCCTGCCCACGTATGGCCTCTTCGACGAGCGCCGTTTCTTCGCCGCCGGGTCGGCCGTGCGGGCGACGGACAGCCGGCTGGGACCGCGCGTGGGGCTGGCCATCTGCGAGGACTTCTGGCATCTCGCGGTGCCCGACCTGCTGGCCCTGGACGGGGCCCAGCTGCTCATCAATGTCTCGTCGTCACCGGGGCGCGACGTGGCCGCGGCCAACGAGGTCGGCTTGGGCACGGCCACCTCGTGGCGCACGATGATGCGGGCCTACGCGCAGCTCACCACGAGCTTCGTCATCTTCGTCAACCGCGTCGGGCTGGACGAGTCGATCAGTTTCTGGGGCGGCTCGGAGGTCATCGCCCCCAGCGGCGCGACCCTCTTCCAGGCGCCGCTCTTCGACGAGGGCCTCTACGTCGTGGAGATCGACCTGGCCGATCTCCGGCGCGAGCGCATCGCGCTGCCCCTGCTGCGCGATGAGCGGCCGGAGGTGATGCTGCGCCAGCTGGAGCAGATCGTGCGCGAGCGGGCCGGTGCGGCGGCCGAGCCCGAGCGCGAGGCGGGTCCGGCGGCATGAGCGCGGCCCGGGCCGAGGCGTTCAGCGTGCCGGAGGAGCTGGCCATCGACGCCCCCGTGGCACGCCGCCTGGCGGTCGACTTCATCCGGGAGCAGTTGCGCCAGGCCGGCTTCGAGCGGCTCGTGCTGGGCCTCTCGGGCGGCATCGATTCGGCCCTGGTGGCCTACCTCGCCGCGGAAGCGGTCGGCGCGGAACGGCTGCTGTGCGTGCTGATGCCGTACCGCACCTCGGCGGCCAGCTCCCGGCGCGACGCCGAGAGCGTCGTGCGCCACCTGGGCTGCGCCAGCCGCCTGCTGGACATCAGCCCGATCGTGGATGGCTACTTCGGGACCGACGAGCCGGGCTCGGGCGCGCTCGGTGCGGATGGGCCGGGCGCGTCGGCCCGCCGGCGCGGCAACTTCATGGCCCGCGCCCGCATGGCGGTGCTGTACGACCTGTCGGTCGTCTGGAACGGCCTGGTCATCGGCACCGGCAACAAGACCGAGGCGCTCATCGGCTACACGACGCTGTTCGGTGACAACGCCAGCGCCTTCAACCCCATCGGCGACCTCTACAAGACGCAGGTGCGCCAGCTGGCGCGGGCCGTCGGCGTGAGCGACGCGATCCTGCGCAAGGCGCCCTCGGCGGACCTGTGGCCGGGCCAGACCGACGAGGACGAGGTGGGCTTCGACTACGCCACCATCGACCGCCTGCTCTTCTGGCTGATCGACCGCCGGCGGTCCACCGACGAACTGGTGGCCATGGGCTTCGCCGCGGCCATGGTGGAGCGGGTGGAGGCGATGGTCGCCGGCTCCGAGTTCAAGCGGCAGGTCCCCCCGATCGCCAAGATCTCGTCCCGCACGACCGGCGTGGACTACCTCTATCCGCGTCGCCGGCCTGGTGCGCGCCGACCCGGCTGAGGCGGCCGCGCCGTGAGCGCCGCCGGCGGCCCGGGCGGCACCCTGTACGTCGTGGCGACGCCCATCGGCAACCTGGGCGACATCAGCGGGCGTGCCCTGGAGGTGCTGCGAGCGGTCCCGCTCATCGCCTCCGAGGACACCCGCATCACACGCCGCCTGCTGCTACGTTACGAGATCGCCACGCGGCAGGTGAGCTACCACGCGCGGAACGCGGCCGGGCGCGAGCCGGAGCTGCTGGCCCACCTGCGGGGCGGCGCTGACCTGGCCGTCGTGACCGACGCCGGCACGCCGCTGGTCAGCGACCCGGGCTCGTCGCTCGTGGCCGCCTGGGCAGGGGAGGGTGGCCGCGTCGTGCCCATCCCCGGCGCGTCGGCGGTGCTGGCCGCACTCGTGGCCAGCGGCCTGCCGGCCGCGCGCTGGGGCTTCGAGGGGTTCCTGCCGCGCCGCGGGCGTGAGCGACGGGACCGCCTGGCGCGGGTGGCGGGCGACGACCGGGCGACCGTCCTGTTCGAGGCGGCCAACAGGGCCGCGGCGACCCTGCGCGACCTGGCCGCGGCGTGCGGCGACCACCGGCCGGCGGCGCTGGCCCGCGAGCTGACGAAGATGCACGAGTCAGTCTGGCGCGGCGGCCTGGGGGCGCTGGCCGCCCGGGCGGCCGCCGAGCCGCCACGCGGTGAGGTGACGATCGTGGTGGCCGGTCGTCCTGAGGAGGCGGGGCCGACCGCGCCAGGGCCGGGCGACCTTGACGTGGGTCGCGAGGAGGTGGCCGGGCTGGTCGCGGGCGGGCTGACGCGCTCGGAGGCCGCGCGGCGGGTCGCCGCCCGCACGGGCCTGCCACGGCGCGAGTTGTTCCGCGAACGCTAGGGCCGCGGATCCGATCGACCAGGATCGAGCGTACGATGGGACAGGAGGCTTACTCGATGTCCCTGCTCACCCCCGCCGCTCCGCCGCAGCCCATCCCCTCACCGCATCCCATCCAGCCGGTGCCCGGGCAGCCGTACCAGCCCGGCGTCTGCAACATCGGCCCGGCCGAGATCCGCCGCCGCCGGATCGCTGCCGTGATGGGCACGATCGTCACGATCGTCGTCGCGGTCGTCATCTTCGCCCTGGGCCTGCCCCACCCGGTCCGCCTGCTCATCGCCGTGCCGGCCGCGGGCGCCATGGTGGGCTGGCTCCAGGCTCTGCTGCGCTTCTGCGTCGGTTTCGCCCGCCTGGGCGTCTTCAACTTCGGCGAGATCGGCCCCATGGAGCACATCGCCGACGCCGCCGCCCATGGCGCCGACCAGCGCCGGGCCGCTCAGATGATCGGCGTCAGCCTCCTCGTCGGCCTTGCCATCGGCATCGTGGCGGCCCTGCTGCCCTGATGTCGCGGCCGCCGCGCCGGCTTCAAGATCGGGGATCCTCCGCGGGTGGGCGAGTGGCGGCCTCGTCCATCGGGAGCCGGCGCGCCCTGTGGGTCTCGTAATCGGGAAGCTGGCGCGCGTACGGGCCAGTCATCAGGGGCGATGAGATCAGGAAGTCGGCCGTTGCCCGGTTGCTGGCCGCCGGGATGTTCCATACCACCGCGATCCGCAGGAGCGCCTTGACGTCCGGGTCGTGTGGCTGTGGCTCGAGGGGATCCCAGAAGAACACGAGCAGGTCGATCTGACCCTCGGCGATCAGGGCGCCGAGCTGCAAGTCACCGCCGATCGGCCCCGATTGGAGCTGACGCACGGGGATGCCGAGTTCGTACTCCAGGAGCGCGCCCGTCGTGCCCGTCGCGATGAGCTCATGCTCGGCCAGGAGCGCCCGGTTGAACTGGGCCCACTCGAGCAGGTCGAGCTTCTTGTTGTCATGGGCGACCAGTCCGATCCGCTTGCGTGCCCCGAGTGCTTGCTGCAACCCCGTGTCCCTCCGCTCCGACGATCCCAGGTCGATCAGGCGCCTTCGTTGGATCCCGTGGCCGCGGACACGAGGCTGTAGAAGCTGATGGCCGCCACGGACAGCTGGACGCCCAGCGCCGCGGCGTAGACGGTCAGCGAGCCGAAGACGACCGCATCCAGGGCGAACAGGACGATCGAGCCGACAGCCGCCGTCAGGATGAGCTGGGTCGCGCGCATGTGGAGGGCCCGGGCGCGCACCGTCTGGCGGGCGCGAATCAGCACGATCCCGGTCAGGTAGACGGCGATCAGGGCGCTCGACAGCACGAGCGAGCTCCGCTCGTCGGCCAGGGCCGGGTAGGCGATCAGCGGCAGCAGGCTCTCGAAGGCGACATTGAAGCTCGTCGACACGATCGTCCGCAGCCGGATCCCCTGGGCCGCGTTCCATCTGCTGCCGCCCGGCAGCAGCGTGGCTGAGATGGCGGTGAATCCGGCCACCACGATGGCCAGTTGTGCGATCCCGATCAGCAGCGCATCACCGGGCATGCCGGCCATCGTAGTGCCTAGCTGAGGGGTCCTAGGGGCGCCCGCGCAAGAGCGAGACGCGGAACGGTCGGAGTTCGACTTCCGCCCACCCCCCCACGGCGATGGGGTCGTCGGCCATGATGGTCCGAGCGGCGACCTCGTCGGGCGCTTCGAACACCATGATGCCGGTGTTGTGCGGCCCGAGCGTCGGACCGGCGAGGATGACCAGCCCGTCGGTGTGGAGGCGCTTGAGTCGCGCCCAATGGGCGTCCCATACCGCTGCCTCTGCCGCCGTCATCGTCGCGGCGAAGTTTTCGCGGGGCGGATGGATGAAGTAGATCCACTCGGCCATGACCGGAGGTATACCCCATCCCGCCCTGGATGGATCGCCTCGCCAAGATCTGCGGCTGGTGCGCCGGAACCTCGACCGGCCATACTTGCGACCCAGCCGCTTCTCCCAAGGAGGGTCCGTGTCAACTGACCAGAACAAGGCCGTCGTCCGCCGGTTCATGACCGAGGTCCTGCAAGACCACGACCTGGCGGCGCTCGACGAGTTGGCGGCGACGAACTACGTGAACACCGCGATGGGGGATGCCGACCTCGCCGGCTTCAAGGGGATCCTGGGCGCGATGGGCGCGGCGGTCTCCGGCATGCGCTTCACGATCGATGACCTCGTGGCCGACGGAGATGTGGTGGTCGCTCGCTTCACCAGCGAGATCACCCGTCCGAGTGGCGAGAAGGTCACAGCCCAAGGTCTCACCTTCTACCGGCTCGCCAACGGCAAGATCGTCGAAGATGACCCGTTCACGAGGCCTGATCTCGCGCAGCTCCTCGGCATGGCGCCACCGGCCTCCTGACCGAGGGTTACGGCCGCGAGCTTGGGTCAGGTCGCCCTAGGCCTCCCAGTGGCTCCCTCGCGCCAACTCGTGGCGCGTGTTCATCCGGCGCTAAGCCGCCGGTAAGCCGCGCCCGCTAGCCTGCTCTGCATCGACGTCGCCGCGCCGAGCACCCGCCGGTCCGTTCCGCCGTCCCGCCGTCCACGTGGGGAGCCGCCCTGAAAGGCGCTCCCGGGAGGTCGAACATGAACCGGGTCCTGATCACGGGTCGCCTGACCCGTGACCCCGAGCTGCGCACGCTCGCCAGCGGCAAGACAGTGACGCAGTTCTCGGTCGCGACCAACGACTACCGCGCAGGCGAGGAGCGCAGCGAATTCCACAGCATCGTGACGTGGGATCGCCTGGCCGAGATCTGCGGCCAGTACCTGGGTAAGGGCCAGATGGTCGCCGTCGACGGCCGGCTCCAGACGCGCCAGTGGGAAGACGAGAAGAAGGCTCGGCACTGGAAGACGGAGATCGTCGCCGCGCACGTGGAGATGCTGTCCGGGCGGCGCAAGAAGGACTACGCCGCCGAGTCGGCAGCCGAGGCGCTCGCCGCGCAGGCCCAGGCCATGGGCTTCTCCCCGACGTCAGCGGCCGAGTCGGACGATCCCGACGAGCCAGATGACGACGAACCTGAGTCCGCGGATGACGACGTCCTGGACCGTACCCTCGAGCCCGCCATCGCCTGAACCGCCTGTCCCTCGCGGCGGGCGCGCTGCCCCCTCACGCGCCCGCCGCTTCTACATGCCCGGCGTCCGGCGCCGGGAGTGATCCAGTCAGGCGCACCCCATGCGCCGCGCGCATGTCCGGACCGCTGGGGGCTCCTCGGCAGGCGCCTCAGTGGCCAGCCGATGGGTGAGGCGGATGGCGTAGCCGTTGATGGGGCGCTGGAGGGCCATCGGGGAGCATCTGGGTGTCTGATCGGGCGCGCCGGCGGTCAGGACGACCGCCGCACGAATAGCGCGCTCAGGGACCGTCGGCTCAGCCGGCGGCGGCCCCACCCCGACGGCGTCGGCCGCGGGCGCTGCTCAGGTCCACGAGGCCGTTCGGCTGGATGCTCGTGCCCACGAACTCCCAGCCGGGGACGCCGGCCGCATACAGGTCGCAGAAGAGGTCCACCAGCTCGGGGTCGAACTGGCTGCCGGCGTAGCGCCGCAGCTCGGCGATGGCCCGGTCGTGGCCGATGGACGACTTGTAGGGGCGGTCGTGCATCATCGCGTCGTACGCGTCGGCGATGGACACGATGCGCGCGCCGAGCGGGATGTCCTGGCCGCGCAGGCCATACGGGTAGCCGTGCCCGGCGAAGCGCTCGTGGTGGTGCAGGATGATGGGCACGGCGTCGCGCAGCGAGCCGGCCTGCTCCAGGATCAGCTGGCCGAAGCGGGGGTGCTGCATGACGCTCTGCCACTCGAGGCTGTTGAGCGGCGCGGGCTTCTCCAGGATGTCCGACGGGATGGCCATCTTGCCCACGTCGTGGAGGAGGCTGGCCGCCCGGATGCGGTCGACCTCCGCGTCCGGCAGGTCGAGCGAGCGGCCCATGGCCGTGGCCAGCGTGGCGATGAGGTCCGACGGCTTGCCGCGGTAGTGAGGCAGGGGGCTGACGGCCGCGTGGAGCCACTCCTCGGCGGCGGTGCGGGCGGCGCGGCCGATCTCGGTGGCCTCGGCGCGGCCCTCGGCGCTGATGGGCGCCCGCGGGATGCGCGAGTCCTCGTCCGGCTCGGCGAAGACGTACGACTGGTTGCGGCCGAGGCTCTTGGCGCTGTACATGGCGGCGTCGGCGTCGCGCACGATCGTGTCGAACCGGACGACGTCGCCGGTGCCGCCGGCGAGGCCGATGGAGATCGTGACGTTGATCGTCTGCCCGCCCTCGATGGGGATGCGCTGGCGCATGACCATCATGCGCAGCTTCTCGGCCAGGCCGGCCGCGGCCTGGATCTCCGTCTCGGTGAGGATGAGCATGAATTCCTCGCCGCCGTACCGCCCGATGCGGTCGGTGGCCCGGATGTGCTCGTGCAGGATGCCCGCCACCTCGCGCAGCACGATGTCGCCGACCTGGTGGCCGTACGTGTCGTTGACCTGCTTGAAGTGGTCGATGTCGACGAAGGCCACCGACAGGGGGCGCCCGTAGCGGTTGGTGCGCTCGACCTCGTCGAAGAGCTCGGCCAGGATCGTCTGGCGGTTGGCCACCAGCGTCAGCCGGTCGACCGTGGCGGCGCTGTGCTTCTCCGACAGCTGCTCGGCGATCGAGTTGATGGAGTGGGCCAGGCGGCCTTCGACGCCGTTGCCGCGAGCCCGGAGGCGCACCCCGTAATCCCCCGCCGCGATCCGGTCGACCGAGCGCGACACGCGGTCGGCCCAGCCACCCACGAAGAGGCCGACGAGGAGGGCCATCACGCCGGCCCCGGTGAAGGCGGCCGCGATGAGTTGGGCGATGGCGCGCGGGTCGCTCATGGCGATGGTCGCCTCATCGCGCACGGAGGGCAGCACGACAAGGCTCAGGGCGACAGCAACCGGGGCCAACAGGCCCACGGCCCGCAGGAGTCGCAGCAACGATTCCCCTATGACGACGGGGCGCGTCCGAGAGGACGCGCGGATGATGACGGTCGCGCCATACGACGCGGCGCCGGGTCGATCCCGGTGCCGGTAGCGTAGGGGTGAGAGAGGCCCGTGGCCGGTCGGTCGAAGGTACGGGAGGGGCCTCCCGAAGGTGCGGTGCATCGCCGCACCCGGGCCCGGAAAGGGTCGGCGCGGAGGTCACCCGAGACGGCCCGCCGGGCCTGCTATCATCCGACCTTACCCAACCCGCGGGCTTGCCCGCCACCCGCAAGGGAGGAGCCGTTGCTCGAGGAAGGGGCAGCGCGGACCCCGTGAGGTCCGTCCGCACCTTCGCCCGTGGGTCACGTCGCGACGTCGCGGCGGACCGAGGTAGGGGGCAGTCTATCCAGGTCCCGGGGCCGCGGCCGCGGGGCTTTTTCATGTCCGCGCCGGCTCCGTCGGCCCTCGCGCAGGGGCCTCGCTGATGCCCGCGATGGTCGTCGTCGGCCTCCAGTGGGGCGACGAGGGCAAGGGCAAGGCGACCGATCTCCTGGCGGCCGGCGTGTCCTACGTCGTGCGCTACCAGGGTGGCGACAACGCCGGCCACACCATCGTCCTTGGCGATGAGGTCTTCAAACTGCACCTCGTGCCGAGCGGCGTCTTCGATCCGCGCATCACGCCGGTGATCGGCAACGGCGTGGTGGTCAACCCGGCCCGCCTCATCGAGGAGATGGACGCCCTGACGGCCCGTGGCGTGGACGTGTCCCGCCTGCGTGTCAGCACCGCCGCCCACGTGATCCTGCCCCACCATCTGGCCCTTGACGCGGCCCTGGAGGGCGACCGCACGGGCGGGGAGCTGGGGACGACGAACCGTGGCATCGGCCCGGCGTACGCGGACCGGGCCCTGCGCGTCGGGCTGCGCATGGGCGACCTGGCCGACGCGGCCCTGGTGCGTGCCCGGCTCGAGCGCAGCCTGCCGCTGGCCAACGCCGTCCTGCGCGGCCGGTTCGGGCACCCGGGCTTCGAGATCGAGCCTCTCGTCGCGCTCGCGGTCGGCTGGGGCGAGTGGCTCGCGCCGTACCTCGCCGAGACGACCGCGCTGCTGCATGCCGCACTTGCCGCCGGCCACCGTGTGCTGCTGGAAGGGGCTCAGGGCGCCCTCCTGGACCTTGACCAGGGCACGTACCCCTACGTGACCAGTTCGAACCCGGTGGCCGGTGGGGCCTCCACCGGCAGCGGCATCGGGCCACGCGAGATCGATCGGGTGGTCGGGGTCATGAAGGCCTACGTCACGCGCGTCGGAGCCGGCCCGTTCCCGACCGAGCTGCACGACGAGACCGGCGAGCATCTGCGCCAGCGGGGCCACGAGTTCGGCACCACGACCGGCCGCCCGCGGCGCTGCGGCTGGTTCGATGCCGTGCCCATCCGGCACGCCGTGGCGGTCAACACGGTCAGCGAGATCATGCTCAACAAGCTCGACATCCTCTCCGGGCTGCCGGAGGTGCGCATGGCCGTGGGCTACCGCCTGGACGGGCGCCTGGTCGACCGCTGGCCGTTGACCGTCGCGGAGCTGGAGCGGGCGGAGCCGGTCTACGAGGCCTTCCCCGGCTGGACGGCCGACCTGTCGGCCGCCGATTCGATGGCCGACCTGCCCCTCGCTGCGGTGGCCTTCGTGGAGGCCCTCGAGCGGCGCGCAGGTGCGCCGATCACGCTGGTCAGCGTGGGGCCCGAACGGACGCAGACGATCACGCGCGGCGACCGGTCGGCGGTGGCCGCGTGACGATCGCCTCGCCCCGACGGATCCTGATCCTGGGCAGTGGTGCGCGCGAGCACGTCATGGCCTGGCGGCTGGCCGGCGAACCGGGCGTTGAACGGGTCATCGTGGTGCCCGGCAACGCCGGCATGGCGGAGGCCCCGACCGACGGGCTGGACCTCGTGCCCGGCGTGGATCCGGCCGACGTCGGAGCGGTCGTCCACCTGGCCCACGAGCTCCAGCCCGACCTGGTGCTGAGCGGGCCCGAAGCGCCGTTGGTGGCGGGCATCGCCGACGCGCTCCAGGTGGCCGGCTTCGCCGTCCTTGGGCCGGGCGCGGCCGGGGCGCGGCTGGAGGCGAGCAAGGCCTTCACGCGCGACCTGGCCACCGCGGCGGGCGTCCCGATGGCCGCCGGGGCTGCCTTCGAGGCCGTGGCCCCGGCGATGGCTTTCGCCGCCGGCCTCGACTGGCAGGTCGTGGTCAAGGCCGACGGGCTCGCGGCCGGCAAGGGCGTCACGGTCTGCGACGACGAGGCGACCGTGAGCGCGGCCCTGCGGGAGGCACTCGAGGACGGCCGCTTCGGCGTTGCCGGCTCCCGCGTCGTCGTGGAGGAGCGCCTGGTCGGCCCGGAGGCCAGCGTCATGGCCCTGTGCGACGAGACGGCCGTCCTGGCGCTGCCCGCGGCGCGCGATCACAAGCGGCTGGGGGACGGCGACGACGGCCCCAACACCGGCGGGATGGGCGCGTATTCACCGTTGCCCGACCTGGATGACGCGGCGGTGGAACGGATCCTGGAGACCATCCACGCGCCCGTCCTGGCGGAGGCGGCCCGTCGCGGGATCCCCTTCCGTGGCGTGCTCTATGCCGGCCTGATGCTGACCGCTGGCGGCCCCCGCCTGCTGGAATTCAATGTCCGCCTTGGCGACCCGGAGGCGCAGGCCATCCTGCCGCGGCTGGCCGTGCCGCTCGCGCCGCTCCTCGCGGCCGCGGCGGAGGGCCACCTGGCCACCGCAGCAGCCCAGCTCGGCCTCGGGCCGCGAGCGGTCCTGCCGGCTGCCCAGGATGCATGCGTGGCGATCGTGCTGGCGGCGGAAGGCTATCCGGAACGACCGCGCCGCGGCGACCCCATCGCGGGCCTGGCCGACGCGCGAGCTGCTGGCGGGCTCGTCTTCGCGGCCGGCGTCGAGCGAACGACCGACGGCCTCCACACCGCGGGCGGGCGCGTCCTCACGGTGGTCGGCCGGGGCCGTGATCTGGTCGCCGCGGCCGACGCCGCGTATGACGCGGCCGGCCACGTGGCGTTCGCCGGAGTCCAGCTGCGCCGCGACATCGGGCGGGTCGCGGCGGGGGTCGGCCGGTGATCCCGCGCTACACCCTGCCCGAGATGGGCGCCCTGTGGACCGACCAGGCCCGCTTCGAGGCGATGCTGCTGGTGGAGCTGGCCGTGGCCCGCGCGCAGGCCCGCCGCGGCCTCATCCCTGCCGACGCCCTCGCCGCCCTCGAGGCGTCGGCGCGCGTCGACGTGGCCCGCATCGCCGAGATCGAGCGCACGACCGACCACGACGTGATCGCCTTCGTCAGCCAGGTCGCCGAGTCCGTGGGGCCGTCCGGCCGCTACCTGCACCTTGGCCTGACCAGCAGCGACGTCGTCGACACCGCCCTGGCCCTCCAGCTGCGGGCCGCGAGCGAGCGGCTCATGTCCGACCTGGACGCGGCCGTGACGACCGTCGCCACTCGCGCCCGGGAGCATGGCGCGACGCTGATGATGGGCCGCACCCACAGCGTGCACGCCGAGCCGACGACGTTCGGCTTCAAGCTCGCCGGCTGGGCCTTCGAGCTCGACCGCGACCGCGAGCGCCTGCGATTCGCCATGGCCGGGCTGGCCGTCGGCAAGATCAGTGGCCCGGTGGGCACCTACAGCCACCTCGAGCCGGACGTGGAGCGGGAAGTGCTGGCCGAGCTGGGGCTCGAGCCGGAACCGGTCAGCACCCAGATCGTGGCGCGCGACAGGCACGCCGCGTTCCTCACCACGCTGGCCGTGACGGGCGGGTCCATCGAGCGCTTTGCCACGGAGGTGCGCAACCTCCAGCACACCGAGATCGGCGAGGTCATGGAGCCATTCCGGGTCGGCCAGAAGGGCTCCAGCGCGATGCCCCACAAGCGCAACCCCATCCTCTCCGAACGCCTCGTCGGGATGGCCCGTCTCCTGCGCGGCTACGCCCATGCCGGGCTGGAGGACGAGGCCCTGTGGCACGAGCGGGACATCAGCCACAGCTCCGTCGAGCGGGTCGCCCTGCCCGACGCGACCTGCCTGCTCGACTACATGCTGGTGCGCTTCACGGGCCTGGTCCGCGATCTGGTGGTGCGCCCCGACCGGATGCGCCAGAACCTGACCCGCGGCCACGGGCTGCACGCCAGCGGCCGCGTGCTGGTGGCCCTGGTCGACGAGGGCGGCCTGAGTCGCGAGGCCGCGTATGACATCGTCCAGCGGCACGCCCTGAGCGCGGCCGACGAGGAGCGCTCGCTGGCGGACTCGCTGGCCGGCGATCCGGCCGTCACCGCCGTGCTGAGCGAGGCGGCCCTGGCCGCGTGTTTCGACGACGACGCCCACCTGCGCCACGTGCCTGAGGTGCTGGCGCGCCTGGATACCCTGTCAGCCCTTCCGGAGGTGACCCATGGTGCTCGCTGAATCCTTCGTCCGAGCCGGCAAGGTCCGCGACCTCTACAGCGTCGACGACCGCCGGCTGCTGCTCGTGGCCAGCGATCGCATCAGCGCCTTCGACGTGGTCCTGCCCACGCCCATCCCGGACAAGGGGCGGGTGCTGACCGGCCTGTCGCGCTTCTGGTTCGCCGCCACGGACGGCCTGGTGGCCAACCACGTGCTGGGCACGGACGTCGCGACGTTGCCGGCGCAGTTCGCCGACGCCGCCGGCGAACTGCGCGGCCGCTCCATGATCTGCCGCCGGGCCCGCGTCCTGCCGGTGGAATGCATCGTGCGCGGCTACCTCTCCGGCAGCGGCTGGAAGGACTACCAGCGTGTCGGGGCCGTGTGCGGCATCCCACTGCCGGCCGGCCTGCGCGAGAGCGACCGCCTGCCGGAGCCGCTGTTCACGCCCTCCACCAAGGCGGAGGAGGGCCACGATGAGAACATCAGCCTGGACCGCATGGCTGAGCTCATCGGCCCCGACATGACCGAGCGGGTGAGCCAGACGGCGCGGGCCCTGTACGCCTTCGGCGCGGCCCACGCCGAGTCCAAGGGCATCATCCTGGCCGACACGAAATTCGAGTTCGGCATCGATGATGAAAGCGGCCAGCTGCTCCTCATCGACGAGGTCATGACGCCCGACTCGAGCCGCTTCTGGGACGCCGCCGCGTACGAGCCGGGCCGGGCCCAGGCGTCCTTTGACAAGCAGTTCGTGCGGGACTACCTGGAGACGCTGGACTGGGACAAGACGCCTCCGGGTCCGGAGCTGCCGGCGGACGTCGTGACCGGGACGCGGTCGCGCTACGTGGAGGCCTACGAGCGCCTCACCGGGGCGAGCTTCGAGCGCTACCTGGTGGAGGACGTCATCGCGTGACGACCTTCCGCTTCGTCGTGGCGGTCATGCCGCGCGCCGGCATCCTGGACCCGCAGGGCCGGGCGGTGGAGGGCTCGCTGCCGCATCTCCACGCGACCCAGGTCCACGACGTGCGCGTGGGCCGGCGCATCGAGCTGGCCGTCGAGGCGGCCGATGCCGCGGCCGCCCGCTCGATCGTGGACCGCCTGGCTGGGGAGCTGTTCGCCAACCCGCTCATCGAGGCGTGGCGGGTCGAGCCGTTGGGAGAGCCGGTCGCATGAGGGTCGGGGTGGTCGTCTTCCCCGGCAGCAACTGCGACCGGGACGCCCTGCACGGCGTGGAGCTGGCGGGCGGCGAGCCGGTGGCCCTGTGGCACGAGGACCCCGACCTGCATGGTGCGCACGTCGTCATCCTGCCCGGCGGCTTCGCCTATGGTGATTACCTGCGGGCAGGCGTCCTGGCCCGCTTCAGCCCGGTCATGCAGGCGGTCCGCGACCACGCCGCGGCGGGCGGGCTCGTGCTCGGCATCTGCAACGGCTTCCAGGTGCTGGCGGAGGCCGGCCTGGTGCCGGGGGCGCTGCTGCGCAACGCCTCGCTGCGCTTCGAGCATCGCTGGGTCCGCCTGTCCGTCGAGCGCACCGACACGCCGTTCACGCGGGCCGTCCCACCGGGCGTGACGCTGCGCCTCCCGATCGCCCACGGGGAGGGCAACTTCTTCCTGCCCGACGACGAGCTGGACGCCCTGGAGGCGCGCCGCGGCGTCGTGTTCCGCTACGCACCGCCCGAGGGCAACCCCAACGGGTCGGCGCGCGACATCGCCGGCGTGATCGACCGGCGGGGCAACGTGTGCGGCCTGATGCCCCACCCGGAGCGGGCCGCCGAGGCGCTCCTTGGCTCGGCCGACGGGCTGCTGCTGCTGCGCTCGCTGGTCGGCAGCGCCCTGGCCAGCGCCGCCGCATGACGATCGTGGAGACGGCCGTGGCCGCCGGCGACCTGGCCACGCCGCTCCACCGCGCCCTCGGCCTGACCGACGAGGAGCTGGTGGCCATCCGGGCCCGCCTGGGTCGTCCGCCCAACGACCTGGAACTGGCCATGTTCAGCGTCATGTGGAGCGAGCACTGCTCCTACAAGAGCTCGCGCCCGTGGCTGCGACGTCTGCCCGGCGCCGGCCGCGGGGTGGTGGCCGGCCAGGGCGAGAACGCCGGGGTCATCAGCATCGGCGACGGTCTCGCCGTGGCCTTCAAGCTCGAATCGCACAACCACCCCAGCGCGGTCGAGCCGTACCAGGGCGCAGCCACCGGGGTGGGCGGCATCCTGCGCGACATCTTCACCATGGGGGCCCGCCCCGTCGCCGTCCTCGACGCCCTGAAGTTCGGCGATCCGGCCGACGAACGGACCCGCCACCTCGTGCGCGGCGTCGTCCACGGCGTGGGCGGCTACGGCAACTGCGTGGGCGTGCCGACGGTCGGCGGCGAACTCGTCTTCGACCCCAGTTATCGCGAGAACCCGCTGGTCAACGTGATGGCCGTGGGGCTCCTGGAGGAGCGCCACCTGACGCGCGCTGCGGCGCCCGGCCCCGGCAACGCGGTCGTCCTGTTCGGCTCCGCCACCGGTCGCGATGGCATCGGCGGGGCGAGCGTCCTCGCCAGCGCCACGTTCGACGAGACGAGCGCCGCCAAGCGTCCCACCGTCCAGGTGGGTGATCCGTTCGCCGAGAAACTCCTCATCGAGGCCAGCCTGGAACTGATCGAGCGCGGGCTCGTGGAAGGCCTCCAGGACCTTGGTGCGGCCGGCATCACCTGTGCCGTCTCGGAGACGGCGGACCGCGCCGGCACCGGCATCCTCGTCGACCTGGAGGCGATCCCGCGCCGCGAGACGGGCATGACGCCGGCGGAGGTCATGATCAGCGAGAGCCAGGAGCGCATGCTGGCCATCGTCCGGCCGGCCCTGGTGGCGGACGTGGAACGCGTCTGCCGGCGGTGGGGCATCAACGCCACGGTCATCGGCCGGGTCACCGACGACGGTGCGATCCGCATCGTCAGCGGCGCCACGGAACTGGCCCGCATCCCTGCCGCCGCCCTGACCAGCGACGCCATCGTCTACCAGCGGGAGGCACGGCCGCCGGTGCACGAGCGGGCGGCGCCGGCCCCCGGCGTGCACCCCGAGCTCATCGAGCCTGAGCCGGGCCTGCCGGAGCGCGGCATGGATCCGGGGGCCGTGCTGCTGGCGCTGCTGGGCCACCCCAACCTGTGCAGCCGGTCGTGGGTCACGACGCAGTACGACGAAACGGTCGGGGCCGACACGGTGGAGGCCGGGGAGCACGGGGCGGCCGTCCTGCGCGTACGCGGCACGCCCCGCGCGCTGGTCATGGCCACCGACGCCTGTGCCGCGGTGGGCTCGCTGGACCCGTACCTTGGCGCGGCCCTGGCGGTGGCCGAGTGCACGCGCAACGTGGCGGTCACCGGCGCCCGGCCGCTCGGGGTGACCGACTGCCTGAACTACGGCGACCCCGGCCGCCCGGAGGCCTTCTGGGCCTTCACCGAGGCGATCCGCGGCGTGGCCGACGCCTGTCTGGCGCTGGAGCTGCCGGTCACCGGCGGCAACGTCAGCTTCTACAACGAATCGGGGCACGGGGCCATCGCGCCGACGGCCCAGATCGGCGTGGTCGGGCTGCTGGAGGACATCGACCGGCGGGTGGGCCCGGTCTTCCGGGCGGCCGGCGACGTCATCGGCCTGCTTGGCAGCATCACCCCCGGCCTGGCCGGATCGGTCTACGCCAGCCTGGCCGGCGCGAACCCCGACGACCGGCCGCCGGGCCTGGAGCTGGCTCGCGAGCGGGCCCTGCAGGACGTGCTCATCGAGGCTGCGGCGCAGGGCCTCCTGGCGTCAGCTCAGGACGTCTCGGGCGGCGGCCTGGCCATCGCTGTCGCCGAGGGCTGCATCTGGTCGGGCCTGGGGGCCGAGCTGGACGTCGCCGTCGGCTCCACGCCGGCCCTGGAACTGTTCGGGGAGGCACCCAGCCGGGCCGTCGTCTCCACGACGCCGGAGGCCTGGGAGCGCCTGGCCGATCTCGCCGCCGGCCGCGATGTGCCCCTCGAGCGCCTGGGCCACGTCGGCGGCGACCGGCTGCACGTCCGTCTCATCGGGCTCGCCGCGACCGGGGCGGCCGAGGAGCGCGGCGCCGGCGTCGCCGACGACGTGGATGTGCCGGTCGCGGCACTCGGGCACGCCTGGATGGCGGGCCTGCCGCGGGCGCTCGGCGAGGAGGCCTGAACCATGTGCGGCGTCCTCGGCGTCTTCAGTCCCGGCCACGAGGCGGCCCCGCTGGCCGCCCTTGGCCTGTTCGCCCTCCAGCACCGCGGGCAGGAGTCGGCCGGGGTGGCCGTCAGCGACGGCCACAACGTGATGGTCTACAAGGACCTGGGCCTGGTCGCCCAGGTGCTCGACGAGCGGCGCCTGCCCTCGCTGCGGGGGCACCTCGCGAGCGCTCATTGCCGCTACTCCACGACCGGCTCGACGAGCTGGGAGAACAGCCAGCCGACCTTCCGCATCGGACCGCACCGGCCCGTCGCCATCAGCCACAACGGCAACCTCGTCAACACGCGGCAGCTGCTGGCCGACCTGCCGGGCGGACGCGGCCGCCTGACGGCGACGACGGACACGGAGGTCCTCACCGCCATGCTCGCTGAGGAGCCGGCGGCCGATCTCGTGGAGGCCCTCCTGCGGGTCCTGCCGCGGACCGAGGGCGCCTACGCGCTGGTGGTCATGGACGGCCAGCGCCTCGTCGGCGTCCGTGACCCGCACGGCTTCCGGCCGCTCGTGCTGGGGCGGCTGCCGGACGACGGGTGGGTCCTGGCCTCGGAGACGGCCGCGCTCGACATCCTGGGCGCGGAGTACGTGCGCGACGTGGCCCCCGGGGAGATGGTCGTGCTCGGCGAGCCGGGCGGGCCCCGCTCGGTACGCTTCGCCGAGGGCCACGAGAACCTGTGCGTCTTCGAGCTGATCTACTTCGCCCGGCCCGACTCGTACATGCTGGGCCGCAACCTGTACGAGGTGCGCCGGCGCATGGGCGAGGCCCTGGCGCGGGAGGCGCCGGCCGACGCGGACATCGTCATGCCGGTGCCCGAGACGGGTGCCCCGGCCGCCGCCGGCTACGCCGAGGCGAGCGGCCTGCCGTACCGCGAGGGCATGATCAAGAACCGCTACGCCGGCCGGACCTTCATCCAGCCCAGCCAGGCCCTGCGCCAGCGGGGTGTCAACGTCAAGTTGAGCCCCCTGCCCGAGCAGATCCGGGATCGGCGCCTGGTCGTGGTCGACGACTCGATCGTGCGCGGCACGACGACCAAGCAGATCGTCAACCTGCTGCGCCGGGCGGGCGCCCGGGAGGTCCACCTGCGGATCAGCGCGCCGCCCATCTTCAACCCCTGCTTCTACGGCATCGACACGCAGATCGAGACCGAACTCATCGCGGCGACCCACACCCTGGAGGAGATCCGCGACTACGTCGGCGCCGACTCGCTCTCCTACCTCTCCATCGGTGGGGTCCTGGACGCGCTGGAGCTGCCGCGCGAACGTTTCTGCTTCGCCTGCTTCGACGGCCTGTACCCCGTGCCCGTGCCGTACGACGTGGCCAGCCACAAGTTCGTCCTGGAGGACCCCCAGGACGAGCCGCTGGCGGGGGTCCGGTGACCAAGGGCGCGGCGCCGCGGCCGGCCTATGCCAGGGCCGGCGTCGACGTGGCGGCCGGCGAACGGGCGGTCGAGCTGATGCGCCCGGCCATCGAGCGCACGCGGCGGCCAGAGGTCGTCGGCGGCCTGGGTGGCTTCGCCGGCGCGATCGCCATCCCGCAGGGCTATCACGAGCCCCTCCTGGTGGCCTCCACCGATGGCATCGGCACCAAGGCCATGCTCGCCGCGACCACCGGCCGCTTCGACGGCGTGGGCGCGGACGTGGTGGGCATGTGCGCCGACGACGTCGTGTGCAGCGGGGCCGAGCCGCTGGCCTTCCTTGATTACCTCTCCGTCGGCCGCCTGGTGCCGGAAGCCGTGGCGGCCATCGTGGGCTCGGTGGCCGACGCGTGCGTGGCCATCGGCTGCGCCCTGATCGGCGGCGAGACGGCCGAGCATCCCGGGCTCATGGCGGTCAACGAGTTCGACCTGGCCGGCTGCTGCCTCGGCGTCGTCGAGCGGTCGGACCTGCTCGACGGCTCGGCCGCCAGGGCGGGGGACGTCCTGCTGGGCCTGGCCGCCTCCGGCCTCCACGCCAACGGCTTCTCGCTCGTGCGCGCGCTGGTGAGCCATTGGGAGGTCGACCTCCAGGATCCGTACCAGGCGCTCCTGCGCCGGACGCTTGGCACGCGCGGGGCTGACGCGGCCCTGGCCGCGGAGCCGGGCCAGGAGATGGCCACCGTCGCCGAGGTGCTGCTGACGCCCACGCGCGTCTACGCCCGTGCCGTCCTCCAGGTGCGGGCGGACCTGCGAGCAGCCGGCCACGACCTGCGCGGCGCGGCCCACATCACCGGCGGCGGCCTGCCCGGGAACGTGCCGCGCGTCCTGCCCGATGGGCTCGCGGCGCGCGTGGATGTGGGGCGGTGGCCGATGCCGTCGGTCATGCGCCTGATGGGTGCGCTCGGCGGCCTCGATGACGTCGAGCTCCGCGCCACGTTCAACGGGGGCCTGGGCATGGTCCTCGTCGTGCCGCCGGACGGCGTCGTGGTCGCACGTGGCACGCTGGAGCGCCTGGGCGTCACGGCCTGGGAGGTCGGCACGGTCGTGCCGGTCGCGGCGGCGGGCGGCGCCCGCTACGTCGAGAGCGGTCACGCCGCCTGATGCCACCGACGGCCGTCGCGGTCGGCGTCTCGGGCACCGGCTCCAATCTTGCGGCGCTCCTGCTGGCGCAGCGGCGGGGGGCGCTGGGCGGCCGCATCACCCTGGTCTTCGCCGACCGCGATTGCCCCGCCCTGGGCATCGCCCGGGCGGCGGGCGTGCCGACGCTGTTGCAGCGGCCGGTCGATTCGCCCGGCCAGGGAGCGTGGGACGCGGCGCTCGCCACGGCCCTCCGCGAGGCCCAGGTCGGCGTCGTGGCGCTGGCCGGATTCATGCGCGTCCTGGGGCCGGCGGTGCTGACGGCGTTTCGTGGCCGCATCCTCAACGTCCATCCCAGCCTGCTCCCCGCGTTCCCCGGCGGGCACGCCGTCGAGGACGCGCTGGCGGCCGGCGTGACCATCGCCGGCGTGACCGTGCACCTCGTCGACGAGACGCTTGACGGCGGTCCGATCGTGTTCCAGGAGGCGGCACCGGTCCGCCCCGACGACGACGCGGCGAGCCTGGCCACCCGACTTCACGCCGTCGAGCACCGGCTCCTGCCGCGTGCCGTGGCCCTCCTGGCGGTCGGCGCGTTGAGCGTGCGCGATGGCGGACGGGTGGTCATCGACCCGGCTGCGGCGGCCGAGGTGCCGTGGCCGCGACGGGCCCTCCTGTCGGTCTCGGACAAGACCGGGCTGCTGGAGCTCGCCCGTGAGCTCGCGACCCGCGAGGTCGAGCTGGTCTCGACCGGCGGCACGGCCCGGGCCCTCCGTGAGGCGGGCCTGCCGGTGACCGACGTGGCCGACGTGACCGGCTTCCCCGAGATGCTCGACGGCCGCGTCAAGACCGTCCACCCGCGGATCCACGCTGGTGTCCTGGCCGACCGGCGCCTGGCGGCACATCGCGCGCAGCTGGCGGCGGCCGTCATCGCGCCCTTCGAGTTCGTGGTCGTCAACCTGTACCCGTTCGAGGCGGCCGCCGAGCGGCCGGCCATCACCCTCGACGAGCTCATCGAGGAGATCGACATCGGCGGGCCCGCGCTGGTCCGGGCGGCGGCCAAGAACCACGCCTCGGTGGCCGTGCTCACCTCGCCGGAGCAGTACGGGCCGGCCATCCAGGAGCTGGAGCGTGACGGGGCCATCGGGGAGGGGAGCCGTCGGCGGCTCGCCGTGGCCGCCTTCCGGCGCACGAACGCCTACGACGCACGGATCGCCGCCGAGCTGGGCCGGCGCCTGGGCGACGATGCCGCGGATCCGCTGCCGCCCCGCCTCGTCCTGGACCTGGAGCGCGTCCAGCCGCTGCGCTACGGGGAGAACCCCCACCAGGTCGCCGCCCTCTACCGGCGGCCCGATGCGCCCGCGGGCAGCGGCCCGTTCGCCGCCGGGGTGGATCTGCGTCAGGGCAAGGCGCTGAGCTACAACAACCTGCTGGACGCGTCGGCTGCCGCGGGCGTGGCCCGTGACCTGCGGGGTGCCGCGGCGGTCATCGTCAAGCACGCCAACCCGTGCGGCGCGGCCGAGGGCGACGACGTCCTGCGGGCCTGGGACCGGGCCCTGGCCGGCGATCCGGTGAGCGCCTACGGCGGGGTGGCGGCCGTCACGCGGCCCGTGGACGCGCCTCTCGCCGAGCGGCTGGCCGCGATCTTCCTCGAGGTCGTGGTGGCGCCGGAGCTCACCCAGGACGGGGCGGCCGTGCTGGCCGGCAAGCCCAACCTGCGGGTGGTCATCGACCGGTGGCTGGGCCGGCCGCCGGTGGCCGACGTGGAGATCCGCAGCGCGGGCGGCGGTGTCCTCGCGACCACGGCCGACACGGGGGTGGATGAGCCAGGCGCATGGTCGGTCGTCACGTCGCGGGCGCCCACGCCGCGCGAGGCCGTCGATCTCGACCTGGCGTGGCGCCTCGTGCGCCACGTCCGCTCCAACGCCATCGTCCTGGTCAGGGACGGCGCGCTCGTGGGGGTGGGCGCGGGCCAGATGAGCCGCGTCGATAGCGCCCGACTGGCGGTCGAGAAGGCCGGCCCGGATCGGGCGCGGGGGTCGGTCTGCGCGTCGGACGCCTTCTTCCCCTTCGCCGACGGCGTGGAGGCCTGCCTCGCCGGTGGGGTCTCGGCGTTCATCCAGCCCGGCGGCTCGGTGCGTGACGCAGAGGTCGTGGCCGCCGCCGAACGGGCCGGTGCGGCCATGGTGACGACCGGCGTCCGCCATTTCCGCCATTGAGTCAGACTGCACCGCACAGGAGGTGGACGATGACTGAACCGCTCGTGCCGCACGATCATGACCCCGCGACTGACGGGGCCGGGTCCGGTGAAGCGATCATGGACAAGGTGACGTCGGCCGTCGACGAGTTCGCCAAGCGCGCCGCGCCCGTCGTGCGCGAGGTCGGCGCACGCGCTGCCGAGGTCACGGCGGCCGCCGGGGTCAAGGCCGGCCCGGTGGCCCACCGCGTCGCCGACGCGACCGAGGACCTGGGCCAGCGGCTGGCGCGCAAGGCCAGCGACGTGGCCAGTGACCTGCGCCGCAGCATGAGCGGTGAAGGCGCCGCCGCTCCGACGACGACGCCTTCAGCCGACGTTTCGACCACGGAGCCCACGGCGCCCGCCGCGGCCCCCGAGACCGGGACGACGGAGCCCGACTCCGCCGCCTAGACAGGGAACGACCGGGCCCGTGCGAGCCCGGTCGTAGGAGGTAGCGTACCGTCAGCCCGTCTGGGCCGGCCGATCAGCGGCTGTTCTTGTTGGGGCGCGCTTCCTTGGCCAGCTGGCGCTGACGCGCCTGCCGCTCCAGGTCCGCGCTCTTGTAGCGCGCCAGCTCCTGGCTGGTGCTGGGATGGATCAGGAAGCTGTGGCCTTCCACGTCTTCCTCGCCGGCGTTGCGGACCTTGGGATTGACCCCTTCGGGCGCCGCGGGCTTCTTCTTCGTCGCCATGTCGGACCTCTCAGTCTGTGCTGTGCTGTGTGCCCGTCAACCAGCTGCCGGTCCGGGCGATGGACGTAGAGTGGGCCGCGAACGGGGCCGCGTCAACGGATCCCCGTGACAGCCCCGGTGTCATCCTGCCGACACCGCCGGGCTAGTTCTTCTGCTCGCCGTGGACGGCCGGCGTGGTGCCGGACTCTTCCTGGACGAGGTCGCCGGAGCGGACGTCGGCGTTGAGGCCGCGGTTGACGAACGGGGCTGGAGGGGCGGCCTCCTCGACGACGATGTCGCCGGAGCGGATGTCGGCGTTCAGGCCGCGGTTGACGAAGGGGGCGGCTGCGGCAGGCGCCGCCACGGCCGGGGCACCGACGTGCGGGGCAGCCAGCTGGCTGCCGACGCCGATCGAGGCGACCGTGAGCGCCGCCACGAGCAATCCGCCGGCGGCGAGGCGGGTCCGCATCCGCTCGGCGTCCTGGGGCGTCGGGAAGCGCAGGCTGAAGGCGTGGCCTTCGACGTCGTCGCCGATGGTCAGGACCACGTCGAGCGTGGCGCCCCGGGCGCCGTGGCCGCTGACGTCGTAGGTGTCGGTCGGTGCGACCTGGACGGCCACGCGGCCGGGCGTCGCGTCGCTGAAGCGGCGGCTGAGCGTCTCCGTCGACTCCGCATCGAGCGGCTCGGCGATGGCGACCCAGCCCGGATCGAGCTCCAGACGGTAGGTGGGTTCCTCGATGACCATGGCGGTGGCTCCTTCTCCCTTGCGGGCTGCGAATGACTTAGCGCAGATGCGTCGAGCGCAGGACGACCCGCCCGCTGGGGGACGGCTGGATGGTGGTGGCCCTGGCGGCGGCGGCGGTCCGCGAGCTCACCCACGCCCGGGCGGACGTCAGGACGGACTGCAGGGGACCGGTCAGCGACGTCATCGTGACGCGCTGGGTGTGGGGCCGGGCGTCCCGGGCGACCTTGGCCAGGTGCGCCTCGTGGGCCGCACTCAGCAGCTCGTGCTGGTTGTACTTGGCGAGCAGTTGGCGTTCGTAGGCTGACATCTCGTCCTCCTTGGAGGCCGCAGGAGCGACCTCGTGATGCCGCGCAGCATCGGGCCGCCCCCACCCTCCCGGCCATCCGCTGGCCGACGGCCGCAGGGTCATTCGTCAGCCTGCTGGAGTGGCGTCCCCATGGCGCGCCGCATGTCGCTTGGGCGACCCTCCCGTGCGCTACTGTGCCGCGGTGGACGTGCTGCGGACGTATCGCGCGCTGCTGGGCAACGGGCCGCTGACGCGGCTGCTGGCGGGGGAGTTCGTCTCGGCCATCGGCGACTGGCTCTACCTGGTGGCCCTGCTGATCCTGGTCTACGAGCGCCCTGACGCGTCGCCCGTGCTGCTCGGCGTGGTCGGGGCGGCGCGCGTCCTGCCCTATGTCTTCCTCTCCGTCCCGGCGGGCATCGTGGCCGACCGGTACGACCGCCGGCTCGTCCTGCTCGGCACCGACCTGGCCCGTGGCGCGATCATGCTGCTGATGGCGGCCCTGGTGGCCGTGGATGGGCCGCTCCTGCCGATCGTGGGGCTGGCCATCCTGGCCACCTGCTTCTCCGCCTTCTTCGGCCCGGCGATCGGCGCCTACCTGCCGCGACTGGTCCGCGACGAGACCGAACTGGGGCCGGCCAACAGCGCGTGGGCTTCGCTCGACAGCCTGGCCTTCGCCGTCGGCCCGGCCATCGGGGGCGCCATCATCCTGGCCACCGGCGGCCTGACCCTGGCGTTCCTGCTCAACGCGGCGTCCTTCGCCGTGGTGGCGTTCGTGCTGTGGCGCCTGCCCTCGAGCAGCACGCACGTCCGCGAGGACGCGGCGGCAGCACGCGCCCCCGCGCCCGCCGAGTCGGACACGCCGGCTGTGGTGGGGGCGGCAGCCCCCGACGTGCTGCGACCGCTGGTCGGCCTCGTCGTGATCAGTGCCGTGGGCGGTTTCGTATTCGGCGGCCTGGGCGTGCTCACGGTCGTCATCGCCACCGACATCCTGCGCGAGGGCGCGGCCGGCACCGGTGTCCTCAACGCGGCCATCGGGATCGGGGGGTTGGTCGGTGCGCTCGCGGCCGGCGTGCTGGTCCTGCGCCGCCGCCTGGCGGTGCCGCTCGTGGCCGGCGGGCTGGCCATGGTCATCGGCATCGCCGCGCTGGGCCTGACCTCCAGCCTGGCCCTCGCAGCCGTGGCGCTGGCGGCGGCCTGCCTGGGCAGCTCGATCGTCGACATCGTGTCCCTCACCCTGCTGCAGCGGCTGGTGCCCGATGCGGCCCGCGGCCGGGCCATCGGCGTGATCGAGACGATCAGCATCGGGGCGTACGCTGCCGGTTCGCTCATCCTGCCCATCGCCGCCGCCCCGCTGGGCCTCCCGCTGTTGCTCGGCGCCAGCGCCGCTGCCTGCCTGGCCTCGATCGCCGCGGGCGTGGTCATCCTGGGCCCGGGGGCCGGCCGTGAGTCGACCATCTCGCCCGCGGCTGCGCGCTTCGTGAGCCTGCCCGTCTTCGCCGGCCTCTCCCCGGCGCGCCTGGAGGCCGCCGCTATGCGCCTGCGGCCCGACCACGTCCCGGCCGGGACGGTGGTCGTCCGCCAGGGCGATGAGGCGGACCGCCTGTACTTCATCGTCGACGGCCAGTGCGACGTCTCGCAGACCCTGGCCGCGGGCGGGCCGGCGGAGCACCTGCGCACGATGGGTCCCGATGAACTCTTCGGCGAGATCGGGCTCCTGACAGGGGCGCCGCGGTCGGCGACGGTCACCGCGACCGTCGACACCGACCTCCTCACGCTCGAGGGCGCCGACTTCCTGGCCCTGGTCGGCTCAGGTCCGGGCTTGACGTCAAGGCTCCTCGACCTGCATCGTGGCGCCAGCGCCGCGCCGGCTCACTGACCGGCGGCGTCTGGAGGCCCCTATGAGCGGCGAAGGCTTTGCGGCAGAACGCCTGCGCGCCTGCGCGCTCTTCGCCAAGGTCTCGGACCAGCAGCTCGACCAGCTCGCGCGCGTCCTGCGGCGGCGCCGGTTCAGGCGCAACGAGGTCATCTTCCACCAGGGCGACCCCGGCGACTCGCTGCACATCATCGCAGAGGGGGCGGTCAAGATCGTGCTCCCGTCCGCCGAGGGCGACGAGGCCATCATCGCCACGCTCCGGGTGGGCGACTTCTTCGGGGAGCTGGCCCTGCTCGACAGTGCGCCCCGGTCGGCGACCGCGACGGCGCTCGAGGCGACCGAGACCCTGGTCCTGCCCCGCGATGTCTTCCGCGAGGTCCTGGACCAGGAGCCCAGCCTCCGCGACGCGCTCCTGGCCGGCATGGTGGCGGAGCTGCGCCGCCTCACCGGCCAGGTGGAGGAGCTGTACTTCCTTGACCTGGCCGGCCGCCTGGCGATGCGCCTCGTGCGGCTGGCCCAGGATGCCCAGCCTGGCGCGGTCGGCGTGATCCGCCTGGACTGGCCGTTCACCCAGTCGGACCTGGCGGCCATGATCGGCGGCACGCGCCAGTCGGTGAACCGCCTCCTGGCCGATCTCGTGCGCGACGGCCTCCTGACGATCGACCGCGACACGCTCGTCATCGAGAGCCTGGAGCGCCTGGCGCGGCACGCGGAACGCTGAACGACCACATCCGTGTCGGCGACGCGACAGCCCGGCCGTCGCGAAGGCGCTTCCGTGATCGTGCCAGCGCCACTAGGATGCGTGCATGGCCTGGGCTCCGACCAGGCGCGTAGCAGAGGTCATGAGCATGGGCGCACCAAAAGGCAGAAGCCCTGAGGGCATCGGCGGCACCAAGGGTCGTGAGGGCATCGGCAAGTCGCTCCGCGAGGACGAGGACGTCGAGGGCCATAGCTTCGGTGGCGTGAAAGGCCGTGAAGGCTTCAGTGGCGGCACCAAGGCCCGGGAGGGCATCGGCGGCACCAAGGGTCGTGAGGGCATCGGCAAGTCGCTCCGCGAGGACGACGACGTCGAGGGCCACAGCA
>CAZFGT010000001.1:0-64711 GCA_964518505.1 uncultured Anaerolineaceae bacterium | reverse complement strand
CGTGAGGGCATCGGCAAGTCGCTCCGCGAGGACGACGACGTCGAGGGCCACAGCCTCCGCCAAAAGGGCGAATGAGCCGGTCCGAGCGGCGTCCGTGACGGGCGCCGCGACGACCTTCCATCCGCGCAGCCACCAGCCGGCGTGACGCGAGAGGCACGTCGGCGTGGCTGATTCCCCCGCCCGTGGTGCGCAGGACGTCATCGCCGCCCTGCGCGCGGCTGCCCGGCGCGGGCGCGTCGCCCAGCGCTTGACCGGTGATCCGGAGCAGCGCCTGCTGCAGAGCATCGTCGATGCCACCGCCACGCTCTTCGATGCCGAGGCGGCGTCGATCGCCCTGTTCGAGCCCGACCCCGACCGCCTCGTGTTCCGCGTCGCCGCCGGCGAGCGCGGGGCAGGCGCCATCGGCCTGACCATCCCCACCACCCGCGGCCTGGCCGGCTATGTCTTCTCTACCGGCCAGCCCCTGGCCCTCAGCGACGTGGCCAGCGATCCCCGCTTTGATCGCGCGGCCGCGGAGCGGACGGGTTACGTGCCGCGCTCCATCGCCGCCGTGCCACTGGTCGACCGGGCGGCGACCGTCGGCGTGCTCCAGGTGCTCGACAAACGCGGCAGCCCCACCTTCTCGCTGCGCGACATGGAGCTGCTGGCCGTCTTCGCCGGGCAGGCGGCCGCGGCGATCGCCGCGATGCGGGTGCAGCGCGACCTGGCCAGCCTGATGCGCGAGGCGCTGCGCAGCATCGACGACGCCGGCGACCTCGACCCGGCCGGCCTCGAACGACTCGTGGCGGATCTCACGCAGGGCCTGGATGGCGCGGGCGACATGCCGTTCTGGCGCCTCGTCGACGGGCTCGCCGGCCTGCAGGGCATCGGCGAGCGCGAGCAGGCGCTGGCGGCGGACATCGTGGCCGCGCTGGGGGCCTATGCCTCCGCCGCGCGTCGCCCCGGCGCGAGGGCGTCCCGCACGGCCAGGTGACCGAAGAGGCGCTCCCCGCGTGGTCGGAGCCGTTCGCCGTCGAGGCACGGGCCCGGCTGGCACGCGACGCGAGCCTGGAACGCCTCGATCGTGCCTGGGCGTGGGAGGGCGCGACGGGCCGCGGGGTCACCGTGGCCATCATCGACTCGGGGCTCGAACGCGACCACCCGGCCCTTGCCGGCCGCCTCGTGGAATCGGTGGCCGTGGAGCTGGTCGACGGCGAGCCGCGCCTCGTGGCCGACGACGCGGGCGACCTCTTCGGCCATGGCACCGCCTGCGGCGGCATCATCGTGGGCCTGGCCCCGGAGGTCGAGCTGGTCTCCATCCGCGTGCTCGGGGCCGACCTGCGGGGCAAGGGTGCGGCCTTCCTGGCTGCCCTGGACTGGGCCATCGAGCACGGCGTGCCCGTGGCCAATCTCAGCCTCTCGTCGAAGAGCGAGGCCCTGTTCGGGGACTTCCATGCGGTCGCCGACGAGGCCTACTTCCACCGCACGGCGCTCGTCTGCGCCGCCAACAACGTGCCCGGCCCCAGCTACCCGTCGCTGTTCGCGTCGGTCTGCTCGGTGGCGGCCCACGACGTGCCCGACCCCTTCCGGCTCTACTACAACCCGGAACCGCCGGTGGAATTCGGGGCCTGGGGCGTCGACGTCCCGGTCGCCTGGCGCGAGGGCGGGCGGATCGTGGCCACCGGCAACAGCTTCGCCGCCCCGCACGTGGCCGGCCTGGCCGCGCTCGTCCTGAGCAAGCACCCCGGCCTGACGCCGTTCGAGCTCAAGGCCGTGCTGGCGGCGGCCGCCGACCACCCGTCGCCCGAGCACCCCGGCGGCTGAAGCCTCTACCATCGGGCTCCCAGGCCTTCGTGCTTCCAGTGAGGTCCCATCGATGCCCCGACCGCGCACCTGCGACATCTGCAAGCGGGCGCTGCTGCCGGCCGACCAGGTCGCCGCGATCACCTATCCGGCCACCATCACGCACGGCGACGTGCCCAAGCCCAAACCCCGCGAGGCGCTGGTCCATGCCGCCCACGAGGTAGCCGAGGCGGCCATCACCTGGACTGGTCCCTATCGCGACTGGTCGCCCGGATGACGGATCGCTTCTACCTCACGACGGCCATCGCGTATGCCAACAGCCGGCCCGGGCTGCATACGCTCTTCGAGGTCGTGGGGGCCGACACCATCGCCCGCTGGCACCGCATGCGGGGCGACGACACGTACTTCCTGACCGGCACGGACGAGTACTCGGTCAACATCGCCCAGACGGCCACCGAGCGGGGCACGACCCCCAAGGCCTTCGTGGACGACATGGTCGCCCTCTTCCGCACCGCCGAGGACGCCCTGACCATCTCGCCCGACCGCTTCATCCGGACCACCGATCCCGACCACCAGGTGGCGGTCCACGAGATGCTGCGCCGGGCCTACGCCAACGGCGACCTCTACAAGGGCACGTACGAGGGCTGGTACTGCCCCAACGAGGGCTTCATCCCGCCGTCACAGCTGGTCGAGGATGCCAGCGGCACCCACTGCGCCAACCACCCCACGATCGAGCTGCAGTGGCTGTCCGAGCGCAACTGGTTCTTCCGCCTCTCGGCCTACCAGGAGCGCCTGGAGCGCTATTTCGCCGACCATCCCGAGTGGGTCCAGCCCGAGTACCGCCGCAACGAGATGCTGGGCTTCATGCGCCAGGGCCTGGAGGACTTCTCGGTCAGCCGTGAGGGGGCGCCGTGGGGCATCCCGTTCCCCATCCGCGAGGACGGCTCGTCCGCGCAGCTGCCCGACGGGTCGTGGGACCCCGCGGCGGGCACGGTCTACGTCTGGTTCGACGCCCTGACCAACTACATCACCGGGGTGGGCTTCCCCGATGACACCGCCCGCTTCGAACGGTGGTGGCCGGCCGATGTCCAGATCATCGGCAAGGACATCAACCGCCTCCACACCATCGTATGGCCGGCCATGCTGATGAGCGCTGGCCTGCCGCTGCCGCGCCTCGTCTGGGTCCACGGCTGGCTGCTCGTGCAGGGCGAGCGGATGAGCAAGAGCCGCGGCAACTTCCTCGACCCGATCGACGTCGTGGCGGCCCTGGGCTCGGACGGCGCCCGCTACTGCACGCTGCGGGAAGTGGCGTTCGACCGTGACAGCGACGTGTCGTGGGACTCGTTCGTCCGTCGCTATAACGCCGACCTGGCCAACGACCTGGGCAACCTCGTCAACCGGACCGTCACGATGGCCAACCGCTACCTCGAGGGCGAGCGACCGGCGCCCACGGCCGTCGTAGGCTCCATCGTCGCTGCGTGGACGCACGCGCAGGCGGCGTGGTCGGCCGGGCTGGCGGGGTACCTGCTGCACGATGCGCTGGCCGGCCTGTGGGGCCTCGTGGGGGCGGCCAACCAGCTGGTCGACCTGGAGAAGCCGTGGGTCCTGGCCAAGGCGGCCGCGAGTGGGGATGCCGGGGCAGGGGAGCGGTTACGCGGTGTCCTGGGCGACCTCGTCGAGGCCTGCCGGCTGGTGGCGCTCGCCGCGGCCCCGTTCATGCCCCAGGCGGCCCCGCGGATCCTCGCGCAACTGGGGTACGAGTACCTCTATGGACCCGACGGCAACGGTGGCCCGCCGCTGGCCGACGAGCTGCGCTGGGGCGCCCACGCGGCGGAGCGGGGACGCGTCGGGACGGCCACCCCGGTCTTCCCGCGCCTGGACGTCGACGTCGCCACTCCTGCCGGCTAAGGCTGGGGGCCGGAGGCCCGAACTCGCATGCGCCTGATCGATTCCCACGCGCATCTGCAGGCGGAGGCCTTCGCCGCGGACGCGGACAAGGTGGCCACGGCCGCTGCTGCGGCTGGCGTCGAGCGGATCCTGGACCCCGGGTGGGACGTGCCGTCGTCATCCGGGGCGCTCGAGCTGGCCGGGCGCCACGCGTGGATCGATGTGGCGGTGGGGGTGCACCCGCACGTCGCTGCGCAGGTCGATGACGCCGGGTGGTCGGCCATCGTAGGCCTGGCCGGTGGTGACCGGGTGGTGGCCATCGGCGAGACCGGGCTGGATTACGACCGGGCCTTCTCGCCGCGTCCCGCCCAGCTGGCGAACCTGCGGCGCAACCTGGCCCTGGCTCTTGCCACGCGCAAGCCGGCCGTGATCCACTGCCGCTCCGCGAACGGCGCTCGCGACGCCCAGGACGAGCTCATCGCCGAGCTGCGCAGGGCCGGGGTGGGGGACCAGGCGTGGCGCGAGGCGTTCGGTGGGCGGCCGCCGGCCCTGCTGCACTCGTTCTCGGGACCCGTGGCCTATGCCGAGGCGGCGCTGGAGCTGGGCCTCGCCATCAGCTTCAGCGGGCTGGTCTTTCGCAACGGCGAGGAGGCCTCGGCCGCCGTCGCGCGCCGCGTGCCCGCCGACCGGTTGCTCGTGGAGACGGACTCGCCGTACCTGTCACCGCCCGGTGCTCCGCGGCGCCGCAACGAGCCGGCCTGGGTGACCGTCACGGCGCACTGGCTGGCCGACCAACGGCAGCTGGCTCCGGATGCCCTGGGCGACCAGCTCGTGGCCAACTACGACCGCATCTTCCGAGGGGCCTGATGCTCGCCGGGCCGAGATCCCTTGCATGCCACGACGTATCGGACCGACGAAAGGCCAGGATCCGTCTGCTCCGCTGCGATCCGGTGCGTCGCGTGACACGGTCGACGGCCGAGCGCTCGTTCCGGCGTCCGATGCGTCTTCGCCTGCAAACCAGGGGGGTGCGCTCATGGGCCGGCCACTGCGGCTCAGCGCTCGGCCGCGACCCTCGCCCGCAGGAGCTCGGCGCCCGACGGATCGGTGAGGCGGCAGGCCCAGGCGCCATCGGGGAGCCGCCAGGTGGCGGAGGTCACGGCCATGGCGGCCGTGGCCGAGCGCACGAACTCCAGGTCCATGGTCCGCGGTACGGCCGCGATGACGCCCTCGCCACCCGCCGCCGCCACGGCCTCCTCCACCCAGTCGGCGTAGACGGCGTGGTTGGCGTGGCCGATCGGATCCAGCTCGTGGCGGCGGACGGTCAGCCGGCCCGACCGCGCATCCCCGGGTGGTTCGGGCAGCTCGACCCGGGCGGGCTGGAAGTCGGGCAAGCGGCCGGGAAAGGCGGCCAGGATGTCGGCCGGGATGCGGACCGGCGCACCACTCGCGCCAAGCAGGACCCAGTCGGTGGTCACGACGGCGAGGAGCGCCCCGCCGTCCGCATGGATCTCGCTCCGGCGACGGGCCCACACGCGCCGCCAGCCCGTCACCTGGGTCGACACGGCGACCGTGGCCCCGCTCGCGACGGTGCCTCGCATCTTGAGCCCGAGGCATCGGACGAGCCACATCAGGCCCCGATCGGCGTACCAGCGGCGGTCGAAGCCGGCCGACTCGGAATGGGCCCACGCCAGGTCCTGCGCGTAGCGCAGCGCCGCGGACGAGCGCAGCCAGCCGTCGGCGCCACACTCGTCGAAACGGACGCGGAGGGGCAGCTCGAGCCGCACGGGAACGACCACCAGGCGAGTCTACGGTCTCCCGCTTGACAGGCCCCCGACACCTCCGGTAGGCTGTTAGCACTCTCGCGTTGGGAGTGCTAATCTCACATCGCGGTCGACCCCGACCGCTTCGGGACGCTGCGGCCGGTGTGCCGCGCGGTCGATCCCAGCCCAGCAGGGCCGCGGCCGCGACCTGTCCCACGCCGGGGTCCCGCACCCATCAGGAACCTTCAGGAGGGATCCGCGTTGGCGACCGCTTCGGCGACCAAGAAGACCTCGGGCAAGACCAAGCTCCGCCCCCTGGGCGACCGCTGCGTGATCAAGCCCACCGCCCGTGAAGAGATGACCAAGAGCGGCATCGTGCTGCCCGACACGGCCAAGGAGAAGCCCCAGGAGGGCACGATCCTCGCCGCCGGCCCTGGCCGCATCCTCGACGACGGCAAGCGTGAGTCCATGGACGTCAAGGAGGGCCAGCGGGTCCTCTACGCCAAGTACGCCGGCACCGAGTTCAAGATCGAAGGCGATGAGCTCCTCATCGTCAGCCAGAAGGACATCCTCGCCGTCCTCGAAGACTGACCGCCCGCTCCGTCGGTCGGTCCTACCCCGACCGGACCCCATGGGCCCGGTCGTTCCTTAGGAGGGAATCCCGTAGTGGCTAAGCAACTCCTCTTCGACGAGACCGCGCGCCGGTCGCTGAAGCACGGCGTCGATCGCCTGGCCGACGCGGTCCGCGTGACGCTCGGCCCCAAGGGCCGCAACGTGGTGCTCGACAAGAAGTTCGGTTCTCCCACCATCACCAACGACGGCGTGACGATCGCTCGTGAGATCGAGCTGGACGACCCCTTCGAGAACATGGGTGCCCAGCTGCTCAAGGAAGTCGCCACCAAGACGGACGACGTCGCCGGCGACGGCACCACCACCGCGGTCGTGCTGGGCCAGTCGATCGTCGCCGAGGGCCTCAAGAACGTGACCTCGGGCGCCAACCCGATGGCCATCAAGCGCGGCCTGGAGAAGGGCGTCGAGGCCATCGTGGCCGAGCTCAAGAAGCAGGCCCGTCCGCTCAAGACGCGCGCCGACATCGCCAACCTGGCGGCCATCTCCTCGGCCGACCCGGAGGTCGGCGAGGTCATCGCCGAGGTCATGGACAAGGTCGGCAAGGACGGTGTCATCACCGTCGAGGAAGGGCAGTCGCTCGGCCTCGAGAAGGAATACACCGAGGGCATGCAGTTCGACCGGGGCTACATCTCGGCCTACTTCGTGACCAACCCGGATCGCATGGAAGCGGTCCTCGAGTCGCCCATGATCCTCATCACCGACAAGAAGATCTCGGCCGTCCAGGACCTCTTGCCGGCGCTCGAGAAGGGCGTCCAGATCGGCAAGCCGGTCCTCATCATCGCCGAGGACGTCGATGGCGAGGCGCTCGCCACCCTGGTCGTCAACAACCTGCGCAAGACCATCTCGGCCCTGGCCGTCAAGGCCCCGGGCTTCGGTGACCGGCGCAAGGAGATGCTGCGTGACATCGCCATCCTGACCGGTGGCAACGTCATCAGCGAGGAGCTCGGCCGCAAGCTCGACAGCGTCGTCGCCGAGGACTTCGGCAAGGCGCGTCGTGTGGTCGCCACCAAGGACGACACCACGATCGTCGACGGCGAGGGCTCCCAGGACGCGATCAAGGGCCGCATGACCCAGATCAAGGCCCAGATCGAGGAGACCACGTCCGACTACGACAAGGAGAAGCTCCAGGAGCGGCTGGCCAAGCTGGCCGGGGGCGTCGCCGTCATCAAGGTCGGCGCGGCCACCGAGGTCGAGCTCAAGGAGAAGAAGCACCGCATCGAGGACGCCCTGTCCACGGTCCGCGCGGGCATCGAGGAAGGCATGGTCGCCGGCGGCGGCAGCGCCCTCCTGCAGGCCATCCCGGCTCTCGACAAGGTCAAGCTCGAAGGCGACGAGGCCATCGGCGTCAACATCCTGCGCCGCGCGCTGGAGGCGCCGATCCGCCAGATCGCCGAGAACGCCGGCAAGGAAGGCTCCGTCATCGTCGCTTCGGTGAAGAAGATGAAGCCCGGCCACGGCTACGACGCGCTCCGCGACGAGAACGGCGACCTCTTCGACAAGGGCATCGTCGACGCCCTCAAGGTGACCCGGTCCGCGCTCCAGAACGCCGCTTCCATCGGCGCCATGGTGCTCACGACGGAGACCCTGGTGACCGACCTGCCCGAGAAGAAGGACGGCGGCAACGGCCACGGCCATCCCGGTGGCGGTGGCGGAGACATGGACTTCTAGTCCGCTCGCGTCCGCCGGCGTCCGCGCCGTCGGATCGTCCGATCAGGGAACGGTGAGAGCCGGTCGTCCGTCCGCGGATGGCCGGCTCTCACGCTGCACGGAGGAGACTCCATGGACCGCACGGATACCTATCGGCATGGGCTGGCGGCGCGTCGGGCTGTCCTCGGCGATGCCTACGTCGATCGCAACCTGGCGGCCGCAGACGACTTCATGATGACCTTCCAGGATCTGGTCACCGAGCAGGCCTGGGGACGGGCCTGGACCGGAACGGCGATCGACCGGAAGACCAAGTGCCTCCTGAGCCTCGGCATCCTGGCCGCGCTCGGGCGGTCTGAAGAGGTCTCCATCTACACCCGCGGCGCCCTCAACTGCGGCGCCACGGTCGACGAGATCCGCGAGGTCATGGTCCATGTCACGGCCTACTGCGGCAGCCCGGCCGGCCGGCAGGCCTTCCTTGCCGCCCACGCCGCCCTTCTCGATGCAGGGGCGCTGCCGCAACGCGACTGACGACTGATACGGAGGCCATCGCTCGTGCGCCCGCGCCTGGCGGCGAGGCGAGGCAAGTTCGACCAGGTTCTCGCGACGAGCCAGAAACGACCTCGGCCGCGCTGGACCCCATGCCCACGGATGTGTCTCGATGCCTATCCTTCCCTACCTCGGAAGCGGAACCTCCACGGCGAATGGTCGGACGGCTCGGAGGATGAGGGGATGCGGAAGATCACGGCGAACGTGTACATGACCCTGGACGGCCGCGGCGTCTTCCCGGAGTATCCGACGTCGGGTCAGCCGTCGACCGAGCCCAACCCGCTCTTTCGAAACATGTGGTACGACCGGTTCGACGACGTTACGACGGTCGTCATGGGCCGACGATCCTTTCTCGGTCACCAGCAGACGTGGAGCGAGAAGGCGCTCGATCCGAGCGAGCCGGCATGGCTCATCGACTATCGACGCTACCTGGACCGGGTCGAGAAGGTCTGCCTCTCGCACCGCCTCGCGTCCACCGACTGGGAGAACTCGCGGATCCTGAGCGGTGATCTCGCTGAGATCCTCGAGCAGGTGAAGCGTGAGGAGGGCGGGAACATCATCCTCGAGGGGGGCCCCGCCGTGGTCCGGGAGTGCCTCCGCCGCAACCTCGCCGACGACTATTGGTTCTTCGTCATGCCTGTCGTCTACGGGAAGGGTCCTCGGTACTGGGGACCGATGGACGGTCAGACGACGCTGAGTCTCATCGAGACGAAGCCGGGCAAGAACAAGGAGATCCTCCTCCACTACGAGGCGCTCCGGTAAGGCGTGCCGGGGCAAGATGCTCAGATCTGACTCGGGGGCACGTTAGGGCGGTTGTCAGAGCCGCAGGACACCGCCGATCGCCCGGATCACGCTGAGCCTGTGCGGCCGAGGCCGTTTGAAGCCCCCGCGGGCGGGTCGAAAGCGACTCTAACGTGCCCCGCAGTCACGTTTGGACAGGTTCTGCCCTCCAACCTTGCGGGCCCGCGCCGTACCCTTGGCCGGTGCATGTCACCTCGCGGCCGGCCGTCGGCATCGCCGATCTGCAGGCCGCCGCCGACGTCCTCAGCCAGGCATGGCTCGCGCGCGCGCCGTTCGTGGATGTGACGCCGGGCGATCTCTCGTGGTGGTACGCCCAGGCCTGGCCGGCCGACCTGTCGCAGCACCTCCGGCTGTGGTCGGCCGGAAAGCGCGTCGTCGGCTGGAGCTGGGTCGATGAGGTCGAACTCGCGGCCCAGGTCTGGAGCGGCGACCCGCAGGTCGATGCGGCGGTCCAGGCCGCCCTCCTGGACTGGGCCATCGCTGGGGCTACGCATCGTGCCGCAGCAGGTGCGGATGGGGCCCTGGTGATGTGGGCCGACGACGTGGGTTTGATCGGTCGCCTTGAGACGTCCGGCTTCATCCTTGCTCCCACACCGGGCAGCGGCCACCCGGCGTTCTCCCAGTTCCAGCGGACGGTCGCCGACATCGCGGACCGGCCACGACGCCCGCTGCCGCCGGGCTATCGGATCCGCCCGGTCGCTGGCCTGGCCGAGATCCCGGCCCGAGTCGAGGTCCACCGGGCCGCCTTCGCGCCCTCGCGGATGAGCGTCGACAAGTACGAACGGCTCGTCGGGCTGCCCAACTACCGCTTCGAGGACGACCTCGTCGTCGAGGCTTCCGACGGGTCATTCGCCGCCTTCACCATGGCCTGGTGGGATCCGGTCGCCAAGGTCGGTGAGTTCGAGCCGGTCGGAACGCATCCCGACCATCAGCGGCTGGGCCTCGGGGGCGCCCTGCTCGACCATGCGCTCCATCGCTACGCGGCGCTCGGGGCGCGCCTCGTCCAGGTCCTGTCCGATACGGCGAACGACGCTGCCGAGGCGCTCTACACGTCGGTCGGGTTTCGCCGCCGGTCAGTCCTGCGCCGCTATCGCCGTCCGCCGGCCTGATCGGCGGCCGCACGCCGCAGCCACGCGGTCAGATCTGATACCGGGGCACGTTAGAGCAGCATTCCGGAGCGGGCGTTGGCAGGTCAGGCCGTATCCACGCTCGATCGAGACCTCGGCGGCCACTCGGGCGGCGCTTTCGGGGCCGGATTTCGGCTCTAACGTGCCCCCCAGTCATGTACGACCAGATAGGTGGGGGCCGATGGGAGCGCCGCCGACCTCAGGGGCCGCGGAACCCGACGGCCGGCTGCTAGCGCGACGCTAGACGTGGTGCCAGGTCACGGTGAACGACTGGCCCTTGGAGGCGAGGCCCGAGACGGTCGTGCGGTGTGTCCCGCTGGTGGTGACGTCCGTGATCTCGTCGCGTGACCAGTGGCGGTCGCCGATCGACCCGAGTCGGCCGGCGATCACCGCCAGGCCGCCGGTGAAGACGATCTTGGCGAACTTGGCCAGCGCCAGCACCGTGCAGGTGGCCTTGCCGCAGGCCTCGCTGGGGGCCTCCACGATCCACTCGGCGGTCAGACGCGGCGCGCCCTTGACCTGCTGCGTGATCGAGTCCGTCTCCTGGCTGGTGAGGTCGGTCAGGGTCATCGTGAAACCGTGCGGGCCATAGATGACCTGGGCCCACATGTGGTCTCCGCTGGCGGGCCGGATGACGTCGCCGAAGTCGATCGAATGATCCAGGCTGGGGACGGTCTCCCACCAGGCGCCGTGTGAGAGCGCCCCATCGCGGCAGTCGACCTGGGTCCCGACCTGCTCGGGCCCGATGGCCGCGTTACCCAGGTGCTCGCTGGACGAGCCGTCGAGGCCGACCCAGATGGCGACATCGCTCGTGCCCGACTTGGGGCAGGTCACGATCGGCTCGATCCAGGCGCCCTCGACGCACGTGACCTGGCGGCTCCGGCCGTTGCCTGCGACGTAGCCACTCCAGTTGGTCGACTCGAAGTTCACCGCGCCGCCGAGGGCGGTAGCCGCGCGACCGGGACAGTGGTGCAGGACGAGCGGCGGCGGTGTGGCGACGGGTGTGGGGGTGGGTGTCGGTGACGGCGTCGGGGTCGGGGTGGGCAAGGCCGTCGGGGTGCTCGTCGGGACGGTGGACGCCACCGACGAGGGAGTTGGCGTCGGGGTCACTGATGTCGATCCGCAGGCAACGAGCAGGGCGCTCGTGAGGAGGGCTGCCAGCAGCCGCGCCACCCCATACCGTGCCATCGCCCCGAGGATAGCGTCGGGGCGCAGCCATGGCCTGCCAAGGGCCTTCCCGTAGAATCGGCCGGTGAAGGCGACGCGCAGGTCGGTGGGGGAGCTGGAGGCGCCGCCCGAGGACGCGCCGGACGCGGCCCTGGAGCTGCCGGACGAGCTGCTGGATGCCACGCCCCAGGAACCGGCCGAGTTCGCGGCATGGTTCGGGGCGGTCGGACTTCCGGCGGCGGCGGCCGGCCCTGACGGGGCGCCTGCGGCCCCGGTCGACCGCGAGGCGCTGGCCCGCGACATCGTCGCCCGCCTAAACGCAGAACAGGCCCGGGCGGTCACGACGACCGAGGGTCCGCTCCTCATCCTGGCCGGTGCCGGCAGCGGCAAGACCCGTGTCCTGGCCCACCGCGTGGCCTACCTCATCGGCGTCAAGGGCGTCCGCCCGTGGCAGATCCTGGCCGTCACGTTCACCAACAAGGCCGCCGCCGAGATGCGCGAGCGGATCATGACGCTGGTGGGGCCGGACGCCGGCCGTCAGGTGGCGATGGGCACCTTCCACGGCCTCTGCGCGCGGGTCCTGCGGCGCGACGGGTCGGCCATCGGCCTGGATGCGCGCTTCGCCATCTACGACACGGACGACCAGAACGGCCTCATGAAGCAGGTCCTGCGCGACCTGGAGCTGGCCGGGACCGGCGAGACCCGCCCGTCGGTCATGCTGGGCACGATCAGCCGCTGGAAGAACGAGCTGCTGGGGCCCGACGAGGCGGCCAAGGCCGCCCACACCTACCACGAGCAACTCGCCGCCCGTGCCTTCCGCGGCTACCAGGCGCGGCTCCACGCCGCCGGGGCGCTTGACTTTGACGACCTGCTCATCGAGGCCGTGCACCTTTTCGACGAGGCGCCGGCGGTCCTCGCTCGCTACCAGGAGCGCTGGCGCTACCTGCACGTCGATGAATACCAGGACACCAACCGCGCCCAGTACCTGTGGGTCCGCGCGCTCGCGGCACGCCACCACAACCTGGCCGTGGTCGGCGACGACGACCAGAGCATCTACTCGTGGCGCGGCGCGGACATCACGAACATCCTGGAGTTCGAGAAGGACTACCCCCAGGCCACGGTGGTCAAGCTGGAGCAGAACTACCGCTCCACGCAGCTCATCCTGGACGCCGCCCACGCCGTGGTGAGCCGCAACGAGGGACGCAAGGACAAGCGTCTCTGGACGGAGAACCCGCGCGGCGTGCTGATCGAGCGCTTCGAGGCCGACCGGGAGGACGAGGAAGCCGAGTGGATCGCCCGCCAGGCCGACGCCCTGGTGCACGGGCGCGGGGCCGGTGGGTCGGTGCTGGCTCGGCGCGCCGACGAGGGCGACGAGCGCCTCTACCACCTGCGTGACATCGCCATCATGTACCGCGCCAACGCCCAGTCCCGGCCGATCGAGGAAGCGTTCCTGCGCTACGGCCTGCGCTACCAGCTGGTCGGCGGCGTGCGCTTCTACCAGCGCCGTGAGGTCAAGGACGCCCTGGCCTACCTGCGGGTGCTGCGCAACGACCGCGACGTGGCGGCCTTCGAGCGCATCCTCAACGTGCCGGCCCGTGGCCTCGGCGAGAAGACGCTGGCCACCATCCGCCGCCTCGCCGCGACCGTCGAGGGGGACGTGTGGCAGGGCATCCTCCTGGCCATCGACGACCCCGAGATGGCCACACGGACGCGGGCGGCCCTCGGGGCCTTCGCGGAGATCGTGCGGCGCCTGCGGACGCGCATCGGGGTCCTGCCGCTGCCCGAGCTCCTGGACGCGGTGCTGGAGGAGTCGGGCTACCGGGCCATGCTCGCCGACGGGACCGAGGAGGGCGAGGAACGCTGGGCCAACCTGCTCGAGCTGCGCGAGGTCTTCCAGCGCTACGCCGACCTGGCTCCCGACGACGCGCTCGACCGCCTGCTCGAGGAGACCGCCCTGGTGGCCGACCAGGACGCTTACGACCGCGATTCCGACGCCGTCACCCTCATCACGCTCCACGCGGCCAAGGGCCTGGAGTTCGACGTGGTGTTCATCACCGGCCTGGAAGAGGGCGTCTTCCCCCACAGCCGGGCGCTGGAGGACCCACGCCAGATGGAGGAGGAGCGGCGCCTGGCCTACGTGGGCCTGACCCGGGCGCGCCACCGCCTGTACCTGACCCACGCCGCGCAGCGGGCGACCTGGGGCCGCGGCGGCTTCTCCACGCCGAGCCGCTTCCTCATGGAGATCCCCGGGGAGTTGATGCACGGCCCGCGTCTCGTCCTGGCCGACGACGGCTACGACGACGACCAGCGCTCACCGGACGAGCGCGCCGGCGGCCCGCTGGACCTGGACGTGGTGCTCGGGCGACGCGGTACGGCGCGGCTGTACGACCGCGGGCGATCGCGGCCCATGGGTCCGCGCATCCTGCCACCGGGCGGGGGCTACGTGGCGGAGTCGGTCGGCGCGCCGCGGCCCGGCGAGGCGTTCCGGCCCACGCGCGATCTGGCCGCCAAGCGCGCCGCGTACTACGGGACGGCGCCCGATGCCACCGACCGACCGAGCGGCGCCTCTCCCGCCAGCCCGGCCGCCTGGGCGGTGCCGGCCACGCCCGCCATCCCCGGCCAGCGGCGCTACCGCGACGGCGACCGGGTGCGGCATCGCGCCTTCGGCGAGGGGCGCGTCGTGACCTCCAAGCTGACCCGTGACGACGAGGAAGTCACGGTCGCCTTTCCCGACCACGGTGTGAAACGCCTCCTGGCCAGCCTGGCCAACCTGGAGGTCTCGGGCTCCTAGCCCCGCCGCTGGCCCTGGCCTCAGGCCGCGGGCAGCGGTGCCGCACGCTTGTTGCATGGCGTGACGTATCGGACGTGGGAAGGCTCCAACTGGCGGGCTCGGGTGATGTGCGTTGCGCGGCGCGAACGGAAGGGCAGGTGAGGGTGCGTTCAGCCGTCGGATGCGTCATGGGGTGCAAAGACGCGCACATCTCGGGCCCGCGCGCTGTGCCGCGCCGCGCCGGCCGCGCCTGCCCGGGAGGGGTTACAGGGTCGTCGTGATGACCGGTGAGGTGCCCAGGACGAGGCCCGTGAAGCTATGGGCGCGGGCCGCCACGAAGGCCGGTCGCTTGGGGATCGCGAAGGCCGTCTCGAAGCCGTCACGTGGCGCCGAGGCGAGCGGCGTGAGGGTGGCCGGCGTGCCGCCACCCAGCAGCTCCCAGCTGGCTACCTCGGTCGCGCCGTTCCAGCTGACGAAGGCCGTCAGGGTGCCGGGCTCGCTGAGGTCCAGGGCGATGGCCGGCGGCTCGGTCGGGCGGGCCACCCAGGGGAAACGGAAGGCGCGGTACGACGAGCCGCCCGGCGGCAGGGCCGCATCGAAGACGACCTTGCCCGGCTGATCGAACTCCGTGACGTTGGGCTGGCTACCCCAGCCGATCAACACGTCGCCGTTCGGCAGGACCTCCATGTTGCCCTGGCTGGTCGACTGGATCGACGGCGGGTGGGCGTAGGCGCGGATGAGGCTCGCCGCCTTGGCCGTCTCATCCACCTCAAGCACGAGGCCACGTGACCCGTTGGGGGCCTGGTCGTCGTCGAACACGGTGATCGTGCCATCGGCCTGCCGGCGCGCGTCGTGCTGCCAGGCGAAGGCCGTGCCCGGGCCCATCGTGAAGTCGCCCTTCTTGCCGCCCAGGCGCCACATGACGGCGCCACTGGTGCGGTCGATCTTGTAGACGCAGAACGTATGGCGAGCCGACAGCAGCAGGTTGCCGTCCGTATCGACATCGATCGAGTTCATGTGCAGGTAGTCGTAGGCCTGGCCGGGGGTGCTGGGCAACGGGAGGTACGACTCGGCCGGATCGACGTGGTCCATGCTGTGCCACTCGAAGAGGACCTTCTGGGTCGCGATGTCGATCTCCTGGACGATGCCCTCCCAGGCGGTCGTCACGATCGTGGGGGCGACGCTGCCCGAAGCTGCCACCGTGACCGGGGACGCCAGCTGGACCTCGCGGCCGGCGATGATCAGGGCCGTGCCCTGCGGCGTGATGAGGAACTCATGCAGGTCGCCGGCCACGCCATCGGCGGCCCCGAAACGGCCGATCTCGCGATACGTGTCGTCGGCGATGACGTACTGGCCCGCGCCAAGGCCCTGGGCGGAGACGGTCCCCTCCCACCACGTGAGCACGGGCGTGCCACCAAAGGACGCCACGCGGAACCCTTCCGCGGTCGTGGTTCCGGTCAGCGGATGCACCCACACCGGCGAGCCGCGGTCGTCGTAGATGGCCGGGCCGTCGCTCTTGAAGTTGTACGACGGCGTGGTGAACAGGAAACCGGGCGCCGTGCCGATGGCCGGCGTGGAGACGGTCATGACCTGCGGCGCGAGGTCGCCACGCGAGCGATACAGCGCGCGGGCCACCGGCGGGATGGACTTCGCCGGGCCGGTGGGTGTGGGCGAGGCAGTGGCGCTGGCGCCACGCGCTCCGACGCGGCCAAGGAAGATCTCATCGGCCGCGACGCCGACGGCGAAGGCCCCGGCGACAGCGCCCACGGAGGCTTGCAGGAAGCGTCGCCGCGACCACGATGCTGTCACGGCAGCGGACGGTAGCACGCTTCCCTGAGGGTCCGCTGAAAGCCAGCAGGATCGGCGACATCGTATCCTCCGGCCATGCCAGGCGAAGGCGTCAACGGGCCATCGGAGGCCGCCCCGGGCGGCTCGCCGGCGGATCGCGCCGCCGAGCTGCGCGACATCCTGGACGAGGCCAACCGGCGCTACTACATCGACGACGCGCCGACCCTCACCGACGCGGAATACGACGCCCGCCTGCGCGAACTCCAGGAGCTGGAGGCCGCCCACCCCGAGCTGGTGACGCCCGACAGCCCCACCCAGCGCGTGGGCGCCGCGCCCAGCGTCACCTTCGCCGAGGTGGTCCATCGCACGCCCATGCTCAGCTTGGGCAACGCGTTCGGGCACGATGAGCTGCGGGCCTTCGACGCGCGGGTCCGCAAGGGTCTGGGTCTTGCGCCGGCTCCCGAGCCGGTGCCGGAGCTGCGTTACGTCTGCGAGCTGAAGATCGACGGCCTGAGCGTCAGCCTCCGGTACGAGCGCGGCCGGCTCGTCCGCGCCGCGACGCGCGGCGACGGGCTGACTGGCGAGGATGTCACGGCCAACGTGCGCACGATCCAGGCCATCCCGGCGCGCCTGACCGAGCCGCTGGACCTGGAGGCGCGCGGCGAGGTCTTCATGCCCAAGGCCGAGTTCGCCCGCATCAACGCCGAACGCGAGGAGCAGGGCCTGCCGCGCTACGCCAACCCCCGCAACAGCGGGGCGGGCTCCCTGCGCCAGCTGGATCCCGCGGTCACGGCCAGCCGGAAGCTCGCCGCGTGGGCCTACATCCTCATCCAGGAGGGCCCCGCCGGACGCGGCTCGACGGCCGTCGCCGCCCAGAGCGCGGCGCTGGCGCGGTTGGCGGCCCTGGGCCTCCCGGTGGAGGGCCATCACGAGGACGGCCTCGACATCGAGGGCGCCATCGCCTTCACCGAGCGCTGGCGCGAGGCGCGCCACGAGCTGCCGTTCGAGACGGACGGGGTGGTCGTCAAGGTCGACCGATACGACCAGCAGGCACGCCTGGGGATGGTGGCCCGTGCGCCGCGCTGGGCCATCGCCTTCAAGTTCCCGCCCGAGCAGGTCGTGACGCGCGTCGAGGACATCGTGGCGTACGTGGGCCGGACGGGCACGTTGACCCCGGTGGCCCACATGACGCCGGTCGTGGTCTCCGGCTCGACCGTCGCACGGGCCACGCTCCACAACCTCGACGAGGTCCGGCGCCTGGACGTGCGCGTCGGCGACTGGGTCGTCCTGCAGAAGGCCGGCGACGTCATCCCGGAGGTCGTCCAGAGCCTGGTCGACCGGCGCACCGGCGGCGAGGTCGAGTGGCAGATGCCCGCGACCTGTCCCGTGTGCCACGCCGAGGTGGTCCAGGACGAGGGCGAGGTCCGCTACCACTGCAGCAACCCGTTCTGCCCGGCCCAGGTGGCGCAGGGCATGGGCCACTTCGCCGGCCGCGGCGGGATGGACATCGAGGGCGCCGGGTGGAAGGTCCTGGTCCAGCTCCTGGAGCGTGGCCTGGTCAAGGAGCCGGCCGACCTCTACCGCCTGACCCTCGACGACGTCCTGTCGCTGGAGCGCTACGCCCAGAAGAGCGCGGAGAACCTCATGGCGGCCATCGAGCGGTCGCGCACCCGCCCCCTGTGGCGGATCCTGAACGCGCTCGGCATCCGACACGTCGGCAGCCAGACGGCCATCGACCTGGCCGACTGGGTGGCGGCCACCTGGCCGTCGGCGGAGGGCGAGACCGACGCCGCGTGGACCGCGCGGGTGACGGCCGAGCTCGTGGCCTTGCCCGACGAGCGTTTCGAGGAGGTCCCTGGCATCGGCCACGTGGTGGCCCAGAGCATCGCCGGCTTCTTCCGCGACGAGATCACCGCGCCGCTCCTGCCGCGCCTCGTGGCCGCCGGAGTCACCGCGACACCGCCGGTCGCGCCTCCGCCCGGCGCCGCCGGCGCCGACGCTGGCCCGCTCGCCGGCAAGACGATGGTCGTGACCGGGACGCTGTCGGGCTTCGACCGGCCCGGTGCCGAGGCCGCCATCCGGGCCGCGGGCGGGCACGCCGCGAGCTCGGTCAGCCGCAAGACGGACTACCTGGTGGCTGGGGAGAACGCAGGCTCCAAGCTGGCCAAGGCGGAGGAACTGGGCGTGGCGGTCCTTGACGAGGCGGCCTTCGTGCGCCTCCTCGCCGGCGAGGCGTCCTAGTCGGGATCGGTGGCCGATCCGAAGGGGGCGGCCCCGGGTCCCTCGAGCGCGGACGCATCGGGCTCTTCGGCGGCCAGGCTGCCCCACTCGTGGGACGTGCCCGCAGGCCTGGCCGGACCTTGATACGACGGCAGGTTCGTCCGGTCCGTGCGCACGTCGTGCACGCTGCCTGGATCGCCAAGGTCGAGCAGGCGCACCGGCGCGTCGATTGCCGCCAGCGCCTCCTCCACGGCGCGGTCCGCCGAGCGGTCGCGCGCACCGGCGGCGACCCCGACCGGAACCAGGGCCGGCCATCCGGCGCGGCCGTCGTACATCGGGCGCAGGACGGCCAAGGGCGTGACGCCGTGGCCCTCGATGAGTGACGTGAGGGTCTCCGGGTCGATCCAGGCGTAGGCCGTCGGCCAGACCATCACGGCGTCGGTCTCGGAGACCTCGCGCACGGCGGCGTCGACCCCGCCGAGCACGTCGCCGGGTGCCACGAGCGTGGCCGGCGCGCCGGCCAGGGCGGCCGCGACCTCCCCCGTCGGGTCGGCCACCGAGACGATCACCGGCACCGCGCCACCGGCCCACGCCGCGTCCACCAGGCGCCGAACGAGGGGACGGCCGTCGATCGGGGTCAGCGCCTCCTCCGCGGAGGCCGGCAGGAGCAGGGCGGCCACGGTCATGGCCGCGATGCTACCAGTGGACCCGCGGGCCGGCCGGCCACGCCTGTGCGACAATCAGCACTCCCCATGAGCACCCCCGCGTCCCCGTCCGCTGCTGCCCTCGCCACTCGCGCCGACGTGCGTGACATCGCCATCGTGGCCCACGTCGACCACGGCAAGACGACGCTCGTGGACGCGATGCTGCGCCAGACCGGCGCCTTCCGGGCCAACCAGGCGGTGGTGGACCGGGTGCTGGACTCGGGCGACCTGGAGCGCGAGAAGGGCATCACGATCCTGGCCAAGCAGACGGCCTTCGAGTACGACGGGGTGCACCTCAACATCGTCGACACGCCGGGCCATGCCGACTTCGGCGGCGAGGTCGAGCGCTCGCTGAACCTGGTCGACTCCGTGCTCCTGCTCGTCGATGCCGCGGAGGGCCCCCTGCCGCAGACGCGCTACGTGCTGCAGAAGGCGATGGCCCGCCGCCTGCCGGTCGTGGTCGCCGTCAACAAGATCGACCGCGGTGACGCCCGCGCGGCGGAGGTCCTCGACGCCATCTACGAGCTCTTCATGGATCTGGGCGCGGACGCCCAGCAGATCGACTTCCCGGTCGTCTACACCAACGCCAAGGCGGGCACCGCGACGATGGACCTGGCGCAACCGGGGCGCGACCTGCGGCCGCTGCTGGACCAGCTCGTGGCCCATACGCCGGCGCCGGTGTACGAGCCCGGCCACCCCCTGCAGCTGCTGGTGACCAATCTGTCGGCTAACGAGTACGTCGGCCGGATGGCCGTGGGCCGCGTGTGGAACGGCACGATCCGCATGGGCGGGCGTGTGACCGTCGTGCGCGAGGCGCCGGAGTCGGCCGACGGCAGCGTGGAGCCGGGCCGCTCGGTCGTTCTCACCGGCACCGTCACGAGCCTGACCACCGCGCGGGGCATCGAACGCGTCGACATCGAGTCGGCCAGCCCGGGCGACATCGTGGCCGTGGCGGGGCTGCCGGAGGTCACCATCGGCGACACGCTGACCGACCCGGCCGATCCCCGGCCCCTGCCGCGCCTGGAGCTCGACGAGCCCACCCTGGCCATGACGTTCGGGGTCAACACCTCGCCGCTGGCCGGCCGCGAGGGCAAGTTCGTGACGAGCCGCCAGCTCAAGGCGCGACTCGACCGCGAGGTGCTGGGCAACGTCGCCATCGAGGTCCGCCCGACGGAGTCGGCCGACACGTTCGAAGTGCGCGGCCGCGGCGAGCTCCAGCTCGCCGTGCTCATCGAGCAGATGCGGCGCGAGGGCTACGAGCTGCAGGTCTCGCGCCCGGAGGTGATCCTCCACGAGGTCGCAGGGGCGGTCCACGAGCCGTACGAGCGCATCACCATCGACATGCCGCCCGAGTTCATCGGCCTGGTCCAGCAGGCGCTGGCGGCCCGCAAGGGCCGTCTCGAGCAGCTGAGCAGCGACGCCGACGGCCGCGTGCGACTGGAGTACGTGATCCCCGTCCGCGGCCTGGTGGGTTATCGCGGCCAGCTGCTGACCGAGACGCGCGGCACAGCCCTGCTGCACCAGATCGGGGAGGGGTACGGGCCGTGGGCCGGCGAGGTGGCCCATCGCACCTCGGGCGTCCTGGTGGCCGACCGCCTGGGCACCTCCAACGCCTACGGCCTGTTCAACCTCCAGGAGCGCTCCGAGCTGTTCATCGATGCCGGCGTGGAGGTCTATGAGGGCATGGTGGTCGGCGAGAACAGCCGCCCCGGGGACATGGACGTCAACGTGACCAAGGAGAAGAAGCTCACCAACATCCGCACCCACGCCCATGACGAGGCCCTGCGGCTGACGCCGCCGCGGCCGATGACCCTGGAATCGGCCATCGAGTTCATCGCCGCCGATGAGCTGGTGGAGGTCACGCCGCTCTCCCTGCGCCTGCGCAAGCGGAGCCTGTCGGTGCACGAGCGGCGGCGCGCGGCCGGGCGCGAGTATGACCGCCAGCGCGCGGAAGCCGAGGCCGAGACCGCCTGAGCGAAGGCCCGGACGTACAATCCGGGCGCATGGCCATCTACCTCGACCACGCCGCGACGACACCGCTGCGGGCGGAGGCGCTCGAGGCGATGCTGCCCTACCTGACCGAGCATTTCGGCAACCCGTCGTCGCCGCACGGCGAGGGCCGGCGAGCGCGGGCCGGCCTGGACGAGGCCCACGAGCAGGTGGCCGCGGCGCTCGGCGCCGATCACCGCGAGATCGTCTTCACCAGCGGCGGCACCGAGTCCATCAACCTCGCCCTCAAGGGCGCCGCGTGGGCGGCCAAGCCCTACGGCCACCACATCATCACGACGGCCGTGGAGCACCAGGCGACGCTCAACGCGGTGCACCACCTGGAGAAGTTCGGCTTCGAAGTCACGGTGCTGCCCGTGGACCGCTACGGACGGGTGGACCCCGATGAGCTGGCCGGCGCGATCACCGACCGCACCACCCTCGTCTCGCTCGCGCTCGCCAACAACGAGGTGGGTACGCTGCAGCCGCTCGACGCGGTCGTCGAACGGATCCGTCATCACCGCCGCATCCTCATCCACGTCGATGCCGTGCAGGCGGCGGGGGCCGTGGCCATCGACCTGGGGGCGCTGGACGTGGACCTGGTGTCGCTGTCGGCCCACAAGTTCGGCGGCCCCAAGGGCGTCGGCGCGCTCTTCATCCGGCGCGGCACGACGCTGCTGGCCCAGGTCCACGGCGGCACGCAGGAGCGCTACCGGCGGGCCGGGACGGAGAACGTGGCGGGCGCCGTGGGTGCCGCGGTCGCCCTGCGCCTGGCCACGGCCGAGCGCGTGGAGACGGCCCGTCGGGCGCGCCGCCTGCGCGAGCGCCTGCGCGAGGGCCTCACGGCCATGCCGGGCATCGAGCTGACGGGCCATCCCATGGAGCGCCTGCCCGGGCTCCTCTCGATCATCGTGCGCGACGCCGACGGCGCCGCGCTCCAGATGGCCCTGGACCTGGACGGCCTGGCCTGCTCGACCGGATCCGCGTGCACCACGGGCTCGACCGAACCCAGCCACGTGCTGACGGCCATGGGCTACCCCGAGGACGAGGCGCGCGGCGCCCTGCGCCTGAGCGTCGGCCGGAGCACGACGGAGGCGGAGATCCTGGCCGCCACGGACCTCATCCGCATCGCCGTCGAACGTCACCGGGCGGCCGCGACGGCGCTCACGAGTGGCGTCCTGAGCGTGGAGATGAGCGCCTGAGCCCCCGCGAGCGCGTCCTCGTGGCGATGTCGGGTGGCGTCGACTCGTCGGTCGCGGCCGCGCTCCTGTGCCGCGACGGCGTGGACGTGGTGGGCGTCTGGATGCGCCTGCACGACGTGGCCGACACGTACAGCGAGTCGCGGCGTAGCTGCTGCTCGGCCGACGCGGCGGACGATGCCCGCCGGGTGGCCGGCCAACTGGGCATCCCGTTCCACATCCTGAACCTGGAGAAGGCCTTCGGACGCGGCGTCCTGGAGCCGTTCCTGCGTGCGTACCAGGCCGGCGAGACCCCCAGCCCGTGCGTCGACTGCAACAGCACGGTCAAGTTCGGGGCGCTCCTGGGCCAGGCGCGCCACCTGTTCGATTGCGCCGCCGTGGCCACCGGGCACTACGCGCGTGTGGCCAGCACGGTCGACTCCGTCACCGGCGCGACCCGCTACCGCCTGCTCGCGGGCCGGGACCGCGACAAGGACCAGTCCTACTTCCTGTACGGCCTGGGCCAGGCGCAACTGGCCCACACGCGGTTCCCCCTTGGCGAGCTGACCAAGCCGCAGGTGCGGGCGCTGGCGCACGAGTACGGCCTGGCCACCGCCGCGAAGCCGGAGAGCCAGGAGATCTGCTTCGTGCCGGACGGCGATTACCGCACCGCCCTGCGCGAGCGGGCCGGGTGGGCGCCGCAGCCGGGACCGCTCATCGACGTCGACGGCCGGACCGTCGGCCGGCACCAGGGCGCCGCCGCCTATACGGTGGGCCAGCGCCAGGGCCTTGGCGTGGCCCTCGGCGAGCCACGCTACGTGACCCGCATCGACGCGACCACCAACCTCGTGCAGCTGGGCCGGCGGGCCGATCTGCAGCGCCGCACGTTCACCGTCCGCGACGCGTCGTTCGTGGACGGCGCGCCGCCACATCCCTCGGGCTTCGCCGCCGAGGTGCGGATCCGTCACCGTGCCGCGCCCGTGCCAGGCCGCATCAGCCGCCGGGCAAGCACGGACCCGGCCGCGCCCGCCCTGTGGGACGTCGAGGTGGAGCAGCCCGTCTGGGCGCCCGCGCCGGGCCAGGCGGCCGTCTTCTACACCGCCGGCGAGGTCCTGGGCGGCGGCCGCATCGCCCCGGCGGACGCCTGACCGGGGTGGCGATCGGGCCGGCACCCCTGCTGGCAGCTCTGGTCGGCATCGCCAACGCGGCGGTCTTCATCCTGCTCCTGGGTGCCGAACGCACCCGCCTGGTGTTGCTCTTCCCGGCCGCCGTCCTTGGTGCGTACGCCGGGCAGGCCCTGGCGTTGCATCTCCCCGACCCGCTGCGCATCGGCGATTTCGGGGTCCTCTGGGCGGCCGGCTTCGCCTGGCTGGGCATCCTCGTCGTCGTCCTGGTGGGCCTCCTCGTGCCGCCCCAGCGGAGGCCGCCGACGCGCTGAGGGCCGGGCGGGGCCGCCGCAGGGGTGCGGTTGGGTACACTCGGCACGCATGCCCCATCGCCCGCCATCCCAGGCGCGACACGATCCCCGCCTGCACGCGTTGCCGGCGGCCGAACTCCGCACCCGTTTCGTGGCCTTCTTCGAGGCCCGCGGTCACACGGCCGTGCCGTCGGCCAGCCTCGTGCCGGCCGGCGACCCGACGCTGCTCTTCACCAACTCGGGCATGGTCCAGTTCAAGAACGTGTTCACCGGGGTCGAGACGCGGTCCTACAAGCGGGCCGTGGACTACCAGCGCGTCCTGCGGGTCGCGGGCAAGCACAACGACTTCGAGGAGGTGGGGCGGACGAGCCGCCACAACACCTTCTTCGAGATGCTGGGCAACTGGAGCTTCGGTGACTACTTCAAGCGCGAGGCCATCCACCTCGCGTGGGAGTTCCTGACCGACGACCTGGGCATCCCCCCCGAGCGGCTCGCCGCCACGACCTACAAGGACGACGAGGTAGCGCGCGCGGTGTGGCGGGATGAGATCGGCCTCACCCCCGACCGCATGGCCGTGTGGGGCGACGTCGACGCCGGCGACGACAGCAACTTCTGGCGCATGGCGGAGACGGGTCCATGCGGCCCCTGCAGTGAGATCCACTTCGACCGCGGGCCCGAGTTCTCCGAGGGACCGCAGTGCATCCCCGATCACTCGGAGAACTGCCCACGCTGGCTGGAGATCTGGAACCTCGTCTTCATGGAGTTCGATCAGCGGCCCGACGGGCGGGTCCCGTTGCCATTCCCCAGCGTGGACACCGGCATGAGCCTGGAACGCCTCGCCAGCGTCATGCAGCAGGTCCCCAGCAACTTCGACATCGACCTCTTCCTGCCCCTGCACGCGCGCATGCGCGAGCTGCTGGGCCACGACCCCGACCGGTTCGAGGCCCAGCGCTTCAGTTACCAGGTCGTCGCCGACCACGCCAGGGCGGTGACGTTCCTCGTCGCCGACGGGGTGCATCCGTCCAACGAGGGCCGCGGCTACGTCCTGCGCAAGCTGGTCCGACGCGCGGTGCGCCACGGCCGGCTGCTGGGCCGCACGGAGCCGTTCCTGGGCGATCTCGCGTCGGTCGTCATCGCCACCATGGGCGACGCCTATCCCATCGTCGTGGAACGTGCCGCCGAGATCCATGAGGTGCTGGGGCGCGAGGAGGCCCAGTTCGCGCGAACCCTGGATGCCGGGGCCCGCCTGCTGGAGCGGAGCCTCCAGGAGATCGTGCCCGGTGATCAGGAGCGGACCGTGGGACGACGGCCGGAGGACCTGCCGGCGGCGGCGCCGCGGCTGCCCGGCGAGGTCGCCTTCCGCCTCCACGACACGTACGGGTTCCCCATCGACCTGACCGTGGAACTGGCCGCCGAGGCCGGGGTGGGCGTCGATCTGGCCGGCTACGAGGAGGCCCTGGGGGCGCAGCGGGCGCGCTCGCGCAAGGGCACCAAGGCTGGCCTTTCGGCGCAGGCCCAGTCGGCCTCGCGCTACGAGGCGCTGCTGCATCGGGCCGGGCCGACCGACTTCGTGGGCTACGCGGCCACCACGGCGGAGGGTCGCGTGGTGGCCATCGTGCGCGATGACATCGAGTACGAGGAGCTGCAGGGCCACGGGCCGGCGGAGGTCGTGCTGGACGCGACGCCGTTCTACGCCGAGGGCGGTGGCCAGGTCGGCGATCGCGGCGTGCTGCGCGAGCCCGGGGGTGGGTCCTTGCTCTTCCAGGTGGAGGACACCCAGCGCCCGGTCGGCGGGGCCATCGGCGGGTTGACCGTCCACCGCGGCATGCTCCACGGCCGCCTCAAGGTCGGCGGCACGGTGGAGGCGGTCGTGGACGCCGAGCGGCGGGCGCGCACGATGCGCAACCACACGGGCACGCACCTGCTGCATCGGGCGCTGCGCAACACGGTCGGCCAGTCGGCCCGCCAGGCCGGCTCGCTGGTCACGCCGGAGGGCCTGCGCTTCGACTTCCCCTTCGACCGCGCCCTGACGGCCCGTGAGCTGACCACCATCGAGGTCGAGGTCCGGCGCATCATCCGCGAGGACCGGCCCGTCATCGTGGAGGTGATGCCCATGCCGCGCGCCGCCGCCCGGGGCGCCGACGCCTTCTTCGATGAGAAGTACGGCGAGGACGTGCGCACGGTGGCGGTCGAGGGCTACAGCCTGGAGTTGTGCGGTGGGACCCATTGCGGCGCCTCCGGCCAGGTCGGCGGCTTCGTCATCGCCGGCGAGCGATCGATCGGTTCGGGCACGCGGCGCATCGAGGCCCTCACCGGCGACGCCGCCGACGCGTACCTGGATGCCGCGCGCACGACCCTGTCGCGCACCGCCGAGGCGGTCGGTGCGCAGGGGACCGACGCGGTACCGGCGCGTGTGGCCGAACTGCAGGCCCAGGTCAAGGACCTGGAGAAGCGCCTCAAGGCGGGCGGCGGGGCCGTGCCGCGGCCGGCCGACCTGATCCGCGAGGCGGTCACGCTGCCCGGTGGCGCGCGCCTGGTCGCGCGGGCCGTTGACGTGCCGTCGGCGGACGAACTCAAGGCCCTCGCCCGCGACGTGCGCGGGGCGTTCCCCGAGGGCGTCATCGCCCTGGGCCTGGTCGGCCCCGCACCGGAGTTGTTCGTGACCGTCAGCGCGGATCTCGTGGCCCGCGGGGTCGCCGCCGGCGATCTCGTTCGCGATGCTGCGCCGCTCATCGGCGGCAAGGGCGGCGGGCGGCCGGAGATGGCCCAGGCCCGGGGTTCCGACCCGACCGGGCTGCAACGCGCCCTCGAGGGCATCACGGCCGCGGTCGCCGACCGTCTCGCCGGGCGCCCCGCCTGATGGCCTTCTGGCGACGCTTCCTGCAGCGCGGCGAGGGCCAGGCCGGCCCCGCGGCCTGCACCGCGCTCGACGTCGGGACCGAGTTCGCCAAGGCGCTCGTCTTCGAGATCGGCGAGGACGGGCGCGGCACGGTGCGCGGCGTGGGCCGGCAGCGACAGGGCCTCTCCCACATGCAGTCGGGCACCGTGGCCGACATCGCGGCCGTCGTGGACAACTGCTCGGTGGCGCTCCAGGAAGCGGAGGAGATGGCCGGCTTCCGGCCCAGCCAGGTCGTCATCGGCATCGCCGGCGAGCTGGTCAAGGGCTTCACCACGACCCACACCCAGGAACGCAAGCGGCCCGACGCGCCCATCAACGATGCCGAACTGCAGAAGCTCATCGATGGCGTCCAGCACGAGGCGTTGCGCGACGCCGAGCGGGCCATCACCTGGGAGACCGGCCTGCCCAACGTGGACGTGCGCCTGGTCCATGCGGCGGTCACGGGGGCGTCCATCGACGGCTACGCCGTGACCAACCCGGTCGGCTTCCAGGGCCGCCACGTGCGCATCAGCATCTTCAACGCCTTCGCCCCGCTGGTGCACCTTGGCGCGCTGCAGAGCGTGGCCAGCCAGCTGGACCTGGAGCTGCTGGCCATCGTGGCCGAGCCGTACGCCGTGGCCCGCGTGCTGGGCGGCGAGCAGGTGCAGAAGGCCGGGGCCCTGTTCATCGACGTCGGCGGCGGCACCACCGATGTGGCCCTCGTGCGCCAGGGCGGTATCGAGGGCACGCGCATGTTCGCCCTGGGCGGCCGCGCCTTCACCAAGTCGCTGGCCGATCGCCTGGACTTGCCCTTCCCGCGCGCCGAGGCGATCAAGGTGGATCACGCCCGCGGCCTGCCGGTGGACGAGGCCAAGACGGTCGCCTCCATCCTGGCCGAGGACACCGCGGTCTGGGCGGCCGGGGTGGAGCTGGTGCTGGAGGAGCTGGCCGGCGGGGACCTGCTGCCCGGCCGCATCTACGTCTGCGGCGGCGGCTCGCGACTGGTCAACCTCATCGATGCCCTGCGCGACGAGGGCTTCGCCCGGCGGCTGCCCTTCTCGCGCCCGCCCGAGGTCTCCATCATGGAGCCGGGGGAGATCGAATCCATCCGCGACGCGACCAAGCTCCTGGTCGACCAGCAGGACGTGACGCCCCTTGGCCTGGCCTATCAGGCCATCGAGATGGCCTCGCAGGAAGCCCCCCTGGATGCGGCCCTCCGCCGCGTCCTGCGGGCCATGAAGGTCTAGTGCCGGGTAGGCTAACGATCCAGCCATGAGCATCGCCTATCTGGATCCGGACGACGAGATCACCAACGCGGTGGCTCGCCTGCGCGCGAGCAAGGACGTGCGGATCGCGCTCGTCCTGCCGACCGGCTCGCGCATCGCCACCAGCCGCATCAACTTCCGGCTGCTGGCGCACGAGGCCCTGGCCCACACGCGCCGGCTGGCCATCGTGGCCGCCGAACCGGGTGTCCGTGCCGTGGCCATCTCGGCCGGCCTGCCCGCCTACGCCACGGTGGTCGAATACGAGGCGGCCCTGCAGGAGGCGTCGGCCGGGCGCGCCGCCGAGCTGGCCGGGGCGGTGACCGCGATCGAGCCTAAGAGCGCCGGCCCCGCCCCCAAGTCGACCCGGAGCCGGGCCCGGGCGGGCAAGAGCGCACCGGTGGACGACCTGGCTGTCGCGGCGACGGCCGCGGGGGTGGCATCGGCGACCCCCGTGTCGCCCGCGATGGCGGGTGCGCCGGTCGGCGCCGTGCACCGCGGTGGCGTGCCCGACCTGCCGGTCGTCACCGCGCGGGATCGATCGGACGGCGGGGGCCGACGGTGGGCCTGGATCGGCATCTCCGGTGTGCTCGTGGTGGCCCTCGTGGTGGCGGCCGGCTGGATCGCCTTCAACGTGCTGCCCACGGCCACGATCACGGTCGTGCCGCGCACGCAGGCCGCGCAGCCGGTCGACCTCACCGTCATCGCCGACCCGACCGCGACGACCGTCGACACCACGCGCGGCGTGGTCCCGGCGCAGGTCGTGACGATCCCCCTGACCGCGACCGACACGTTCAACGCCACAGGTACGAAACCGGTCGACACGGCCGCGACGGGCACCGTGACATTCATGAACTACGACACCGGCGGATCGCACACGCTTCCGCAGGGGACGGTCGTTTCTACTGATAGCGGCATCACCTTTGCCACGACCAAACAAGTCACTGTCCCTCGCGCCACGTTCTTTCCGGCCACCGCCGGGCGGGCGGATGTGGGTGTTCAGGCCGTCAACAGCGGCCCATCTGGCAACGTGGCCGCTGGCACGATCGATCGCACGTCGACCGCTGTCGCGATCGCTCTGGCGAGACAGCCAGGCCACCCGGTTGTCAACAACGCCGCGCCCACGACCGGTGGCGCGCATACGGTGATCCAGGTCATCCAGCAGTCCGACTATGACGCGGCCGTGGCCAGCCTCCGGGCGACGCTCAAGACGCAACTCGATGCGGCCGGCCTGGACCCCACCAATGTCCCCGCCGGCGTGACGCTCATCGCCGCCAGCGCGACGGTGGGCACGACGGCCGCGGACCAGGCGGCGAGCGCCCTCGTCAACAAGCAGAAGGACACCTTCACGCTCACGGTCAGCGGCAACGGCACGATCGACGGCGTCGATCAGACGCAAGTCGAGCAGGTCGCGGCCGCCCGACTGACGGCGTCCGTGCCGAGCGGCTACCAGCTCTTCCCCAGCACGGTCCAGACGCAGGTGGGACCCGCCGTCGTGAGCGGCGGCCAGATCTCGTTCTCCGCCTCCGCCACGGGCCAGATCGCGGCCACCCTGGACCCGGCCGTACTGCTGACGCAGGTGCGGGGCAAGACGGTGGGCCAGGCGCGGACGATCCTGGGGGCGCTCGGCACGGTGACCATCGAGACGTCGCCGTTCTACGTGTCGAGCATCCCCGATGACCCGTCGCGCGTGACGATCACCGTCCAGCCGCCGCAGCCAGGTGCGTCCGGCGCGCCGGGCACCTTCGCCCCGACCGCCACGCCGGCCGCGACCGCCGCGCCGGCGACGAGCGTGCCGGGCCCGACCGCCACCCCGAGCGGCTGATGAGCCGCCTCCTCGGCATCGACCTGGGCGACCGGCGCATCGGCCTGGCTGTCGGGGCGACCGACACGGGCACGGCCCGCGGTCTCGCGACCGTCATGCGCGGCACGCTCGACGATGATGCCGCGGCCCTGGCGCACGTGGTGGCGGAACAGCGCATCGATGAGCTGGTCGTGGGCCTGCCGCTCCTGCCATCCGGCGACGAGGGCGACCAGGCGGCGGCCGCCCGGGCCTGGGCTGACGGGATCGCTCGCCGGCTGGGCCGGCCGGTCACGATGCAGGACGAGCGCTTCACCAGCGTCGCCGCTGAAGTCACGGTCGGCCCGGCACGACGCCGCCACGACGGCGGGCCGCCCGGTCGAGGCGCCAGGTCTGGCCAGCGCGCGGCGGTCGACCGTGAAGCGGCTCGGCGCATCCTCCAGGCGGCGCTCGACGCACGCCCCGGGGTGCGGCCGTGAGCGACCTGGGCCACCCGGATCACCCGCCCATCCGCATGGCCCACCGCATCGGCCCGCCCGATACGGGAGCGCCCGAGGCGGGCTGGGACGCCGCGGGCGAGCCCTCGTACGAGGACGAGCCGCCGACCCCGCAGTCGCCCGCACCGGCCGCGTCGGGGACCATGAGCCGGATGGACCTCGGGCGCCACGGCGGCCGCAACGGCTACGGGATGCTGCAGCCACCGGCCCGGCACCACCGCGTGCGCGGCCTGCTGGTCGTGCTGGTGATGGGGGTGCTGGTGCTGGTCGTGCTGGCCAGCGTCGGCCGGCCGCTGCTGCGCACGCTGGCCGTCGATATCGCGCAGGCCAACCCGCAGACGATGCGGGTGCCCTTCCTGGCCGACCTGGTGCGCGAACAGCTGGGCAGCCAGCTGACCGACCCCGCGGGGCAGGACGCGTCGCCCGTGCAGTTCGTGGTGCCGGCGGGCGCGAGCGCGGCCGACATCGCCAACCTGCTCGCCAGCCAGCAGCTGCTGACCGAGCCGCTGGCCTTCGAGTTCGTGGCCATCACCAGCGGCGAGTCCGGCAACATCCAGGCCGGCACCTACTACCTCAACCAGCAGATGACGCCGACGCAACTGCTGTCGGCCCTCCAGGATCCGGTGCCCGTGAACCCGTACATCACGATGGCCCTGCGCAGCGGCCTGCGGATCGAGCAGGTCACCGCTTACCTGGAGACGCTGCCGCTCCAGAAGGACGTGGCCAAGGACTTCTACGATCTGGCCACCAAGCCGACGGCCGCCCTGCGAGCCGACTACCCCTTCCTGGCCGCTCTGCCGGACGGCCGCTCGCTCGAGGGCTTCCTGGGCTGGGGCACCTTCAGCCTCAAGCCCGACGCCACCGGTGAGGGCATCGTGCGGCTGCTGCTCACCACCTGGGCCACGCAGGTCGGCCAGACGATCGTGACCGAGGCCACGACCCAGGGAGCTGCCTTCTACCACACGCTGACGCTGGCCAGCATCGTCAACAAAGAGGTGGCCGTCGACAGCGAACGCCCGCTGATCGCCGGCGTGTACGCCAACCGTCTGAACCCCAAGATCTGGTCCACGGGGCTCCTCAACGCCGATCCCACGGTCTTCTATGCCAACGACACCATGCAGCTGGCCCAACGGCCGTTGGACCAGTGGCAGCAGTACTCGTTCTGGAACCCAGTCACGATCGCCAACGTGAAGCCGCCGCCGGCCCTGCAGAGCTATCAGACGTACGACCATCCGGGCCTGCCCGACGGGCCCATCTGCTCGCCGACGCTGCCTGATATCCAGGCCGCCGCCGCGCCTGCTACGTCGACCGGCTACCTCTTCTTCGTGGCCAAGAACGACGGCAGCCACACCCACGCCTTCGCCAAGACGAACGCCGACTTCCAGCGCCTGCTGAAGCAGTACGGCTACATCCCGTGAGCCCGGAGCCCACGCTGGCGACCCCGGCGGCCGTCGCCCCGCCGAGCGCCGCGGATCGCGAGCGGTGGGCGGCGGCCGATCGCGCGGCACGTCCTGCCCGCCTGGCCCGGTTGCGCGACCAGCTGGTGACGGCTGAGGTTGACGCGTACTTCGGGGTCCGCTCGGAGAACAGCCGTTACCTCACCGGGTTCGCCCTCCGCGACGGCGAGGACCGCGTGGCCGGCAACTCCGGGCAGTTCCTGGTGCGAGCGGACGAGGTCGCGCTCCTGGCCGACTCGCGCTACACGGAGCAGGCCGCCGACGAGGCATCCGACGCACGCATCGTGCCTGCGTACCACGACCTGTCCGAGCGCTGGCCGGACCTCGTGCGTGGCTGCCGCCGGGTCGCCGTGGAGGGCGCGTACGTCTCGCGGCTCACCTGGGACCGGCTCGCGGCCGCCGCGCCCGACGTGGAACTCGTGCCGGTCGAGGGCTGGGTGGAGGCGCTGCGGGCGACCAAGGAGCCGTCGGAGGTCGAGCGCATCGCGGCCGCCTGCGCCGTGGCCGACGCCGCCCTGGCCCGACTGCTGCCGACCATCCGCCCGGGCATGACCGAGGCCCAGGTCGCCCTGGACCTGGAGTGGGGGATGCGGACCAACGGGGCCGACGCCCTGGCCTTCGATGTCGCCGTCCTCGCCGGCCCGCAGGCGGCCCTGCCGCACGGCTCGCCGGGGGCCCGCAGGATCCAGGCGGGCCAAGTGCTGTTGTTCGACTTCGGGGCCCAGGTGGCGGGCTACCGCAGCGACATGACCCGGACCCTGTTCGTCGGCGAGCCCACGGAAGCGGATCTGGACCTGTACCGCCTCGTTGCGGCGGCCCAGGAGGCCGCGCTGGAGCTGCTGGCCCAGGCCGTCGCGGCCGGGGACCATCCGATCGCGCGGGCGGTGGACACGGCCGCGCGGCGAGTGATCGAGGCAGCCGGCCGCGGCAACCAGTTCGGGCACGGCCTGGGCCACGGCATCGGGCTGGCGACGCATGAGTCGCCCTCGCTTGGTCGGCAGGCGGCGTCCGACGCGCCGCTCCCCAGTCCGACCGTCTTCTCCGTCGAGCCCGGTGTCTACCTGGAGGGCCGCACGGGCGTGCGCATCGAGGATCTGGTCCTGTTCGACCCGGATGCCCACCGCCTGGAGCGGCTCACCCGTTTCCCGCGTGAGGTCACGATCATCAAGGCGTAGCTCCCGCGAGTCGGCCGGTAAGGCGGCTCGGGTAGAATCAGATCCTCCACTGATCCCTGCCACGGCGCGAGCGCCGTCCCGAAGGAGTGCCCCGTCCCATGATCTCCACCGGTGAGCTGCGCAAGGGCGTCGTGATCGAGCTCGACAACGACCTCTGGCAGATCCTGGACTACCACCACATCAAGATGGGCCGCGGGTCCGCCCAGGTGCGCATCAAGCTCCGCAACGTCAAGAAGGGCGGCATCGTCGAGCGCAGCTTCCAGGCCGGCGACAAGTGGCCCCGCGCGCGCCTGGACCGGCGCCAGGTGCAGTTCCTCTATCGCGACGGCGACGACTTCCACTTCATGGACACGGAGTCGTACGACCAGTTCTCCATGAACGCCGACCAGCTTGGCGACGCGACCCTCTACCTCCAGGACGGCATGATGGTCGACCGCACCACGTATGAGGGCGAGACGATCGGCGTCGAGCTGCCCATCACGGTGGACCTCGTGGTCCAGGAGACGGAGCCCGGCTACGCCGGTGACACCGCGACCGGCGCGCGCAAGGGTGCGACCCTCTCCACCGGGCTTGTCATCCAGGTGCCGCTCTTCGTCAACGAGGGCGACACGCTGCGCATCGACACGCGGACCGGTGAGTACCAGACCCGGCTCTGACGGCCCCGGCGCCGTCCGGACGCCGCGCACCGAACGCCCGGACGTCCCCGAATACGGCATCCCCACCTCCGCCGAGGGGACCCTGCCGTGGGCCTGGGCTCGCGAGCAGCTCCAGGCGGCCCTCACCTACTGGGTCGCCACCGCGCGACCCGACGGCCGGCCGCACCTCATGCCCACGTGGGGCGTCTGGGTCGCCGACGCGTTCTACTGGGAGGGCGGCCTGCAGACACGCCGCGCCCGCAACCTGGCGCTCCGCAGTGACGTCGCGGTGAGCGTCGGCGGGGATGAGGCGGCCGTGATCATCGAGGGCCACGCCGTGCGGGTGTCCGATCCCGACGCGGCGCTGGAGGCTGAGCTCGTGGCCGCCTTCGGCAAGTACGCCGGGCCCTTCGACTACACCGTCGATCCGGCGAATTGGCGGACGGGTGGCCTGTGGCGGCTCGATCCCACGGTCGGCTTCGGCTGGACGTCTCATGGCTACCCGGGCGACGCCACCCGCTGGCGGTTCGGGTGAGCGAGGAGCGTCGCGCGCCGCTCGATCCCGAGCGCCCCTGGAACGACTGGTTGCGCCCCACCTGGGACGATGCGCCGGCCGAGCCGCCGAGGGCCGCCCCGGCACCGGGGCCAGGGCCGACGCCCGCGACCGCTGGAGCTGCGCCCACCCTTGGCCCGCGCATCCGCAGCGTCGCCGAGGTCACGCGCGAGATCAAGGATCGCCTCCGCGCGGTGCCCGCATTGCGTGACCTATGGGTGGAGGGGGAGGTCGGCCAGGTCTCCATGAGCGCCGCCGGCCACTGCTACTTCACGCTCAAGGACGATCGGGCCCAGCTGCGGGCCGTGATCTTCCGCGACGAGCGCCGCGCCATCCCGTTCGAACCACGCACCGGCCTCCGCATCGTGGCGCACGGTCGTGTCGACGTCTTCGAGCAGCAGGGCCACTACCAGCTGTACGTGGACATGCTCCAGCCGGCAGGCCTGGGGGACCTGGCCCTCCGACTCGAGGCCATCAAGGCCCGGCTGGCTGCGGAAGGCTTGTTCGAAGCCGCCCGCAAGCGGCCACTGCCGGTCTGGCCGCGCCTCATCGGCGTGGCCACCAGCGCCCAGGGCGCCGTGCTCCACGACATCAGCCGCGTGCTCGAGCGCCGCTGGCCGCTGGCCCGCGTCGTCCTGGCGCCATGCCTGGTCCAGGGCGACGCGGCGCCCATCAGCATCGTGGCCGCCCTGCGGCGGCTCGCCGCGTGGCGCGATCCGCTGACCGGCCTGCGCCCAGAGGTCGTCATCCTGGCCCGCGGCGGCGGGTCCCTGGAGGACCTGTGGCCCTTCAACGACGAGCGAGTCGTGCGTGCGGTCGCCAACCACCCCGTGCCGGTCATCTCAGGCGTCGGCCACGAGACCGACGTCACGCTGACCGACTTCGCGGCCGATCTCCGCGCCGCGACGCCCTCGGTGGCGGCCGAGCTGGCGGTGCCCGCCCGTCACGACCAGGCCTTGGCCCTGCGCGCCCTCCGCGCGCGGCTCGATGCGGGCACGCAGCGGTCGCTGCGACACGCCCGGGATGCGGTCACGGCCGAGGGCCGGGCACTGGACCACCTCCATCCGGCGGCGGTGCTGGCCGGTGAACGTGAGCGGGTCGGCCTGCTGCTCGATCGCGCCCGGGTCGCCATGGATGCGCGGCTCGGGTCGGCGCGGACCGTGCTGGGCAGGGCAGGGGAGCGCCTGCCGGTGGCCGCCCGCGGTCGTGTCGTGCGGGCATCCACGAGTCTGCATGCCGCCCGTGCCAGCTTGTTGGCACTCGGTCCGTATGCCACGCTCGAGCGCGGCTACGCCATCGTGCGGGACGAGCGCGGCGGGCTGCTCCGCGACGCGTCGACGGTGGCGCCGGGGGAGCGCGTGGACGTGCGCCTCGCCCATGGCGGGTTGGACGCTCGGGTGGAGCACGTGCGAGACTCGCTTCCATGAGCGACCCTGCCGCCGGCGCCGCCCCCACCGCAGCCGCCGGGACCGAGGCCGCGGCCGTAGGCGTGGCCGAGATGCCCTTCGACGCCGCCCTCGCCGAGCTCCAGGGGGTCGTGGGCCGACTGGAGCAGGGCAACCTGCCGCTCGAGGAGTCGATCGCCCTCTACGAACGCGGCGTGGCCCTGCACGAGCACTGCGCCCGACTGCTCACCGACGCCGAGCTGCGTGTCCAGCGCCTGGTCGAGTCGGCCGGCGGGGCCCTGCGGGCACTCGACCTCACCCCCGACGACGCCGAGGACGCCTGACCGCCTGACCGCCTGACGCGCCCCGGAGCGGCCGCGGCACGCCCGCGGCACGCCTTGCGCGAGGGGCTTGGGCGAGTTCGTATTCCCTCCATGGCTGGTCTGAGCACAAGTTCGGACGCTACGCCCGCAAGGAGGCCCCCAAGGCCAGGAGCGGGCCGGCTTAAGGCCCCGATCGACCCTATGCATGAATGGGGGTGGTAAGGCGGGCCTCTAGGGGCCAGGGAGGCCGCCACTGGCCCGGGCGCCGCCGATGCCCGGACCCTCCGCACGGGACCATCGAGCCGCTGGCGGGATCCGGCTGAGGGGCGCACCATGGGTGCATGACGGATCGAGCGGGGGGCGTCCGATCGTGGCACCGTGCGCTCATGGCGGTGCTGGCCGCCCTCGCCGTGGGGCTCGCAGGCTGGACCTGGGGCGCCGCCGCGACGCCGGCCCCGGTCGCCGCAGCGCCCCTTTCGGTGGCAGCACCTGCGGCAGACGCACCCCTCCCGGCGACCACGCCCGCGTCAGCGACCGAAGCGGCCCTGGCCACGTGGACGGGTGGCATCGACCTGTATCGACCCGGGGTCTACACGATGCAGGCGACGTGGTACTGGTGCACGGCCGCCAACGCCCAGATCATGGCCAACATGGCGTTCCACCAGACGGACCACAGCACGGCCGACCAGTCTCGGTACTTCTCCTACATGCGTGCCCACGACCGGTACACCATCCCCATCAGTGACGGCACGGATCCCCAGGGGTGGGCGGACGGGCTGGCCCGGTACGTCGACAGCCGCTACCGGTTGGTCACCTACGCCAGCTTGGATGCGGCCCTCCACGACGCCGTGACCCGCATGCGCCTGACGGGCCTGCCCGTGTCGCTGGCGGTCATGCACGGCAACCACGCCTGGGTCCTGAACGGCTTCACCGCCACGGCCGACCCGGCCCGCACCAGCGACTTCACGGTCACGAGCGTCCGCGTGACCGGCCCGCTGTACGGCCGCCAGAGCGTCAACGGCTACGACATGCCGCCCGACACGAAGCTCTCCGCGGCCGCCTTCCGGACGTTCTTCACCCCGTTCCATTACGCGCGCGTGCACATGGTGTGGGAGGGCCGCTTCATCACGATCCAGCCCATCCCGCGCACCGCAGCACCCGCGGCCGCCCCTCGCGCCACGGCGACCGCGCGGCCCGTCGCCACGCCCTTCGTGCTGCTGCCCGGCGGGGCCGTCTTCCCTTGGTCGATGGCGCGACCCGGCGTCGCCTGACCACGAAACACCAGCCCCCGGGCGCGAAGTCGGGCGGCCTCTACAATCCGCCTGACGTGAGCATCCTTGCCTCGCTCCAGGGGCCGGCCGACCTGCGCAAGCTGTCGGACGACGAGCTGGCTCAGTTGTGCACCGAGTTGCGCACCACGATCATCGCCACGGTGGCTCGCACGGGCGGCCACCTGGGCAGCTCGCTCGGTGTCGTCGAGATCGCCGTGGCCCTCCACCGGCTGATGGACAGCCCCCGTGACCACGTCGTGTGGGACACCGGCCACCAGGCGTACCCGCACAAGCTGCTGACCGGCCGCCTGGAACGCTTCGGGACGCTTCGCCAGCTGGGCGGCATCAGTGGCTTCCCGCGCCGCGCGGAGAGTCCGCACGACGTCTTCGACGGCGGCCATGCCGGTACCGGCCTGTCCATCGCGGAAGGCCTGGCCCTGGCCCGGGACGAGCGTGGCGGGACGGAGCGCGTGGCGGTCGTGGTCGGCGATGCGGCCCTCATCAGCGGCCTCTCGCTGGAGGCGCTCAACGACCTTGGCCACCGCCAGACGCGCATGATGATCGTCCTCAACGACAACGAGATGAGCATCTCGCCGACCGTGGGGGCGCTCAGCCAGTACCTCTCGCGGATCAAGCTGTCGAAGACGTGGCGGGGGTCCAAGCGCGCCTACGACCGGGCCATCCGGCGGCTGCCGCTGGTGGGCGAGCAGGCCCTGGAGATCTCGCGGCGCCTGCGGGCCTCGGTCGTCCAGTTCGTGCAGCCGGGCCAGCTCTTCGAGGACCTGGGCATCACCTACATCGGCCCGGTCCCGGGGCACGACCTGCAGGCCCTGGACGCGACCTTCCGGCGCGCCCTCACCAACGAGGGTCCCGTCATCGTCCACGTGCGGACCCAGAAGGGGCACGGCTTCCGGCCGGCTGAGGCCGACCAGGTCAGCTTCCATGGTGCGGCGTTGCCGCCGATGGCCGTCCTGCCGCCGCCCTCCGCCCCCGGCACGAGTGACGGCGACGCCACCCCGTCCGCCGCGCAGGCCGCGGCTGCCCTCAAGCGGCCACCCAACTACACGGCGGTCGCGGTCGCCGAGTTGCTGGCCATCGCGCGCGAGGATCCGCGGGTCGTGGCCATCACCGCCGGCATGCCCACCGGCACCGGCCTGAACCGCTTCGCCGGTGAGTTCCCCCACCGCATGTACGACGTGGGCATCGCTGAGCAGCACGCCCTGACGCTGGCGACGGGCCTCGCGCTCGGCGGCATGCGGCCGTTCGTGGCCATCTACTCCACGTTCCTGCAGCGCGCCTTCGACCAGACCGTCCACGACATCTGCCAGAACGACCAGCCGGTCGTCCTGGGGGTGGACCGGGCCGGCATCGTCGGCGAGGACGGCACGAGCCACCAGGGCATGTTCACGATCCCCGCGCAGCGCCAGCTGCCGCACCTGGTCATCGCCTCGCCGAAGGACGAGCAGGAGCTGCGCCGCCTGCTGCGCACCGCGTTCGGGCAGGACCATCCCTTCGCCCTCCACTACCCGCGCGACGCGGGTCTGGACCTGCCGGCCGTCGCTCCCGATCCCATCCCGGTGGGCCAGGGTGAGCTGCTGCGCGCCGGCCAGGACCTCCTCATCGTCGCCTTCGGGCCCATCGTCCAGCGCGCCATGGAGGCGGCCGACCGGCTCGGCCTGGATGGCTGGTCCGTCGGGGTGATCAACGCCCGGTTCGCCAAGCCGCTCGACCGACAGCTCATCGTCACCCATGCCGCCGGGCGGCAGCTGGTGGCCACCGTGGAGGAGAGCGTCATCACCGGCGGGTTCGGGGCTGGCGTGCTCGAGGCGCTGGCGGAGGCGGGCCTGGAAGATCCGGGCCTGCGGTCGGTGCCGGTGCACCTCATCGGCCTTTCGGGCGAGCAGTTCGTGGATCACGGATCGGCGGCCGACCTGCGTCGCATCCTGCGTCTGGACGTCGACGGCCTGGTCGAGCAGCTGGCCGAGGCGCTGGCGACCGTCGGCGCCCGGCCCAGCGCCACGGCGGCCCGGCGGCCAGCCAGGCGCACGGCCTGACCACCGCCGACCGGAGCACCAGCGTGCCGGCTCGCACCCGGCTGGACCAGCTCATCCTTGCCCGCGGCCTCGTCGCAAGCCGGGCCCAGGCACAGGCCCTCCTCCTGGCCGGGCGTGTCCGCGTCGGGGACGGACCCGCCGCCCGTCGCGACCGCAAGCCGGGCGACCTGGTCGCCGCTGACACGCCCGTCACCCTGGACCAGCCACCGCCGTACGTCTCGCGCGGCGGGGAGAAGCTGGCAGGTGCCCTCCATGCGTTCGGGGTGGAGCCGCGCGATCGCGTCTGCCTGGACGTCGGGGCCAGCACCGGCGGCTTCACCGACTGCCTGTTGCAGCGCGGCGCCCGCCATGTCTATGCTCTCGACGTGGGCCGAGGACAGTTGGCCGAGGCGCTCCGCGCGGACCCGCGGGTGACCAGCATGGAACGGACCCACGCCCGCCGGCTGGAGCCGGCCGATGCCGAGGCCATCCGCCTGCCGGAGCCCATCACGCTGGTCGTGGCCGACGTCTCGTTCATCTCGCTGACCCGCCTGCTGCCGGGGATGGCGGCCCAGGTCGTGCCCGGTGGGGAGCTCGTGGTGCTCGTCAAGCCGCAGTTCGAATCGCGCCCCGGGGACGTGCCCAAGGGCGTCGTACGTGACGCCGGGGTGCGCGCGGCAGCGGTCGAACGGGTCGCCGGGGCGGCTCGCGCGCTTGGTCTGGAGGTTCGCGGCGAGGCCGTGTCGGGCCTGCCGGGGCCGGCCGGCAACATCGAGATCTTCCTGCACCTGCGCCGCCCGCCGGTGGCCGCATGAACCGCCTGGGCATCGTCTTCAACGCCACGAATCCGCTCGCCGTGGCGCTCCTGGAGCGGGCCGTCGCGTGGTGCACGCGGCACGACCTCGCCGTCTGGACCTCGCCTGGGGCCGATACGGCCCTGGTGCGCACCAATCTCCCGGGCACCGAGCTGCTGCTCATCCTGGGCGGCGACGGGACGATCCTGCGGGCCGTGAGCGCCCTGGCCAACACGGACGTGCCGCTCCTGGGGGTCAACACCGGCAAGGTCGGCTTCCTCGCCCGGGCGGAGGCGGACCAGCTGGAGGCGGTGCTCGGCCAGGCCCGTGACGGCGCCTTCGAGGCCGAGTCGCGGATGGCCCTGGAGGTCAGGGTCGTGCCCGCGCCGGGAGGGGCGACCACCACGACCGCGGCGCACTTCGTCGCCCTCAACGAAGCCGCCATCGTGCGCGGATCGTCCCCCCGCCTCATCCGCCTTGATGTGGCCATCGACGAGACGCACCTGGCGACCTATCGGGCCGACGGACTGGTGGTCGCCACCCCGACCGGCTCGACCGGCTACTCCTTCAGCGCCGGCGGGCCGATCCTGGATCCCGGCAGCCGGAACCTGGTCGTGACGCCGATCGCCGCCTACCTGGCGGGCATCCATTCCATCGTCGTCAGCCCCCGCCACACCGTGACCGTGCGGGTGGAGGCCGCCTACGACGTGATGGTCAGCATCGACGGCCAGACCGACCTGGCCCTGGCGGTCGGTGATAGCGTCCAGGTGCATGCCCGCGAGCGGCCCATCCGCTTCATGCAGCCCCCCGGCACGCCCTCGTTCTGGGACCTGCTGCGCCGCAAGGTGGAGCTGCTTCCGCCGTGAGCCAGGCGGGGCCGGTGGGGGTCGGACCCCTGGGGACGGTCGGGCCACCTGCCTACCAGGCGGCCGTGGCGGCGTATCTCGTCTACCTCCGCGTCGAGCGCGGCCTCTCCCCGCGCACGCGCTCCGCGTATGCCTCCGACCTCCGCGCGTTCGGGGCCACCTCGCCCGACGTGGGAGCATGGGGCAGGTCGGTCGAGCCGGCGCGCACGTACCTGTCCGGTCTCGGCGACCCTCCGGTGCCCCTCCGTCCCGCCACCCGGCGGCGACGCGCGGCGGCGATTCGCGCCTTCTACCGTTTCGCCTTCGCCGAGGGCCTCATCGACGTGGACGTGGCCGGTCGCCTGGACCTGCCTCGCCCGGGCCGCCGCCTGCCGGACCCCCTGGCCGCCGACGAGGTCATCCAGCTCCTGGATGCGAGCGTGGGCGACGACCCAGCCGCGATGCGCGATCACGCCCTGCTGGAGCTGCTCTATGCCTCCGGCCTGCGCATCGGCGAGGCGACGGCCCTGGACCGGCAGGACCTCTCCGCGGAGGGTGGCTACGTGCGGGTCATCGGCAAGGGCGATCGCGAGCGACTGGTGCCGGTCGGCGACCCGGCCCTGGCGGCCCTAGCGGCCTACGAGGCGACGGCGCGCTCGGTCTGGCTGCCCGACGCCGCGGCCCTGCCGCGGGGCGGGCCGCTCTTCGTGTCGAGCCGCGGCCGGCGACTGGGGCGGATGGCCGCCTGGCGCGCCGTGCAGGCCGCCGCGCAACGGGCGGGGCTGCACGGGCACGTCACTCCGCATACGCTTCGCCACAGTTTCGCCACGCACCTGCTGGAGGGCGGCGCGGACCTGCGCGTGGTCCAGGAGCTGCTGGGACATGCCAGTATCAGCACCACGCAGCTGTACACCCATCTGACCGGGGAGCGGATCAAGCAGGTCTACGCCCGCGCCCATCCCCGCGCCTGAAGGAGGGAGAACCGCCCGATGCGTTACGCCGACACCCTGCTGGCCGATGGCGAGGTCGTCGTCTACCGTTCCCGCCAGCACGCCCTGGCGCTTCTGCTCGACGCGCGCTACGCCATGCTGGCGTGGGCCGTGACGATCGTGGACGTCATCCTCATCGCCGTCCTGCATCCCGATGGCGGCAGCGCCATCCTGACCGTCCTGAGCTGGGTCGGGATCATCAGCTTCGTGGTCGGCCTCGTGCTGTTCCTGCTGCAGGCGTGGCGCTGGTCGGCGCAGGACTACGTCATCACCAATCGGCGGGTACTGAAGGTCGACGGCGTGCTCAACAAGCATGCCGCGGACAGCTCGCTGGAGAAGGTCAACGACGCGATCCTGGACCAGAACCTGCTGGGGCGGCTGCTGGGCTACGGGGACCTCAACATCCTGACGGCGGCCGAGGATTCCAACATCGACGACTACCACATGCTCGCCCGTCCGACCGAGTTCAAGCGCGAGATGCTCAACGCCAAGAACCTCCTCGACGACGAGGCGGCGCATCGGCTGCCGACGCCGCCGGTGGGGGCCGCGGCCGCGCCGCAGCCCGTCGCCGCGACTCCGGCGCCGGCCGATCCGGCCTCGGTCACGCGGACGCTGGCCGAGCTCAAGACGCTGGTCGACCAGGGCGCCCTCACCCAGGAGGAGTACGACGCCAAGAAGGCCGATCTCCTGGGCCGGCTGTAGCGACCCGGCACACATGGGCGACATCCTGACCCCGGAGGCCATCTTCCGGGACATCGTGCTCGGGGCGGTGTTCCTGCTCGTCGCCTTCCCCATCCACGAGTTCTCGCATGCCTGGATGGCCAACCGCCTTGGCGACAGCACCGCCCGTTACCTGGGCCGCCTGACGCTGGATCCGATCGCCCACTTCGATCCCATGGGCGGCGGCCTGCTCCTGCTCTCGCTCGTCGGCAGCGGCGGCACGTTCGCCATCGGCATGGCCAAGCCCACGCCAGTCAACCCCTCCAACCTGCGTGGCGGACGCCGTGGCGAGATGTGGGTGGCCCTGGCCGGTCCGGTCTCCAACCTGATCCTGGCCGCCATCGGAGCGGTCCTGATCCGGTTCATCGTCGCAGTACCGGGGCTGGACCTGATCGGTAGCAACCAGGCCGCTCGCCTCCTGTTCGGTGCTCTGCAGATCTTCGTATTCATCGACATCGTGCTCTTCATCTTCAACCTGATCCCCGTCCCGCCCCTCGATGGGTGGGCCGTCCTGCGGGGCCTCGTGCCCCCGCAGGTGGCGTGGGACATGACCCGCGTACAGGCCCAGGTGGGCCTGTACGGCTTCCTGATCGTCTTCATCCTCATCTTCTTCGGCGGGACCACCTTCCTCTCGCCGATCCTGGGCGGCATCTTCACCGCGCTGACCGGATTGCCCGGGTTGATCTACTGATGGACCTGCCGTCGTCGTGAACTCCTGGTGGTGGCAGCGCAGCCGCCAGGCCTTGCGCCACGTGACCGCCCGCGTCTCGGCGGGCGAGCTGGCGACCCTCCGGGGGTGGCTCACCACGGAGCAGCTGCGGCTGTTCCTGACCATGCCTCCCGCCGACCGGCGCCATGGCCTGGATGTGGTCGCCACCCTCGACGCGGCCGGGTATCACGACCCGGATCTGCGTCTGGCCGGCCTGCTGCACGACGTGGCCAAGGGGCCCACCGTCCGGCTGTGGCATCGCGTGGCCTGGAGCCTCGGTGAGCACTACGGGACCCGCGTGCGGGGCACCCTGGGCGCCTTGCCCGGCTTTGCCGCGCCCTTCGAGCGGCTGCGGGACCATGCCGACCGCTCGGCTGAGTTGGCCCTCGCGGCCGGCTGCTCGGCCCACACCGCGGCCCTCATCCGCGCCCAGGTAGGTCCGCTGGACCCGGCCTCGGGCGTCGACGCGCACCTGGGCGAGGCGCTCCGCCTGGCCGACGAGGCCAACTGATGCTGGCCACGGCCGTCCGCTTCATCGACGAGCCGCGCCCCGAGTTCGCCACGCTGGTCCAGGTGGCCACTTTCGACGGCCCCCTGGGCCTGCTCCTGACCCTCATCGAGCAGCGCCAGCTGGACATCCTCACGGTGCCGCTGGGCGACCTGGCCGGGGCCTACCTGGAGGCGCTCGCGGCGCTACCGGGGGAGCGCCTGCCGCATCTCAGCACCTTCGTGAGTGTGGCCGCCCACCTCATCCTCATCAAATCGCGGGCCATGCTGCCGGCCGCGCCGGGGCCGGAGCCGGTCCCCGAAGAGGCGCCCGATCCGGAGGCCGAGCTGCGCGAGCGGCTGCTGGTCTACCGCCGCTTCCGTGATGCCGGGGCGCGCCTGGGCCTGCTGCTGGACTCGCCCGAGCGTCTCTTCCACCGCGAGGGGACGGCCGCCGCGGCCGATGCCCAGGCCGCCGCGCGCCTGGCGCCCGCCCCGCCGATGGATCCCCTCCGCCTCGTGGAGGCGCTGGCCGCGCTCGTCACGATGGCCCAGCCACCGGTCGAGCCACCGCGGGTGATGGCGCGCAGCGTGACCCTGGTCGAACGGGCCGCGGCCATCCGTGCCGCGCTGGCTCAGGCGCCGGCCGTGGTCCTCCAGGAACTGCTGGGCACGGGCCGCGACCGGGTCTTCATGGCCGTCACGTTCCTGGCCCTGCTGGAGCTGGTGAAGCGCCGCGAGGTGGTCGCCGTGCAGGCCGTGCCGTGGGGCCCCATCGAGTGCCGCCTGGCGAACCCGGCCGGCCCGGCGGCGGGACCGGTCGCCGCATGAGCGCCGACACGATGGACCTGGACCCGCAGGAGGCCGCGGCCCTGGGGCGCCTCGTGGGGGCCACGCCGGGCCCGGGCGCCGCGGAGCTCTCGGTGCCGGAACTGGAGGCCCTGCTCTTCGTCGCCGAGCGGCCGCTGTCCCGGCGCGAGATCGCGGCCCTCGCGGGGGTCGATGCCGAGACGGTCGACGCACGGCTGGGCGATCTCGAGGTGGCCCTGCGCGACCGGGGCATCCGGCTCGTCAGCGATGAGGAATCCGTGCAGCTTACGACCGCACCCGCGGCCGGTGCGCTCATCGCCCGCTACGTGGGCAGCGATCCCGCGCGCCTGTCGCCGGCGGGGCTGGAGACGCTGGCCATCGTGGCCTACCGCCAGCCCGTCACGCGCGGCCTCATCGAGCGGATCAGGGGCGTCGACTCGGACTACGTCGTGCGCGCGCTGATGCATCGCCGGCTCATCCGCGAGCAGGGCCGGGCCGACACGCCGGGCCGCCCGTACCTGTACGGCACGACCTTCGAGTTCCTGGAGCGCTTCGGACTGACCTCGCTGGCCGACCTGCCGCCGCTGGAGGCTGAAGTGGCGGGCTTCCTGGAGGCGCAGGATCGGGCCGCGGAGGGCGGTGATCCGGCGGCCGCCGCCGATGGCTGAGGTCCGGCTGCAGAAGGTCCTCGCCGATGCCGGGGTGGCGTCCCGCCGGGGGGCGGAGGCCCTTATCGTCGCCGGGCGCGTCCAGGTCGATGGCGTCCCCGCCCATCTTGGCCAGCGCGTCGATCCGCGCGCAGCGCGCATCCTGGTCGACGGGCGGCCACTGCGCGCCCCGGCCGGTCACGTGTACCTGGCGCTCAACAAGCCCGTCGGCGTGACGAGCACGGTCCGCGACCGCCACGCCGCGCGGACGGTCATCGACCTCGTTCCGCCGGCGATCCTGGCGCGGGCCGGCCGCATCTACCCCGTGGGCCGCCTGGACCGCGACTCGGAAGGCCTGGTGCTGCTGACCAACGACGGCGACTGGTCGCAGCGGGTGGCCCACCCCAGCCACGAGCTGGCCCGCGAGTACGCCGTGCAGGTGGCGGGGACCCTCGACGGGCGGCAGGCTGCCACGCTGCGCAACGGCGTCGCCCTCGACGAGGGTCTGGCCCAGATCGGCGACCTGCGACCCGCGACCGCGGCCGAGACGGCCAAGCTGGCCGCCTCGGTCGTCCCACCGCCGACACCCGACGGGTGGTATCGGGTCACGATCGCCCAGGGCTGGCGCCGCCAGCTGCGCCGCATGTTCGCCGCCGTCGGGGTGCCGGTGCTGCGCCTCGTGCGGGTGCGCATCGGGACGTTGTGGCTGGCCGACCTGGCGTCGGGTGAGGCGCGCGAGCTCGAGCCCGCCGAGGTCCGCCGGCTGGGCGGTCCGGGGGCCGGCGGGGCGCCCGGCACCACGGCGCACCGCGACGCAGCCCGGCCGGGCCTCATCGTCAGCCTGGACGGGCCAGCCTCGAGCGGCAAGAGCACGGTCGGGGGCGCCGCAGCGCTCCGCCTGGGCTACCGCTTCTGCGACACCGGGTTGCTGTACCGGGCCCTGACCTGGCTGGCCCTGGAGCGCGGGACGGCCCTCGACGATGGGGCTGCCCTGGCCGCTCTCGTGCCGGAGGTGGTCCTGGCGCCCAACGACCACGGGGGGCTGACCCGTGTCACGGCCGACGGGATGGACGTGACCACCGCCGTCCACGAGACGCCCGTCGATCGCCACGTCAGCCAGGTGGCCCAGCATCCCGCCGTGCGGGCCGCCCTGCAGCCCGTCCAGCGGGCCATCGCCGCACCCGGGCGCATCATCATGGCCGGCCGCGACATCGGCACGGCCATCCTGCCCGACGCCGACCTCAAGCTGTACCTGGACGTCAGCGTGGAGGAGCGAGCCCAGCGCCGCATCGCGCAGCGCGCGCTCGACCCGCGCAGTCCGGCTGCGACCGCGGTCCTGGCCGACCTGCGCCAGCGCGACGCCCTCGACAGCGAGCGGGCGGTGGGGCCGCTGCGGGTGCCCCTCGACGCGGTCATCGTGCGCAGCGACGGCCGGACGTTCGATCACACGGTCCGCAGCGTGGTCGCCCGCGTGCGGGCCGCCGAGCGCGCCGGAGGCGGACATGCCGGCTGAGCGCAGCCCGGTGCGCGTCCTCACCTCGACGAGCCCGTTCCTGCGACTCGCTTCGCTCGTCCTGCGTGGCGTCTTCGGGGCCGTGGCGCGGGTCCGCTACGAGGGACCGGTGGCGCTGCCCCAGACCGGGCCGCTGCTCCTCGTCGCCAACCACACCAGCAACATCGACCCGCCGCTCGTCGGCGCCTGGCTCCAGCCGCGCCTGGGGCGGCCGATCCAGTTCCTGGCCAAGGAACAGCTCTTCGTGCCGGCCCTCCGGCCGCTCCTGGGACATGCCGGGGCGATCCTCGTGCGGGCCGGCGGCAGCGACGTGCAGGCGTACCACGACGCGCTCGTGGTGCTGCGCGGGGGAGGGGTCGTGGGCCTCTTCCCCGAGGGCACGCGCAGCGTCGACGGCCTGCTTGGCGAGGCCCACCCGGGGGTCGCCCTCCTGGCCCTGCGGGCCGGCGTGCCCATCCTGCCGGTCGGCATCTCCGGGGCCCAGCGCTTCCTGCCGCGGGCGAGGCGTGTCCCGGCGTTCGGGACCCGTATCACGATCCGGGTCGGCGAGCCGTTCACCATCGCCAGCGGGGACGGCGAGCCGGGCCAGACCGGCGCCGCCCAGCGACGCCAGCGGACGGAGGCGGGGACCGCCGAGATCATGACCCGCCTGGCCGCACTCTTGGCGTCCGCGCAGCGTGGGAGGTGGGGCGACGGAACGACCGCCACACCACCCAGCGTCGCCGAAAGGGGTCCTTGACAGGGCCCCCGTGACCTGCCTACATGGCCGGCCAGGACCGAGCATGCCAAGAGGTCATCGTGGACGAGACACCGCAACCAACCCCCGCCGCCACGCCCGAGCCCGCCTCGACGCCGGAAGACGTCCCCGGATGGGCGGCGCCGCAGATGCCGCCCGCCGGGGGCCCACCGATGGCTCCCACCGGCGGCGTGACGCCCCCCACTGGCGCGTGGGCAGCCCCCAGGACGTCGCGGCTGGGGCGCTGGCGGGGTCTCGTCATCGTCGGCGTCGTGGTCGTCTTCGTGCTCGTGGTCGGCGCCGGGGTGGCCGTGTTCCGGGACCAGCTCAGCGCCAACGCCGGCGACCTCCGCGTGGGTGACTGCTTCGACCTGCCCGCGGATGCGACGGCCTCGTCGAGCGTGGGCGACGTCCAGCACCACCCGTGCACCCAGGCGCACGGCGGCGAGGTCTTCGCCGTCCTCACCTATCCGGCCGCCGCCTCGGACACGTATCCGCCCACGGACGCCTTCGACACGTTCGCTGCGGACCGCTGTTCGGCGAGCTTCCAGGCCTACACGGGCATCTCCTTCGACGATGCCACGACCCTCGACGCGGGCTACTTCTTCCCCCTCGACACGGGCTGGGCGAGCGGTGACCGGACCGTGATCTGCTACCTCGTCGACGCCGCCGGACAGTCCCTGACCCGCTCCATGAAGTCCGCCGCGCCCTAGCCCGCGAGGAGGTCATCCCGGGGCCCCGCGAGGGGCCGTCAGGCGGGGGCATGCCATACTCGAACGTGAGATGGCACGCGTGGAACAGGTCCTCATCGCCAAGCGCACGGGCTTCTGCTACGGCGTGCGCGAGGCCATCGATTACGCCAAGCTCGCCGCCGCGCAGGGCAAGCGGACCCACACGTTGGGGCAGGTCGTGCACAACACGGGCGTCATCGCCGAGCTCGACGCCCAGGGCATCCACGCTGTCGAGACGCTTGGCCAGGTGGAGTCGGGGGCGGCCATCGTGATCCGCGCCCACGGCGTCACGCCGGAGACGATGGCGGAGGCGCAGGGCCGCGGCCTGGAGGTCATCGACGGCACCTGCACCTGGGTCCTGCAGGAGCAGAAGGAGATGGAGCGCCTCGTCGAGGACGGCTACACCATCGTGCTCCTCGGCACGCCCAACCACCCCGAGACGGTGGGCTTGCTGGGCTTCGCCCCGGACGCCATCGTGGTCGACGAGCAGGAGGAGTGGGTGCGCATCCCCCGGCGCAAGCGGATGGCGCTCATCAGCCAGTCCACCCAGCCGCCGTGGAAGTTCGAGCAGCTGGCCGCCTTCCTCGTGTCGCGCAGCCACGAGCTGAAGATCATCAACACCGTGTGCCCGGTCACCATCCGGCGCCAGGAAGACACCCTGGAACTCGCCGGGCGCGTCGAGCAGATGGTCGTGGTGGGCGGTCGGAGCAGCGCCAACACCCGCGAGCTGACGCGTCTCTGCGAGATCGCCGGGACGCCGGTCCTGCAGATCGAATCGGCCGCCGACCTGGCCGATGCGGCCGCCTTCGGCGACGCGCGCCTCGTCGGCGTCTCCGGCGGCACGAGCACCCCCATCGAGGACCTGGAGGCGGTCGCGGCGCGGATCTATGAGCTGGCCGGCACCCCTGCCGTACAGGTGGACGCCCGGCGCCTGGCGCACGAAGCCCTCCAGGCCGTGGCCGAGGCGGCCTACCGCAGCTCCTCGATCGGCGGCGCGCGCCCTCGCGACATCGCCGGCGCCGCCTGACCGTGGCGACACGTCGTTCGTCGCGCTCGCGGGGCGTGCTGGACCGCACCGCGCCGCTCGCCGGGCTGCCCGTCGTAGCCCTCGTGGGACGGCCCAATGTGGGCAAGAGCACGCTCTTCAACCGCATCGTGGGGGAGCGCACGGCGATCGTGGAGGATCGTGCCCGTACCACGCGTGACCGCCTTTACGCCGTGGCGGAATGGAACGGCCGCCGCTTCATCGTGGTCGACACGGGCGGCCTGGAACAGCATCCCGGCGACGTCATCGAGGCCAAGGTCCAGGAGCAGGCGCGGCTGGCCATCGCCGAGGCCGACGTCATCGTGTTCGTCGTCGACGCGGGGGTCGGGGAGACACCGGCCGACCAGGAGGCCGCCGAGCTGCTGCGTCGCTCGAGCGTGCCCATCCTGGTGGCCGTCAACAAGGCCGACAGCGAGCGGCTGGAGGCGCAGGGCGCGGAGTTCAACCGCCTGGGCTGGGAGGAGTTGTACGCCCTCAGCGCGCTGCACGGGCGCGGCTCCGGCGACCTGATGGACGCGGTCGTGTGGGCCCTGCCGCCCGAGTCCACCGCCGAGGTGGCCCGCAAGGCGCAGGAGGAGGAGGCCGCGGCCGCGGCGGAGGACGAGGCCGACTTCGGGCCCGCGGGCCCACCACCCACGCCGGACGAGGCGGCCGCCGCCTGGGACGCTCGTGTGGCGGCCGATGACATCGCCCGCGGCCCCATCAGCATCGCCATCGTGGGCCGGCCCAACGTGGGCAAGAGCTCGTTGCTCAACGCGCTGCTCGGCCACGAGCGGGTCATCGTGAGCGAGACCGCGGGCACCACTCGCGACGCCATCGACACCTCCCTGGACTGGCACGGGCAGCCGCTGCGCCTCATCGACACGGCCGGCATCCGGCGGCGCGGCAGGGTCGCCGGCGGACCCGCTGCCGAGCGCTACTCGAGCCTTCGCGCGTTGAAGGCCATCGGGCGGGCCGATGTGGCTGTCCTGGTGATCGATGCGGTCGACGGCCTGACGGCCCAGGACGCGCACGTGGCGGGCTACGTCGTGGAGGAGGGCAAGGGCCTCGTGGTGGCCGTCAACAAGTGGGACCTCCTGGCGGAGAAGACGGACCGCACGTTCGACGAGTTCGCCGCCCGCCTGCGGGCGCAGGTCCCCTTCCTGGACTTCGCTCCGGTCGTGTCGATCAGCGCCCGCACCGGCCAGCGCGTGGAGCGGGTCCTTGAGCTGGCGGTCGACATCGCGGCCGAGCGCCGTCGCCGCATCCCGACCGCCGAACTCAACCGCATGGTCGCCGAGGCCACCTTCCGTCAGACGCCGCCGATGGTGAAGGGCAAGCGACCCAAGGTCCTCTTCGCCACCCAGGCCACCGTTGCCCCGCCGACGTTCGTCTTCTTCGCCCGCGATGCGGACCGCGTGCATTTCAGCTACCGGCGCTACCTGGAGAACGAGCTGCGCACGCGCTTCGGCTTCGATGGCACCCCGCTCCGTCTCGTCTTCCGCGAGCGGTCCAAGGTGGAGCTGCCACGATTGCGACGAGCGGGCCCATCAGGGCGGCCGGGTCGCGCCACCCGGACGGGCCGCGCCGCATCGGGCGCGCGGCCTCGCCGCGGGCCCTGACGAAGCGCCCCCGCCCCACACCCCCCTGCACCGCACCACGCGTTGTGAGGCGTCAACGGAACATGGTCCGGCGACAGCCGGCAAATGGTCCGCGTCCGGCGAGGCCGTCTACACTCGGGCTCGGACTCATCCCTCCATCGCGGAGATCGTTCACCAACGCATATGCCGACTGATGCCGTCATCACCGTCCTCATCGTGGCGATCGTCGCCAACCTGGTCATCATGGGGTTGCTCGTGGTGAACCTGTGGGTCCGGCGCCGCCATGCGCCGGAGACGCTCGCGACCCAGGAGCCGCGCCCGACCGCCGGCGGGCCTGCCGCCGAAGTGGGCCAGATGGCCGATGCCACGCGCCTGGAACGGGCCATCTCCGGCCCGCGGATGGACGCCTATGGCCTGCTGCAGCCGGAGAGCGTCGTGGCCGAGGCGCCGTCAGCGGACGCGCCCCCGCCGTCGGTCGCACCGAGCCCCGAGCCGGCACCCACACCGCTTGCGGCCGCCCCCGAACCGCCGGCCCCGGCCCCGGTCGCCGCAGCGCCTGCTTTCATCGCCCCGCCCCCGGCCGCGCCGGTGGAGGAGGAGATCCCCTGGGACGCGCCCGGCTTCGAACTCCAGGCGCCGCTGGATCCGCTGCACGATCCGGTGACCGGCCTGGAGAGCGCCTTCGCCTGGGATCGTCACATCCGCGAGGAAGCGGTCCGCCTGCGCCGCTACGGTCGCCCGTTCGCCATCGTCTTCGCCGAGCTCGACGGCCTGGATCGCCTGGCCGACCGCGTCGGGGCCAGCGCCGCGGGGCGCATCGTGCCGGCCATCGGCCAGGTGCTCAAGCGCCAGGCCCGCGCGGTCGACATCATCGCCCGCGTCGGCCCGGCCCGGTTCGCCGTGCTCCTGCCCGAGACCGATGAGGTCCGCGCCATCAACTACGTCGAGCGCGTCCGTGCCGCGTGCGACGTCTGGCTCCAGGCCGGCGCCGTCGCCTTGCAGCTCTCCTTCGGCTGGGCCAGCCCCGGCCCCGAGGGCGACATCAACACGGCCCAGTTGCGCGCGGAGGAACGCCTCCAGGGCGAGCTCGCCGCCGGTCGCCGCCGCTCGGGGATCGTCTAGGCCCCGACGGTCCGGCCGCTGGGCGTATCGCCGGCGGCCTCCGTGCCCCAGAATGCCGGGATGCCGATCATCGCCGTGGCCGCCGCGCTCGTGGCGGCCGCCATCCACGTGTGGTTCTTCGTCCTGGAGAGCCTGATCTTCGCCCGGCCGACCGTATGGGGCCGCTTTGGCCTGCGGTCCGCGGAGGCAGCCGAGGCCGTCCGGCCGATGGCCTTCAACCAGGGCTTCTACAACCTCTTCCTGGCCGCGGGCGTCGTGGCCGGGTTGCTGCTCGTGGCGAGCGGCCACCAGCCCGCGGGGTGCGCCATCGTCGTCTTTGCCTGCGCCTGCATGCTGGGAGCCGGCGTCGTGCTCGGCACCACGAACCGGCGCCTGGCCGCCGCCGCCGCGCTGCAGGCCGTGCCGCCCCTCATCGCCATCGTGGCCGCCTTCGTCCTGTAGGCGGCTGGGGTACCATCGGTCACCTCGGGGCGTAGCGCAGTCTGGTAGCGCACTTGAATGGGGTTCAAGAGGTCGCTGGTTCGAATCCAGTCGCCCCGACCACTCTGCTGAGCGCGTTCCGGGTCTCGCTCCTGCGCGGTCGTCCATAGGACGGCATGCCGTCCGCTAGGGCGGCCCTAGCCCCGCGTCGTACATCCGAAGCGGTCGTTGTGCCCCTGAATGCGGGTCGTCCGACTCCTCAGGCCCGCCGCGGCGAGCGCGCATGCTGGTCGCTCGGTGAGAACCTCACGCTTGCTCCTGGTCGGCGTCCTTGGGCTGGCGTGTGCCTACGGGCTCTACCTGCGCAGCGCATCCCACCGGAACGGCAACCGCCTCTTCTACCGGGCCGGGCGGCCCAATCGCGCCGGCCGGGCCGTCGGGCGCGTGTACGCCTCGGCATGCGCATCGGGCCTGGGACCGTCTTGGGCAGTGGCGCTCGAGACGACGGGACATCGCACCGGACGCGTCGGCTCGATCCCGCTCGTCATCGGGGAGCATGAGGGCGAGCGCTACCTCGTCTCCATGCTCGGTGAGCGCTCGCCGTGGGTCCGCAATGTCAGGGCCGCCGGCGGCCGCGCCGTCATCCGCCACGGGCAACGACGCGAGGTGCACCTCGTCGAGGTGCCGCCGGACGAGCGCGCCCCGGTGATCAAGGCGTACCTGGCCCGTGCCGTCGGAGCGCGCCCGCACATCCCGGTCGATCCCGCGGCCCCCGTCGAGGCGTTCGCGCCGATCGCCGCGGCCTACCCCGTCTTTCGCATCGACGGCTGAGGGTCGCACGCAGGAGCGGACCTGCTGACGGCGTGTCCACGGGTACGATGGCCCGGTTGGAGGAGCGGGTCCGGGCGGTCTTCGAACGGTTCAGCGCCATGGCCCTGAGGCGATCCGCGACCTTCTGGACCCCGACGTCGAGATGCTGGCTCCCACTCCCGGGCCGTGGGACTCCCACGGCCGCGAGGCCGTCCTCCGCTCCCTGGGCGGCTACCGGACAGCCCGGCAGGTGGTCCAGGTCATCGAGGTCACCGACTACGGCGACCGGCTCCTGCTGGGCCTGCGCCGCATACATCCCGATGGAGGTTCAAGCGATCATTACAGCGTGCTGACCCTCAAGGGCACGCGCCTGCGGCTGATGCGGGGCTATCCGTCCCATGCCGCCGCTCGTATCGCCGCCGAGGGGATCGCCATCCGATGGCTCTCGCCCGACATCCGCGGATCCCACGGCCACTACCTCTACGTCGGCGGACCGATGGACGGGGATGGCGGGCGCGGACGCGGCCTGGCGGAAGAGATCGACCTACCGGGCGGCCGGTACGTTCGGTCGCTCGCGTGCGCCGATGACGGCGCGGTCCGCTACGTCTGGTCGGAGGATGAGCACCAGGCGGGGCGCTGACGTTCACGAAAACGTAAGGGTGCGGTGCGCACTGTTGACGACGTGCGCAGCCGTGCTGGTCCACGATGAGCACACGCCCCGCTGAGTAGGGGTGAACTGGATAGCCGAGAGGCCCGGTCGCCGGCGGTCATGCAGTACCGCAGGTGGTCGGGCCTTTGGGCGCCCAGGGCCGTCGCGGGTCCCTGTCGTCACGGACTTGCAACGGCCCGGGCTCGGCCGGAGACACCGCACCTGACGCGGTCCACGTGACCATGGCCAGGCTTCGCGTGGCCGCGGGATCAGAGCACACCTCGCCGTAGCGCGGAGCCGTCCGACCCGGCGGGGGCGTCCCTCCTCCTACGGAGCGCCTCTGTGGCCCCGGTCACGTCGCCAACCATGGCACCCGTGACCACGTCAACGCCGGCCGCCAGCTCGGCCCCGACCGTGACGCCGGCCACGTCCCCGACGGCGGTGCCGACCAGCTCGTGACCAGACCCGGCGCGGCCGCGTAACGAAGCGACCGGCCGCGTCGTTTCTCCGGGTGTCCCCCGGTGCGACAGCTTCGGGTGGGTGCAAGGCCCCTGTCCTGCCTGGGTGCGGGACGGGGGCTCTTCATGCGCCGCACCGGCCTCACGACGCCGGCGGCCGACGTGCGTGGGCTTTGAGGAGGGCAGCGAAACCCTGTTCCTGCAGTCGCCAGTACCGGGCCAGTTCGGGGCCCACGTGACTGGGGTGTGGCGGCCCTCGAGTGGGATTGACGTCGACGACGTAGAGGCGGCCGGACGACCGGTCGCGGAGGACATCCAGGTCCGCCCAGTCGACCCCCATGGCCTCGCACATCCCGACGAGCCGCGCCTGCTCATCCAGGTCGAACGTGCTGTCTGCCTCGACCACCAGCGTGACGACGTGCCCCGCGTGGGTGAACCGATCACCGACCGGCCGGTAGCGCTGGAGCGTACAGACGATGCGCCCGTCCATCACCGACACGCGATAGTCGATGACCACGTGGTCGTCGAGCCGGTTGTCGATGAGACGCTGGACGACGACGCCGGCGGCACCCGAGGCGCGCTCGACGACGTGACCATCGTGCGTGGCGTTGGCGTCGGATTTCTCGACGTATTCCGTGGCGCCGGGGTCAGGCTGGAGGTCGTAGCCGAAGACCTGAGCGTGGACCTCGCTGACGTGGCGCTTGCTGATGTCGCGGACGCGGGCATTGATGGCCGTGGGGTCCAGGTCATGCGGCTCCGCGCGGACCGTGACATCGGCCCAGTGGAACACCACGTCGGCGCCATCGACGGGGACGATGTCGACGTTCAGGCGTTGGCACAACATGTAGACCGCGTGGAAGTAGCGCGGCGCCTCGGGCGTGAACCCGACGCGAAGTGGGAAGCGGCTGCGCCGGCCATGGCGGAGTTGCCACAGCCGTCGTCTCGTCGCATAGAGCGGCTGTGAGCGATCCGTCGCGTGCCAGGCCGCCGCCAGCGTGGGGGCGGCCAGACGCACGATCGGTGTCGCGCGCACCCAGCCGTGGACCCGGTCGACCAGCTCCTCGAGCATCCGGCGAGTATGGAGGCTGGCCTCAGCTCAGGCGCCCGCGCCGAGCCCCCTCGCGTGGGCGCGCAGGAGCTGGGCGAAGCCGGCCTCCTGCAGGCGCCAGCAGGCGCGGTCCTCGTCCCGCGACAGGCTCGGGATGGGGGCGCCGGGCGTGGGGTTCACGTCGACGACGTAGAGCCGGCCTGAGCCCCGGTCGCGCAGCACGTCCAGCTCGGCCCAATCGGCGCCAACTGCGTCGCACATGGCCGCCAGCTGGGCCTGCTCGGTCGCGCTGAAGCACGCGTCAGGAGGGGTCAGCACGGCCAGCAGGCTGAAACCCTGGCCCAGGAAGCGGTTGGCCACCGGGCGGTACCGCACCACGCAAAGGACGATCCGGCCATCGAAGAGGACCACCCGGAAGTCGGTCACCATGTGCGCATCGAGCCGGTTGTCGATGAGGCGCTGGGTCACCACGCCCGCCTCGCTCGATCGACGCGCCACCACGCGGCCATCGTGGGTCGCGTTGCGGTCCGACTTGGCCACGAACTCGGTGGCGTCGGGCTCCGGCTCGAGGTCATAGCCAAAGACCCGGCCGTGCAGTTCGTTGATGTGGCGCTTGCTGATGTCGCGCACCCGCGCATTGACGGCGCGGGCATCCAGGTCGGGCGGCGGATCGCCCCACTCGGTCGCGTTGCGCCAGTGGATGAGCACGTCCGCCTCAGGGGCCGCGGTGATCTGCACGTTGAGGCGCTCGCACAGCTGGTAGGCCCCGTGGAAGTAGCGCGGCGCCTCGGGCGTGAACGCGACGCGCATCGGGAACCGGGCGCGACGACGACCGTGCCGGATCTGCCACGCCGTTCGTCGCAGCTCGTAGAGCGGCAGGGAGGAATCGATGGTGTGCCAGGTGCCGGCCAGTCGCGGGGCCGCGCGCCGCACGATGGGCGTGCCGAACAGGAACGCGTGGACGCGATCGACTAGCTCTTCGAACATCAGGGCCCGGACCCCGCCGTCAGGCGGACGGGGACGGCGGTGCCTTCGGCTGGAGGATGGCCAGCGCGTTGCCGCTCGGATCGATGATCCAAGCCGACCAGGCAAAGCCCATGTCGGCGATCCCTTCCGCGTCGGTCACCGGGTCGGGCGCGTCATAGGCCTCGATCCGGACGCCGCGCGCACGCAGATCGGCCAGCGCGGCCTTCAGGTCGGGCACCCGCCACGCGAGCTGGGTCTGCGAGTCCCTGGTCCCGATCGTGCTCAGGGTGACCGACAGCTGCGAGCCGTTCCCGCAGCGGAAGATGATGCGCTCCCCGTCCTCGCGGAGGATCTCCAGACCCAGGGTGTCGTGGTAGAAGGCGCGACTGACCGCGAGATCCCTGGACAGCAGGATGGGGAAGACGAGGTAGTCACCGAGCACGGGGCGTCCTCCTGATGCTGGGCGGGAGACCCGGTCAGACGGCGCGGCGGCCGCTTCAAGCGGCCGCCATGCACATCGTTTTGGTCGAGCGGGCCCACGTCCACTGCCTAGCGGTGGACTCTACCCCATGACCGACGCCCTAGAACGGCAGGACGCCCGCCGGATCGGGCACGATCTGGTACGAGGGTGCGACCCCGTGCCAGCCGAAGACGACCATCATCACCGCGGTCAGGAGGACGGCCGCGCCGATGATGAGCAGGACGCGAGCAAGCTCGAGGTGGGCTTCCAGCTGCTCGCCGAGTACGGTCCGTTGGAGCGCCATGACGCACCTCCGCGGGGTCGACTGTGTTCCATCGGCCAGCGAGACCGCGCGGGTTCGGCGACCCGATTCGGACTCGTTCCTCGGCCACTCGCTGGTTCCGGTTCCCAACCGGTAACCGTGACGCGGGGGTGGGTCCCCGGCAAGGGCCGTTCGGCCCGACTTGGCGCGACTTACATCGACATCGCGCTGACGAGCTGGAAGAAGTTGCCGTCCGGGTCGGCGAAGGTCGCGATCCACGCATCGGGCATCTCGCCGGGCTGATACGGCTCCTTGACGACGGTCGCCCCAGCCGCCTTGAGCCGCTCGAAGTCGGCCTTGACGTCGCCGCTCTCGATGTTCCACATGATCCGTCCGGGTTCGGTGTTACTGCCGTGGACCTGGTCGTGAGGTCCGACGGAGACATAGCCGGAACCGAGCTGCCACCCGCTGTAGCCGCCAGCCCCCCAGCCGGGCGCGCCGAAGAGCTTCGTGTAGTAGTCCGCCAGGCGCTCGGGATCGGCCGAGCCGATGAGGACGCTGTTGAGGTTCATGCTGCCTCCGGGAGCCGCCTCGCGACGTGCGAGTTCGGGCGAAGCGTAGCCCCCCGTGGCTGCTCCGACGAATCAGGCGGCCGGAGGCGGCCCGCCGTCAGGATCCCAGCGCTCGGCCGCCGTGGGCTCTTCGTCGCGCGTCACGCGCCAGACGACGAGCGCCCCGGCGCAGGCGGTGAGGATCAGCAGGATGAGGCGTTTCATGGCTGGCGCCGCAGATGGTACGCCCTAGCGGGGGGCGGTCGACACCCGGCCGAACAGCCCGCCGCGGCCACGGGGTCGGGTACGCCCGGGGTCCGGCCGCCGATCCGCCAGGAGCGCCTCGATCTCCGTGTGGTAGGCGCGCCCGGCAGGCGTCCGCACGAGCCACCGCAGGTAGTCGGGATCGTGGCGGGCGAGTTGGGCGAGGGACCAGCCCCGGTAGCGGCCGTAGTCCAGGATCGTGCCCCCGGACGGGTCCGCGGCCGGCGGCGGCGTGATGATGGGGGCGCGGTTGCCGTCGACCGACCCACCAGCGCGGTCGGCCGCGACGGCGAGCTGGCGGTCGTAGGCCGCGCGTGCCTGCCGGTCGCGGAGTACGGCCCACGCGTCGTTGAGGGCCGCCATCTGGGTCTCCGTGCCGCCCAGATCGGGATGGTATTTCTGGGCCAGGGCCCGGTACGCAGCCCGGATGACCTCGGGGTCGGCGGTGCGGACGACCTGCAGGAGCTCGTAGTGGTCGCGCGGGGGTAGGCGGGTCTGCACGATGCGACGGTACGGACCGCGACCGAGCTTCGGATAAGTGCCGAACTGCCCGTTCCACGGTGCCGATGGACCCCCGGGCCGCGGATGCGGTGCACCTTCGCACCGCGCACGAGGGAGGGCCCTAGGGGGCGGGCGAGATCGACGGCGTCGGCAACGCGCCCGTCAGCCCCTGCAACGCGACGAGGGCGTCCTGGACCAGCTGGAGTTCCTGGCCGTAGGTGACGAAGTCGCCGCGCGCCTGGGCTGCCTTGGCCGCCGTGAAGTGGTCGTTGGCGAACTGGATCAGCCCGGGGATGTCGGTCGGCAGGTTGCCGTTGGCCGCGGTGGGGACGGGCGTGGCGGTCGGCTGCGGGCCGCCGCCGCCCGATCCGCCGCCGGTGCCGGCGGTGCCCCCGGTGCCCGCGCCGCTGGTGACCGCCTGGAGGGCGTTGGCCAGCGTGCTGCCCCAGCCGATGGTGGTCGACGAGGCGACCACGACTTTCGTCAGCTGCGGGAAGGCCGCGCTCGTGGACTGCAGGAAGATCGGCTCCAGGTACAGGAAGGAGGTGCCCACCGGGATCACCAGCAGGTTGCCCCGGATGACCTGCGAGCCGCTCTGGTTCCACAGGCTGATCTGGGCGCTGATGACCGGATCCTGGTCGATACGGGCCTCGATCTGGTTGGGCCCCTGGATGGTCGTGTTGGCCGGCAGCTGGTAGACGGTGACCTGGCCCCGAGCCGTGCCGTCGTTGCGGGCCGCCACCCAGGCGATCATATTGGGCCGCGACGCGGGCACCATGGGTTGGATCAGGACGAATTCGGGGGCCGCCTGGTCGGGCAGGCGCATCTCGACGTAGTAGGCCTCCGGCGGCACGACCTGGGTGCTGCCTTCGCTCACCGCCGGCACTGTCCAGATGTTGTCGTTCTTGTAGAAGCTGGCCACGTCCGTGACGTGATAGCGGGCGAAGGTCTTGGTCTGGGCGTTGAACATCGCCTCGGGCGTGCGCAGGTGGGCCACCAGACCGGCCGGCATCGCCGAGAGGGGCTGGAACATGGTGGGGAAGACGCCCTGCCAGGCCCGGATGAGGGGATCGGTCGGATCGGCCACGTAGAAGTGGGTCGTGCCGTCGTAGGCGTCGACGGTGATCTTGACGCTGTTGCGGATGTAGTCGTACTGGCTCTTGAGGGCCGCGTCATCGGTGGGTGTCGCGGCCGGCAGCCCGTCGCTGGTCAGGTACGCGTCCTGGATCCACACCAGGCGGCCGTCCGGCCCGACCACGAGGTACGGGTCGGGATCCAGGGTCAGGAACGGCGCCAGCGTGCCCAGCCGGTCGGCCAGGCTGCGATGCAGGACGAGGCGCGTCTGATTCGTCACCTGGTCGCTGATGAGCAGGTTCAGGTCGCCCAACTTGGCCGCCCACAGCAGGCGGGCGGGCAGCGACCCGATGGACAGGCCGGCCGAACCGCCGTACTGGTCCGTGACGTCGTTGCCGTTGCCGATGCTGGACGGATAGTCGAACTCGTCGGTCTGGGCATCCACCAGCACCCAGTCGGACGGCCGCTCGCCGAAGTAGATGCGCGGCTGGCTCACCAGCGGCGCATCGGGGGCTGACGTGACGGGCAGGTCCTTGACGATGAGGTCGGGCAAGCCGTTGGCATCGACGGCGTTGACGGGCACCATCGCCAGCCCGTAGCCGTGCGTGTACAGGACGTGCTGGGCGATCCAGGTCGGATTCGTCTGGCTCTTGTCCAGCGCCATCTCGCGGGCCGAGAGCATCACCTCCGTCGGCACGCCGCCGATGAGGTAGCGGTCGATGTCGACCGACGTGAAGTCGTAGTACTGTCGCACCGTCTGCAGCTGGTCGAGCGTCGTGCCAAGCGGCCGGTAGTCCCACAGGCGCGCGTTGTCGAAGGTAGCCTGGTCGTTGCTGACGTCGCTGGCGGTGAGCGTCGCCTTGCCGTTGTAGGACTGCACCGTCCACCCGTCGAGGCCGAAGCCCTGCCGCGTGAGGGCGATGTTGTTGGCGATGTACGGCGCCTCGGCCGAGTTCTGGTTGGGGGTCACCACCAGCTGCTGGTAGAGGGCCGGCGCGACGGCGCCGGCGACCACCAACAGGACGTACCAGCTGCCCCCGATGGCGGCCACGAGGCGGGCGGCCCGGCCGCGGCGCACCACGGCCAGGACGACGATGGCGACGGCCAGCACGACCGTGGTGACGGCGGTCAGGGCGATGAGCGGCAGGCGCACCGCGGCATCCGTCGCCGTCACGCCGGGGACCGCCCCGTTCTGGCCGTAGGCCAGGTCGTAGCGGCCCAGCCATTGCAGGCCCGCGATCGTCAGCAGCAACGCGCCGCCCAGGATGGCCAGGTGCAGGATCGGCCGGCGTGCCGTCACGTCGCCGCCCCGGAGGGCCACGAGGCCGTAGGCGACCCCGGTCAGCAGGAGGCTCAGGGCGAACAGCAGCACGGCCACGTCGGCGACCAGGTGCAGCATCGGCAGGCTGAAGAGCCACCAGCCCAGATCCAGGCCAAAGATGGGGTCCGGGGTGGCGGTCCCCGTCGGGGCATACGGGACGGCGTGCAACCAGAGGGCCACCGTCTGCCATGCGGCCGGCAGGCGGAACGCGAACAGCAGGCCGAAGAAGATGGCGACGCCGGCCACGATCGTGCGGATCGTGCGGCGGGGCAGGGCCGCGGCGAGGGACAGCACGTCGACCTCGGCGTCGCTGACACGCCAGGTCCGGGTGTGGGCCTGGGCGGCGAAGGCCTCATCGGTCGGCTCGTGACCCCAGCGCCACGCGAGCACGAGGTTGCCGAGCAGGAAGACCAGCCCGACCACGAGACCGAGCGCGAACAGGGCCGCCCCGTAGGCGAACTGCGTGGTCCACACGTCGCCGAAGCCGACATTGGTGAACCACAGGTAGTCGGCAGCCGGGTCGATCACCGCCCCCACGATCAGCCAGGCGAGGATCAGGATGGCGAAGATGACGAACGGCAGGCGCGGGAGCCGGCGCGGCGGCCCGGTGCGGCGTGTGCCCGCGGGCGGCCCATCGTCGCCGCCGCGGTCGCCCCGGTCGCGCTGGGCGGCCGCCTGGCGGTTCAGCCAGTCCTGGATCGCGTCACCGATGTCGCTGCGAGGTGGTCGCCGGTAGGACATCGATGGGTGGACCTCGGGGGTGGATGGGGGGATGCCGAGCGTTCGGGCCTACACGGTACTCCGGTTCGACGTTGGGCCCGTCCGGGCCGTCCAGCCGGGCCTATCCGTTGCTGCCCGCCAGGATCCAGAGGGCGGTCCCGGCGATGACCATGGCACAGACCAGCCAGGCCGCGGCGACGAGCGGCAGGGGTTCGCGGGCCCGGGCCGTGAGGCGGCCGACGACCCGGGTCAGCCCGATGCCGACGACGATGACGCTCACGATCACGGCGAGACCGAAGGCGACCACCCACCCGATCCCCAGCGCGATGAGGGCCGTCGTCAGGTCGGGCCCATTGGGGAAGATCTCGTCCGGGTGGACGATCACCAGGACGACCGTGGCGATGAGGTCCCCCACGAGCGCGCCGACGACGGCGAAGGCGCACCCGATCTGCCCCGTACCAGGATCGGGGCCCTCGGCCGTGGGGAGCGGCGTCCCCACCTCAGGCGAGCGGCGTGAAGCGGGCCGTGAAGTGGCGCAGGGCCGGCGGCTCGGAGGCGATGCGGTAGCCCCGCAGATCGGCGGCGCGCTGGCCGACCGCACGGACGACTTCGATGACGTAGTCGATGTGGCTCTGGGTGTAGGTGCGCCGGGGGATGGCCAGGCGTACCAGATCCATCGCCGCGGGCGTCTCCGAGCCGTCGGGATGCCGCCCGAACATGACCGTGCCGATCTCGCAGGCGCGGATGCCGCCCTCCACGTACAGGGCCACCGCGAGCGACTGGCCGGGATAGGCGAGGGGCGGGATGTGCGGCAGGAGGGCTCGCGCGTCGATGTAGACCGCATGGCCGCCGACCGGCCGGACGATGGGGATGCCCGCCGCGTCGAGCGCTTCGCCAAGGTAGGCCGTGGAGCGGATCCGGTAGCGCAGGTAATCCTCGTCGATGACCTCACGCAGCCCCTGCGCGATCGCTTCCAGGTCGCGGCCGGCCAGCCCGCCGTACGTGACGAAGCCCTCAGTCAGGATGAGCAGCGTGCGGCACTGCTCGGCCAGGGCGCCGTCGTTCATGGCCAGCCAGCCACCGATGTTGGCCAGGCCGTCCTTCTTGGCGCTCATCGTCATGCCGTCGGCCAGCGCCGCCATGTCGTGCACGATGTCCACCACCGACCGACCCGCCTGGCCCTCCTCGCGCTCGTGGATGAACCAGGCGTTCTCGGCGAAGCGGCAGGCGTCCAGGAACAGGGGGATGCCGTGCCGGTCGCACACCGCGCGGACGGCCCGCAGGTTGCGCAGCGAGACCGGCTGGCCGCCGCCCGAGTTGTTGGTGATGGTCATGAACACGACGGGCACGTCCGCCGCCCGCTCGGCGAGGAGGTGCTCCAGGGCGTCGATGTCCATGTTGCCCTTGAACGGGTGGATCGTGGCCGGCTCGCGGCCTTCGGCGATGACCAGGTCCACGGCCTCCGCCCCGGTCGCCTCGATGTTCGCTCGGGTGGTGTCGAAGTGGGTGTTGTTGGGGATGACCTTGCCCGGGCCGCCCACCACGCTGAAGAGGATCTTCTCCGCGGCCCGACCCTGGTGGGTCGGGATGACGTGGGGGAACGGGAAGAGGGCCTGGACGCCGGCCAGGAAGGTGTACCAGCTGGGACTGCCGGCGTAGCTCTCGTCGCCGTGCTGGATGGCCGCCCATTGATCCCGGCTCATGGCACCGGTGCCGGAATCGGTCAGCAGGTCGATGAGGACGTCATCGGCATGGACGTTGAAGAGGTTGTAGCCGGCCGCCTCGATGGCCCCGGCGCGCTCGGCACGGGTCGTCAGGCGGATCGGCTCGACGGCATGGATGCGGAACGGCTCGATGATCGTCCGCCAGCCATCCATCGGCACGAGCATACGCCCCCGCTCGCGCCCGCCTTGCTAGGCTAGGGCGATGGCGCACGCAGGGTTCCCCGGGTTCACACCGCAGGCGCTGCAGTTCCTGGTCGACCTTGGCCAGAACAACGATCGGGCCTGGTTCCAGCCGCGCAAGGCGGAGTACGAGCGGCTGCTCAAGGCGCCGCTCGAGGCCCTCTGCGTGGCGCTGGGCGAAGCGTTCGCTGCCCGTGGCATCCCGCTGACGTCCGATCCGGCGAAGTCCCCCTTCCGCATCTACCGCGACGTGCGCTTCTCCAAGGACAAGTCGCCCTACAAGACGGCCGCCAGCGCGAGCTTCGGGTGGGCTGGGGAAGGGGGTGGGGTGGGCGGCTACTTCCACCTCCAGCCCGGCCAGGTCTATGTCGGCGGCGGCATGTGGCATCCGTCGCCGGCCCGCCTCGCCGCGTGGCGCTCGGCGGTCGTGGCCGACCGGGCCGCCGTCCACGCCGTGGTCGACTCGCCCGCCTTCACGGCCATGTTCGGGGCCCTCGACGGCGACCGGCTACAGCGGGCGCCGTCCGGCTACCGCGGCGATGATCCCGACCTCGATCTCCTCCGCCTCAAGGACATCACCTTCGGGCGCGGGCTGGCGGACGCCGATGCCTGCTCCCCGGACCTGCCGGCCACCGTCGCCGACACGCTTGCGCGGGCCGTGCCGCTGCTGCGCCTGCTGGCGGCGCTGCCCGGGCATGAGGCGCCGGTCGGCTGGCTGCGTGACTGACGTGGCCGACCACATGGGCCCGCGTCCTCGTCCCATCACCCCCGGTCCGGGGCAGGAGTCGGTGTGGGACTACCCCCGGCCGCCGCGCGTGGAGGCGGTCCCGGAGCGGGTGCGCGTCGTGGTCGGTGGCACCACGATCGCCGACTCCACCAGCGCCCTGCGCGTCCTGGAGACGGCGGGCGCGCCGGTGTACTACGTGCCCCGGAGTGACGTACGCATGGATCTGCTGCGCCCCTCGCCCCACCGCACGTGGTGCGAATGGAAGGGCGAGGCCAGTTACTGGTCGCTCCACGACGGGACGCGCGACGTGTCCAACGTGGCCTGGACCTACGAGCAGCCGAAGCCGGGCTACGAGGCCATCACGGGCCACCTCGCCTTCTACGCCGGCAAGGTCGACGACGCGTGGCTGGGCGACGAGCGGGCCAGCCCGCAGCCGGGCCGCTTCTACGGCGGCTGGGTGACCTCGCGCATCGTCGGTCCCTTCAAGGGCGAGCCGGGCACCGAGGGCTGGTGACCGCGCCTTGAGCCGGCCGTGAGCGCGGCGGTCGAAGCGGCCATCGCCGCCGTCCCCTCGTGGCGTGGCCGCGTCTCGGAGGTCAGCCTCCTGTCGGGCGGCCTGACCAATCACAACTACCTCGTCCGCGTCGAGGACACGCCGTATGTCGTGCGCATCCCGGGCGCCCAGACCGAGCTGCTGGCCATCGACCGGGAGAACGAGCTGTACAACACGCGCGCCGCGGCGAGCGTGGGCATCGGTCCGGAAGTCATCCACGTCCTGCCCGAGCTTGGCGTCGTGGTCCTGGGCTTCATCCCCGGCCGGACGATGTCGAACGAGTCGATGAGCCGCCCGGAGATGCCGGCGCGCGTGGCCCAGGCGCTCGGCACGCTGCACGGTGGGCCGCGCTTCCTGCGCGACTTCGACATGTTCCGCCTGACCGAGCACTACCTCGCGGTCGTGGATGAACGGGCTATCCCGGTGCCCGACGGCTATCGAGAGCTGGTCGTGGAGGTCCCGCACCTCGAACGCGCCCTGGGCCGCCGGCCGCTGCCCACCGTGCCGTGCCACAACGACCTGCTGGCGGAGAACTACCTCGACGACGGGCAGCGCCTGCACATCGTCGACTACGAGTACAGCGGCAACAACGACCCGACCTTCGAGCTGGGCAACA